>JAXHKT010000038.1:0-125018 GCA_034522975.1 Bryobacterales bacterium
CGTATTGCTAAGAACGCCAAGGGCGAGTGGCGTCCCCGTTGGTGTCCGCTTGGCGAGGGAATGGTGAATTGGCCGGGCTACTTCGCCATCCTCAAGGAATCGAAGGTGCCCATGCCATTGCAGTTGCATCTGGAATATGAAGAACTTGGCGCTGCCGCGACCGGGCGCAAACAACTCGACCTGCCGCGCGACCGGGTGGTGGCCATGCTGAAGAGCGACATGAGCAAGCTTAAGGAAATGCGCGCCAAGGCCGGCCTGGGCTGATGGCGCGCAGGCCGCCCGAACACCCGCCGCAACCAATCTAGGGAATGCGCCGCACCTTGATGTTGCGAAAAGCGACGCCGCTGCCGTGCTCCTGCAGCACGATATGGCCTTCCCGCGAGGCCCCGTATCGCGCATCGGTCTTGTACTTGCTGGCGGCCACCCAATCCTTGAATTGCTGCGAGTCCAGGGCAAACGCCAGCACCTTCTCCCCATTCAGCCATTGCTCGACCTGGCCGTTGTTCACCACGATCCGCAAGTGATTCCATTGGCCGGCCGGGTGTAGCTTCTTCGCCCCAGGAGCGGCAACGTCATAGACGCCGGCGGTCTTGCGGTTATCCTGCTTGGCGTCGGGGTGTGCCTGGTCATCGATCAATTGATACTCCAGGCCGAATGCCGAACGCCCTGCAGGCGGCGTGTTGGCTTCCACCACCAGGTATTTGATGCCGCTATTGCCCCCCGGTTGAAGGCACCAGTCGGCGGCAAATTCAAAGTTACTGTAGGCCTCGCGGCTGATCATATCTCCCCCTGCGCGCCCGTTGCGTCCATCCCCTTCGCTGTGGATGAGGGTCCCTTTTTCGATGGTCCAACCCGCGGCGGGGAGAGCGGTGCCATGAAACTCGCGCCAGGCCTGGGCGTTCGATCCATCGAACAGAGCCACCCATCCGTGGCTGCGTTCCGCAGTGGTGAGCGGGTGGAAACTAGCGCCCGCGATATCGCACCACGACGCCGCGGAAAGGGAGACGGAGAGAAGCAGCACCAGGAAAGCGCCGAATGCACGGCGCGGGAACACAGACTGTGAAGCAGGAAGCATAGGCGAATGCTACCAGAGCAGGCGGCACGCTGGCAGCTTGTGGGGAGCTTTTTGTGCGGCGTTTCGTATCCGGCCCGAATCAGACGTCGCGGCCGGCCCGCTTTTCGAGAGAGCGGATCTTGCAGTAGACTTCCGTTGTTATGCAACGTTGCGCCTTTCTCTCCATCATGCTGGCGAGCCTGTTGAGTGCCGCCGAGATTCCGGGCTTTCATGCCACCAATATCGTTTCCGGTCTGCAGATGGGCTACCAGCTTGTGCTCGCCGATCTCAACCGCGACGGCAAACTCGACGTGATCGTGGTCGATGAGCGCTCCACGGAACTGGCCTGGTACGAGAGCCCTGGTTGGCAGCGCCATGTGCTGGCAAGCAAGGTTCCGCGAGTGATCAACCTCGAGTGCCAGGACCTAGACGGCGACGGCATCCCGGAGATCGCACTCGCCCACCACTTCGAAACGAACCCGGACCGCAGCGAAGGCAATGTGCTCTTGCTGGAACACGATGGCGACCCGCGGCAGCCTTGGAAGAAGCGAGAGATCGACCGTGTCCCCACGGCACATCGCCTCCGCTGGATTCCGGTGGAAAAAGGCAAAGCGCCGTGGCTGCTAGTCGCGCCGCTAGTTGGGGAAGGCAGCTACGCACCAGACTACGCCGGCATCGCTCCCATCTACGCATACCGCCCTGGCGAGTGGGAGCGGATGGCTATCTCCAGTGAGTTGCGCGGCGTTCTGCATAGCATCGCTCCAGTGGAATGGCGGACGGGCGAGTGGCTATTGCTCACCGCCAGCTTCGATGGCATTCATCGTCTTGAGCCTCACCCCAGCGGCGCCTGGAAGCATGTGCTGGTGGGGCGCGGCAATCCGCAGCCCTGCCCGCTTTGTGGCAGCAGCGAAGTGAAGATGGGCTACCTCGGCAAACGACGCTTTCTGGCCACCATTGAGCCGTGGCACGGAAATCAGGTGGCGGTGTATCTGGAAGAAGGCGGCGAATGGAGACGTGTCGTGCTTGAGGAAGAAATGACGAACGGCCACGCGCTCGCTGTGGCGGATCTCGATGGCGATGGCAACGATGAGATTGTCGGCGGCTTTCGCGGCAAGGGCTTTCGGATAAGCGTCTACCAGGCCCAGGACGCTCCAGGCAGGCAATGGACACGCTCCATCATCGACGAAGGCGGGGTGGCTGGCGCCGACTGCAAGATAGCCGACCTCACCGGGGACGGCCGCCCCGACATTGCCTGTTCCGGCGCGTCCACCGGCAACGTGATGCTGTTTGAGAATCGGGGAACCCGCTAAAAATGGATTCAGGCAGCTCCGCACAATTCCATAAAATGCGAATTTACAAGCCCATCCTCTCCCTGATTGTCGTTGCCTTTCTCGCGTTCCACATCGGCTGCCAGCGCAACGCTTCCGATCGTTCCCCAAACAACAGCTTTGCACCCCTTCACGCACTGTTTGAGAAAGAATGGGAGTTTCGCTTGCGCGAGAATCCGCTCTTTGCCACCTCCGTTGGCCGCATGGAGTGGAACGACCGATTGCCCGACTTCGGCCTGGCAGCCGCCAAGCGCTCTTACGGCTTTTACAAGGCGCTGCTTGGGGAGCTCGATACGATCCCCGCGGAAAGCCTCTCAAACCCGGATCGCATTAGCTACGATGTGTTCCGGCTGGAGCTGGAGCGGAACGTGGATTCCTACGAAGCCGGCGGCTACCTGATGCCGGTGAACTCGGATTCGGGCTTCCATATTTACTTTGCCCGCCTGGCTGAAGAAGTTCCTCTTCGGACGACGAAGGACTATGAGAATCTCATCGCCCGCCTGCGCGCCTGGCCGGATGCAGTCGATGGCATGGTGGAACTGCTGGGCGAAGGGCTGAAGCGCGGGTTCACGCCACCTTCCATCACCATGCAGGGCTATGAGCGAACGATCGCCGCGCACATCGTCGATCGACCGGAGGAGAGCGTCTTCCATGGCGCCTTCATGGGTTTCCCCACTGGAGTGCCAGCAGCGGACCGCGAACGCCTGCGCTTCGAGGGCGAGCGGGCGATCATGGAAGCGGTGCTGCCCGGCTATCGCAGGCTCCATGAATTCTTCGTGAAACAGTATCTCCCCGGTTGCCGCAAGACCCTGGCCGCCTACGACCTTCCCAACGGGCGCGATTTCTACGCCAGAGAACTGCGCTACTTCACCACCCTCCCCGCCACACCGGAGGAGATTCACGAGACCGGACTGCGCGAAGTAGCGCGCATCCGGAAGGAAATGGAGGGTGTCATCCGTGGCACCGGCTTCCGCGGCTCGTTCGCCGGCTTCTTGCGCTTTCTTCGTACGGATCGCCGCTTCTACGCCAAGACGCCGGAAGAGCTGTTGCAGCGCGCTGCATGGATTGCAAAACGCATGGACGGCCAGCTTCCCGCTTTCTTCGGGCGGCTTCCCCGGCAGCCCTACACCGTCGAAGCCGTGCCCGCCGCCATCGCCCCCAAATATACCGGCGGACGCTACGTCCCCGCGCCCTATGGAGGCACTAAGCCAGGCATTTATTGGGTGAACACCTATGCTCTTGAGACCCGTCCGCTGTATACGCAGGAGGCGCTCACGTTGCACGAGGCGGTGCCCGGGCACCACTTGCAGATCGCCCTGGCCGCCGAGCTCGAAGGCCTGCCTGCGTTTCGGCGCTTCGTCTATTCCTCCGCCTTTGGAGAAGGCTGGGGACTTTATTCGGAATTGCTGGGCAAGGAGGCGGGCTTTTATCAGGATCCTTACTCTGAGTTCGGCCGCCTAACCTACGAGATGTGGCGCGCCTGCCGGCTGGTGGTGGACACGGGGGTCCACGCGAGGGGATGGACACGCCAGCAGGTGATTGACTACCTCGCCGAAAACACAGCCCTGCCCATCCACGAATGCACGACGGAAACGGATCGCTATATCTCCTGGCCCGGGCAGGCGCTGGCTTACAAGATGGGTGAGATCGCCATCCGCGACCTGCGTGCGAAGGCCGAAAAGGAACTGGGCCAGGATTTCGATATTCGGGCGTTTCACGACGCATTGTTGGAGAATGGCTCCGTCCCGCTGACGACGCTGGGGAGGGTGGTGGATGCGCACATCGCCGAGCGTTTGCGAGGCCGCGATAGCCGAATCCGTCCTTGACGTTCGCTTGGGATATACTCGCGTTGGTTGCAGATCGGGTTGCGTTGTCGGCCAATGCCCGAAGCGTCGCCCGCACGGGGAGGTCCCATGCGTTTTCCAGTCTTTCTTGCTGTTGCTATCTTGCTGGGCCTCTCCGGCTCCGCAGTCGCCCAGTTCCAGGCGCCGATGTTATCGCCGGAAGTACACGCTGACCGGCGCGTCACCTTTCGTCTGAAGGCGCCCAACGCCAAAGAGGTTTTTGTGGCCCGGGAAGGCGCGGCGCGAATCGCCATGCAAAAGGGCGACGACGGCATCTGGACCCTCACGTCGGAGGCCTGGGAGCCGGACATCTACGGCTACACCTTTGTCGTCGATGGTGTTTCGTTGATCGATCCCGGGAACTCCTGGATGAAAACGAACCTGCTAAACCTCTCCAACATGGTTCATGTTCCAGGTGCCGAGGCCCTTCCCTGGGAGCCGCGCGACGTGCCCAAAGGAGCGCTCCACCACCACTTTTACAAATCCGCGGCCGCGCAGGATAGCCGCGATTTCTATGTCTATACTCCCCCCGGCTACAACTCTACGGGCGATACGCGCTACCCCGTGCTCTACCTGCTGCACGGGTATAGCGACGACGCCAGCGGCTGGAGCGTGGTTGGCCAGGCACACGTGATTCTCGACAATCTCATCGCCGCGAAGAAAGCGAAACCGATGCTGGTGGTGATGCCGCTGGGCTACGGCACGATGGATGTGATCCGCGATCCGCGCAACGCTTTCCGCGACCCGAAGATGATGGAAAAGAATTTTGGCCGCTTCCGGACGGCGCTGTTGGAGGAAGTGATTCCCCAGGTTGAAACCGCCTATCGTGTTGCAACAGACAAGAAATCGCGGGCGCTGGCAGGCCTATCGATGGGTGGTGCGGAGACGTTATTGACCGCTTTGAACAACCCGGATCGCTTTGAGCACGTGGGCGCCTTTTCCTTTGGCGGTCTACCCCAGGACTTTGCGCCGCTATTTCCGAAGGTGGATGAAAGCCTCAATGAGCATCTCAGCACCCTCTACATTGCCTGCGGCGTGGACGACCGCTTGCTCGGCATCAACCGTAAGTTCGCGGGCTGGCTGAAAGAGCAGAACGTCAAGCACGAGTTCGTGGAAACGCCGGGCGCCCATACCTGGATGGTTTGGCGGCGCAATCTAGTCACGTTCGCCTCCCGCATTTTCTGACAACCGACCGCTTCGACGGGCGCTTAGGGTGCGGGCTTCTTCGCCGCGGCGCTCTTGGACGGCGCTTCTTCCTCGGGCTCGTCGATCGACTTGTCGAAGCGCAGATTTAGCACCGGCTTGTTACGAGGGTCGTAGGTGGTGAGCTTCTTGGTATCCGAGTCTCGGCCACGGAAGCGCGCACGCACCTCGTAATCGTCTGCCTTGATCACCCGGTCAAACGCATAACGTCCGTCCTCTTTGGTGACGAAGGAGCGCGCGGCCTTGGTCTTCATGTTGGTGAGGGTGACAATCGCGCCCTTGACCGGATTGTCATAGGCATCCCGCACCACTCCGCCGATCTCCCGGTTGGGGACGTCCTTCGGGTTGATGTCAGGCAGTTTTTTGAAGAAATCCGGGTTGGTATCCCGCTGGTAGACTTCCTTGGTGTTTCCCTGCGCGTATGCGGCAGACAGCAGAAATAGAGTGGCGAACAAAACGGTGGCGAAGCGGAACACGGCATTTCCCCCTGCTTTTCAGCTTACTATCAAGAGATATCGCTCTGGGCTCCGCGCGGTTTCAAGGATTTGAGTTTCCGCTCGCGACCAGTGGGAGGTTTCACTCGAAGAGCATGTCTCGCACCATTGAATCGTTGATGATTTCCGGGCCTGCCGGGCGGCTGGAAGCGCTGCTCGAAGAGCCCGCATCCGGGGAGCCGGTCCATGCTGTGCTGGTCTGCCACCCCCATCCCCTCCACGGGGGCACGATGCACAACAAGGTGGTCTACCGGCTGGCCCGAGGCCTGCGGCGGACCGGCGCCGTTGTGCTGCGCTTCAACTTCCGCGGAGTGAATCTGAGTGAGGGCGAATACGACCACGGCCACGGAGAATTGGAAGACGCCCGTGCCGCGCTCCATCTTCTTCGCGACCGCTATCCGGATTTGCCCTACAGCCTGGCTGGCTTCTCATTCGGTTCGCGCATCATCCTGCGATTGGGCTGCGACGCGGAAGTGGAAGCGAAGCGGCTGATAGCCGTGGGATACCCGACGCGCTGGCCGGATCTGGGGGCGCTTCACGTCTGCATGAGGGAGAAGATTTTTATTCAGAGCACGAACGATGAGTTCGGTCCAATGGATTCGCTAACGCGGATGGTGGAGGGATTACCCGAACCCAAGGTGCTGTATCAGGTGGAAGCTCAGGACCACTTCCTCGCTGGCGGATTGGATGCCTTTGAGCATCTTGTGGAAGAGTTGATCTGGGACGAGCCCGGCCACTCAACCCCCGCACAGTGAATACAGAGTTTGCGAATACAGAGTTTGCCGGTCTGTCAGCAGATCGTTCCGCCGGGTTGAAATTCGCGGTCGAGCAAACTCAGCGCGCGGCTGCCAATCAAATCGGCGACATGCTCAAGAAGGTCTGGGATGTTCTGCGGTTCAACCAGGATTTCCGGGCGAACGACGCCGTCATCATCCACTTCTGAAGAGCAGTGGACGGTGTGCAACAAGGCGGTGGCAGGCTCGTAATCCTGAAACCTTGCATAGGAGAGGACCGCCGGATCGATTTCCGGGGCGGTACATTTCGCATGGCAGAGCACGAGTTCGAAACTACTTTCGTCGAGCAGCTCCATTGCGTGGACAGTTGTAGTTGCACTACTGACGTCATACCCGCCGGCTTCGAGCACCGCTTTCACCGTCATCCGGCTGGTAGCGTCTCCATCGATCAACAGAATTCTCGCCAGCGCCGTGGCGGATGGGTGAGGGATTTCAAAACGGTTCTGGGGCATAGTGACCTTAAAAATCTTCCTGAGAAGCTCCGGAGCGGAGCTGTTCATTCCGGCGTTTAGTTGATCGCAACGATCTCCCATTGGAAATCGCATACGAGAGCATGACCCGTTCACAGGTCTCTGGCTCAACTCCCACGTCGCGGTACTACTTGGGTAGGGCTTCTTCGTTCGCAGTACCTTTGTTCTAGTACTGGACGGATATGCTGTCCCTTTGGATGCGGACTAGCGGCTGCCTGAATTCGATTATCCGTCAATTTTCTAATTTTGAAATACCCTTGAAAAGATTATTTTCAAATTCCGTAGTTGCCGGTCCGCCGAGAACGCTTGGTCTAACTTTTCCTTAGAAAGAATGCTAACTATCTCGGCAGAATCCCTCACGCTCCTTTCGAAGTCCCCTTCTTCGTGCCATGCTTCCATTGCTTTACGACTGTACGATCCGATATGCCTCTTCCCGAAGCATGCCCGCCTCAGTGAGGTCCAGCAGCAGTTGACCGGAGAAGACCAGGCCGCGGGTGCTTTCCAGGTTGCGGCGCATTCGCTCCGGGAAGACCGTCAGGTCGCGCACCAGGAAAACCGTTTTCTCTAGCAAATAGTCAACCAGGATAGTCGAATCCGGCAGAATGACCCGTTCTACCGAAGAATGGGAGATATCGCGTTCATGCCAAAGGGCATTATTTTCAAACGAGGCCTGCGCATTGGCCCTAACCACCCGGGCAAGTCCGCAGATCTGCTCGCTGGTTACCGGGTTTCGCTTGTGCGGCATCGCGGAGCTGCCCTTCTGCTTCTTTCCAAATCCTTCCTCGGCCTCCCGGACTTCCGTTCGTTGCAGGTGCCTCACCTCCAGGGCGATCTTCTCGCAGAGCGAGGCGATCAGCGCCAAAACGCAGACAAAGTGAGCGTGCCGATCCCGAGAGATCACTTGAGAGCTAATTGGAGCTGGCGCCAGATCCAGCCGCTCACAAATCAGAACCTCCGATTCCGGGCTGATATGGCCGAAAGTGCCCACTGCTCCGGAGAGCTTCCCAAGCCGTAATTCTTCGGCAACCGCCTCCAGCCGACCTAGATTGCGGACCGCTTCGTCGTACCAGAGGGCAAGTTTCAACCCGAAGGTGATTGGCTCCGCATGAACGCCGTGCGTGCGGCCGATTTGGATGGTGTCTTCGAATTCGTGCGCCCTCACCCGCAGGATTTCGATCAACGCCTTCAGATCCTCACGCAGTATGGAACTCGCCTGCTTCAACTGAAGCGACTGCGCGGTATCGACGACATCGTTCGAAGTGAGTCCGTAATGCAGCCAGCGCGATTCGCCCGCGAAACCGGCTTCCGCCATTTTCTCCGCTACGCATGTAGTAAACGCGATTACGTCATGCTTGACTTCGGCTTCGATCTCCTGGATGCGCTCGACGTCGATATCGGCATGCTCTCGCAGCTTTTGCGCCGCTTCGGCTGGAACTACTCCCATTTGGGAAAGAACCTCGGTTGCAGCAAGTTCCACGGCAAGCCAGCAGCGGTATTTGTTCTCGTCGCTCCAGATGGCGCCCATCGCCGGGCGGGTGTAGCGGGCAATCATAAAGGTCTCCTCGGATGCGGTCCGCGGCAGGTCCGGTTCCGCCTTTTCAATGTAGCGCAACCGTCCGAATCCGCTACGGATCTTCCCTTTCCCGCAGATTCTTTGGTGGCCGCTTCGATTCCAGTCGAGCGGCTGAATGCGATATGGCACACTAAAAGATGCTGTTTGAGTCGCCAAGTCTATGAAACGAAGAGTGGCAGTGCTATTCGGCGGGCGCAGTGGCGAGCACGACGTATCGTTGCTTTCCGCGCGGTCCGTGATGGACGCTTTGGATCCCGCGTGCTTTGAGGTGATTCCCTATTTCATCGACAAGCATGGCGGGTGGAACCCGGGGCCGCTGCTTCCCCAGCCTGGCGCTAACCCAGGTATCGACGTTGTTTTTCCAGTCCTCCACGGCACCTTTGGCGAGGATGGAACCATCCAAGGTTTGCTCGAATTAGCGGATCTTCCCTATGTGGGCGCGGGAGTGCTGGCGAGTTCGGCTTGCATGCACAAGACCTACACCAAGCGGATTTGTGCATCACGCGGCATTCCGGTGGTGGATTATGTTGGGAGCAGAACGTGGCAATCCGCCGATGAGTTGTTGCGGCAAGTGGAAGAACGCCTGGGTTATCCCTGCTTTGTAAAGCCGGCAAATCTGGGTTCGTCGGTTGGAATCTCGAAAGCAAGCAACGCGGCAGAGCTTCGGGAAGCGATTCGCACGGCCGCCCGCTTTGACGATGCGCTATTGGTGGAGCGTGCGATTTCAGGGCAGGAATTGGAATGTTCGATCCTGGGCAACGAGCGGATTGAGGCTTCGATCGTGGGTGAAATCGTGCCGGGGAAGGAGTTCTACGACTACGAAGACAAGTATCTGAACGGCAACGCGCAGACACTGATTCCCGCCCAGATCTCAGCCGAAGACCAGGTATTGGTGCAGCAACTCGCCGTTCGTGCCGGGGAGGCACTCAATGTGGAAGGGATGGCGCGGGTGGATTTTTTTCGGGAACGGAGCACCGGCAACGTCTATCTGAATGAAGTGAATACCATTCCAGGATTTACGCCCATCAGCATGTACGGCAAGATGTGGGAGGCCAGCGGTTTGGCCTACCCGGACCTGCTGCGGCGGCTGATTGGTTTGGCCGTTGATCGGCATCAGCGGCGAAAGGCTCTCACGTTTGCCCGGTAGCGTCATGGTCCGTTTGATTTCAGGCACGGGCCGGGTGAAGCGCCAGCCCGCGACTGTTCCATTTCGCTTCGTCGTCCAGCTCGCCCTTCTGCTTCTCGCACTGGGCTTGGCCGCGCCAGCTCAGCAGAGCGTCGACGATGTCCTGCGCCTATTCACCAAGGTCTATGCGCAACTCGAAGCCAACGCCGCCGACCCCGTAAACCCCGAGTTCGCCATTTTCGAGGGCGCATTGCCCGGTGCTATCCGTGCCCTCGATCCCTTTTCTGCCTTCCTTACCCCAGACCGCTTCGCGCAATTGCGAGAGATGCAGACATCCCGCGAGAAAGGCTTCGGCAGTATTGTCTCGATCCTCCCCGGCAGGGTGACCGTGCTCCAGGTGCTTGCCGCAACACCAATCGCCGCGAGCAGGGACTGGAGCCGGGCGGGCGAGTTCAGTTGCCATTGCAACAATTACCTCATCCAGGCACTGGACGACCAGCAGATCCTGCAATTGCTGGGCGAAGCACGGCAGGGACCCGTGAGTGTCGTGGTGAGACGGCCGGGCAGCGTCCGGCCCTTGCAGTTCACGCTCACCCCGCAGGAGATGGACTCCCGTTCCGTAGACCGCGCCTTTTTACTCCGCGATGGGATCGCCTACATCCGCATCAAGTCGTTCGAAGGGGAGACGGCCCGCCAGTTCCGCGACGCGCTGGAGAACCTCGGCGGCGACCAGGTGAGCGGCTTGATCCTCGATCTCCGGGAGAATCGCGGGGGTGTAATCGATGCCGCGTTCGACGTGAGTTCGTTCTTGTTGCCACCCAACTCTGTGATCATTTCGGCTCGCGGCCGCGCCCAGGCTCCGGTTGTGGAACGGGTTCCGGCATCCGCGAAACCCTACGGCTTTCCCGTGGTAGTCCTGATTAACGGCCAGACCGCGAGCGCGGCGGAGATTGTCGCGGGCGCCCTCAGGGACCATCGGCGCGCCACTCTCTTGGGAGAACGCAGTTACGGCAAGGGCCTGGTGCAGCAGGTGTTGCCGATGTCCATGGGCACCGCGCTTGCCCTCACCACGGCCTACTATTTCACACCGTCGGGCCATAGTATCCAGCGCCCCCTCACGGGCAGCCAGGTCAAACTTCAGCCCGGCACCGATGCGGAGAACCCTGGAAATGCTCCGGTGAATCCCGCGGGCGGCATCGCGCCCGATGAGGAGGTGCGGCCCCTCCCCACCAATCAGTTTCGTTATGTTCTCGAAGGCACTGGCTCCTTCGCGTCGTTCGCCACGGAGTATCTGCGATCGCATGCTAAAGCGCCCGGCAAACTCACCGAAGAATTTGCCGTCGACGGCGCGATCCTCGACGATTTCCAGTATTTTCTTTCGCAACGCAACATCCGTCCGCCGCTCTCGATGTGGACCGCGAACTCAGACTACGTGCGCATTCGATTGAAGACGGAGATCCTGAATCAGGGGCTGGGCGTGGAATACGGGGAGAAGGTGGAAACCGAACTCGATAGCGGCATCCAGCGCGCATTGGAGATCCTCTCCGCCGAGCTAAAGAGGCAGTAGGCGCGCCGGGCCAGACGCGGCAACTCAGTTTCTTGTGTCCGGCACCTGGGGCACCATCGGCACAAAGACCACCGGGATCGAAACGGTGCGGGTCATCCGCCCGCGGCTGTCCTTATCCAGAATCACCAACTGCTGCGCTTCCGGGGACTCCCCTTCCGGGGCTACCAGCCTCCCGCCGGGGGCAAGCTGATCCACCAGTGTCTGCGGGATCCGTGGCGGCGCTGCCGTGATGATGATCCGCTCAAACGGGGCCTGTTCCGGCCAGCCAAGATACCCGTCACCAGCGCGGACGGTAACTTTGCCGAACCCCATCTCCCGCAACGCGCTCTTCGCTTTCTCCGCCAGTTCCGGCACAATCTCGATCGAATAGACTTCCTTCGCCAATTCGTTCAATACCGCAGCCTGGTAGCCCGAGCCAGTGCCGATCTCAAGCACCTTGTGCCAAGGCTTGACGTCCAGCAGTTCCGTCATCAGAGCGACGATGTAGGGTTGCGAGATCGTCGCTCGATAGCCGATTCCAAACGCGCGGTCTTCGTAGGCAAACGAGCGTGCGGATTCGGGCACGAATCGTTCCCTGGGCACGCGCCGCATCGCCGCGAGCACTTCGGCTTTCTTGATGCCGCGCATCTGTAGCTGCGTGCGCACCATTTCCAGCCTCGGTTCCTCGAAAGCGTCCTTTGCGGTCTGTGGTGAGAGCAAATTCATGGCGATCTCCGTGCTGCCTCCACTCTTTCGAAACTCAGCCGCGGAGTCAATCCAACCCGGGTGCAGCTAAGTGACGGATTCCGCATGATCCTCCCTGCTCGCGGGGAACAGGGGGTGATTACGCACGTTCTCGGCCTGCCAGAGATGGCGACGGTCATGGGCCAATGCGATGGCGCATCCCTCGGCAAGATTGAGCTTCAGCATGGAGGCCATCGGGGAGGCGAAGCGAATCCCACCCATATCCACCCCGCTCGCCTCCAGCAGGAAGCCTCGGAGATCCAAACGCAGCCGGTTGAACTCCGCCTCTACCTCAAAGGGGTCAATGTTCGAGGGCGGGACTACGCTCTTGGGTGCCTTTACTTTCAATCGGTAAGGCGGTTCCAGGAGTTGGACGAATTTCCGCCCGAGAAAGCCCAGCCGGAACCCCTTGGGTGGCAGGGAGGCACTGTGCCGCTCCCGTTCGAAGGTCACCCGCATCGGCCGCAAATAGACGGTGAGGGTTCGATTCAGGTGGTCAAGGCATTCGGCAATGCTCCAGGCGCCATCCTGCGGGCGCCAACTCTTTTGATTCGCGTTAAGACCTGCGACAAGAGCGTCTTTCTGAGCGACGATTGCGTCAATCTGGCTCTTCAGTTCTGTGGCGGTGACTGTATTTTTCATCATTCCTGGACATCGCTTTCGGGCATTTGTGCGGTATGCCTCTACTCGTATCTGCGAGAACGGGGGATCCGCGGATCGGCGCCTCCCCCGCTTTCGCGAGAATTTGTGATCTTTGTTGAATTCCGTGACCGAAACCGCCTATCCTGGCAAAGAAAAGGCGAATCGCATGCGAGACCTGCGGGAGGAGTTGGACCGGCTGCGCGAGAAACTACGCCGGGTCGAGTTGCGCACCTCGCGACAGATGGATGCGCCAGCGGAGAAGCCGATTGCCGGGGAAGGGCCAGAGGAAGCGCAGCGTTGCGCCGAGACGCCTCCGTGGGATTGCCCGAGCGACGAGCTATCTTTTGAGCGCTCGCTTCCCGAGAGTGCCCCACGCGCCTTCGCCGCGGAGGTTGGCCTTCCTCTTCGCAGATCAAGGGGCGCGATCGAAGATTGCATCACCGGGAGGGTTGTTCAGACGCCGTTTGGAGCCCATTTTGAAGTGGATACCCATTACGATCTGGATGCCTCCCACGGGCGCTTCGCCCTCTCCGATCTCCCGCTGTTGCCGGGCAACTTGCTCAACCCTCTGTGCCCCCAGCATCCCGCGACACCGGCGGAAGAATGGGTTTTCCTGGACACGGAAACCAACGGATTGGCCGGGGGTGCCGGAACTTTCGCGTTCCTGATTGGGCTCGGCTACATCACTTCGGACGGCTTTCTGGTTCGGCAGTTCTTTCTTCGAGAGCCCGCTGAGGAGCGCAGCGTCCTCCACCGGCTAACCGAGGAACTGGGACGCTTTTCCACCATCGTCAGCTACAACGGCAAAGGCTACGATCTCCCGCTGCTTGAAACTCGCTACCGCCTGGCCCGCACGCCAGTTCCCTTCAGCGAAATGCCGCACCTGGATCTGCTACACGCCTGCCGCCGGCTGTGGAAGTTGCGCTTCGACAGTTGTAAACTCACCCACCTCGAGGAACGCATTCTGGGCCATGAGCGGGTGGGCGACGTGCCCGGATTCCTCATTCCCTCCCTTTACGTAAATTACCTGCGATTCCAGGAGGCGGGCAGCCTGGTGCCGGTGTTCACCCACAATGCCCTGGACATCCTCTCCCTCGCGTGCCTTACGGCTGTAGTAGGGGGAGTATTTGCCGACCCGTCCAACATCGTCTTGCGTCACGGCGCCGAGTGTATCGGTTTAGGCCGCTGGCTGATGCAGGCGGGGCGCCCGGAGGATGCCTTGCCCCTCTTTCGACAAGCGATCAATACCAATATCCCGGAGGAACTTTTGGCACGCACTCTGTGGGACATCTCCGGCCTTGAACGGAAATCTCAGCGTTACGCCGCCTCCCGAGACGCGCTGGAGCAGATCCTTGGCTTCCCGAACCAGCACCACCGTCGCGCGTTGGAGGCGCTTTCCATTCTCTATGAGCGCCGGTTGAACAACATTCCGCGCTCGTTGTACTACGCCCGTCGTCTGGAGCAACTGCAACCGGATGAGAAGGTAGGCGCGCGGCTCGAGCGGCTGGTGAAGAAACTGGACAAATCCCGGCGTGGGCAGTTTCTTGAGGATCAATAGTACCCCGGTGACTAGCCGTTCAGCAAGGGCACCTGGGGGGCGGCATCGAGCGGAAGTAGGCCAATCAACCGCGGATCGTCAAAGACCTCAATCGCCCGCTTGTACGGGCGAAAGCCGGCCTGCATATAGATTCGCAAGGCGTCTGGATGGTCTAGTGTGCAGGTATGCACGAGAAAACGGGTTACGGACAACTGGGCAGCCCGGGCCACCGCGAACTGCATCAGAAAGCGCCCAGCCCCGCACCCGATTACTTGCCGCGCCAAGCCCAGATAGGCCAATTCCATCTCACCAGAAATTCGGCCGTCCAACTCGAGCAACCCAACGTCTTCTCCGTTACGCGTGAGAGCGTAAACCTCTACAGCCCTATTCCATAGAATCGCCGTGAGTTCCGGGTCGCTTATGGCCAGTCGCCCGAACCACAGCCAAGGCGCACCCACGGTTTGGAATAGCGCCCGATACCAATCCGGATCCGGCTGGGTTCTTCTTTGCAGAACGAAGCCATTCGGCGGCTCGAACGGGGTGGCGGGAGGAAACGCGGTCATCTCCAGATAAGTGACCGCTGCGGCAAGCTTGCCAGGGGCGAGAGGGCTATATCCGTCAGAAATCATTTCCGGGCAAGTGCCTCAGTCTACAACCTTGCGCTTCTCCACCCATTCAATCACCATCTCTCGCAGATACGGCCCGGGATCGGGAAACTCCAGGCCCTCGGTGCCGATTTCCCGTTGATTGGCAGCCACATAGTCTACGGTGGCGACCGTGTAAATGCGGTCTGCTTCTACAGTCGTCGTTTTCCGTATCGCTTCGGGGATCCTACTGCCCGGAATCTTCCCGAAAACCACCCGGTTTCCGAATGGCAGGGCGTCCCAGATCTCACGGGCATGGATCTTACCCACCACCAGACCTGCCCGGACGGCTCCCCGGTTGACGAACGCAAAATCCACTCCAAGCGATTCAATCATCGCCTTCTCCACCACATCTTTCATCTGGAAGCGGGTATAGGCCGATTTCGATTCACCGATTTCCCGGTCCACCACGCCCGATACCCTTGCCTCCCAGAAAGCTACTTCTTTGGCGACGGCAGGTTCCGGTGCAATCTCAGCCGCGACAATCGGGAAGCGTTCCCAGTTGAGTTCTATCACCTGGTTGGCGGCCAGGTCGAACTTCAGATCGACTCTTCCAAGTTCCGCCCCGAAGGGCCTTGTGCGCACCACCATCCGGTTGCCATCCCGCAGGATGGTCTTCATACCGCCATGGTCGTGACCGGAGACGATCAAGTGCATTTCCGGCAGCGCCGCCAGCAGCATCTCCTCCTCTTTCGGGAAGATATGCGCCAGGCCCACAATCAGTTGCGCGCCGTCGGATTTCGCCAGCCGGATATACTTTTGGGCCGTTTCCACCAGCGGCAAAACGCGCCATGGCCCCAAGTTGTAGGCGTAGGTTAACTGCGCGAGGCTCTCCATCATCAGGCCTATGATCGCCACCCGGATGCCATTCACATCGCGCAGGATGTAGGGCGGCGGAGTGAGCAACCCGCCTTGCTCATGCACCAGATTGGCGCAGAACATCGGGTAGCGGCTCACCTTCAGATAGTCGTAGATGCGCTGCCAGCCATAGTCGAATTCATGGTTGCCGACGCAGACGGCGTCGGGCCGAAGGCCGTTCATCAGTTCGTAGACCGGCACGCCCTCATAGATGGAACTGACGGGCGTTCCCTGGACAAAATCGCCGGCTTCCAGATAGAGGCTGGCCTCCGCCTTAGCGCGCTCCCGATTGATCGCGGTGGCCAGATGTGCTAAGCCGCCAAGCCCCTCGCGGGTAGGCGAGATGCGGGCATGGATGTCGTTGGTGTGGAGAATCGTGAGGCTCCGGACTTCCGCCCGGGCAAGCGGGGGACCGGCCAGATGCAAGGCGCCCATCGCGCCCGCACTGGCAAGAAAGCGGCGGCGGCTGAACTGTTGCATGGGCGTTCGCGGTCCTCTCCCAGTGGCTTCCAGGGCGCCCGCCCCGGATGCGCCCATTCTCCCATAAATCGCTCAGTCCGGCCTTCCCTGGCCGCCCCGGGAGCAGATCACTTCGCGTCGCGCCAGTTGGCGCCCACGCCGACGTCGGCCACCAGCGGCACTCGCAGCGCGGCAACGCCTTCCATCTCCCGCTTCACCAGTTCGGCCACTTCCTCGCGCTCAGCCGGCGGCACTTCCAGCACCAGTTCGTCGTGGACCTGTAGCAACATGCGGGCCGCTAGCTTGCGTTCGCAAAGCAGATTGTCGATCCGGATCATGGCGATCTTGATGAGGTCCGCCGCCGAGCCTTGGAGGGGCGTGTTGACCGCGGTTCGTTCGGCAAACGAGCGCGCGCTGGGGTTGCGCGCATCCATATCGGGAATCGCCCTCACTCGACCGTTCATGGTGCGCGTGTGTCCGCTGGCTCTCACGGCGGCGATGGTGGAGTCAATCCACCGCTGGACGCCCTGGTAACGGTCGAAGTACCGGCGAATGTAGGCTTCCGCCTCTTTCCTGGGGATGCCCAACTGCGCCGCCAGCCCGAAGCCGGTCTGCCCATAGACGATGCCAAAGTTCACTGCCTTGGCGCCGCGCCGCATTTCCGGCGTCACCATTTCCGCCATCACCCCGAAAACTTCGGCGGCGGTGCGCGTGTGGATATCCTCCCCGTTGCGGAAGGCCGAAAGCAGCACGGGATCTTCAGACAGATGTGCCAGCAGCCGGAGTTCGATTTGCGAATAATCGGCCGAGAGCAGCAACCAGCCGTCTTCCGGCACGAAGGCGGCGCGGATTTCGCGGCCCTGCCCGGTCCGGATCGGGATGTTCTGCAGGTTGGGATTCGAGGAAGAGAGCCTCCCCGTGGCTGCCCCCGCCTGATTGAAGCTGGTGTGGATGCGGCCCGTCGATGGCCTTATCAACTGTGGCAAGGCGTCCACATAGGTCCCCTTGAGTTTGGCCAACTGACGGTAATCGATTACCAGGCCGGCCACCTCATGGAGTACGGCAAGCCCCTCCAGAACGTCCACCGCGGTGGAATGCACCTTACCTTTGCCTGTCTTTACGGGAGCGGGCAGCTTCATCTCCTCGAATAGCACTTTGGCAAGTTGCTGGGGCGAGTTGATGTTGAACTCGTGGCCGGCGATCTCGTGGATGCGCGCCGTCAGCTCCGCAATCTGCCCCTCCATGCGGGTGGAAATCGTCGCCAGGGTGCCAGTATCCACGCGGATCCCGGTTGCTTCCATGCGGGCCAAGACAGGGCTCAGCGGGAGATCGATCTCGCGGTAGGGCGCCTCCAGTTGCTGTATGGCAAGTTCGGGCTTCATGTCGTCGGCGAGACGGAGTATCAGGTCCGGCGCCGCTTCGAGACTTCGCTCCGACGCTCGCTCGAAGCGCTTCCGGGCGAGAGCTTCCACGCTGGTCAGGGCGGGGTCGGCATAGAGGAGAAACCCCATCAGAAACACGTCGTCGATTTCCCCTGCGGGCGGCCCCCAGCCGGGGGGAAGGGTGAGTAGGGTTTGCTTCAAATCGTGGAACCCTTTTGCGATGGCCGCATCCCGCCACCAGAGACGCACCAGAGGTTCGTGGTCCGGGAAAATGGCCCGCACTACGCCCGGCGCCGTGGCGAGGTAGCAGAACGGGGTTTCTTCGAGAGTTCCCTCCTGTCTGGGCGGCAAGACCAGCGCCATTCGGCCCGCGGCGATCAGTTCCGCGGTCACTTGTTCGGCTTCCTCCGCCGTGCGCACCTCTCGAAAGTTGCGCGCCTTCTCGTCAACCGCGGCCTCCACTTCACGCAGCGCCCGGCCGAACTCCAGATCCCGATAGACCGCTTCCAAATCGGCGGGGTCTGGCTGCTGCATGGCCAGATCGGCAAGCGATACTTTGAGTGGCGCATCCACCCGAATCCGAGCCAGTTCCTTGCTCAGCAAGATCTGTTCCCGGTGCGTTTGCAGGCTTTCGCGATACATCTTGCGCTTCACTTCGTCCGCGTGCGCCAAAGCCCCTTCCACGGAGCCGTACTCAACCACCAGATCCTTGGCCCCCTTTTCGCCGATGCCCGGCGCACCGGGAATGTTGTCCACCGCGTCGCCCTTCAAGGCCAGCAGGTCGACCACCTGGGTGGGGCGGACACCCATGAAGGCCTCAACGCCGGCTTCGTCGTAGATGGTGTCGTCCTTCATCGGGTTGAGCATGCGCACCTGAGGGGTGACAAGTTGCAGCATGTCTTTGTCGCTGGAAACGATCATCACGTCCATCGTTTCCGCCGCCAGGCGAGCGAGCGTGCCAATCACGTCGTCCGCCTCAAAACCGTCCGCTTCCACCACCGCCACCCGCATCGCTTCGAGAACCCGCTTGATGTCGGGGATCTGCTGTAGAAGATCGGGCGGGGTTTCGCTGCGATTCGCCTTGTAGCCGGTGAACATCTCCGTCCGAAAGTTCGGGCCTTCACTTTCGAAAACGGCAGCCATGAAATCCGGCTGGTACTGGTCGCGCAAGCGGCGGATCATGTTGTTGAAAATGTAGGTAGCCTCTGTGGGGACGCCTTTGGAGTTACGCATCGGCGGCGCGGCGGAACGCGCCCTCGCGTGGTAGGCCCGAAAGATGAACCCAAAGGAATCCACCAAAAACAGCGTGGGTCGCGGCATGGCCCCATCATAGCCAACCCGCGTTCCAGGCCGCCCGCGCGAACGACTCGTGGAATCCTCAGACCACACCGCCGCCCGAAAGCGGTGATCCCCGCGAAACGTTGCATCTGTAAGTTGCAGGATCATTCCGGCGAAGTGCGGTAACGGATGTTACACGACCATTGGTACTCGTCGCGTAACAAAGTGTTGCGGTTCAACCACACCATGATGCAATCAAGTCACTCATTTTGAATCATTTAGCGAAACCAAAAGCAGTTCGGCTCCGTTACAATAAGGGATCGGGAAGGAGCAAACTTGCGCTTTGAATGCACTCTCCGTAAGCCGGTTTCCACCAAAGGCGTAGGCCTGCACAGTGGCGTACCGGTGTCGATGACCTTGCGGCCCGCACCGGCGGGAACAGGGGTCGTGTTCCGCCGGACAGATCTGGAAGGCTTCGAGATCCCGGCCGCCTGGAAGTACGTGGCCCGGGTGAGCTATGCCACCAGCCTGATGCGCAAGGGCGTGCTGATCTCCACGATTGAGCACCTGCTGAGCGTATTCGCCAGCATGGGAATCGATAATGTCTACGTGGATATCGACAATCTGGAAGTGCCCATCCTCGATGGCAGCGGCCTGCCGTTTGTCCGGATGATCCAGGAGGCGGGGACGCGTTCCACCCGCAAGTTGCGAAAGTATTTGCGCATCGTCAAGCCGGTCTCCGTGGAAGACCGGGGCAAGAAGATCACGATTCTTCCGGCCAATGCCCTTACAGTCAATTGCGAGGTATTCTTCGATCACCCGATGGTGGGCAGGCAATCGCTTGACATGGAAATCACCCGAGAGGGCTATGCCCGGGAGATCGCGCCGGCACGAACTTTTGGTTTTTCGCAGGAACTGGACGCCATGCGGAACATGGGGCTCATCCGCGGCGCCTCTCTCGAAAGCGCCGTTTGCTTTACCGAAGCCGACGTGATGAACGATGGCGGGTTGCGCTTCCCGGACGAACCCTGCCGCCACAAGGTTCTCGATTTGATTGGGGATTTCGCCCTGCTGGGCCGTCCTTTGCTTGGCCACGTCATCGCCGAACGGGCCGGACACGCATTGCACGTTGCCATGACGCACAAGATTATGTCGGACCCCTCTCTTTACGAACTCCTGAGCTTTGACCAACTGGCGTCCGATGTGGCAGAGTCCCTGGTGAGTGCCAGCAGCGCGGATTAACCCCTGCTCAAAGCGCCATGAAAGCCGCCGCTCCCGAATGGCTACTCCCGCCGAACCTGCTCACCTATGCACGGGTTGCGCTGACGCCCGCGGTTGCCTGGGCGATTGTCCACAACCACGGCATAGCTGCGCTGCTGCTGGTGGCCGTCGCCGGTTTCAGCGATGCCTTCGACGGCTTTCTCGCACGGAGGTTCGGCTGGCAATCCGCGTTGGGCGCATACCTTGATCCCCTAGCCGACAAGTTGCTTTTGGTGACGCTCTACGTGGCATTCGCCACAATTGGGCTGGTTCCGGTCTGGCTGGTGAGCCTGATGTTTCTGCGCGATCTCTGGATTCTCTCGATGGTGGCTTATGCCTGGTTCGCCACTCCAATCCGGGATTTCCCCCCTCGCTGGACCGGCAAGGCGAGCACGGCGGCCCAACTGGCTTTGGCCGGCGTTTTGCTGTTTACCGTCGCATTCCCTGCGGTGCTGCCCCACGGGATTGCCGACCTGCTGATGTTGGCGGTGACTTTTCTTGCCTGCGCCAGCGGGGTGGATTACACGGTGATGGCCATCCGCCGCTACGCCGCCTGGCGGCGGAATCCGGGCGCTCGCGGGTAGGCTCATTCGCCGTGCATGCTCCCGTGGCGAAGCCGATGGAAGTGGGCGAAATCGAATCGCAGCGATTCCCGCTAAGCCGTGCCATAATTGCCCCATGCCGTTCCGCAACTGGACACTTCTGATCGCCCTGCTCGTAGTGAGCGCCGCCCCTCTAACCCTTTCGGCGCAGCCCGCCCGGTCTGCCGCGCCTGCCTCCGAAGCCATCCGGAAAGGGCGCGAGTTGACGCGCGCCGGCGACCTCCAAGGCGCGCTGGCGGCGTACCGGCAGGAGCTGCATACAAGCCCCGCTTCCGCCGCCGCATTGAACGGAACGGGGGTAGTGCTCGACCTGCTGGGAAAGACCGAGGAGGCTCGCAGCTACTTCCAAAAGCTGATCGATTTGGCTGCCAGCAATCCCCAGCGAGCCAGCAATCCCCAGCGAGTGAGTGCATTCCGGGCAATGGCGATGTCTTACGCCTTTGACAGCAACTGTTTGAAGGCAACCGAATACGAGGAGATGGCCCTCAAGATCCACGAAGCCGACGGCGATGCCTATAACCAGGGCGAGCGCGCCAACGAAGCCGCCCGTGTTTGCATTGAGGCCGGAATGCTTGACCAAGCCGAAGCCCTCTACCGCCGGGGTACGGAGCTTGGCCTGAAGGAATCCAGTATCAAGCCGGAGCGGGTCGCTCTCTGGAATTTCCGCCTGGAACACGCACTCGCGCGCTTGGCCGCGCGGCGTAACAAGCCGTCCGAAGCCCAGATGCATGTCGTCCGGGCGAAAGCGATCCTGGACGGGAATGCGGAAATGGCCAAGGAACAAGCCAGCTATTTCCCCTATCTCACGGGCTATGTGGCATTTTGGGGCGGCGAGTTCGACATCGCGCTTACGGAACTGCGGAACGCCAACCAGAACGACCCATTCATCCAGAGCCTGATCGGCCAGGCACACGAAAAGAAGGGGGATCTCGCCGCCGCCAAAGAGTGGTATCAGAAGGCCGCCTCCACCACCAACCACAACCCCCCGGCGGCTTTCGCCCGCCCATTCGCGACGGCGAAGCTAAAGACGATTTAATTGGGACGAATTTGGCCACGCTGCCGATTTCCTGAGAATTTTTTCGGCTTGGGGACACTTCTTTTATAGCGAAGGCGCGACTCTCCGCTGGCAACGTCAGTAGGGACGGCCTTCGCCATAGGATAGACCCCGATGAACCGTCGCGCATTAGAGGCCCTGCTCCCAATCGACACCCCGTTGAGCGTCATTCCCACCGGGTGCCTTTCGCTCGATTGGGCGCTGGGTTGCGGCGGCTTCCCGCGAGGACACCTCGTCGAGATTTTCGGACCGCCGGACTCCGGCAAGACTACACTCGCGCTGGAAGCCATCGCCGCCGCCCAACGCCAAGGAGGTGTGGCCGCCTTTCTCGATGCTGAGCATGCGCTGGACCTCCGCTATGCCGCCGCAGTGGGCATCGAAACCGAGGGACTCATTTACTCGCAGCCAACCAGCGCTCCGCAAGCTCTGGAAATCGTTTGCGCTTTGGTGAGAAGTTGCGTGGTCGACGTCGTCGTTCTCGATTCCGTGGCCGCTTTGGGAGGCGAGCGCAAGGTGGTGCCGGGCACACGCGGAGAGCTGAGTAGCTCCGGAGGCGACTTCGAGTACTGGCCATTTGTGGATGGCTTGAGAAGGCTCCACACTCTGCTCTCAAAATCCTCCTACTGCGCCGTGATCCTTATCAACCAGCTCCGTTCCCGGCTAAAGGTGGAAGTGGGCGAACGTGAAACCACTACTGGCGCACCGGCGCTTTCCATGATGGCTACTTTGCGGGTAAGGACAGAACGCCGGGCAGCCCTCATGCGCAATGGGGAATCCGCTGGCAGCCGATGTGCCATTCGCATCGCAAAGAACACTCTGGGCCGCAGTTCGCGTCAAGCGGAAATCGAGATCCTCGCCAATGGAATCTGCCGGCAATCCGACCTGGTCGCCCTTGGGCTAAGGGCTGGAACGATCGCGAGGACTTCCGATGGGCTTTGCTTTGGCAGCAGCATCCTCGGGGCAAGCGCCCAGGAGGCGTGCTTCACTCTGCAAAACAGCCCGAGGCTTTACAGCGCCCTGGATCGAAGACTCCGCGAAATGGCTGGGGTTGGCCCAAAGGCAGCGGGCGCCGTAGCGGGGTCTTAAGGTCTTCCCCTTAGCGGACTAAGGTTCTGGCGGCTTCCCCCCGTTACCAAGCGACGCCTGCCGCCGCTCATGGCGGAGCCGGGGCGGACGATCTGCTTCGGTAGATGGGGTTCTCGATTGCAAAACGCAGATGCCCGCCCCGAACAGCCAGCGGTTTCGGCGTGGCAACGATTTTGCTGCGTCTGCTTGCAATACCGCTGCTAGCTGGCCTCTCGCATCTCCCCTTGGCTGCCGCCCCGGGCTCATTCCCTCAACCCTCTGAGGCGGTCCGCGGCCTTGCGCCCTTTCACCCGAATGGCGGGCAATTCCCTGGCGATGTGCTGTTTGCCGGCCGGAGCGGCGACACTGCGATTCTTGTGGGCAAGGGAGCCATCACCGTCTTCCGGGCCGGGCAGGCAAAGGATAACAACCCCTCCAGCGCCGTCAGCATACGGTGGAACGGAGCGGCGCCTACGATGACGTCGATAGGCGCTGTTCCCTCAGAAACAACGGTTTCCTATTTTGTCGGCAGCGATTCCCTGCGTTGGGCGGCGAATCTACCTTCGTTTCATCAGGTGCGTCTGAATGGGCTTTATCCAGGAATCGACCTGATCGCCTACCTGACGGAAGGGGAATTGGAGTTCGACTATCTTGTTCATCCGGGGTCTGACCCATCTCAGATTCGTTGGACCCTCGCCCTAAGCAGCGAAGGCAGGAAGGATGCGGACTTCGTTCTGGGCGACGACGGCGCCCTCCACGGGCCTTCCGGCGGCCAGCAATGGTCTCTGCGGATGCCGGTTGCTTACCAGACTACTGCTTCCGGAAGGAGCCCGGTGGCATCGCGCTACTTCGCCCGCGGGGTGCGCGAATGGGCTCTCGACCTTGGCCCTTACGACCCGGATCTGCCACTGGTGGTGGACCCCGTGCTGAACTATTCGAGCTACTATGGGGGCACGCAATTCGACCAGGCGAACGCTGTGGCTGTCGATGCCGCCAATAACATCTATCTGGCGGGGGAAACGTGGTCGATCGATCTGGGGTCGACGGCGGCGGTGCAAAGCTACCGGAAGTCCGGGAAAGACGCCTTCATCCTGAAGTTGAGTCCCGATGCCCGAAGCGTACTCAATGCCACTTACTTCGGCGGGAACGGCGACGACATCGCCACCGCGATCCGCGTGTGGGGCAGCGATGTCTTCGTTGCGGGGGAAACCTCGTCGGGCGACCTGCCCGGGACTGCGGGTCGCTACCAAGGCAGCAGCGGCGGAGGCAAGGACGGCTTTCTGACCCGCATTAGCCTGAGTAGCACCCCCAGCATCCAAGGCACCACCTATCTTGGGGGGAGCGGCACTGACCGGATCAATGCACTGATCCTCGATTTCACGGGCAATCCCTATGTTGTTGGTTATACGACTTCCTCCAACTTCCCGGTGAGCGGATCCTTCGGTCTCAGTTTCCCAGGGGGCGGCAGCGACGCCTTCATCGCCCGGCTTGGCCCGGACCTTGCGACCCTCTCCTGGAGCGGTTTCTACGGCGGCGGGGGAGGCGACCAGGCCTATGGTCTGGCATTGGGGAGCGGCAACAGCATCTGGTTCACCGGCTCTACTTCTTCCGCTACTCTGCCGATGGTGAACCCGTTGCAAACGGCCCTGTCGGGCGCCAACGATTGTTTTCTTGCCCAAGTGACCGATACTGGTTCGGCGCTGCTCTATTCCAGCTTTCTGGGGGGCACGAGTTCCGACTTCTGCTATGCGGTAAGCGCCGATGGCGCGGGAAACCCGACGGTGGCGGGGTCGTCGGCTTCGGCAGACTTCCCGGTAACGCCGGGCGTTTATCAGCCGGTGCGGGGGGGGAGCTACGATAACATCCTTGCGAAGCTGAACACGTCTACCGGAGCGCTCGCCTTCGCGACGTATCTGGGCGGAACCCAGTCCGAATCACCTTCGAGCGTCTACTTCGATACCGATGGTGCCATCTGCATGGCCGGGAATACGCAGTCGACGAACTTCCCCACGATGGACCCCGTGCAGGCGAACTTCGGCGGGCTGGTCGATGGCTTCCTGAGTTGCCTCAACGCCAATGCCACGGCGCTGTTGTTCTCTACATTCCTGGGCGGGGCGGAGGAGGACCGGATCCTTGCTGTGGCACGGCGAAGCGATTCCTGGACGGTAGCGGCCGGGCTCACCCAATCCACCAATTTTCCGCGAACCGACAATGCCCGGCAGCCCAATCCGACCGGTTCCGGCGACGCCTTCATCGCCGCGATCAGCCGCGGCGGCGCGAACGTGAACCCCGCCAACATTTCCGTAAGCCCTTCGAATGGGAATACGGAGACGGCGCATTTGACCTACGTTGTCGAAGATGGGAACGGCTATCAGGACATCCGTGCCTTCTATGCCAATATCCACAACGCCGTCTCCACCGTCGGAGCCTGCTACACGCGCTACGATGCAGACCTAAATCAGATTTTCCTGCTCAGCGATAGCGGCGCCTTCTGGGTGGGCAGCGCCACGATGGGCGAAGCCAAGACGCTTAGCAACAGCCAGTGCGTGGTTGACGCCTCACGTTCGTCGGTTTGGGGCCATGCCACGCGGCTGAGCGTGCGCATTCACTATTCCTTCCGGCCTGGCTTCGGCGGTCCCAAGTCGCTGTTAATGTACGTGCAGGATCGCACTGGCATCATCGCCGGCTGGCAACTTCGCGGCGGCTGGACGGTGCCCCAACTGGCTGGCAACGTGCAGCCGGCGGTGGACTACTTTCAGCCCAACAGCGGCAC
Organism: Bryobacterales bacterium; assembly: GCA_034522975.1. Classification (GTDB taxonomy): domain Bacteria; phylum Acidobacteriota; class Terriglobia; order Bryobacterales; family Bryobacteraceae; genus JACTMJ01. Next base: position 25,731 of record JAXHKT010000038.1, read on the forward strand.
CTTCCCCAGCACGTTGTTTGTTATTCGTGCAGTAGACGCCAACGGGGCCAACGACTTGCGCGACATTCATCTGCTCGCCAACGACACGCTCAGCTATGGGAACAGTTGCTACGTCGTTTATAACCAATCCAGTAACCAGTTGAAGCTTCTCAACGACACCACCACCCAGTTCCTTGGGCCCCTCACTCCTGGCGTTTCCGGAACTCTTGAAAACAACAGTTGCATCCTCTCAGCCGGGTATTCCGCGGCCACCAAGGCTGGGGATGCCCTCACTCTCTCCGTCTACCTTTCCTTCAAGGCGGCCGCCGCCGGAGCAAACACCGCTTGGACTCTGGTGAGCGACCAAAGCAACGCGTTTCTGGGCTGGCGCACGCAGGGTTCATTCACGGTTCCGATCGGGCCGGCATTTGTTCGCCCGTCCGCCCAATCCATCGCGGTGACAACGATTGGGACGAAAGTGCGCTTCACGATGACGGGCTCCGACCAGAATGGCGGCGAGGACATCAAGGATTTCTACTTTCTCGCAAATGGAACTCTTTCGAATCCCGGCGGCTGCTATGTGCTCATCCGCCGCATTTCCAACCAGGCGCTGCTGCTGAACGACGCTGGTAACGCCTGGCAAGGGAGCGGTGCAATCGGGGCAAACCAGGTGATTGAGAACAGCCAATGCCGCCTCAACCTAATGGAAATGAGCACATCGGTGAACGGCCCTGACGCGCAGGCGGAAATGGACGTGCAGTTCAAAGCGCCGTTCAGCGGGCAGAAATCCGCATGGCTGTACGTAGAGGATTCCGCAAAACTCGCTTCCGGCTGGGTCTTCCTGAATACCTTCACGCCCATCGCTCCTTAACCCCCGCCTCTATCGCGGAAGGTGCTGCCGCGACGGTTGGGCCGGAGACTCGGACCGGGGCGAAATGGCCTCATTGCCGGAGGCCGATGGTTTGCTTGGCCTTGTGACTGGGGTTTTCGAGGACACGGCGCCGGCTAATTCAAAGAGAATTTGGGCCTGGTTTGTCGATGCCAACTGAAAATTCCCCACTGTACCGGTCGAATACTCCCCGCCCTCCTTGGTTACGTGTTGCCCGGGGAGGGGAGGGAGCCGTATTCCATTTGGCGCACTTGGACAGACCGGGATGACACAAGTCCGGGATGAAAAGGAAGACGACTGGTGGCGGGGTGTGTGGCTAGCCGAGGACGCACCGTGAGCGGCAAGGGGCAGATGTTGGGTGAGGGGAAGCCGTTTTGGCAACCATTGCTGCCCGCCCGCGGGCTCCGTTAGAGAGGAGTTGAGGAGAATTGCGCCGAAGGCAGCGGGAAGGGCTGCCCGGGGGCAGCCCTTTCTTGGGTTTGGATTAGAAGGTGAAGCGGAGGCCCATGGTGATGGCCCTGGCGGAGACTTGGGGTCCGGTGGGACGGCCGAAGTTGGTATTGCCGACAGTGCCGTTTACCCCACCGAAGCGGGTACGGTTGAAGGCGTTGAAGATGTCCGCGCGATATTGCAGTTCCACGGGGTTTCTTTCGTTCTTGAAGAGAATGGTGCGCTTGGCGACGGATAGGTTTTCAAAGGCCACGGAGGGTTGCCGGAAATCGTCGTGATAGAGAGCCGCTGTGCCCAGGGTGAAGGGCGCCGCGGTGGAGAAGGCGCTGGCGTTGAGCCAACGGGAAGTGGGGTCACTGGGATTGAGATCGCCCCTGGGGGTGCCGGTACGGATGGCGGTGCCGGTGAGGTTCGCCTTTGTGGCCGTGGAAAAGAGGGTGGCGCCGAGCGGGTTGCCGGGCGTTACCAGTTGAATGAGGTTGCCTGAATAGTAACGCTGGGCTCCACTGATGGTCCAACCCTGGACGAAGGCGTTGGCAATGGGGTGCAGATTGGAGGCGAGGCGCTGGCCCGCCCCGAAGGGCAGGTCGTAGGACCAGAGGACGTTGAGGACGTGCGGCTGGTCAAAGGGGTTGAAGGACTTCATGTCGTCGAGGTTGTAGGCATCTTGCGCGCCGATATTGAAATTCTGGCTGAAGATCTGGCGCCAGTGCTGGTTGCCGAGCGACTTCGACCAGGTATAGGAGGTGAGCAGTTGGAAGCCGCCGAAGCGCCGTTCAAGTTTGGCCTGGAAGGCATCGTACCAGGTTTGGCCTTGGCCCGAATTGCGGCTCCAGACATCGAGATACTGCGGGAAAGGACGAAGGGACTGGCCAACCGTTCGGTTGGGGTAAGCGGCGTAGGGCGCGGTGAAACCCGCATTCACGGCTGCCGCGGAACTAAGGGACTGCGTGAGCAGACTGCCGAGAGCGAGGCGGCTGGTGGGCAACTGGTTTTGGGTGATGGTGGAGTTCAACCCATCGCCCCGGTTGCCAACGTAGCCGACGTCGATGAGGAATTTCTTGATCTCGTGCTGGATGTTGAAGCTCCAGTTGACGACACGCGGCGCCATGCCGAACTGCGGGCCGAGGAAATCGATGTTCTGGAAATTCGACAGGGTGGGATCGAGAATGGGTGGGGGCCGGAAACTGGGGCTTACGGGGATGCCCGCATCCCAGTTGAGAACCGGGTTCACGCCATCGCCGAGAACTCCATTGGTGCTGGCGAAGCCCTGGCGGCAGCCGCATCCGCCGTTGCCGAGGGTCTGATAGTAGATACCCCAGCCTCCGCGAAGAACGGTTTTGTCGGAGAGGCGATAGGCGAAACCGAGGCGGGGACCGATGTTGGAGTAATCGGTGGGGAAGGGCCGCAGATCTCCGGTGCGTCCGGGACCGCTGCCGTAGAAGGCCAGCGCGCCGGGCAGGCCGCCCGCCCCCGGGTTGGGCTGGCTCATGTTGAGGCTGGAGTAGTTGCCCTGATCCACATGCCAGCCGACGGGAACTTCATAGCGGAGCCCCAGGTTGAGGGTGAGCTTGCGGTTGACGCGCCAATTATCCTGCACGTAGCCGGCGGCATAGCTGTAACGGATTTCGTTCAAAATCACCGGGAGCACGGTGCTATCGGCGGAGTTGGCACCACCGAGGAGGAGGCTGGCGAACTCATGGCCACTGCCGGTGGTGCTGTTGGGGACAGCCGTTTGGGCGCGGTTGAAGAAATAGCGTCCGTTGGAGCCGGCAAGGTCAAAGCCGAAGGTGGAGAGGCGGCGATAATCCCAGCCGAACTTAAGTTCGTGGTTGCCTTTGATCCAGGTATAACCCTGGAGGATGCTGAGGGTGTCGTTATCCTGGCCGCCGTTGGCAACCTTGCCATCCTGGACACCGTAGGGGGAGAGGCCAGCCTGGCCCTGAAAGAGGATGCGCGGCATTGCGTCGCCGTCTGCGGGGACGCCGGGGATGCCGAGTCTGGAGGCCCAGCCCTGCTGCGCCGGGTTATTCCAGCCTTGGCGGGTGGCGGAATAACCGAAAGTGGTGTGCATCAGGAAGTTGGGTGAGAAGGAGACGTCGTGATTGACGCGGTAATTGAACGGAGCCTGGGTGTTGGCGCCCAATCCGTTGCCGATGGGGCCGGCAAAATTGGTGGTGTTCGCCGTGGAGCCATCTTCAATGCTGGTGAAGAAGGCGATGCGGTTGGTGGAGGAAAAGGCGTGGTCGAACTTCAGGCTCCAAATGTATTGGGTGCTGACGGCCTGGTTGATGAAGTCGTAATTGCCCTGCAGGGTGGAGCGAGTGGGATCCGGGATGAGCGGAATGAGATTGCGCGAAACGGAGCTGAAGCGGCCCTGCGGGATGCGGTTGTTGGCGAAGGGCTGGCGGGTGGTGCCGGAAGTGGTGGCGGGGTCGTAAATCAGCTGGCTGCCAAGTTGAGAGAAGTCGCCCTGCTTCATGAGGGCGGTAGGGACGGTAGAGAGCGGGAAACTGATGTTGGCGGGCAGCAAGCGGGTGGTGTAGGTGAAGTAGAAAAAGGTCTTGTCGCGGCCATCGTAGATCTTGGGGATGAAAATGGGACCGCCGGCGGCGCCGCCCACTTCGTTCTGCCGCTCCTTGGCGCGAGCGCGGCCATTGGCGTTATTGGCCCAGCTATTGGCGTTCCAGATATCGCGGCGCATGTTCAGAAAGGCGGTGCCGTGATACCAGTTGGTGCCGCTCTTGGTGACGTAGACTTCCACGCCGCCGCCAAAGCGGCCGAACTCAGAGGAATAGGCCGCGGTGATCAGCTTGAACTCGCCGAACATTTCGGCTGAGGGCATGTTGAACACCGTGCCGCCCGATTCGGGAATGATAAGCGAGGCTCCATCGATCTGCACTTCCTGGGCGCGACCGCCGGAACCGGAAATGCTCTGCTCACTGCCCGCGTTTACCCCGGGCATGTAACTGACGAAGGAACGGGGATTGCGGATGGCTCCGGTAAACAGGGGAAGATCCTGCATGAACTTGGGAGAGAAAGTCTGCCCACGCTCACTGGTGGAGGTTTCAAGCAGAGGAGCCTCGGCGGTGACAGTTACGATTTGCTGCACGTCGCCGATTTCGAGGGTGAGGTTGAGGTCAATGCGTTGTGCAATGCGGACCTCAATGTTCGACTGGCTGAGACGTTTGAAGCCCGCCTTTTCGACGGTGAGGGTGTAGACCGAAACGGGTACGGTGGGCAGGACATAGAGCCCAACCTGATTCGTTCGAGCGACGAGTTTCGCGCCGGTAACGGCACTCACCAGAGTGATGTCTGCCTCTGGAACGCTCGCTCCATTCGGATCCATGACGGTTCCCGCGAGCGATCCCGTGGCGACCTGCGCGACCAGCAGCGGACCGAGCAGAAACAAAGATGCCGCAACGTGCAGCAACGTGAAAACGAGGTTTCTCCTCATCATTAGCCCCCCCATAAAGTCAATTCCCAGAAAGACCACAAAGCGATCAAGGTTGGATGAGCATATAGCAGGGGAATGCCGCAATGCAAGGAAATAAATCTTAATGTAGGAAAGCATGCATACAAAGGTGGGTTAGCGGGGGGCCGGTTCCGGTTTGGCTTTTTCCACGTCGAAGAGCCGTTCGTAATCCTCCCAATGCCGCACCATGAGCGCCACTTTGCGCCTAAGCTGAGTGGATAGGTTTGGCCCCAGGACACGGATGCTTTCTTCTTCAGGCGATTTGGCTACGTCGATGAGAACGTCGTTTGGATGGGCGTCCAGAAGGTCGGCGAGGATGGTGGCGCTATCCATTTCGAGGCGGGCGATGCGTTTGATGGAGTTCCATTCGGTGATGTCGGTGAGGTGCTCCTGGAATTCGATGGGGCGGAGGAGCCGGCCATCGCGGACGAAATCGAGTTGGTATTGATACTCAAGACCATTGCGGCAGTTATCGATGAGCAGGCTGAAGACCTGGATGCGGTTCTCGAGGAGGGCAAGATCGCTGGCGGCTTTGGCAGCGGCGGGGACGGCGGAGATGCGGCGGAGCGCTTGGCGGGCACGGCTGAGATCGGCCTGCATGCGCATGAGGAGATTGCCGGAGACGGCGGTGCCGCCAAGGCCTTCATACTGGCGGGTGCCCTGGATGTCGCCGAGATCGCGGGCGCGGGTTTCCGAGCGGGCTTGAAACTGGAACTGGCGGTAATAGCGGGTATCGGATTCCGGGAGTTCGTTGGGGAAGGGGACGAAGGGGCGGGTGAGCCAGCGTTGGTGGACGGAGGCGATGTAGAAGAGGGTGCCGCCGAAATTGAGGATGTCGGCGTCGCGCTGGGTGCGATGCAAAGCCATCCAGACGGCGACAAGATCGCCCGCGTTTTGCTCGCCCACACGCGAGGAGGCGATGGCACGCAGCAATTGCATGCGGCTGGCATCGTCGATGGTGGGTTTCTTGCGGAAGGCGTCGTAGATCTGGAAGTAAAGATCGGTGTCGTAGCGGTCTCCGATGAGGTAGAAGAGGCGGGGTGCGGCGCTGCTGGATGCGGCCTCCAATTCTTCGAGATAGCGCACGGGGAGGGGTAGCCCCTGGGCGGGATAGAACGGGTAGAAATAATCGAGGAGAAAGCCAGTGACGGCCTTATAGGGGGTGGCGCCCGGCCCTTCGAAGTTGGCTACCGCCATGCCGGGACCGAGCTTGGTGGCGACGAGTTCCGGGTTCTGCTCGCGCACCCATTCGGCGTCGATCTCAAGAGGGCCTGGCCGGGCGTCGCTGGCTCCCTGCTGCAGCGCACCGAAGAAGTTGCGGTAGCGCTCGTGCATTTTCCGTTCCCGGAAGAGGGCGCTGCCGTTGGCGCCTTGGTAGAGGCCGCCGCTCCAACTCATGCCGGAGCCGGAATCGTTGGTGTGCAGGGAGAGGATTTCGATTTCAGGGCAGATGCGGAGAAGGTTGCGGATGGACTCCCGATAAAGGGCGAGCACCTCGGGGTGATCAATGGAAGGGGCAAAACGGGGGACGCGGGAACGAAGGGGGTGATCCACCTGTGGACCGCGCCAGAGAGGGTGGGCGGCGTAGACCTTTTCCGGCAGGATCTGCGGCTCAAAGGTGGTGAAGGCAGCTTTGAGGCCGAGCTTGCGCAGGACTTCGCAGCGGGCACGGAGGATCGCCAGGACTTGCTCAGAGTACTCGCTGGGCAGGTAGGGCTGGAGAGCCGCGGGGATAGAAACCTTGAGCAAGCCGACGTTGGAAACGGCCCAGGCAGGGTAGGGATCACCTGGAGTATCCATTTGCCACATTGCCCAGGGGAGATCTTCGGCGGTGATGACCACGTGTGTTGCACCGGAAAGCTTGGCGCGCTGGGCGAAGGCTTCAAAGCTTGGCAGCGAAGCGGAGTAGCGCCCGAAGATGACGGTTTTGGGCTGCGCGTGGAGGGCGGCGGGGACAGCGGCTAACAGGAGTAGCAGGCTTAGGCAGCAGTGTAGCGATGGCATCGGGACGGGGCCTCCAGGGGTGGGCGGATTTCCGCCACGGGAATACCAGACAGCATATCTTTGTGGCGGGGTTCGGGGGAAGGGGGAAGCGGCTTCCGGGGTCCGGCTTCCAGTGGGAATTTTTGGGGCGGTTTGCGGAGTGTTTGGGTGGCGGTGGCTATCGGAGATCTTGCAGCGGCTATAGTGGAACGATCATGCGTTGGATTCTTTGGTTGATGCTGGCGGCGAGCGCGGCGGGGCAGAGCAATGCGAGGCTGCACGCCTGCGTGGTGAATGCGAAGGAATGGGTGGTGGGCGCGCGACTGGCGGGGAGCGGGCTGTTTCGGCTGGACGGGGTTGCTGGGTGGGAGCAATTGGGCTTCGTGCACCCGATGATCCTGGCCGCCGATTATGACCGGGGAGACCCCGCGACGCTCTATCTGGCGGCGGGCAACGGGTTGATCCGGGCCCGGGATGGCGGACGCCATTGGAGGGTGACTACGGGCTGGGAAGTGACCGAATTGCGGGACGTGACGGCGGACCGGTTTCTGGCGGGGACGGTGTATTTTGCGCATACCGCGGGGATCCGGAAATCGAGCGATGGGGGCGAAACGTGGGTGGATGCCGACGCCGGAATCGATCAGAAATACTGCGAGAGCTTGCAGGCCGACCGCGCGCAGCAAGGCCGGATCCTGGCAGGGTGCGTGAACGGAATCTTTCTTAGCGAGGATGGCGGCGGGCGGTGGCGAAGGACCGGGGCGGAAGGGGTGCAGGTGCGGCGGGTCGTGCAATCGCCGCACCGGCCGATGGAGTGGCTGGCCGGCACGCAGATGGCGGGGCTGCTTCGCTCACGGGACGGAGGCCGTACGTGGGAAGCGGCGGGAGACGTGGCCGTGGAGCGGAACGTCTATGACATCGCGTTCGACCCTGGGCAGGAGGATCGGATTGCGGTGGGCGGCTGGAGCACGGGGGTGCTGGTGAGCGAGGACAACGGCAAGAGCTGGGAGCGGCGCAGCAAGGGGCTGCCGCGTTGGGATATCTGGTCTTTGGCGTTCGACCCCGGCAAGCCGGGGCGGCTCTACGCCAGCGTTCATGAAGAAGCGCTTCACGTATCTGAGGATGCGGGCAAGAGCTGGCGGAACGCCGGTTTCGACGGTTCCTATATCTACCGGCTGCAATTTTTTCCGGAGGCTGCGAAATGATCGCTCTGATGCTGGCTCTATTGCTTGCGCCGGTGCCGGATTTTACCGAGCGCGTGAAGGAAGTGATTGCGCACAATGCCCAGCCCGCCGCGTTGGAAACGGCTGGCTACGCGACGATCGCGGCAAAACTGTGGAGGAAGGAAGACCCGGATTGGTGCTCGCGGCGGCTGGTTGAGATTCTGCGAGAGGGCCCGAGAGGGGATATGTTCTGGATGTTTCCAGTGACGGCGATCGCCTACCTGGACAAGGGGCAGTTGAGCGGGGCGGCCCGGCGCACGCTTCGCGATTCCTGGCGCACTTACATGCCCTTCCGGGGGGATACCGAGAACCACTGGCTGCTCTACTACACCAGCATGTACCTGATGGCGCAGAAGTGGCCGGGGGAGGGGGGCGAGCTGTGGTTCAACGGGAAGAGTTCGGCGGAGAACTTTAAGGAAGCGGAGGAATGGATCTTGTGGTGGGTGGATACGACGACCAGGCGCGGGCAGGGGGAATACGACTGCACGCACTACATCGGCGTGTATGTGCTGCCGATGTCCTATCTGGCAGCCTGGGCCGAGGATGACACGATGCGAAAGCGGGCGACGATGATGCTGGAGTATCTGCTGGCTGACTATGCCGCAGAGCAATTGGACGGCATCTACGTGGGATCGCATGCGCGGACGGACGACCAGCAGGTGGTGGAGAAATGGAATGGGATCAGCTCAGACCTCGGATGGTTGCTCTTCGGGTTGGGCATGCACACGCCGAGCTATGGGAGTTATCCGTTCTACTATGCGGTGGCTTCCGCCTATGAGCCGCCTGAGATTCTGAAGCGCATTGCCACCGAGCGGCCGGATGGCGTGCTGCACAAGGAACTCAAACGGACGCGGCATCGCTGGAGGTTCCACAAGGAGCAAAACGGCGAGGTATATAAGACCACGTATTTGCGGAGCGACTACGCGGTGGGCAGCGACCAGGGCGGGCTCTTGCAGCCAGTGCAACAACACTCCTGGGACGTTACGTGGAAGGTGAAGGACCCGCGAGGGGTGCATAACACCCTGTTCACGATGCACCCATATTCCGGGCTTCTGGAGTTGCAGGCCTACTTCACGTTCGCACCGGACCCGGCGACGGAAGTGGTGTACCGGTCAAAGAAGAGCTACGACTCACCGGACAAGCTGCTGGGGGGCTCTCCCTATGAGCAGATTATGCAGGATCGCGACACGGTGATTGCGCTTTACGACATCGCGCCGGGCGCGCGATTCCCCCATATCAACGGGTTTTTTTCCAAGGACCTGTCGGTGGTGGTGGAGGATGAATCGGGTTGGATCTTCGCGAGGGGCGGGGATGCATGGATCGCCTATTATCCGCTGGCGCCCTATTCCTGGAAGCCGATCGCGGGCGGGGGGCGGCGATTGTTCAGCCCCCATCTGAAGAACGGGGTGGTGCTGCAAGTGGCGGCGGCCTCGGAGTTCGCGACGCTGGAGGCGTTTCGCGACGCGATTCGAAAACTACCCCTCGAAGTGCAACTGCAACCGGCGCCCGCCGTGCGGTTCCGCAGCCTGCGCGGGGCGGACTTGCACTTCAGGTATGGGCAGGAGCGGGATTTTTCCTCCTGGAAGCTCTTTGACGGACCTTTTCTGCAGGCGGAACGCAACAGCGGGAACCTCGAATTACGGCATGGCAGCCAACGACGGCTGCTGGATTTCAGGACGCTGACGGTGGAAGAGAAATGAGCGGAGGCCGTGCCGTAGCTGAACGTTGCCGCAGATGAGGGTGGGGCTCGGCGGGACAACCTCGCACCGTTGGGGGCCGGCTGGTTTAATTTTCGTGGTAGAACCACTGGGGCATGTAGCCGTTGACGAGGCCGACGGCGGACATCATCAGGGCAAAGGAAATGTAAGGGTCGGGGGATTTGACCGTGGTGGGGCTGCCTAGCATGATGGCGGCGCCAATGACGACTCCGGCGATGACGGCGCTGCGGAGGATGGCTTTGGCAAAGAGGTCTTCAATCACTTCGCGGCTGAGGCGGCCGATGCCTTCAGCTTGGGTGACGAGACGGCCGAAGCTGCCAATGAGGGCGGAGATGACGCAGAGGATGCCGACGTTCGAATAGGTGTAGCTGAGAGCGAGAACGAGGGCGTTCCAGATGAGATCCAGAAGCGGGAGAGACTCGGATTGGATTGCCTGAAGATACCGGTATGCGCCGATGCTGCAGCCGATGGAGTAAAGTCCCAGCCAGAGGGCGAAGCCGCCTGCGATGTAGAGCTTGTGGCGGCGGAGGCGGGATTGGGCGAGGGCGCTTAGTTCCACGGGGGCGGTGACGCTGGACTTGAGGCGGTCTACCGTTTTGAGGAGCAGGGCGGTGACGCCCAGGATAGAGAAGCCGGCGAGGATCCGCTCAAGGGAACTGCCCGCGCGAAGCAGCCAGAGGATCAGGAAGACGTCGGTGAGCAGGTAGAGCACGGAAATCGATTGGCTGAACATGCGGTCTTTGGCTGCCGTCTCCGTACTTGTTTGAACAGACATGGTTGCGATGGTTGCCCCATCCCAGGATATAGGAAGGGGGGAAGAGGAGCTGCTGTGGTTTTCCGGCTGGAGCGAGTTTGGTTGGCGCCGGTTGATTGGAAAAAAGCCGGAACCCCAGGTTAGGGGCTCCGGTTTGAAGGAGGAATTGGAAATTGCGGGGTTTAGCCCAGGATGGGCTCGATGGCCGCTTTGAATTTGTTCATCTCCTCCTGGGTGCCGATGGAAACACGGACGTGGGTGGGCCAGACGGGCCAGGTGCGTCCGATGAAGACGCCTTTGTCGGCCATCTTGTCCCAAACCTCGCGGCCGGGGCGGCCCACTTCGAGCATGAATTTGCAGCTCTCCGAGGGGACGTACTTGTAGCCCTTCTTGTCCATCCAGGCGAAGACGTCCTCGCGGATGGCCTTGTTGATGTGGCGGCGCTTCTCGATCAGGTCCTTTTCCTGCAGGCTGGCGAGGGCGGCGGCGGTTCCGGTGACGGGCAACATGCCGGCGCCGAAGTTGCCGATTTTCTCGAGCAGGTCGGGACGGGCGATGGCGAGACCGGCGCGAATGCCGGCCATGCCGTAGAGCTTGGAGAAGGTGCGGAGGACGATGACGTCCTTATCCTGTGCGACGTAATCAGTGCCCGCAGCGTCGGAGGAGAAGTGGATGTAGGCTTCGTCGAGCAGGAGGATGCTGCCGGCGGGCTTGTTGGCGATGACGTATTCGATGTCTTTGCGGGAGGTCATCGTGCCGGTGGGGTTGTTGGGGTTGCAGATGTAGATGATGCCGGCGTTAGGGTCGGCTTTCACCATTGCTTGGACATCGTGGCTGAAATCCTTGCGCAGCGGGATGCGGTGGACTTTGGCGCCCATGTAGGAGGCGGCGCGGGAGCCCGCTTCGTAGCCGGGATCACCCATCACGAAGCTGCGGGTGGGGGAGACGAAGGCGACGGTGCTGCGGTAAAGGGGATCGCTGGAGCCGGCGAAGGGCGTGATGTACGTGGGCTTGACGCCATCGATGTCGGCGGCAAGCTGGACGTAAGCGCGGGTGTCGGCGGCACCGTAGCGGCCCCCGTTCTTGGCGACGGCATAGATGGCTTCGAGGGCCTTATCCGATGGGCCGAGCGGATTTTCGTTGGACGAGATGCGCACCGCGTCGGCGGGCATCGCGCGGCGGGCGGCATTCTGCGCCAGCGCAAATTCGTTATAGAAGGGCAGCGAGGCACCGGCACCAAGCAGTGCGGCCACGCGTCCGAAAGAGCGACGGGAATAGCCCCGCGCTTCGAGGTCCTGTTGGACAGCGGCGTTCAAAGAACTGGACATGACGAAAAGCCCCCTGGAATGTTGGATAGGCCGTTTCAACCCGAGTGACGCGGCGGCGTACCGGACACAGCAATGCCGTGGGCTGCCGGTGCAATGGGGTGGGAACGGGACGCGTGCTCAGGACAGGGAGCGAGGAGGGTACAAGCCTGATAATTAATCTAATCGCAGTGAGGGAGGAAATCGAGAAAGAAATGCGAATGGGTCGGATTCAGAAAGCTGATTGAGGGGGGAGGGACCGGTAAAGTTGCGGCGGGATGGGAAAACTGCGATTCTGCCAGCAATGCGGCGAAAGCAAATTGAGATGAGGGAATCGATCATCCGGCAGATGACGATTCTGGCGAGACAAACCGGAGCGGTGAATCTGGCCCAGGGATTTTCCGACGAAGATGCGGCCCCGGAACTGAAGGCTCTGGCGATGGAGGCGATCCGCGGGGAATGCCACCAGTATACGGATGTGCGGGGGGCGCCCTATCTGCGCCAGGCTTTGGCCGAGAAGCTGCGAACCTACAACGGGATTACAGCGGACCCGGATAAGCACATCGTGGTGACCTGCGGGGCCACCGAAGGGATGATGATCGCCTTCGAGACACTGCTGGAGGCGGGGGATACCGTGCTCACCTTCGCGCCAATGTACGAGAACTACGTGCTGCAGAGCGTGGCCACGAATGTGCGCGTGAAGTCGATTGAGCTGGACGAGCCGCAGTTCACATTCACTCGGGAGACGCTGGAGGCAGCGCGGGTGGAAGGGACGCAGGCGATTCTGCTCTCGAATCCCTGGAACCCGATTGGGAAGGTGTTCACGCGGGCAGAGTTGCAGACGATCGTGGATTTCGCGGTGGCGCACGATCTGTTTATCTTCTCCGACGAAACTTACGAATATCTGCTGGGGCCGGGCCAGGAACACGTAAGCATCGGGAGCCTGCCGGGTGCGGACGGGCGGACGGTGACGATTATTTCGATGGGGAAGACGTATTCGATCACCGGGTGGCGGGTGGCCTATCTGGTGGCGCCGGAGGAGTTCGCGGCCAAGCTCAACGTGATGCACGACTTCCATACGGTGACGGCACCGCACCCTTTTCAAATTGCGGTAGCGAACGCGACGAAGCTGCCGGATGCTTTTTACCAGGGGATGCGGGACGAATACTGGGCGCGGAAAGAGATCTTGTGCGGGGCACTTGAGCAGGCCGGCTTCACGTGGTATGAACCGGGCGGGGCGTATTTCCTATGGTGCCGCTACGACCGGTTGAGCGATCTGGACGATGTGGCATTTGGGAAGAAGCTGCTGCTCGAAGGAGGCGTGGCGGGGGTGCCGGGCTCGGTGTTCTATGAGCCGGGCCGGCCTCGCTATGCGATCCGGTTTACGTATTCGAAATCGCGCAAGACGCTGGAGGCGGCTGCCCAGCGGCTGCGGGCGCTAGGGTGGGCGCGCGGAGGGAACGGATAGAATTAGTCGCCCGGAATCCGGGGGTTAGTTGGACCGGGCTTGCCTGGATTGTCTCCTATCGTGCTTCTACGACTACGGTGACGCTGGCGCGGACATCGATCATGCCGGCTTCGACGGGGGTGCGGGCTGAGGCGCTATCGGCCATGGCCATGCGGGCCTCCATGACGTAGGGCGTCACCGGGGGCGCGGAGGCGTCAGAAACCGAGACGACGCGGGTAACACGCAGGCCCAGCGCCTTGGCCATGGCGGCGGCTTTCTCGCGGGCCTGGCTGGTGGCCTGAATGAGCGCCTTGGTCTTGGCGGCTTCTTCGTCCTTGAGGGTGAAGCGCAGAGAGCCGATGCTATTCGACCCTGCTTTGACAGCGGCATCAATGACGTTGCCGACGATGGCCAGATCCGTGATGCTCACTTCCACACTGTTGCGGGCGACGTAGCTGGTGATGCGGTTGCCTTCCTTGGCAGCGTTGCTGTACTGCGGATTGATCCAATAGCCGCTGGTCTTGAATTCCCCGCCCTTGCCTAGGGCTTTGGTGAGCGCGGCGAGGAGTCTTTCCGTTTCCTGGGCGTTCTTCGTTCCCGCTTCCTGCGATGTAGGCGCCTGGGTGGTGACCCCGATGCTGAGCAGAGCTTGGTCCGGCTTGGTGGAGACAGACGCTTCGGCGGAAGCGGTGATGCGGGTGCCGGTGGTGGTGCTTTCCACGGTTTGCGCGTAGCTGGCGAAACTTAGAAGAAAGAGAGCGGCCCCCAGGGTGGCGACAGTGGCGGTGCGAAGACGCATGAGCGGGATCCTCCCAATTGGTATTCGAACATAGGATGGGCTGCGCGGGAAGAAGGGTTTCGTGGAGATTGGCACGAAAGGGAAGGCGATTCGTGGATTTGGTACCGGTTTGAGACGGTGGTCTAAGTTTGGACGCCTTTAGAACGGAGGCGCTGGATGAAGGGCCAGGCGAGAGACGCGATGGTGGCAATGAGGAAGAAGGCGACGATGGGCCGGAAGAGGATAGAGGACCAATCGCCGCGACTGAGAATGAGAGCGCGACGGAGATTCGATTCCATCATGGGGCCGAGGATGATGCCGAGTACAAGGGGTCCAAGGGGAATGTCGGCTTTGCGGAAAAGGAAACCGGCGACACCGGCGGCGGCCATTACCCAGACGTCGGCGACCGAGTTGTTGAGAGCGTAAGAGCCGACGAGAGAAAGTAGCACAATGGCGGACCACAGCCAGGGCTTTGGGATATTGAGGCTCTTGGCAAGCGGGCGGGCGGCGACCAGGCCGAGAATGGCAACCAGGACGGCGGCCAGCAGCAACAAAAGGATGATGGCGTAGACGAGGGGGGCGTTGTCGCGGAAGAGCAGGGGGCCGGGCTGAACACCGTGGATGAGCAGCGCACCGATGAGAATAGCGGACGGGGCATCGCCGGGGATGCCGAGCGTGAGCATGGTGGTCATGGCTCCGCCGATCGCGGAATTGCAGGCGGTGGTGGAAGCGGCCAAGCCTTCCATCGAGCCCTGGCCGAATTCACTTGGCTTCTTTGAGAGACGCTTGGTTTGCTCCCAGCAGATGACGGCGGCGATGTCTCCGCCGGCAGCGGGGATGGCACCCACCACGGTTCCCACGCCGGAACCGATGAGGCCGGGGATGGCCATGCGCTTCCATTCGGAAAGGTTGGGCCAGATGCGGCCGAAACGGGCGGATAGGGTGCCCACTTTTTCCAAACTGGGATGGGCCATCTGGTGGAAGACTTCGCCAAGACCGAAGAGGCCGATCATCACGGGGACGAACGCGATGCCGTCGAGGAACTCGGGGTTGCCGAAGGTGTAACGAGCAACGGCCATCATGGGGTCGAGACCGATGGTGCTGATGGTGAGACCGATCATGCCGCTGAGCATGCCGCGGGCAAGGTTGTTGCCGGATACGCCAGCCATGAGACTGATGCCGAAAAGGGTGAGGGCGAAGTATTCGGGGGGCCCGAAGCGGAGGCCGAAGCTGGCGATGGGGAAGGCGGCGAGGGCGAGAAAGAGGACGCTAATGGCTTGGCCGGCAAGCGCGAACATGGCATTGACGCCTAGGGCAAAACCGGCTTCTCCGCGCTGGGCGAGGGGGTAGCCATCCCAGGAGGCGGCGATGGAAGCGGGGGTGCCCGGTATGTTGAGCAGGATGGCGGGAATGCCACCGGCCGGAATGGCTCCGCAATAGATACCGAGGAGCATTGCCATGCCTTCCTGGGCGCTGAGCCAGAAGGTGATGGGGGTGAGAAGCGCGACGCCCATGGTGGCGGTGAGGCCGGGTAGCGCTCCGAAGATGGCACCCATGATGAGGCCGCTGACCAGATAGAGCAGCACCATGGGGTGCGCAATGGATTCGAGACCGGCGAGGAGTGCTTCCATGATGGCTTATCCGAGATCCACCCGCAGGCCGAGTTGGAAGATGGCGTAGACGGTGGCGGTGAACAGGAGGGCGGCGATGGAAGCGGCGCGCCAGGTGCTGCCGCTAAGGCGCATGAGCGCGAGCACCAAAATCGGCGTGCGAAGGAGAAAGGGCATCCATGCCCAGGAGAAGAGCCAAAGGGCAATCGTGAGCAGGGCCGCCAGGGGTAGGAGGATGGAAGCGGCGGGGAACGGAGCGCTGGGTGAGGGAGCGGCGGCGGGGACCGGTGCGGCGGGGCGGGCTTCCCAGGCGATCATGGCGGAGAAGACGAGGATGAGGATGCCGAGAATGAAGGGGAAGAAGCCGGGTCCGGGGAGGGATCCGTAGCCTGCGGGAAAGCTTCGCGAAGTAACGACAAGGTAGAGGCCGAGAGCGGCGCCGGCTGCGGCAACGACGATCCCGCTTGAGAGGCGGGGCCGTCGCAGGGCGGCGGGAGGGGCGGGCGTGGATGGGGTGTTCATATCCATGGCAGGCTAGGAAATGGAGAGAAGCTGGGGCACGCGGGTATCGAAGAAGCGGGCCTGTTGTTTGGCGAATGCCGTGAATTCGGATTCGGGCAAGAAGAAAGCCTCCATGCCGCGGTCCTTGCAGACTTTCTGGAAGAGGTCGCTTTCGAAGGCCTTGCGGAAGGCGGTAGCGAGGAGTTCCTTGGCCGGGGCAGGGATGCCTTTGGGGCCGAAGAAGCCGCTCCAGGCGTTGGCGCCGAAGGAATAGCCAAGTTCGCGGACAGCGGGGACCTGGGGCAGGAGGGGCGTGCGGTCCTGGTCAAAGACAGCAAGGACGCGGAGGCTGCCCGCATCTACTTGGGGGACGGCTTCGCCGACGCCCATCACGGCAAGGTCAATATGACGGCCCATGAGGTTGGTGATGGTGGCGGAGGAACCGCCGAAGGGAACGTGAAGCAGTTTGAGGCCAAGAGCTTGTTCCATGAGCAAGGCGTTGAGATGCCAGATGGAGCCAGTGCCGCTGTTGCCCGCGATGAAGTGTCCGGGACGCTCCCGGACACCCGAAAGGAAGGAAGCAAAGTCCTTGAAGGGCGAGGCGGCGGCGACGGCGAGGGCGGGGCGGGTTTTCGAGACCAAGCAGAGAGGGTCAACGGTTTCGGGCGAGACGCTGGTGTAGCCCAAAGTTTTGAGGATGGCGAGTTCCACGGGGGCGTGGCCGAGGGTATAGCCATCCGGGGGACGGCGACTGACAAAGGAAAAGGCGAGGGCACCGGCGGCTCCGGGTTTGTTTTCACAGACGACAGGGACTCCTAGAGTGGATTCCATCTGGCTGGCGATGATGCGGGAAACGGTGTCGGAGAGGCCGCCTGGAGCAGCCTGGACGACCATCTTGACGTCGCGGTTGGGATAAGGCTCCAACGAGGGCGAAGTGCAACCGGTAAACAAAGATGGAGTGAGGCCGAGGCTGGCCAGAAAGCGACGGCGATTCACCGAGCCAGCATATCATCCCGGCAGTAGAAGAGGCTGCGTAAGGAGAAAGCCGGGGCCGCGACGACCTCGCTTCAGAAGTCAGGTGGCCCAGTTGCTTGCGGCACCGGCAGTGGCGGAAGCGGCGCGGGCTCGGGGGGCGGGCTGGCGCTGGGCTGGCTTGCGGAGGGCACCCATCTGGGCACGGACGCTAGCCAGAAATTCGGCGACGGATTCGAGATGGAGGGGGAGCGATTCCGGATGGGAATAGCGCGAATCAAGACGGGAAAGCCCGCATTCGAGCAGGCGGAGGAGGTCGGCCAATTCGCGGCGCTCCATCCAGATGCCAGCGTGGCGAGGGCTGATTCCGAGGAGGTGCTCGCGAAAGATCGTGGCCAGGATGCGATGGTGGGGGGATGCCATTCGCGTGGCGGGATTGGGAGGCTTCGAGGGTGGGGCGGTGCGTGGGAGATTTCTTGAATCGCCGGCCGCCCGGGCTTCAAAGCCCAACTCGAGCACGGCCCAAAGGCAGGTGGCCAGATCAGAACCGACCGGCAACAGGAGACAAATCGGCTGCATGGACTCTCCTGGGGGGAGAAGATCGAGGGGGGAAGTGCCTCCAGTGTATCCGTTGTCGAGCAATGCGGCTAGAGCGAAAATTCGCGAAAACGGGCAGGTACTGGCTGGGGGAAGTACCGCCAGGGGACGAGGGAAGTTTGGTGAAACCGCCTCGGAAATGAGAACTTCTGGTAACTGGAAGGACAAATGACGACGTTTGATGCAGAGAAATTTCCGGTTTGGTTTGTGAGACCACGCGTTTGGTGGAAGCGAGCGGCCGCGGTTTGGCTTCCGGCACTGCTGCTGTTGGGGCTTTCCGGTTGCTACTCCCGGATCTCCGATGGAAACCGAGGGCTGCCGTTCGCGCCGGCGGAGGTGGAATTGCAGACGCCGAACACCATGGTGCGCGTTTTGGTTTTGGGCGACTTCGGCCAGGGCAGCGGCGGGCAGAGGGACGTTGCAAGAGCAATCGCCAACGTTCACGCGGCGGAACCCTTCGATTTTGGGGTCACGGTGGGGGACAACTTCTACGAGCGGGGAGTTTCCAGCGTGGCGGATGCGAAGTGGCATAGCCGCTGGGAAGAACCTTATGGGAACCTTGGCTTTCCCATCTACCCGACCTTGGGCAACCACGACTACTACGGCGACGTGCAGGCCCAGTTGGACTATGAATCCCCGAGTAACACGTGGCGATTTCCGGCACGGCAATACGTGCTGCGGAGTGAACTGGTGGATCTGGTGGCGATTGACACAATGGATCCGCGAGCCCAGCAGTATGGCTGGTTGAACAAAATACTGGCTGAGAGCAAGGCGCACTGGAAGATTGTCTATGGGCACCACCCGATTTTCTCGGCGGGCTACCACGGGGACAACGAACTATTGGAAACGGCGCTTCTGCCTCTGTTGCGAGGGCGGGCCGCGATCTATCTGGCGGGCCATGACCATGACCTTCAACATTTCAAACCGATTGAGGGGACGCACTTTGTGATTTCAGGCGGAGGGGGCGCCCGGCTTCGTCAATTGCGTCCCGACCCTCGAACGCTTTTTGCGCAGACAATGTACGGGTTCACGCGGCTGGAAATCGACGAAGCGCGGATTCACCTGGAAATGTTCGACCGCAATGGCAAACGGGTCTATGACGCGAATATCCGCGAGCAGCCGGACCGGGACCGGGAGAAGCAGACGGCAGGGGCGGAAGCTCCCACGCCGTAGTCTCTTCCTCTTTCAAACTGCCGTTCCGGCTGCGCGGAGCACCTCAAAAGCCGAGGTTCTCCCAATTGAAGGCTGGGCCAACATCCCACTTATCCCGGCGGAAATTGGTGTGGGTGGCCACGCCCGCGTAGGTATCGAAGGCCTTAGGGTCGAATTCTCCATTGCGTGCCGCTAGCGAGGCTTGCCTGGGAATGGAGAAGCGTTCACAGAGCTCGCGCACGAGGATGCCGACGGATTGCTGCTGGATCTCTGGCATCGTGGCGAAGTAATCAATGCCACGGTAGGCAGCGCGCCGGTAGCGGCCGGTCTCGGCGATGTCGCAAAAGCGGGTGCCCCAGTTCTTGGGCCACCAGTTGAGGACAGCCGGATTGCCAGGAGCGAGCTTGAGGGGGCCGACATTGGCGATTTCAATGCCGATGGAGCGATGGTCGTGTTTACTGGTGCCCTTGATGCCGAGGTGGTAAGCCCAGCATTCGGGAGGGAAGAACTCGACGATGGAGCCTTCCGGATCCACACCGTATGCGGTGGCAATGCGGTCTGGGTTAGCGTTCCACGTCCGGAAAGCGCTTTCGCAGGAGCTTCCCGCGGTGAAGTGCAACACGATCAGATTTTTCTTGTGCTGATCGGGAAGATATTGGCCTGCGTCGAGACGCATCGATTTTATTTCGAAATGCTGTGACTGGCCCTTGGAAGCGCCCTCTGGAAACGCCGATTTTTGCGCGCGGGCAGCAAGGGAACGCACCTGGGGGGCTGGTTGAGAATGAGAGGTTAGAGAGGCAACGGCTGCCGCCGCTACGGGGAACTCCCTGAAAAGAAAGGATGTTGTGC
Source organism: Bryobacterales bacterium (assembly GCA_034522975.1). Classification (GTDB taxonomy): domain Bacteria; phylum Acidobacteriota; class Terriglobia; order Bryobacterales; family Bryobacteraceae; genus JACTMJ01. The sequence continues at coordinate 45,409 of JAXHKT010000038.1, forward strand.
AGTTTGCGTGTTGCGTTTCGCTGGCCGCTTTCGCATGCACTAGCAACGGTGCTTTTGTAGAGCTCACGGAATTTTCCTCCGCCCCAATATAGGGATGAGTTCTTCGAAAACGAGCGGAGCCAGGTAGCGCTGGACGGAAACTGCGGCTATTCGCTTGGGTCCGGAGGGAGAAGACCGGCGCGTCCGAAGGTGGTTTCTTTGGCAGTGGAGAGAACAACGGTGGTGTTGGTGCGCTGGACGCCGCTGATCTCCCGGAGGCCTTCGGCGATGAGGGAATCGAGGTGAGCCGTATCGCGGACTAGGACTTTCAGGAGGAAGTCCGCTTCGCCGGCGATGTGATGGCACTCAAGAATTTCGGGCATCTTTTGGACGGAACGCAGAAACGACTTCCGGTGCTTCGCCTTCCCGAGAGTGATGGCAACGAATGCCTGCAGCCCGAAGCCGAAGGAAGCAGAATCGAGGAGGGCCGTGTATTCGCGTATAATGCCTCGCTCTTCGAGTTTTCGGACGCGCTCGGCCACCGCGGGCGGCGAGAGATTAAGGTGTTGAGCCAGGTCTGCCCAGCTCATTCGGCCGTTTTGGCACAACAAGGTGAGAGCTTTCGAATCGACGTCATCCATTGTATGTTCCTTGGAAAAGATTGCTGACTTCGAGCATTTGCAAATTTATGGAAGGTCGATTGTTAGGATGATGGCATGAGCATCCAAATCGAATCGGATCCTCCCAAGCGATTGTTGGAGCGCTGGCTGCAAAGTGAACAGGAACTCAACGGATTCCTGGTGAAGTTTCTCGGTTGCCGGCTGCCGGTTCAGGAGTGGACGCATCGCGCCCATTTAAGTGTCGCGGCCCTGCTGGTGGAAGAGCATGGCAGAACGGAGGCGTTGCGTACGCTTCGAACCGCCATTTCAAACTATAACGAATCGACGGGCGGTACAAACTCGGAAACGGCTGGTTACCTCGAGACGTTGACCGTTTTCTGGATCGATAGGGTGGCGGCGTTGATGGAGCGACTGCCCGGCGAATGGGAAAGGCTGGATCGGGTTCGCGCGGTGGTGGAAGCCTATGGGCTGGTGAGGAGGCTGGATCTGGCCTACTACACGTTTGATGCGGCGGCTTCCCGGGAGGCGAGACGGGAATGGATTCCTCCAGACAGATAGGATGGGGGAGGAGATGGGAGGTGTAGTTTGAAGCGACGTGAGTTTTCGGCGATTTCGGCAATCGGGGCACTGACCGGCATGACAAGGAGCGGGTTGGCCGGGAACGAAGCCGCGGCTCAGCAGGAGCAATCGGTTGGCCAAGCGACGACCGGCTCACGCGGCAACACGCGGACCGAGCCGTTTCCAAACGATCCCCATCGGCCCCGGTATCACTTTCTGCCACCGAAAAACTGGATGAATGATCCGAACGGGCTGATCTACTACAAGGGAAACTACCACTTGTTCTACCAGTACAATCCTGGCGCCGCCGTGTGGGGCAATATGCATTGGGGACATGCAGTGAGCCAGGATCTGGTGAGTTGGCGCAACTTCCCGATCGCGTTAGCGCCAACCCCGGGGGGCTACGACAAAGACGGCGTGTTCTCCGGGTGCGCTGTAGTGAATGGGAGCGAACCTACACTGGTCTATACGGGCACCCAGCCCGAGGTGCAGGCGATCGCCACGAGTAGCGACGCGTTGCTGGAGCGGTGGGTGAAGTATGAGGGAAATCCGGTGATTGCGGGGCCGCCAGAGGGGATGGAGGCGACCGGATTCCGGGATCCGTTCGTTTGGCGCGAGGGAACGGAATGGCTGATGGCGTTGGGGAGTGGCGTGAAGGGCAAGGGCGGGCGGATTCTGCTTTATCGTTCGAGCGATCTTCGCGACTGGGAATATCTGCATCCGCTGGCAGAGAGTGACGACCCTGCGTTGGGGACGATGTGGGAGTGCCCCAACTTCTTCCCATTGGGGAATAAGCACGTGCTGCTGATCTCCCCTATTCCGCTGCGAAAGGCACTTTGGGCGGTGGGCACGTACGCGGATCGCCGCTTTCGGGCGGAGCGATGGGGAAGCCTGGACGACGGTGGGAGTTTCTACGCCCCGCAGGTATTTCTGGATGCTGCCGACCGGCGGGTGATGTTCGGGTGGAGCTGGGAGGGAAGGACGAAAGAGGCTCAGGTGAAGGCTGGATGGGCGGGAGCGCAGAGCCTGCCACGGGTGCTGAGTTTGGCGGAGGATGGCGGATTGAGACAGGCGCCTCATCCGTTTTGCCGGCGGCTTGTTCAGTTTGGGAAGAGCGTGAAGAGTTTGCCTATCGGGAGACAAATCAATTCCGAGATGCGCGCCGAGGGGATGCGCGGGGATGCCGGGCGGCTGGACGCACTGATTGAGCCCGGGGATGCCAACGAGCTGGGGGTTTCGTTCTATCGAAGCCCGGACGGCGCGGAGGAGACACGGCTCGTGTACGACGCGGTGAAGGGGACGATTGCGGTAGACCGGAGCCGAAGCTCTCTTTCGGACGAGCAGGAGCGGAAAGAGAATATCGCGGCTCTTCCGTTAGAGAAGGGCGGGAGCTTGAATATCACGATTTTCCTGGACCGCTCGATGGTGGAAATTTACGTGAACGAAGGGTGCTGCCTGACGACCCGGGTTTACCCCTCGCGCGCCGACAGCGATGGGATTATGCTGTGGGGCGGTGGTGGCAAGACCGTTGTCCGCGAGATAACGTGGCGCCCCATCCGGCTGCGAACTTCCTAATTTGGGGCGGCGACGCTGTCGGCCGTTGGTTGGGCTGAGGCAACGACCTCACCATTCCTGGCGGAACGCTCCCCGAGCATGGCGAGTAATTCGCCGCGTCTCGCTTTGAATGCTGCCATCATCGATGGGTGAACCGAGGACTGGCGGGGAAGATCGAGCCTTTCAAAATTCAGGTATTTCCCGTGCTTGCGAATCCGAAAATCGAGGTGTGGCCCCGTGGATAGACCTGTGGAGCCGACGAGCCCAATTTGCTGGCCTTGATCGATCTTCTGCCCTGCCTTTACCTGCCGGCGGGATAGGTGCATGTAATAGGATTCGAAGCCGTTCGCGTGCCGCAGTTTGATGAGGTTTCCGGCTCCACCGGAGCGTCCGGAAAAGGTGACTGTGCCCGCGGCGATCGCCTGCACGGGTGTGCCGGTTGGGGCCGCATAGTCGATGCCCAGGTGGGGGCGACGGATCTTCAATACCGGGTGGAGGCGACTGTGGGAAAAACGGGAACTAATGCGAGCGGCAAACTTAAGTGGAGAGCGAAGAAAGGCGGCTTGGGTGCTTTGGCCGTCGCTTGAGAAGTAAACAGGTTTGCCTTCTTTGTCTTGGAAAAGAAAGGCATCGTGCATCTTTCCCATGTTTTTGTATGTCGCGGCGTGGATCTTGCCGTAAGTGGGCTGTTGGCCGTTCTCATAAGATCGCTTCTCCACAAGCAGACAGAAGGTGTCGCCGTTTTGCGGATCGGTATAGAAATCCAGGTCCCAGGCAAAGAGTTCCGCCATGCGGATGGCAAGCTCGGGGCTTTCGCCCGCTTGATCGATGCTTTCGAAAAGCGAGCTTTCAAGAGTGGCGCAGATGGGCACCGTGGCGACGCTGCTGGGAATGGTCTGAACCGTAGATGGGAACGAGGGTGTTTCGAGCTTGGGCTCTGGGATATCGATGTGGAGGATGCTGTCGTGGTCGATCTGATACTCCAGGGCTCGCGGCTCACGTAGCGCGGTGCGGGTGAGGAGGAAGGCGTCTCCAGCGCGAAGCTTACGCACGTCTACTGCGGTAATCACCGCTTGCGCGAGACCGAACTGTGTGACGGGATCAAGGCTGGCGCGACGGAGTACGGAATCGAGCGTATCGCCACGAAGGATGGGGAGCTCTTCGCGAATGGGCGTATCGTCAATTACCGGAAATTGCGGTGCGAGCAGGGTTCGACCGGAAAGCTGACCGGGGAGATCCATCAGGACCGCTGTCGCGGTGGAGGCGACCAAGCCGAATAGAAGAAGCGCTATCAGAACGCGGAAAGGACGGTTCATTCCTAGTACTCTAGACAAAAAGATTAGGAAAGGTCAATTCTTGAGGGGACAAGAAAGGGGGGAAGGTGGTAGGCACGGCTGGAGTCGAACCAGCGACCTTCCGCTTAGGAGGCGGACGCTCTATCCTACTGAGCTACGTGCCCGTGGGGCCGACAAGCCCATTCTAGCTTGATTTTTGTGCCGGGATTCGGTTGGATTGAATCGGCCTACCAGCGTTTCAGGCCTTTTGCTCCGATGTCGGATCTTTTCTGCATGCCGTCGAAACGAATACACGCCGCAGCCCGGTAGGCCGAATCGATGGCTTCCGGGAGGGTATCGCCCGAAGCCGTGACTCCGAGAACTCTGCCACCGGCAGTGGTGATCCGGTTGTCGGCGAGGGCCGTGCCTGCATGAAAAACAGTGGCTCCGGCCGCTTCGGCTTCACCAATTCCGTCGATGAGGTCGCCTGTTCGCGGCTTACCGGGGTAGTTTGCGGCCGCAAGGACGAGACAGATAGATGGGCCTGGCTTCCAGGCCACCTTGGCCTGAGCCAGTTGCTGGCGGGCGGCAGCCAGACAGAGATCGACGAGGTCGGAATCGAGGGTCATCAGGAGAGCTTGCGCTTCCGGGTCGCCGAGACGGGCATTGAATTCAAGCACGCGCGGGCCTTTCGCGGTCATCATGAGTCCGACAAAGAGGAAGCCAGTGAAGGGGGCGCCTTCTGCTTCCATTGCCCGAAGGGTGGGGTGGACGACGTCGCGTACGATTTGCGCCTGCATTTCCGGAGAAAGGATGCGAGTGTCGCAATAGGCACCCATTCCGCCGGTATTGGGGCCCTGATCTCCGTCGAAGATGGCTTTGTGATCCTGGGCGGGAGGGAACGGCACCACGCTAATGCCGTCCGTGAGGACGATAAAGCTTACTTCTTCCCCGGTGAGAAACTCCTCGATGACGATACGAGTTCCGGCGTCGCCCAGCGTTCTGCTCTCCATCAGTTCGGCAATGGCGGCGCGGGCTTCCTCGTAACTGTGGGCGATGATGACACCCTTGCCGGCGGCGAGTCCATCTGCCTTTAGAACGACCGGAATTGGGAAATCGTCGAGAATTCGCAGGGCCTCAGCAGGGCCTTCGGCCACTAAGAAGCGGGCGGTTGCGATGCCTGCTTTCTCCATGAGGCGCTTAGAGAAAATCTTGCTGCCTTCGATGCTAGCGGCGGCAGCGGAGGGTCCCACGACCGGGATACCGTTTTCACGAAGAGCGTCGGCGACTCCGGCAACCAGCGGCTGTTCCGGCCCGACGACGACGAGATCAATAAGATAGTCGCGAGCAATGGCCGAAATGGCTTCGGGGGTGAGAGCGGAGATGGGAACATTCTGGCCTGCCGAGGCGGTACCGGCATTGCCCGGGGCAATGAAGATATCGGGATGATGGCGGGATTGCGAAAGCTTCCAGGCGAGGGCATGCTCGCGACCCCCAGAACCTACGACTAAGATCTTCACTGCGGATTCTCCCAGAAAATTTGAGGCTATGCGGCGGAAGAGGCGGTTGTCAATGATGTGACGCGACCGGCGAAGCGTGGACAGCATCTCTGAAAGAATAGGTAACGGGGATATATGAGAAGTTTCGACGTGCTGGTGGTGGGGGCGGGTCACGCAGGCTGTGAGGCGGCGCGCGCGGCCGCGCGTCTTGGAGCGAAGACTGCACTGGTGACGATGAACCTGGACCTGATTGCGCAGATGAGCTGCAATCCCGCAATGGGGGGAATCGCCAAAGGGCATTTGGCCCGTGAGATCGATGCACTGGGCGGCGTTCTGGGAGAAGTAACCGACTACGCGGGGATCCAGTTTCGGCTGCTCAATACAAGCCGGGGCCCCGCCGTCTGGGCGCCTAGGGCTCAATGTGACAAGAAGATCTACCGTACGAGGATGCGGGAGGTGCTGGAGCAGGAAGCGAATCTGCGCCTGTTACAAGCGGAAATTGCGGAACTGCAGCTTGAGGGCGAGGGCGATGACCTTCGTATCGCGGGAGTGTTGCTGGCCGACGGCCGGCGGGTGGAGGCGGGAGCGGTCATTCTAACGACGGGTACCTTTTTGAACGGGGAAGCTCATGTGGGAGAGCAGCGAACCAGTTGCGGGAGGAACGGGGAATTGCCGTCGGTGCATCTCGCGAACCAGGTGCGATCTCTTGGGTTTCGCTGGACGCGGATGAAGACCGGCACTCCCCCCCGATTGGACGGGCGGACGATCGATTGGAGCGCGTTTGCCATCCAGCACGCCGATGCAGAGCCAACTCCATTCAGCTTTCTAACGAAGGGAGCGCTGCAGCGGCAAATCGCTTGCTACCTGGGCTATACGACGCCGGAGACCAAGCGGATAATCGAGGAAAACCTAGGGCGATCACCGCTCTATAGCGGAAAGATTCAGGGAATTGGGCCTCGTTACTGCCCTTCGATCGAAGACAAGTTCGTCAAGTTTCAAGACAAAGGAAGGCATCAACTGTTCCTTGAGCCGGAGGGCTTGGATACGCACGAGGTCTATTTGAACGGGATGTCTACGAGCATGCCGGTGGACGTACAGGAGCAGATGATCGGCTCAATTTCCGGTCTGGAGCAGGCCGAGATGATCCGGCCTGGCTACGCGATTGAGTATGACTGTATGGACGCGCGGGAGGTCTTGCATTCGCTCGAGACGAAACGGGTGCGTGGGCTGTATTTCGCCGGGCAGATCAATGGGACGTCGGGATACGAAGAGGCAGCGGCGCAAGGACTGATGGCGGGAATCAATGCGGTAAGGCGGCTATCCGGTGGTGATGCGGTGATTCTGGGACGAGACGAGGGCTACATTGGGATTCTGATCGACGACCTTGTGACGAAGGGAACGGACGAGCCATACCGGATGTTCACGTCAAGAGCGGAGTTTCGGCTAAACCTTAGGATTGATAATGCCGATGAACGGTTAACACCTCTGGGTGCGCGGCTCGGGCTGGCATCTGAGCAGAGGGTGGCCGCGTTTGAAAGGAAGCAAGAGCAGAAAACGCAGATTCGCAGCCTGGTTGGGCGGGCAAGGGTACGAGACCTGCCAGAGAGCGTCCGGGGAGGTGCGCAACCGCATACGAATCCGGCGCTTGCTGAATGGTTCCGGCGCCCCGAGAACTCGATACGCGATATCGAGCGCTACCTCGCGGCCCAGATGGGGAGTTGCCCGGAAGTGGGAGCGATGCTCACGGTGGACGCCGAGCTGAAGTATGACGGCTACCTCCGCCAGCAGCAGAGACAGGTGGACCGACTGAGAGACGGCGAGGAGCGCCGTATTCCGGCGGCGTTGGAGTTTGACGAGATCTACGGGCTATCCCGGGAGGTGCGCGAAAAGCTGAGCCGCGTGCGGCCCACTACACTCGGGCAGGCGGCACGGGTGCCTGGAGTAACACCGGCGGCGATAGCGCTGCTTGATGTTCATTTGACGATGGCTGGTGGTGCCGGGGGCGGAGCGGCGTGAATTCGACGGAGGATAGGGCGTTCTGCGTTGGGCTGCGCGGGCTGGCAGACCGGTATGGGATGGCGCTCGATGATGCCGGACTCAATGTGTGTATGCAGCATTTCCAGGTGCTCACGCGATGGAATCGGGTGATGAATCTGGTGGGTGACCTGACAGTAGATAGCGCAGTTGTAAGGCACTACGGTGAAAGCCTCTATCTGGCTGGCAGAATGAGTTCCCGATGGCGATCCGTGGCCGATTTTGGGTCTGGTGCGGGTTTCCCTGGGATCGGAGTGGCCGCTCACAGGCCCGATATCGAAGTGGCCCTGTTGGAAGTACGCCAAAAGCGCGTTGCTTTTCTGCGGGAGGCTACACGAGGGATGGTCAACGTGTCGATTTGCGGAGGCGCTGCCGAGATGTATGCCGGATCACTCGATGCTGTGGTTACGAGGGCAGTGAATATCCAGCAGGTTGTCGATTTTGCGAGCCGGAGAGGGATTCCGGCAGTCATGCTGGTTGGCGCCTCGGATTCGGATCGATGGGGCACTCAGTTGTTGCGTCAGGGATGGAAAGTTTCGTGGGATGCGGTACCTTGGCGACCCGAATCAATGGTGTTGAGTGTCACACCTTCCGCAACTGCTGGGTGAGGCCAAAACAATTCTCTCCCCCTCCGTTCCACGTGAAACGACCCACCCCACCCCTGTGCTAGCATGACATTTGCCTGAGTTGGAGAAGAGGTGATTCTGTGGCACGCGTGATTGCTATCGCCAACCAAAAGGGAGGCGTTGGGAAGACAACGACTGCGATTAACCTCGCCGCCGCGCTGGCGGCGTCGGACCTCCGCATTCTTCTCGTCGATTGTGATCCTCAGGCCAATACAACCTCGGGCCTTGGGATCCCGAAAAACATTCCACGACCTTCGCTCTACCATCTCCTAGTCTCCGAGCACACGCCGCAGGAAGCCATTCTGCACACCGAATTTGAGGGGCTCCATCTCATTCCTTCCGAGAAAGCGTTGGTGGGTGCCAACCTCGAGATCATCGATACCGAAGATCGCGAACTTCTGCTCCGCAATTGCCTCAAAGATTTACGCGATCAGTTCGATTTCATCATTCTTGACTGCCCTCCCGCTCTCGACCTCTTGACTCTCAACGCTTTGCTCGCCGCCGATTCCGTGCTCATCCCCATTCAGTGCGAGTTTTTCGCGCTGGAAGGAATTTCTGAACTGATGGACACAGTCGCCCGGATTCGGGAGGCGTTTGGCCACCCTCTTACCATCGAGGGAGTTCTGCTGACGATGTACGATGAGCGCACCAATCTCACGCGCCAGGTTGCTAGCGAGCTGCGGGAATTCTTTGAGAACGAGGTGTTCAAGACAGTTATACCCAGGAACATTCGCCTCGCGGAAGCCCCCAGCTACGGTAAACCGATACTTTCCTACGACGTGCGCTCAAAGGGCGCCGAATGTTACATCCAACTTGCGAACGAGATTCTAAGCCATGACCGATCCGCAGCCTAAGAAGAAAGCCCTCGGAAGAGGCTTAGGCGCTCTGCTTTCCCCGAAAGCTAGTTCCGTGACACGCCCCACGGCGGACCTGGCTACATCGGAGCCGTTGAGCCTTCCTATAGATCAGATTCGCCCAAACCCGTTGCAGCCCCGGACGATCTTTCACCAGCAGGCGCTGGATGAATTGAGCCAGTCTATCCGAGCAAACGGAATCATTCAGCCACTGATTGTGCGCCGGGTAGACGGAAAGATCGAGTTGGTTGCGGGTGAACGACGGCTGCGCGCCGCAAAGCTGGCGGGGCTATCCGCCGTGCCGGTGGTCTATACCCAGATCTCCGACGATCGCTTGCTCGAAGTAACCCTGATTGAGAACATCCAGCGGGAAGACCTGAATCCTCTGGAGGTGGCCGAGGCCTATCAGCGGCTGATTTTGGAATTGGGCCTGAACCACGAGCAGATCGCGGAACGAACCGGTAAAGATCGGTCGACCATCACCAATCATCTCCGGTTGCTGCGACTTCCGCACGAAGTGCAGCAGTTGCTGGCGGATAGACGCCTCTCCATGGGCCACGCAAGAGCCTTAGTGGCGATTGAAGATACGAACATCCAGGTGCAACTCGCCAACCAAGCAGCTGCGGAGTCGCTATCGGTGCGGGAGGTAGAGCGACTAGCGAGGGATGCGTCCAGTGCGCCTCGCGACTCGAAGCAGAAGGGCGGGCGAGTTAAGGATCTCGACGCGAATTGGAAGGCGGCGCTGGGGAGATTGCAGGACCACCTCGGGACTAGGGTGAGAATCCAGATGCGCAGTCCCGGAAAGGGCCGCCTGGAGATCGATTTCTACAGCGAAGAGGAATTACAGCGGATCTACGCAACCATCCTCCAAGAGCAAGAATGACAGGGACATGGTGGCGGCGACTGGACTCGAACCAGTGACCTACGGATTATGAGACCGTCGCTCTAACCAACTGAGCTACGCCGCCAGGAGAACGCTGCAATCTCCTAGTGTAGCGCAGGGTTTTGGCCGTTGCAGCGTTTGGTACGGAGGAACTGTGCGAGGATGGTAAGGGTGCGCCCGCTGCCTGTTTGTTGCGCGCAAGTTCGCCGATGAACCGTCCCCCATACCCGGTGGAGGCTTCCCGCCTCTCAAAACGATATCCCCTGTTCAGTTCCCCTAGCGCACGGCTGCGGCAACTCCTATTTCCAAAATCCGCTGATACACGTTCCCACTTCTGGGCTCTGCGCGATCTTAGCTTCGAAGTGGAACGAGGGGAGACCTTTTGCATCGTTGGGCAGAATGGCTCGGGGAAAAGCACGCTGCTGCAGTTGATCGCCTCCATCATTCCTCCCACTGAAGGGGAACTAACCGTTCGCGGCAGATTGGCGGCGCTTCTCGAACTGGGCGCCGGCTTTAATCCCGACTTCACTGGCCGTGAAAACGTTCTGCTGAACGCAGCCTTGCTGGGATTCAGCAGCGCCGAGATTGCGAAGCGAATGCCGGAGATTGAGGACTTTGCCGAGATCGGCGCCTTTGTCGACCAACCGGTGAAGACATACTCCAGCGGTATGCTGGTTCGTCTGGCCTTCGCAGTGGCAGTGCATCTGGAGCCGGATCTCTTGCTTGTGGACGAGGCATTGGCTGTCGGAGACATTTATTTCCGCCAGCGCTGTATGCGCAAGGTGCATGAGCTGAAGCGGAGTGGAACCACGATTCTTTATGTCACCCACTCCGCTCAGGATGTACGCGCGATCGGGGATCGCTGCCTTTGGCTGGACCACGGGTTGATGCGAGAGTGCGGGGATCCTGAGACGGTTGTCTCTCATTATCTGGCTGAGATGACGACTCGCGACGGAAAGTACGTGGATTCACACCCGCAGCGCCAACACTCCCTGGAAGACTCGTTCGCCGAAGGCCCCCCGGAAACGATGCACGATATCCCAAACATCGACCACCGCTTTGGGGACGGTCGTGCGGAAGTGATCGGCGTGGCACTGACCGATGCTTCGGGAAAGCAAGTAGTCCTCTTGCATCCTCATCGGGAGGTGGTGTTCAGGATGAGCATCTTGGCGAAAGCCACAGTGCCCTCGCCAATTGCGGGTTATGTGATTCGAAATCACCTGGGATTGGATCTCGCCGCTTCCAATACGCTGAGGGAAGGCGTCGAACTTCCATCGCTTGAGCCGGGACAGACCATGACGGTCGACTTCCACCTGACGATTCCCGAGCTATATCCGGCTGCGTTCTCGTTCACCGCGGCGATCGCTGACGGAGACCTGAATGCATTCGTCATGTGCGACTGGGTTGAGAACGTGATTTCGGTAGCAATGGACGCACGCGAGCTCCCCGTATACGGCTATTTGCACCTGCCTTGCCACATTGGAATCAACCAGCGCCTTGCTTCAGTCACTGGAAGCGAGGTGCTCCATGGTTGAGTTTACGGGCGAGCGTATCGTTCCGGGACGGGTGGATGCCGACTTGTTGCACGAGCATGTCAGCCGGTATCGGTTTGCGGCAAAACTGGCTGTTGGAAAACGTTGTCTGGACGCTGGCTGCGGGCTAGGCTACGGAACGGCAATGTTAGGGGCGGCAGGAGCATCGGCAGTTGGCGTCGATGTCGATGTTGAAACGGTTGAGGCCGCGCGGCAGAGCAACGGCGCGCCCGGCGTCAGCTTTTCCGCCGCCGATGTCGCAGTCCTTCCGTTTCCCGACGGGTGCTTTGAGCTGTGCGTATCCTTTGAGGTGATCGAACACCTGGAGAACTGGAAGGGCTTCCTGGAAGAAATCGCGCGTGTGACGGCGAGAAACGGGTTAGCACTGATTTCCACGCCCAACCGCGATTACTACGCGGCTTCCCGCGGAGATTCAGGCCCGAATCCCTTTCATGTTCACGAGTTCGCGTATATGGAGTTTATCTCCGCCTTGCGCCAAACATTTGGCCAGATCCGTGTTTTGGGCCAGAACCTGGTGCCGGGGATCTGTATTTTCGAAGAAGGAGAGGCCGGTGGATCTGGCGCATTTAGCAGCGCCACCGGCGGCAACGTCGCCGACGCCCAGTTCTACATTGCGATCTGTTCGCATGGCGAGATTCAGGCAATCGATAATTTTGTTTATTTAGCCTCCAGCGGCAACGTGCTAATGGAGCGCGCAAAGCACATCGAATTGCTGGAACACGAAGTTCTCACCAAGACAGATTGGCTTGATGAAGCGAAGACCGATCTGGCGGAGCTGCAGCTTGCGCACGAAGCACTTGAAAAGGAACTGGAAGAGCGGTCCAACTGGGCGCTTCAAAGTACTGAGGCATTGGACAACAAGTGTGCGGAGTTGGCGAACGCGGTTTCGCGATTGCATGAAGCGGAGCAGACAGTCGAAGAGCGTTCGAAATGGGCGCAAGGTCTGGACGCCCACAATGTTGAGCTAAGAGAGCGGATTGGGCAACTGGAATTGGGCCTTCGCGAAGCGACCGAAGCACTTGCAGCGGGCATTGCGCGTGCGGAGACCGCTGCAGATCAGCTCCACTCGCTAAATCTGGCACTTGAGGATCATCAACACCTTCGCCATCGAGAGCTGAGCCTGCTGGCGGACATCGCAGGTCTTGCAGATTCAGAGAGCGACCTGACGGTCTCCACGATTTCAGATCGACTTCGCGCGCTGCTTGCGATCTCGGAACAACGACGGAACACACTTGAGCTTGTGCGTTCATCGCGCTGGGTGAGGCTGGGACGTCGCATTGGCGTTGGTCCGGATTTGAGGCGAATCCCATTGTGAGCGCGCGTACCTTAGCCGGCCAGGCGTGGCGCATCTTCACCAATCTTGGTGGAGCGCTTCTCATCGTTTTGGTTCTGCCGGCGGTCTATTCATTGCTTCTCCTGAGCGGGGCTACAGGCTGGTGGATGCGCAAGCGGCTAGCCCCGAACGGCCCGGCGACGATTGAAAACACCGACGCCGACAAGGTATTTCGTCCACCGGCAAGTATCGTCATTCCCAATTGGAATGGTCGTGATCTTCTCGAAAAATACCTTCCATCCGTGATTGCAGCTTGCGATTTCTCCCGTGGCGATGAGCTGATCGTTGTCGATAACGCGTCAGCAGACGGCAGCAGTGAAGTCGTGGTCCGCCGCTTTCCCCAAGTGAGACTTGTCCAGCTTGCCGAAAACCTCGGGTTCGGCGGCGGCTCCAATGCCGGGATTCGAGCAGCTACGAATTCTTTCGTAGTTCTCCTGAACTCCGACATGCGCGTCGAGCCGGATTTCCTCGCTCCGCTGCTAAGCCCATTCTCCGATCCCGCGGTTTTTGCCGTGACAGCGCAGATCCTTTTTAGCGACCCAGCGAAAAGAAGGGAAGAATCGGGATTGACCTACGCCCGGTGGCGCCACGGGGAAGTGGAGCTGGGCCACGATCTGCGTGCTGACGTTCCGATGCTTTACCCATGCTTTTACCCAGGGGGGGGCTCCTCGGCTTTTGATCGGGAAAAATTTCTCTCCATCGGGGGGTTTGCCCATCTCTACCGGCCCTTCTACCTCGAAGACACGGACCTAGGCTGGGAGGCGTGGAAGCGCGGCTGGAAGGTGCTCTACGCGCCGGAAAGTGTGGTCTACCATGAACACCGGGGCACCATCGGTAAACGCTTCCAGACGGGCTACATCAACACCGTTGTTGAAAAGAACCGGATCCTCTTCCACTGGAAACACGTGCTTCACCCCGGGGCATTAGCCACCTACTGCATTAGTCTGGTCTACCATTGCTGTGCAGCCGTTTTCGATGGCCGGCACCAAACCAAGCCGTCAGGGCGAGCGGCAATCTGGGCGCTATTGCAGTTCCCTGAAGTTCTACTGCAACGTTGGAGCAGCGCGCGGATGGCGGTGCTAACGGACGGCGACTCGCTCAAGCTGCACCGCCCTGACGTGTATCATGATCGCTTCCGCCACCCCCGCCAATCGCGAAGTCCCTTAAACGTCCTTTTTCTTTCCCCATACCCCATTTACCCCCCGCATCATGGTGGGGCGGCATTGATGTCTCAAACGCTTCATCACTTGGCGAAGCTTTGCAATGTGCATCTGGTCGTGATGCTCGAGGAAGAATCTGAATGCGCCGCTCACATCGCGGAATCCAGCCGCTTCGCATCGATCCACTTACTGGTGCGTCCGCCCGCGCAGCCATCCACTCGGCTGGGCCTGCTGCCAAAGGCGGTGCGAGAGTTCGCCCTCCCAGAGCTGCGGCAACTCCTCGAACGTCTGATCTTTGAGAGGTCTATCGATGTACTCCAGCTGGAGTATACGAACATGGCCCAATACGCAAAGCCCTACTCGAGCGTCCTGACGGCTCTTTTCGAACACGACATCTATTTCCAGAGCGTGGCGAGGCGCGTCCGGAAATCGAACTTCTTTCGAGATCCTGTTCCAGCCCTAGAGTACCTGCGTGCCCTGCACTTTGAGTTGAAAGCGGTGAATGGAATCGACTACATCCAGGTCTGTACGGCAACGAACGCATCCGTGCTGGAAGGTTACTCGCCTCAGCTTGCGTTTCGAACTGACCCAACCTTACGCGCGGGGATCGAGATCGGCTCCTATCCCTACGCGACGTCCGGTCGCGATCAAGACACGATTCTTTTTGTTGGGAATTTCCGGCACATCCCCAATCAGGAAGGCCTGAGATGGCTTCTCGATTCGGTAATGCCCGATGTGATGCAACGCCGGCCGGCAACGCGGTTGCGAGTAGTCGGTCCGAATGCACATCTGTTGGGCTTGCCGCTTCCACATTCCCCGTGGCTCGATGTGCTGGGCGCCGTGGACGACGTCCGGCCGCACCTCGCCCATTGCGCGGCGTTTGTCTGTCCCGTTCTCACGGGGTCCGGCGTTCGCGTAAAACTGCTTGAAGCATTTGCGGCCGGCATTCCCGTAGTCGCCACGTCGATCGGTGCAGAGGGTCTTGTTTCGGCCGACTGCCCAGTGTGCGCGATTGCCGATTCAGCACCGACGTTTGCGGATGCGGTTGTGGGAGTGCTGCAGAAACCAGAAGGAGCAGCCAAGATGGCCAAGGCGGCGCGCGAGCTGGTGGAGGAGGAGTGGGACGCCGAGAAGAACACGCATCGGCTTGTCGCCCGGTACCATGAGCTACTGGAGATGAAAGCAGTACGCCGTGCGGACGTGGATGCCCGGGATGCGGGCATACCGGGGAGACCGCAGGCTTAGGGAACCATCGCCGGAACGGAAACGGAAGCCTTCATGAACTCCTTGAGCCGCTTGACGACGCGCGCGGCATCTTTGTTCATCGCTTCGTTCCGGGTGTCCCGATGATTGAGGAATGTGCTCCAAACAACCACACGGTTGTGCCGGTCAACCAGGAAATACGTACCGTCGGCACGGGAAAAGGCAGATGGCCTGCGCACCGTGGTTGAATAGGCATCCACCATGGAACCCATTCCTCCGCTCTCTTTCTTCGTCTCTTCCTTGGGCGTCTCCGCGTGTTCCGGCTTGGCCTCCTCCGGCTTCGGCTTCGGGTAGAGAGCTTCCATGGATTGCTCGAACGCCTCTCCCACGGAGTCCGTGAGGATGTACTCTGCCATGGCTGGATCTGTGACCACTGTCAGCACGCTGGATTGGGTGAGTTGATTGGCGAGGAACAAGTTGAAGCCAGACCGCATAGAAAGCAGATAAACATTCGCGCCAGACTGCAACTCAGCGGGGATGGCCAGCGAAGCGAAACAGAGCAAGGCCAGCGCAATGATCGAGTGGCGGCAAACAAGACGTGTCGTCATAATGTATTTTCACAGACGCTTTTCGGCATAGAAAAAGCCGAACAAGCCCGCAATGGTCTCAACTACTTGGCAGACGCGCGAACCACAATCGTGATCCCGAACTACAATGGCGCAGCCCATCTGGCAACGCTATTCCCTAGTATTGCAGCACAATCCAGACCAGCGGCGCGGGTTCTGGTTGTGGACAACTGCTCAACGGACGATTCGCGCAGCGTCGCTGAGGCGCATGCGGAATGGCTGGGGCTCGAACGGAACTTTGGGTTCGCCTGCGGGGTGAACCGCGGCTTAGCAGAAGTGGACACCGAATTCGTGGCACTGGTTAACAGCGATGTCATCCTGGACTCCGGGTGGCTGGCCGAGCTGGAGGATGCGCTGGAGGATCCCTCGCTCTCCTTCGCATGCCCGTTGCTGCTCACTTCCGAGAGGCCAGATCTGATTGATGGAACATGGGATCTGCTGAGCCGGGCGGGATGCCCCGAACGCGCACTCCATCGGCAAAGCAGCGGCCACCCGGACGCTTCCGCTCCAAGACAAGTCCAGTTCGCACCGATGACCGCCGCACTCTTCAGGATCTCTCTGTTCCGCGAGATCGGAAACCTCGATGAAGCCTTCGTGAATTACCTGGAGGACGTGGAGTTTGGATTACGCGCCTCGCTAGCGGGGCGTCGCGGCTGCTATGTGCCTTCCGCCACCGCGTTGCATTCCGGCAGTGCGACGCTGGGAGTCTGGAGTGCGCGGACAACCTACTGGAACGCCCGGAATCAATTGCTGCTGGTGGCCCGCCACTACCCCTCGTCCCTGCTGCGCAAATGGTGGCGGCCGATCCTGGCGGGGAATCTTCTTTTCCTTGTGCTCGCCGCTCGGAAAGGTAAATTCTTCGCGGCGTTACATGGAAAAGGATCGGTCCTTCTGCGGTGGAGGCAGTGGCGCAGAGATCCGAAATCTGAACATGGCGAGGGAAGCCCGGGTCGCTACGAGCGCTTATCTTGCGTGGTCGGGGAAAGCGAACGCGAGATCGAACGCCGGCAGAAGGAAATGCCGGACGGTTCCACGTTCTGGCGAGCGTACTTCATTCTGGCTGGGTGGGCCAAAGAAACACGGTGACATCCAAGGCGCAAAGAAAAACGGAAGGGCTCTTAGGTGTGGTGATCGTCACCTACAACTCGGCGCACGTCCTTTCCGCGTGTCTTCGCAGCCTTGCCCGCTACGATTTGCCCGTGGTGGTGGTGGACAACGGGTCCGACGACGAAACGCTCGCGATTGGTGCCGAGTTCGGTGTCACTCTGTTGCCGAACGGCACCAATGAGGGCTTTGCGGCGGCAACGAACCAAGGCATCGCCTTGCTGGACAGGCCCTACGTTCTGCTGCTCAACCCCGATGTTGCCCTGCTTGCCTCGCCGATCGAGCTGCTTGACGCGTTCCGGGGTGCCCGAGTGGCAGCCGTCTCGGCAACATTGTTGGGAGAAGACGGCCAGCCTCAGTTTCGCTTCCAATACCGTCGCTTTCCTCGGCCACTCACGCTGATCGCCGAGAATCTCGGCGTGAATCGCCTGTGGCCCGCCAACGCCCTGAACCGTCGCTATCGCTACGCTGACGGCCAGTGGGAGCAAGCAACCATGGTGGAGCAACCGGCGGGCGCGTTCCTGCTTCTGCGCAGGAGCGCCTGGGAGGAGTTGGGCGGTTTCGACGAGCGGTTCTGGCCGCTCTGGTTTGAAGATGTCGATTTCTGTTTGCGCCTCCGCAGAAACGGATATGAGGTGTGGCACATTCCAAGGAAGGCAGGCGTGCATGTGGGAGGGCACTCCATCCACCGGCTGGATCCGGAGATTCGTCAGCTATACTGGTACCGGAGTCTGCTACAGTACTCAGCGAAACATTTTCCTGGATTTTGGGTTCGCATGATTGGACTGTCCGTTTTGCTGGGAGCGATGGGGAAAGCCTTATTGCGAGTTTCGTGTTCGCGAAGGCGAAGCGTTAGCTCCGGGGTGCAGCCCCTTATGGCGCTTGGGTTGGAAGCAGCTCTTCACGGGAGGCCACCATCGGGCAGACCGGTTCCAGACAACACTGAAAGCCGGCACGAAACTTAGAAGGACTCTCTTCGCTTCTATGGCTCACTCTCCCTCAAATCGAGACTTTGTCTCTTCGGCAGACTTCGTTTCCATCACCATCGTTACCTATAACAGCGGGCGTTTCATTAAACGCTGCCTGGAATCGGTGCTGGAACAAAGATATGAAGCGAAGGAAATCATCGTCGTCGACAACGCCTCCACCGATGGAACCATCGACATCCTTGAGCAGTTTTCCGGCCGCTGCACGATCATCCTGAATGAAGAGAACTCTGGCTTTGCAGCCGCGCAGAACCAGGCGATTCGTCTAACGCAGGGGGATTGGGTTCTTACGCTAAACCCCGATGTTCTGCTGCTGCCCGATTTCATCGATTCTCTGGTGGCCGCAGGCAATATCGACCCCAAAGTGGGGACGGTTTGCGGCAAGCTGCTGGCCATTCGGGCAACATTCGACTTTCATGAGAAGCCGCTGGTGGATTCCACGGGCATCTACTTCACACCGATGCTGCGGCATCTCGACCGTGGCAGCCAGGAAGTGGACAACGGGCACTTCACAAACCTCGAGTATGTATTTGGCGCCACGGCGGCCGCTGCGCTTTATCGCGCGGAGATGATCCGGGATATAGCCGTGGATGGTGAGTTTTTCGACCACGATTTCTTCGTCTATCGGGAAGACGCGGACGTCGCCTGGCGCTCGCAGCTAGCCGGATGGAAGTGCTTGTACACACCGATGGCGCGCGGCTATCACGTACGCAACGTGTTGCCGGGCAACCGGCGCGCATTGCCCGCGGAGATCAATATGCACTCCGTGAAGAATCGCTTCCTGATGCGGATCAAGAACATCTCCGTACCGATTTACCGGCGATTCTTCTGGTCCATTCTGTGGCGCGATCTGGTGGTGATTGCCTGCTGCCTCGTCTGGGAGCATTCCTCGCTAAAGGCTTTTTGGTTCCTGGCTCAAAATTGGTCCAGTTCCATGCGAAAGCGCAAGCAGGTGATGAGCCGCAAGCGCGTTTCGGATCGCTATATCGAGAGTTGGTTTTCTTACCATCCGGTCTCTAAACCGGCGCCCGCGGATTATCACGTGATGGCATCGCAATCCCGGTCCGAGGCGGCGCATCTTTAGAGCGCAATCCGATGCGCATCGCACTTCTGGGAACCGCGGGAATTCCGGCGGCTTATGGTGGCTATGAGACGTTTGCCGAGGAGCTTTGCACGCGCCTCGCCGAACAGGGCCACTCCGTGACGGTCTATTGCCGCCAGCGCCATCCGGACGCGATGTACCGCGGCGTTCGCCTCGCCTGGCTGCCCACGATCCGTAACAAGTATTTGGATACGCTTGCCCACTCCGCGCTAAGTACCCTTCATCTTCTGTTTCACCGCTACGACGCAGTGTTGTATTGCAATGCCGCGAACGCGATTTTCACGATACTTCCCCGCATGACAGGGATGCCGGTGGCACTCAATGTCGATGGTATTGAACGCTTTCGGAAGAAGTGGAACGGGGTTGCCCGAAGCTGGTATCACTTGTCGGAGTATCTTGCCACGCGCTTCCCAACCGTGATGGTGACGGATGCGCGCCAAATAGCGGCGTACTATCGCTCACAGTATGGGGCGGCATCTGTTTGCATTCCCTACGGAGCACCGATTGAGAAGCTCGACTCCACCGGGACCCTTGTCCAGATTGGAGTCGAAGCTCAAAATTACTGGCTCTATGTCACTCGCTTCGAACCGGAGAACAACCCGCTACTCGTGCGGCAGGTCTTCGAGACGGTGGAGACATCCAGACACCTGGTTCTGGTGGGCGATGCACCGTATGCCGCCGATTACATCGCAGCGATCCGTGATACGACAAACCCCCGAGTGCATTTGCCCGGAGGCATATATGGCAAGGGTTACCATGAATTGCAGTCTCACTGCTATGGGTATATCCACGCGACAGAGGTGGGGGGCACCCATCCAGCGCTGATCGAGGCGATGGGCAAGGGGAATCTGGTGCTCTATTTGAATACGCCTGAGAACGCGGAGGTGGCGGGGGATGCAGGGCTGCCCTTCGAAAAGGATACGCTTGGCGAAGTGATTAAGCGGGCCTCCGCGATGAAAGAGCATGAAATCCAACGGCTGCGGGCGACGGCTCAGGAGCGAGTGCGCCGTCTCTACAGTTGGGATGTCATTACTGGGCTTTACGTAGAACTTTTCGAGAAACTGCAAAGCCGGGAGGATCCGCTGAGCGTCCAATGGAATCCCAGCTAGTTCGCACCCCCAACTCCGACGCGCTTCCGCCACACCGCTCCTTTGTGGAAATCTCCCTTTCGCGGCTCGCGGAAAACTACCACAGCATCGCCGCAACTCTCCAGCCGGGCAATTTGATAATGCCCGTGGTGAAGGCAAATGCGTATGGGCACGGGGCGGTGCAGGTGGCCCACAAATTGGTGGAATGCGGCGCCAGGTGGCTGGCTGTAAGCAGCACGGATGAGGGTATCGAACTCCGCGAAGCCGGCATCTCTCTCCCGGTGCGAATTCTTGTGATGGCTGGCGTGTTGCCGTTCGAGTGGCATGCGGTGGTGCAGCACGCGCTCACCCCCGTCCTCCATAGCATTTCGGATTTGGGTGCGCTTGACCAGTTGAGCGCAAGCACCGGAAGCCCGATGCCGTTTCACTTCAAGGTGGATACGGGGCTCTCCCGGCTGGGTAGCGCCGATTCCGCGGAGGAGATAGGAGCGGCCTTTGCATCGCTACGTTCCGCGATTCCAGAAGGGGTGATGACGCACTTCGCTTCCGCTGCGGATCCCCGCAACGGGCAAGCGCAGCAGCAGTTAATGCACCTGCGGAACGTGCTTCGGGCACTGCGCCAGCGAGGTATAGCGCCGCCGATTGTCCACGCCGATTCTACGAACTCGCTGCATCATCCTCCCCACCCTGGCACCTTTCAGTTGGTGCGGCCGGGGCATGCCCTGTATGGATACGTAAGCCAGCCCCACGACTTGCCGGATGGAAAGCTAATGGTGAAGCCGGTGCTTGCCTGGAGAACGCGCGTATTGCTCACCAAGCGGCTTGTTACCGGCACGCCCGTGGGCTACGGAGCGCTTTACCACACCACTAGGCCCACCGATATCGCCGTGCTGGGTATCGGTTACGCCGACGGCTATCCGCACCGCCTTTCGAGAGTGGGGCACGTGCTCATCCATGGCCATTCCGCGCCCATCCTCGGGGCCATCTCGATGGACCTCACGACCATCGACGTCACGGATCTCCCTGAAGTGAGAGTTGGCGACGTCGTCACATTGCTGGGCTCGAGTGGCAAGGAGAAGATCGACGCCATCGATCTCGCCAGAGCCGCCGGCACGATTTCCTACGCGATCCTCACCAACATCCATGGCCGCGTTAAACGCATCTATGTTCCGTAAAGGCAACGGCTGCCTGGCGGTTGCAGCGCTGCTAAAAACGAGAAGTCTGGAGGGGCGTTGAGAGCGTGTTGCTAAATCGACGAAGCGAAATGGGGAGTGGAGCGGGAGACGAGACTTGAACTCGCGACATCAACCTTGGCAAGGTTGCACTCTACCAACTGAGTTACTCCCGCCCAGATGGTGCCTTCACTATTCTCCAAGACCAAGACCCCAGTGTCAAGGGCACTGTCGCAGTCGATCGCAATGGCCAGCGGAAATAGGAGATGACCACTGGAAGCCCGGTGGACACACCTGAAAAGATTTTTCTCAATTTTGAAACTTTTTTTCCAACCACCATCCAAGCCCGCCACAAAATCACCCATCCTCCGATTTCCACGGATCCATTAAGAGCATATCTTAAAGAATCTTAGGCACTTATCATCGTTTTCCACAATGCCGTCCGATGACCGCGGTGGACTTCTGTTAGAAACAATGCCCTCCGGGGGTTTCCCGCCGGGAGCGCGAGCGATTTCCGCGTTGAAACGTGATTGTAATCGGTTGTACCGCAATCACTTAGGGAAAAATCCACACATCCACGACACCTACTATTCCGGTACTTATAAGAATCATTCCATTCCATGAATTGTTTTAGAACAGCTTCGAAGGCTATCGGCAGAACGGAGGGGCAAGCAATAGGAGAATAAATGGCGTAACTACCCCCAAAAGGAGTAGGCCATCGGGAGGAAAAGCTCTATGGTTCCTACCTTCGATGATGGGTTCTAACTGCTGCTATTTCCTGAAGATGTGCGGGCTAGGAGGCCCTCGAGGCAGTACCGGGAACGAAACAAAATGACGGCAATTGTTTTTGTTTACAGCAACTTTGCGTTCCTTCTGGGGGTGCTTGCGCCCCAGAATCGCTGTGCTAGACTTGGAATCCGCGAGAGCAATTCGATGACGCCGGATCGCGCTCGACACAGATTCTCCGATCGGTAGCTTTTCTCCGAGAAAACAGCAGACTTAGCCCGGCGGTTTTCCACATGTGGAAAACCGTGAGGAAATCTTTGTGTCCAGGCTGGAGATGCAATGAATCAGTGGGAACTTATCAAGGGAAAACTTGCAAGTGTACTTCCAAACGAAACCTTCTTAAGCTGGGTACAACCCACGAGGAGCATCCTTGAGGGGGACGGAACGATCCATGTTTCCGTGCCGGATGAACAAACCCGAATCATGCTGCAGGAGGACTATCTGCGGCTGGTGGAGAGCACGACGGCACAATTGGGACTTGGCCCTCAATCGTTTCATTTTCAAGTGGAGAGGAACGGAATCACCGCGGTGAAGAGTGACGGAAACTCGGCCGTTAGCAACGGACACCGCCACTTTCCACCGCAGCTCAGCGCTGCCGGTTTCCCTCCCAAACCCAGCCTGATTGAACGCTATACCTTTGAGAATTTCGTTGTGGGACCGTGCAACCAGTTTGCCCACGCCGCTTCCCAAGCCGTTGCAAGCAGACCTTCGGGCAGTTACAATCCCCTGTTTATCTATGGGGGCACAGGGATTGGCAAGACACATCTCATGCACGCGATCGGCCTGGCCCTAGGAAACGCCTCGCCAGGCACAAGGATCGTTTACACCTCCAGCGAACGCTTCGTGAACGACATGGTGACATGCATCAAGACGGAGCGGATGCCATCGTTCCACTCCTATTACCGTTCCGCCGATGTTCTGCTCGTCGATGACATCCACATCATCGCGGGCAAGGAACGAACGCAGGAAGAGTTCTTCCACACCTTTAACGACCTCTACGAACACAAAAAGCAGATCGTCATCTCGAGCGATTCGGCGCCGAACGAGATCACCGGTCTTGTCGATCGCCTGCGATCCCGCTTCGAATGGGGCCTGATGGTGGACATGCAACCACCCGATCTTGAGACTAAGATGGCCATTCTCGACAAGAAAGCCGAGGCCGATGGGGTGACGCTGCCCGAGGATGTGCGCATCTTCATTGCGACGAAGACGAAATCGAGCGTCAGGGAGTTGGAGGGGGCGCTTGTAAAAGTGCTGGCGTACTCTTCGATGGTGGACGCTCCAATTACCCTGCAGATGGCGCGTCAGGTGCTTTCCGGACTGGGCGAACAAGGTGAGCGCCGCGTCTCCATCGACTCCATCCAAAAGGCCGTGGCGAGCAAGTTCAAACTTCAGCAACAGCAACTGCGCCAACGGAGCAACGCCCACTCGATTTCCTATCCGCGCCAGGTTGCCATGTTTCTCGCCAAGGAACTCACCGCGGCGTCGTTGACGGAGATTGGCCGGGCATTCGGCGGCAAGCACCACACCACAGTGATGCATTCGGTGCAGAAGATCGAGGGTGAACGGCAGGCAAACGCCGAAACAGCAAAAGTTATCCAGAGCCTAATCGACTCCTTTCATTAGTACTTAGCTGTCGCCATCATGGGGTTTGTGGAAATTGCTGACCGCTTAGGTGCAACCCTGTGCGGACGCATCCGTCCGGATCTTCCATTGGATGCAATTTGCCTTCCCGCGCCCGTGGGAGAATATAGCCTCAAGTACTCAAATTTTGTATAATTTAGAGTTGAAGCAGTGGTCCCCGGATACCCCCATTTTGGCCGTGGCGCGAAGCCTTCGCTGCTGGGTTCTGGCTAGGAACGCGTCCAATCGAAAAGACGGAAAGGACTCCCCATGGAATTCACGGTGAGCAGGTCCGACTTTCTGCGCGAACTCACCTTCACGCAGGGTGTCATCGAAAAGAAGACAACTATCCCCATCCTCTCGAATCTTCTGATCGAGGCGACCGAGGGCCACATTCACCTGACCGCCACGGATCTGGAGCTGGGTGTCCAATGTTCGTGTGCCGCCAAGGTGGAAAAAGCCGGTTCGGGCACGATACCAGCGAAGCGGCTATTGGATTTCGTGCGCCTGCTGCCCGACGAAGACATCAAAATCAAATTTCTTGAAAACCACTGGGTGAGCATTACGTGCGGACGATCCCGCACGCGGATCGCTGGTTTGGCGAGAGAAAGTTACCCCGAGCTCCCCGTGATGCCGGAAGAGACCCTCCCGGTGCCGTCGGCGCCGCTGCGGCAGATGATCAGCCGGACGATGTTCGCGATCTCTAGCGAGGACTCCCGATTTACGCTGAACGGGGCCTTATTGGTGCTTGAACCGGCATCGATGAAGATGGTGGCTACCGATGGCCATCGACTGGCGCATGTAATGAGCGCGGTGCCCATTGAGGGGCTGAAGGCGGCACAATCCGCGCTGTTACCGCGCAAAGCAATGGGAGAGATTCTGAAGCTGGCCGACGCGGCTGGTGAGGATGCGGTGATCGCATTCTCGGCGGACGACAACCATCTTTTCTTCCGAGCGGCGGACCGTCTGCTGATTACGCGCAAGCTGACAGGGTCTTTTCCGGATTACGAGCGTGTGCTTCCCAAAGAGCAGAAGCACGAAGTGCCTTTGCTGAAGGACGATATCCGGGCCGCCCTGGAGCGCGTGGCGCAGTTTTCCGACGAGCGTAGCCGGGCCGTTAAATTGAAGTTCAACGACAACGAACTCAAGGTCTATTCCTCCCTCACCGATACCGGAGAGAGCGAAGAATCGCTGCCTGTCGGCTACACAGGCGACAGCGCCGATATCGGCTTCAACGCTCAATACATTCTTGAATTTCTGCGAGTGGTACCAGATGAGCACGTGCGCTTCTGTTTCCGCGACGCACAAAGCGCCGCGGAGTTCCAACCCGGCGCAACCAGCGACGAAACACATTCCTACCGCTATGTCGTGATGCCCATGCGCATCTGAAGACGCGGCCATGCCGCAAGCGCCGGAGGGCCGCAAGCTCTGCAAGGCGGGGCGGCGATTCAGCATCGGGAACCATTGAGAGTCTATGAGTAAGAACAACCATTCGGAAGAGGAAAACAACGAACAGTTGTACGACTCTTCCAGCATCCGTGTGCTCGAAGGGCTGGAGGCTGTTCGCAAGCGCCCCGCCATGTACATCGGGTCAACCGGCGAGATGGGGCTACATCATCTGGTTTACGAGGTGGTGGACAACTCCGTGGACGAGGCGCTGGCCGGTCATGCCGATGAGATTAGCGTCGAAATCCACATCGACAACTCGGTGACGGTGACGGACAACGGACGCGGCATCCCGGTGGACATCAAAGAGGAATTTGGCGTTTCAGCGGCAGAGATCGTGATGACCAAGCTGCATGCGGGCGGCAAGTTCGACACCAACAGCTACAAGGTCTCCGGGGGATTGCACGGCGTAGGCGTAAGCTGCGTGAATGCGCTGTCGGAAGCGCTGACACTGGAAATCTGGCGCAACGGACATACGCACGAGCAGGAGTATTCCAAAGGCATTCCCCTCTATCCGCTCAAGGTGACGGGCAAGGCCGGGAAGAAGACGGGCACCAAGTTGACCTTTCGCCCCGATGCCACGATCATGACGGCGCTGGAGTTCAATTACGACATCCTGGCAAAGCGGCTTCGCGAGATGGCGTTCCTGAACAGGGGCTTGAAGATTCACCTGACCGACGAACGGCCGGATCCGCCCAAGGTGAACGAATTCCTTTACCAGGGGGGCATCGCCGAATTCATCCAGCACCTCAATGCCGGCAAGCAGTCGCTGCATCCCGCGCCCATTTACATCGAGGGGACGAAGGATTCTCCGAATGGCCCTCTGACGATGGAGATTGCTTTCCAGTACAACGATTCCTACTCAGAGAATGTATTCAGTTTCGCGAACAACATCAACACGGTAGATGGAGGCACACACCTCAGCGGCTTCCGCTCCGCGCTCACCCGCACAATCAACGCCTACGGGCAGTCGGCCGGATTGTTCAAGGATGTGAAAGAGAATCTCACCGGGGACGACGTGCGCGAGGGTCTTACCGCGGTGGTGAGCGTGAAGATTCCGCAGCCACAGTTTGAAGGGCAGACGAAGGGCAAGCTGAACAGCGACATCCAGGGTATTGTGACGCAGTTCGTCAACGATAACCTGGGCTCCTTCTTTGAGAAGAACCCGGCGGTGGCCAAGCGAATTGTGGGCAAGGCGATCGACGCGGCCCGCGCTCGGGAGGCGGCCCGCAAGGCCCGCGACCTCACGCGGCGGAAAGGTGCTCTCGATTCGGGCGGACTCCCCGGCAAGCTATCCGATTGCCAGGAAAAAAATCCCGAGTTGTGCGAGCTTTTCCTGGTCGAGGGGGAATCCGCCGGTGGCACGGCGAAGAGCGGCCGCGACCGCAAGAATCAGGCCATTCTCCCGCTCAAGGGCAAGATCCTGAACGTGGAAAAGGCGCGCTATGACAAGATGCTGGGCCACGAAGAAATCAGGGCAATGATCACCGCCATCGGGGCCGGCATTGGCAAGGACGATTTCGACCCCACCAAGCTGCGCTATCACAAGATCATCATCATGACGGACGCGGATGTGGACGGTTCGCACATCCGCACGTTGTTGCTGACCTTCTTCTTCCGCCACATGCAGGAATTGATCACGCGGGGGCACGTTTACGTGGCGCAGCCGCCGCTCTATAAAATTAAGCAGGGCCGCAGCGAGATCTACATCAAGGACGACAAGGAATTCTCCACGGAAATTCTGCGCCGCGCCATCCGAAACATTAACGTGGAGGTGGGCGGCAACGGGGACCGGAAGACGCTCGAACCCGGCGAGTTGCAGAAGCTGCTGCTGGCTCTTGAAGACCTCACCGCGCTGGCACCGAAGCTGGAACGCCGGTTGCGTGATGCGCGGGTGGTAGAAATGCTGCTGGACGTGAAGCTGAAGCTCGACAGGAAGGACGACCTCGCGGGTGCCCGCGAAGACGTACCGGAAGGGTTGCTGACGCTTAAGGGGCGCATGGAAGAGGTGGGATTGAAGGCGGCGCTGAGCTGGGAGGAAGAGCACTCGTCGCACCGGCTGACGTATCTCGATTCGACGCACGCCGAGCGGCACATCGGCGTCGAGCTTTTCCAGAGCCCCGAATACCGGCGCTTCCGCGTGCTGGCTCGGGATATCGCGGCCAGCAACCTGCCGCCCTTCACCGTGGCCAGAGGCGATGCGCGCGACGACGTGGCGGATTGGCGCACGCTGCTTGAAACCGTCAAGAAGGAAGGCATGAAAGACGCCTCCGTACAGCGCTACAAAGGTCTGGGCGAGATGAATGCGGAGCAGCTCTGGGACACGACGATGAACGCGGACCAGCGAACCCTCTTGCAGGTGAGGCTTGAAGACCTGATTGAGTGCGAAGAGATCTTCTCCACGCTCATGGGCGAAAACGTAGAGAGCCGCCGCAAATTTATTGAAGACAATGCGCTGGATGTGAAGAACCTGGATATTTAGGCGGATCGCGTTCGCCAGATAAGACAACGAAAGGGTCGCCAAGGCAGTGCCGGATTTCGGGCACTGCCATCCGGCGGCCTTTTCCTTTCTCCATCGAGGAAGGAGCTATTCGCTCGCCAGCAAGTTTGTGACGAAGAAATAGAGCGGGGCGGAGAGCCAGAGAGAATCCACGCGATCGAGAACGCCGCCGTGGCCGGGCAGCAGGTCTCCCCAATCCTTGATGCCGCGCTTGCGCTTGCACGCCGAGAGAAGCAAGCCCCCGGCCGTGCCAGCCAGGGTAACGAGCAACGCGAGCGCGCCAGCTTGCCACGGCGGATAGGGCGTAAGGAAGCTCAATGCCATCCCCAATGCCGCACCGCTGAAAAGCCCGCCTGCCAAGCCACCCACCGTCTTATTCGGAGAGACGCGCGGGGCGAGCAAGCGACGGCCAAGCGCTTTCCCCCAAAGGAATTGAAAGACGTCCCCTGCCTGAGAAACCAGCACCAGGAAGAGCACTTGCAGGGACAATGAAAGGCTGCCGCCAGCGCCATCGGC
This sequence comes from Bryobacterales bacterium, assembly GCA_034522975.1. Classification (GTDB taxonomy): domain Bacteria; phylum Acidobacteriota; class Terriglobia; order Bryobacterales; family Bryobacteraceae; genus JACTMJ01. The sequence continues at coordinate 73,488 of JAXHKT010000038.1, forward strand.
GAACAGGAGAATGACAGGATAGCTGAGGCACCCGATACAAACCAGCCAACCCAAACCCAACTCCGCCCCAGCCTCGAGGAGGTTCCGATTCGCGCGTTGGGGCCACATCCAAACGGGCAACGCAATGGCTGCAATCACAGGGACAAAGAACAGAGACCAGGGCGTTCCCGCAAGCGCGATGAGCGCGTACTGCACCGGCAGAATCGCATAGAAGCCGGCGGCCATGAGGGGGTGCATCGCCGCGCCGCCACGCTGCGAGGCACAAAACTCCCGCAAAGCCAGGAACGAGATGCCTGCAAAGAGAGCAAACAAGGCCAACGGCCCTGCCATCAGGGCGCTTCCCCCCAGCGCCACCATCACCCACCAAGCCCGCACGCGCTGCTTCCAATTGGCGGCGAAGGCGCGCTCCTTTAGGGAGTGGGAGCGCCCCTCAAGCAGGCGTCCCGCGAACGACGCCACTACGAGGACGCAGCAGATCCCGGCCAGCACCAGAATGCGCGGATCCGCTATCGGCACGTCGCACCGAGTTCGAGAACCGTGGCCCGCACCCGGTCGAGGTAGGACTGCTTCGGTTCGTCACCCTCTCTTTCCAGCGGTGCGCCGAACGCTACTTTACATGGCAGCGGCAGCGGAAGCAGCGCCCCGCGAGGCAAGACGCGGTTGAGATTGTCGATCCAGACGGGAACCAGTATCACGTCTGGAACGGCGCACAACAAATGGTAGACGCCACAGCGGAAGCGTCCCAGGCTATCCCCATTGCCGCGCGTTCCTTCGGGGAAGAACACCAGCGAATCGCCCGCCTGCAGCGCCTCAATCATGGGCAGGAGCGGGCTCTGCGTCCGGTCGATCATCTCCCGATCCACCAGGACAGCCCGAAACACGCGCAGGGCGAGATAGCGCCGAACGGGACCACGCGCCCAATAGTCCATTGCTCCCACGGGACGGGCGCGCCTGCGGAATGCGGCGGGGAGCGCGGCCCAGAGAAGAAGGAAATCCGCGTGGCTGGTGTGGTTGGCCACGAAGATGCGCGGCAGTTTAGCGGAGGTCTCAAGGGAGGCAGCGCTATGCAACACACGCAAGCTGGTCACCCGCCGCGCGAAGGCGCCCAGGGCGGTGGCGATGCTGCGTTCGGCCCACGATGGCGTCTCCGCGGGGGCGCTTTCCTCCCTGTGGGCTGGCTGCTTTGAACTCGCGGCGAGCAGGCCGCCACGGATGCGCAATGCGGTAGTGAGCAGAAGCAGCGCGCAGAAGACAGGAGCGAAGAGAAATGCGGCAAACGGAGGAAGGCTGCCAAAGGCGCCGATCCAGATGCCCGCCGCGCTAAGCAGAATGGCCCTGTCGCTTTTGCCGAAGGGTCCGTCATAGCGGCGCTGGCCGCCGATGGCAACGGCAAGGATGCCCGCCATCTCTGAAAGCACCAACAGTACGGCCGCAATGGCCATCCACGGGATGTTAACTCCGGGAAGGACGACGAAGGGCAGTAGAAGGAAGAGGTCGGAACCGACATCGCCCAACTCATTGAGGTAAAGCCCTAAGGCTGATTTCCGGTTGTGCTCGCGTGCCAGCATTCCGTCCGCGGCATTCAATGCCATCCGCAAAATCATCACCAAGGGAAGCAAGAGGTATAACGCGGTTCGTTCCGCAAAGGCGCTGAGCGCAAGGCCGGTGGCTAGGCTGAGCGCCAGCGCCGCTACGGTGATCCGATTGGGAGAGACGCCCCGGCGGGCGAGCGAATCCACCCAGGGCCGCAGGCAAGCCTGAAAGAGGGGTTTCCATGCGTAGGAACCCGCAAAACCGTGCGTTGTTGTTCGCCCCATAATCCAACGGTAGGACGCTTGGGATGGTGTAATCCTGCGGAAACCCTGAAGAAGTTATGACAAAATTCTGGTTGCGGATATGGGTGAAACGGCGCATCGGCAATACTGCTTCGGGCCCTTTCGCATCGGTGCGGCGGAACGGCTGCTGCGCCGGGGCGAACAGGTCGTTCCGCTCCCTCCGAAAGCGATCGATACGCTGCTGATTCTAGCCTCAAACAGCGGTCGCGTGGTGGAGAAGGCCGAGATCATCGAAGCTGTCTGGCCGGACACCTTCGTCGAAGAAGGGGGCTTGGCCCGCAACATCTCCCTGCTTCGCAAGGCCCTCGGCGGGGAGCCCGAGGGACATGCCTACATTGAGACAATTCCGCGGCGGGGCTATCGCTTCGTGGCACCGGCAGCCACCGGGAGCGGGGAGCCCGCCGGCCAATACCGGACGCTTGCCGTTCTGCCCCTTGCGAACCTCAGCGGCGACTCCGCCGACGAGTATTTCGCGGACGGCATGACCGACGCATTGATCAGCTACTTCATGAAGATCGAAGCGATCCGGGTGGCTTCGCGGACATCCATCCAGGCGTATAAGGGGGCGGGGAAGCGCCTTGCCGAAATCGCCCGCGAACTGGATGTGGATGTCATCGTGGAAGGCACGGTGCTGCAATCCGGCGGCCGGGTGCGGATTACGGCGCGGCTGATCGACGGCGGCGACGAGAAGCATTTGTGGTCGGGGACTTTCGAGAAGCAACTGAGCGATGTTCTTGGGCTGCAGAGCGAGGTGGCGCGCGACGTGGCACGAGAGATCCGGGTGAAGCTTTCGCCGCCCGAGCAGGAGATGCTGACAACGGTGCAAGTGGTCCACCCGGGCGCCTATCAGGACTATCTGCGGGGGCGTTTCTTCTGGAGCCAGCGTACGCGGGAGAGCCTGGGCAAGGCGCGCGGCTATTTCGAGAGCGCCATTAAGAAAGACTCCAGCTACGCCCCGGCATACGCGGGTCTCGCCGACACCTATGCGCTGCTGGGCAGCACCGGCTACGATGTGATGCCGCCTCATGAATCGATGCCGCGGGCGCGGGATGCAGCCATCAGGGCAATTGCGCTTGACCCTTCTCTGGCCGAGGCGCAGGTAGCTCTTGGGCTGGTGAAGCTGGTCTATGAGTGGGATTGGGAGGGCGCTGAAGAGGCCTTGCTGCGGGCCACGGCGCTCAATCCGCGCTGCGCGGCGGCATACCAATGGCGGGGCGAGTTGTTGATGGCGCGAGCACGGGCGGACGAGGCGACCCAGGCGCTCGGCAGGGCCGTGGATCTGGACCCCCTTTCGGTGCCATGCAATCTGGGTTTGGGATGGGCCTACTATTTCGCGAAACGCCATGACGAGGCGAGAACACAGTTCCAACGAACACTCGAATTGGCCCCCAATCTACCGATGGCTCTTTATGGGCTGGCGCTCACCTACTACCATCAGCACCAGCCGGGGACTGGCTTGGCGGTGTTGCGGCAGGCGGATGTTTCCACTGGCGGAGAACCCGCCGCCATCATGTTGCTGGCGGTGAGCGCGGCATTCATCGGAGACCGGGAAACAGCCCGGCAGAACTTGGAACGTCTGCACGAGACGGCCCGCAACATCTACGTGCCAGCCGTCTATTTCGCCTTCATCCATGCCACCAGGAATGAGCTTGATCAAGCCTTCGACTGGCTGTATCGGGCCTATGACGAGCGTTCGAGTTATCTGATCTTTCTTCGCGTGCAGCCGGCTCTGCATGGGTTGCGGGCTGACCCGCGATACTTTGAGCTGGTGAGGCGGATGGGATTGTAAGGGAGCTTGCGCAACGGCGCCTGGCTAATCGCGGTGGGCTTCGATCGCCTTGCGATCAAACACGTCGCGCAACTTCATGCCGGTGATGAGGAAGGCGATGAATCCGGTCACGACAAGCGGCACGGTGATGACTGCGAAGAGCACCGTGGCCAGCCCGGTGGCGGTGTTGCGGTCCACACCGAAGAGGCTAAGGCCCAGAACCAGCACGGCCTGCGTGACGCCGACATTTCCAGGGCCTTGGGGCACTACCGTGCCCAGCCGCAGAATGATCAGTACCGTGGTTGCCGCGAAGACCGAGAGGGGCACGCCATAGCCGTGGGCGAGGGCGTAGATGGGGACAATCTGAAAGAGCAGATAGAACAGGCTCACCAGGAAGCCCCAGAGCAGGGATTTTGATCGTCCAAGAGCGTTGAAGCCAAGAATGAAGGCGGCGAACTTTTGAGTCCACTTGCCCATTTGGGCGAAGCGGTGCGCAAGGCCCTTACTGAACATCAACGCAACCAGTGCAACGGCGAGCACAACCACAAGCACGGCCAGCGCTTGTGCCCCCCATGCCACGCTTTGGGGCAGATCTACGAAACTCACCGCGATGCCGAACAAAGCGAGCAGCCAGACGCCATCCATGACGCGTTCCAGCACCGCCGCCGAAAAAACGATGCTCAACCGGATGCGGGTCCACTTGGCAAGCAAGAAACAACGCAGAACCTCGCCCGTGCGCATCGGAAGCACTTCGTTGGCGAAGATGCCCACATAGACGGCCCTGGTGGCAAGCGTGGCCCTTACGCGGCCCACGGGGCGCAGGATGAGGCTCCAGCGCCAGCCCTGCATGAAATACGTGCCCACTTCAAACGCACAGCCGATCACCACCCAATGCCAATCGACCTTTAGCAGCTTGGGCAGCTCTTCATGCCATGGAAAGCCCCAATAAACCCAGATCAGACATCCAATCGAGAGCACGTAGCCTACGGTGGGGATGATCCAGGATCGCTTTTGTGGCGAAGCTTCTTGTGAGGGTGGCGTCTCGTGCGGGGCGCCTGAGGACTGCGGCATGGTTGCGTTCAGCTAATCCCATCATAAGGGGTAGTGCCGCTTCTGCGCCCCGTCGATAGGCACCGGAACGGGGTAAATGTAACGCGCAGCTGCACGGTGGAAGGATGTGGAATACTGGATTTCCGGAACTCCCCAGATGGAAAGCACCCTTCCCGCACCTCCACGAATCGTCCTCACGGTCGGCCTTCCAGGCTCCGGCAAGAGCACCTGGCTGGCGGAGCGCGGGATTTCGGCGCTATCTTCCGACGCCCTTCGGAAATTGCTGTTGGACGACGAAGACGATCAATCGGCCAACCGCAGTATCTTTCTGGTTTTGAGATTGCTCTTGAAGAAGCGTCTTCAGTTAAAGCGCCCGGTGAGCTATGTGGATGCGACGCACCTCAGCATTTGGGAGCGCAAGCCGTATCTCCATCTGGCGAAGCTTTATGGCTGCGACGTGGAGGCGCTGTGGTTCGACGAGCCCTTCGCGGTGTGCGTGGAACGAAACGCGGCGAGGGAACGGGTAGTGCCTCTCGACGTGATGCATCGCATGGAGCAGCGCCTGCAACCGCCAACGCTGGAGGAGGGATTTTCACGCATCGTTGTCGTGAACGGGAGTACGGTCGGGAGTATTCCGCCAGAAGGGCAACACCAGCAGCCAGATGCCCAAGGGAAGCAGCAGGGATAGGCCTACGTAGAGGGCCGCATCGCGGACCGACAAGCCCAAATCGATGCCAGTGCTGGCGACATAGCTGGCACCGGAAACCGCCAGAAAATGGATGGCAAACTCGGCGGAAAACACTCTACCGCGAAGACGGTCCTGGGTGAGAAGCATCAACAGCGTGGTGGAGAAGACCCAGATGATGGAGCCTCCGGCGTGGGCCAACACCACACAAAGCCCGGCCAGCAAAGCGTTGGGGGCGATGGAGAGCAAGGCGTAACCAGCCGCCGTCATGCAGAAGCCCACGCTGATGCCGTGGCGCATGCGCCGTTCGTTGTCGCCCGCCCACATGGCGCCAATCAGCGGACCCAGCAAGGCACCCACCCCCCGCCATGCCATCAACAGGCTCATTCCCAGCATCCCGGCGCGGCTGGCGTCGCTCAGTGCGGCTGTCATCGGGAATACGCGTTCGCCGTATATGGGCAGAATCACGTTGTGCGCGCCCATCAGACCGAGGCCGCCCTTGAGAAAGAGCACGGCCATTCTCCGGGGATCTCCCCGCACATAGCGGATGCCTTCGAGCGTCGGTGAGAAATCGAAGAGTTCTTTCCAATGAAAGGGCGGCGTGTTGAGAATGTGCTTTTCCTGCAGACGCATCCGGCTGATAAACCAGGCGGAGAGCAGAAACGTGAGGGCATTGATCACGAAAGCGGCGGGGCGACCGAAGAGCGCGGCCACCGTGCCGCCAAGGGTGGCACCGACGGCGAGGTTGAAGCTCCAGGTGGCTGCGGAAAGCGCGTTGCCGCGCACCAGATGGCGGCTGGGAAGAATCGTGGGCACCACGGCGCTGCGGCCCGGCTCAAACAATCCCCAGGCCATTGTCTCCAGCGGCAACAACACGTAGATCAGCCACACCATGTCGGCGCTTTGAATGAGCAGCATCGCCAGCACGACGAAAAAGCGCACAATGTCGGCGAAGATCATCAGCTTCTTGCGGCTCAGCCGGTCGTTGAGGGCACCCGCTGCCGGGGCGATGAGCACTTGTGGGAGCACCTGCAGGACGATGGCGATGCCGATGGATTTGGCGCTGCCGGTGAGGTCGAGCAATAGGCTGTAGAGGGCGACGGTGTAAAACCAGTCGCCCAGTTCGCTCACGATCTGCGCCAGCCAGAGCCAGCGGAAATCGGGGTTCTCCCGGAGGAGATTGGTGTACTCGGCGATGCGTGCGGCAGCGGCGCTACGAACCATGCAGGTAGAGTCCCATTCGCTCCTTGGCAAGGCGGACCGTTGCCTCGGCGATGGGCCTCACCCGGTCTGCACCGTCATCCAGCAAACGCTCAATGATCGCCGGATCACTGGTGATCTCCCGGTACCGCGCCTGGATTGGTTCAAGGCCGGCCACCACCGCTTCCGCGACGCGCTTCTTCAGGTCACCGTATCGCATGCCAGAGAACTCTGCTTGCATTTGTTCATCGGCGGTTTCGGTGAATGCCTGGTAAATGGATAAGAGGTTCGCTACACCCTCGCCCATGGAGTCGAAATCGACAACAGGATTTGAATCCGTGGTGGCGCGCATGATCTTCTTGTGGGCGGCCTTGAGATCGTCGAGAAGCCACACGGCGTGGCCGGCCACGGGCACCGATTTCGACATTTTCTTGGTGGGATCGTCGAGCCCCATCACGCGCGCACCCACGCTGGGGAGTTTGGTGGCCGGCATTGCGAAAGTTTCGCCGTAGAGCGAATTGAAGCGCTGGACGATATCCCGGGTAAGCTCAAGATGCTGGCTTTGGTCTTCGCCAACCGGCACTGCCGCGGCCTGATAAAGCAGGATATCGGCGGCCATCAGCACGGGGTATTGCAACAGGCCGCTGCCGATTGCTTCCTTGTTTTCGGTTTTGGCTTTGAATTGTGTCATCCTCTGCAGCCAGCCCACTTGGGAGACGCAGGTGAGCAGCCAAGCCAGTTCCGCGTGGCCGCTGACGGCCGATTGGACGAAAATGGAAGAGACCTTCGGGTCAATGCCCGCGGCGACGTAGATCGCCGCCACTTCGCGGATGCGGGCGCGGAGTTCCTTCGGATTCTGGTAATCGGTCACTGCATGGAGATCGACGATGCAATAAATGCACTCGTATTCGTGCTGGATCCGCACCCAATTCTTCAAAGCCCCCAGGTAATTGCCTATGTGCAAGTTGCCGGTGGGCTGCATTCCGGAGAAAACACGTGGTCTCATCGAAGTAGGAGAGTATCTTTCATCCTATGGGATGCTCCCCTCTAAAACCAACCAGACGCCCCATCGAAGAAAGCCCGCCACCCATGAACGAACTCACATTTGACCAACCGCAGACGCCAGAGACAGAGCCGTCCGCCATGCTTAGCGGACGCGTTGAAAAATTGATCTTCGGAGGCGCCGGGCTGATCCGCCATGAAGGGAAGACCGTGATGCTACCGGGCGTGGCGCCGGGCGAGCTGGTTCAGTTCACCACCGCCCGCGAGCACAAGCAGTGGGCGGAGGGGAAGCTTGTTGCTGTCGATGAACCTTCATCGGAGCGAGTGGAACCCTTCTGCCCGGTCTTCGATCGCTGCGGCGGCTGCCAGTATCAGCACCTCAACGATGAATTCCAAAGGCAGCAAAAGGTAGCCATTCTCCTCGAAACTCTCGAACGGGTGGGAGGCATTCGGTTGGAACTCCCCGTGGAGATTCTCGCCGGCGAAGCACGGGCTTACCGGAACCGAATTCAGGTCCACCTCGACGGCACGCGCATCGGTTACCGCTCTCAGTCAAGCCGTCGTCTGGTTCCGATTGAGGAGTGTCCCATTGCCTCACCCAGGCTGAATGAGGCAATTCATGCCCTGAAACAGATGGCTCGCGAACCCCGCTTTCCGAGATTCGTAGAGAGTATCGAACTGTTCTCAAACGAACGCAAGACGCTGTTGAATGTCACTGAAACTAAGGGGGGCCAGCGACGGGTGGCGCGGTGGTTCATCGATTGGTGTGCGGAACGCATCCCCGGTTCCGGGCAGAGCGCCTTGGTCTATAAGGCGGCAGGGCTGGATTTCCAGGTGGGCCATCGTTCCTTCTTTCAGACGAATCGCTTCTTGATCGACGTTCTTGTGGAGCGGGTACTGCGCCACGCGAAGGGAACAAAGGCGCTGGATCTCTACAGTGGGGTGGGCCTCTTTGCGATTCCGCTGTCGAAGCGCGGGATTTCTACGACAGCAGTAGAATCGTCGGCCTCCGCTGTCCGGGATTTGGAAGCGAACGCTGCGAACCACAGCGCCCGGGTAGATGCCATCAAGGCGAGCGTCGACACCTATCTTTCCGCTGCCGATACTGTGGCGGAAATGGTGATTGCCGATCCACCGCGGGCCGGGCTGGGCAAGACAGTGGTGCAGGATCTGTTGAGGCTGCGCCCTAAGCAGCTCTGCATTGTCAGTTGCGATCCCGCAACGCTCGCCCGGGATCTATCCTCATTGGTGGGGGGCGGCTACCGGCTGACGGACGTTAGCCTCGTGGATCTCTTTCCAAACACGGCACATATCGAGACAGTGTGCGATCTCGCTCTGACAATTTAGCCTGATTGGCGTTCGCGCGAGGGGTGCCTTGCGGAAGCGAGGGGTGCCTTGCGGAAACAAAGTGCGATGGCTTCGTTCCGCAAAAAAGGGCCTCCGCATGCTCAGTGAGCATGAGTGGGCGTTGGCGCATTCCCGTCGGGCCGCACTTTAGCGTCTCCAATCACTTTCACGCCCTCAAGCCACATTGCATTGTTTTCAACAACAAGCGTAGCTTCAATCCGTTTTCCCGGCTCCAGCTTCGCGAGATCCGCTGCCTCAGGGACGGAAAAGCCCATCTGCATGGCATCCATGAGGTCGGCAATCTTTTCGTGGTCGATCACGGCGTCTCTGCCGGCGCTATCGACGGAAACGACGTCACCGACGAGGGGATAACGCTGAGAGGATGTGGCCTGGGGAGCTTCCGCTGGTGGTGCCGAACTGCCACATCCAAACAAGCCCAGAGCCAGCAGAAGGAAGAGGGAAAAACGAAATCTACGCATCGCGATGCACCGTATCCGGGGAGAATGCCGGCAGGCAAATGGCGACATACTCCGCGCCTTGCTCACCGGGGGTGCTGTAGCGCACCCACTCGCCGCCTTTCGTCACAACAGCCTGTCCGGCCTTGACATCGAGGCTACCGCCCTCGAAGTGTACCCGCAACATTCCCTTGAGGACCAGTGTAAATTCATCGAACTCGGGGCGCTGCCCCGGTTCTTCCCAGCCCGATGGGCTGGTCATTCTGGCAACACTCAGCCCGGCGTCGCCAGAGTTGACGCGTCCGACGAATTCCTCGATGATTTTGGGTTTGTTCCCCTCGGCGGGGATGACGGTTGCTGCCTCAATCAGTCGTGGCAAGGTATCCTACCTCCTTGGTAACTCCATCTCAGCATCTCACTCCGGACGCTCGCGGGGCCAGTCATGTTTAACCCGAAGAACGATCTCAATCCCCAAAGCGTGCTGATTCTAGGCTGCGGGTTCACCGGTAAGCGGGTCGCGAATCGGCTCGTAAAAATGGGGATCCGGGTGATTGCGACCTCGCGCAACCCAAGCTCTCTCATGCTGGAACACGTCCAGAAGGTGGCCTTCGATGTACTGAAGCCGGACGACTTGGGAAGCATTACTACGCTTGTAGATACCTGTGAGGCCGTGGTCTGTTCGATTCCCACGCTTCGCGTGGAGGGCGATCTGATAGAACGTGTACCGGCGATCGCCGATAGGCTAGCGGGCCGCGCCCGGCGCTTCGTCTATCTGTCGACAACGGGAGTCTACGGCCGCCAGAAGATGATCGACGAACACTCTCGCCCCGCCGCCACAACCAAGCGCGAATTGCTGCGCGTGGAGGCGGAAGACGCGGTGCTGGCGGCGTTCCCCCAAGGCATCGTCTTGCGACCGGCGGCAATTTACGGGCCTGGCCGAGGTGTTCACGTTTCCATCCGGGAGGGCCGGTACCGCCTGACTGGCGATGGAGAAAACTACATCAGTCGCATTCATGTTGACGATCTTGCCGCTCAGGTGGTGGCGGCGTTGGGGAGCGATCTGAGCGGAGCTTGGCCGGTTGCGGATGAGCACCCGTGCAGCCAGCGGGAGATGGCGGAGTTCTGTGCGGACCTGCTCGGTTTGCCCATGCCGCCAGCGTCGGACCCCAACCGCGCATCGGAGACTCTACGGGCGAATCGCCGGGTGGACGGTTCGGCGGTCCGGCGGCGTTTGGGAATCGAGCTTCGCTATCCCAGTTACCGCGAAGGGGTGCCGGCATCCCTTAGAGAAGAAATGCGAAGCGCGGGCCTGCTGAGCTAGGCAGCGGCGTAGAGCAGCACCACGGCCTGAGCCTCCGCTGAAAGCCCTTCGCCCACCGGCCCCACCTGCTCCGCAGTCTTGAATTTGACGGAAACCTGCTCGACGTCCAGACCAAGCAACCGGGAAACATTCTCGCGAATCGGCAAGCGGAAGTCCTTCAGTTTGGGCCGCTGCAGGATGACTGTGGTATCGAGATTGGCGACCAAAAAGCCGCGCTCCTTCACCAGGAAATGGGCGTGCTCCAGGAACTCGCGGCTGTTCGCGCCCTTCCAGCGAGGGTCGGTATCGGGAAAGTGCATGCCGATATCACCGAGAGCAAGCGCCCCAAGGAGGGCGTCCGTGATGGCATGAAGCAGGATATCGGCGTCAGAATGGCCGTCGAGGCCGAGATCCGCCGGGATCTCAACGCCACCCAGGATCAAGGGCCGCCCCTCTTTGAGCCGGTGCGTGTCCCAGCCCAGCCCCACCCGAATGCTGTTCATTGCCCCTCGGATTCCTTCCCCTCGAGGCTGAGGTAGAAATCAGCCAGACCAAGGTCGGCGGATCTGGTGATCTTAATGTTTCTCTCGCTGCCAGAAACAACGCTCACGGACACGCTCTCAAGACGTTCCACCAGACTCGCTTCGTCGGTACCGATAAAGCTCTCCACGTTCGCCTTCGCAAATGCCTCTTTAAGAAGGGACACGCGAAATACTTGTGGTGTCTGGGCGAGCACCAGGCGCTCCCTGGGGATGGTGGCGCGAATCTCGTGCAAATGCACCTGCTTCACGGTATCCACGGGCACCACACCCAGAATTGCCGCGCCCGTTTCCGCGGCTTTGGCGATCACCGCCTCAATGGCATCCACGGAAACGAAGGGGCGCACTGCATCATGGACGGCTACAAGATCGACGTCGGAGCCCAACGTCTCCAGGGCATGCGCGACGCTCTCCTGCCGGGAATCGCCGCCTGGGGCGAAGCGGACGCACTTCGAGAAGTGCTCAGCGGCGACGGCCGCCTCAAACCACTCCATATCGTCGGGACGCAAAGCAACGATCATCTCCGCGACTGAGGGGCACGCATCAAAGCGGCGCATCGTGTGGATCAAGATTGGCGAGCCTTGAAGGGTGAGGAACTGTTTTCGACCTACGGGGGCGTTCCCGCCACCAGGCACCATCCGTGTACCGAGTCCCGCGGCCGGGAGGATAACAGAGACTTTCATACTTGCCTCAGTTCAGATTCTGCGCAGCCTATCGGCCTTTGCCGCGACCCTCCAGAGGCCATCGGCGACAACGGCTCCCCGAAAGGATTCGCGGAATCGGAAGACTTCCTGGGGGGGCTAAGCTCCTCTATTCTAACGCTGAACAGTCAGATTCACCGTCTCAGGGGCTGCATTTTCCGGAACTGCCCGCCGGTGCCTCCTTTACGAACCTCCCGCGACGTTGGTTGCCGGGCCATCCTTCGCAGCGCCCTTTTCCGACTGGGATCGGTCATACGTGGCATGAACCCGATCGTCATGGCGGCCGAAAATCATCTTTCCCGCCGTCGTCTGCAGAACGCTTGTGACACTAATCTCCACTGTCTTTGAAATCAGACGGCGGGCGTTATCCACCACCACCATGGTGCCGTCATCCAGATAGGCGACACCTTGATTAAACTCTTTGCCTTCTTTCAAGATGAAGACCCGCATGATTTCACCGGGAAGAACGACCGGCTTTAGCGCATTCGCCAACTCGTTGATGTTGAGGACCTGGACACCATGAAGCTGGGCGACTTTATTCAGGTTGAAATCATTGGTGACAATCGAACAATCATACTTTTTCGCCATCTCGATCAGCTTCATATCCACTTCCGGCGCGTTTGGGAAGTCATCGTCTAGGATCTGGATGTTCAACTGGGCAAACTTCTGGATTCGCTGGAGGATATCGAGACCGCGTCTTCCCCGGTTTCGCTTCAGAGGATCGGCGGAATCGGCGACGAACTGTAACTCCCGCAACACGAATTGGGGGATCACCAGGGTGCCGCCAAGGAAGCCGGTTTCGGCGATGTCGGCAATGCGCCCATCGATGATGACACTGGTATCCAGTACCTTAAAGGTCTGTTTCGAAACCTTCTCGCTGCCAAACACTCCCCCGAACGCGGAGAGGTTGAGCATGTCGCCCTTCGTGGCGCCGACAAGCAGCCCAACATAGCCCATCCACATGAGGATGACAATCTGGAGGAAGGGAACCGTGGTGGAGCTGGCGGGAATCGCTCGCTCCAAAATCAAGGAAATCAAGAAAGCGCCCACTATTCCAAGAACTGAGCCAACCGCAGCTCCAATCAATCGCTTGAGACTCACCTGCTTCAAACGGATCTCAAAGATCACGATCACAATACCAACTAGCGCTCCAACAGCGCCCGACATTGCCGAATTTAACCCGAACGGAAGAAGAAAGTAGCCACAAACGGACAAAAGAACGATGAAGACGGCCCTTATGAGAGAGACAGAAACGGCATCCAAGGATGAACCTCGAAACAGGGATTCCGCCACCGGTCAGGGAGCGCTAAGCCTCAGGGTTCCCCGTGGTCTGGGAGACTCCGCCGAGGCAGCGGGCTGCTTGCCGGGTCCGCGGTGCCGCAAGTATACCACCATCGATTGACGCGAAAAGGAAGAGCAAGAACGAAGAAGAGGCGGGAAAAGGACACCTGCCCGGCTGAATCCGGACAAAGATTGGGGAGAAATTCCAAAACCCAGGGTGGCGAACCGGGGCTCGCCACCAGGGTTTTCGAAGGTTAAAGGGCTTTGGCTAGTTCTTCCGCAAACGCCGTTTTAGGGGCGTTGGATCTCTTTGCACCGGCGGCAGTCGTCGTTCGACGAGCACCACGAGCGCGAGGGGCTCCTTGCGGGTCGCTGGCGGCGGGGGCAGCACCCATGCGCTGTCCACCTCGGTCATCCCGGCGTTCGTTGCGGGAGCGGGGCGGCTGCGCCGGGTTGGCTCGCAGCAGCTTGCCATCAAGCGGGGCACGATCAAAACGCTTGATGATCGCTTGCATCTCTTCGCCATTCGGCGCCTCGATGAAAGCGAAACCCTTGGATTCCTGTGTTTCTGGGCTGCGGATCACTTTGATGGAGTCGCAGACGAAAGTTTCAGCCATTAGCCACGACTGAATATCTTCCGCTGTCACCCAGGTTGGCAAGTTACCAAGAAAAATGGTGAAGCTCATTCTAAAAAAAGGGGTCTCCGTTGTCGGAAATTGGGAGGCCAATGGAAAAAGGAACGATCCATTTGAGGCGCTTCCATGGTAACAAGAATCACGGGCAAAAGCCAAGCGAATCCGAAATCTCTTTCCCAAAAGCTTCGTCGATCAGTCGATAACCGGCTCTCAACGGAGTGGTGGTGCCAAGCGGAAAACCTTCACCAATTCCCTATGCGCAACGCCAATCCAGTGGAGACCATGAAGCTATTCGGATAGGACGCCGTGCTGTCTGACGGAAGCCACGCCCTGGTGTAATCGAAGGATGCCAACCGGAGGGACAACGCCGGCTTGATCGGCATCTCCAGTCCACCTCCAACCGAGAGCGCGAAACCATTTGCTTGTTGCCTGTCGATGAAGTCCCAGCGGGAAGGGCGCATCGCTCGGGGGACCTCCTCAATCTGTCGTGCAACATCGCGGTACTCCTCAGGAATATTCTCTACGGTTGCCCGCTTGCCGCCAATTAGCACCTGCGCGTATGGCGTAAGCCGCCCCCCGCGACGCGTCCAGCGCGGCCCGAAGCGGTAATTCAGAACGTCCCCTGAAAGAGCGGGGTCAAACGTGAAAAGCTTGCAGCCGCCCACATCCCCCACCCAACTAAGCGATGGACCAACATTCCAGACTGCGGTAGCGCCCCCCCTATACAGTTCACCCCGGAAGCGCCACGGGGGTGCGCGGAATAGACGGAACTGATCGTAAATTCGAACGGGGCCAGATTTCTCCAACCTTCCGACCGGCCCGACACACCCATGGAACCAGCGGACGTCCGATCCCCCTGAGCAAGCTCCCGGCGACGGCGCTCCTCGCTAGCTTTATATTTCCAGACTCCGGGCCGATTGTCGCGGACCCACGGCGCCTTCAACCGCATCATGTTCGCAAACGAGCGGCTGGGATTCAGCCAGCCGCGAGCCATCATGCGAACCCAGGGGTTCTCCGTGCGTCCTTCGATACGGCGAATCACGTAGCGATCCAAAATGTCCTCGCCCACCATCCAGAGCGTCCCGATGGTGGGGGTTGCCACGTGGTCCACAAAACCCTGCTGCGGATAGCTGCTTTGGATTTTCCCCAACGACGCTTCGCTGAACGGGCCGATCTCAAACTGCGTGCTGTAGGCGAAGGCAAAGGCCGCTGCCCGCAACTTCGATTTCCAATACTCGGGATGATTCCCAAACTCAACCGCACGGTACTTTGGATCATGGGCCTGGAAGAGATAACCGGACACCGCGCCTTGCATAGGGTGGCCGATGTAGTTGACGTAGAAAGGATCGCCGTCGCCCCAACCATGAAGGGAGGAGAGGGACTGATACCACCCGTTGAGGAACGGCCCCCGCATACCCTCCCGGGTTCCCTGCTCTGTCGCAAATCGGAAGCCGTGTTGGACGCTCAGGAACATCATGGAATCGCGCAACAGCGGCCCCCATTCAATCCCTCCCGCAGTTGAGGGAGTCGGGGCGATGATCGCCGGTGCGTCGACAGACCTAGTCTCCGTTTCAGTATCGTCTGCAACGGCCCTATCTTCTGGAGCAGCTCCTGCACGCAACGGAAGGCAAAGCCAAACTGCAATGCAGATCGCAGAGTAGAGGCGCAGGCGCAGGCGCGGGGGGGGGCAAAGCACAACAACTGTCAACGGATACTCGCGAAGTGCGTAGAGACATAGGGGCACATGGGTCGCGCGGGCTTGCAGCGCCTAAGACCGTTGCAACGTGACTGAGGAAATGTCGGGTTAGTTTCTATACAAACGAAGAAAGGGTTCGCACCCGCACCCTTCTCAGGCGGCTAGAGCAGAGTGAGCGCAAAGTGAAGGTCGGCGGCAGTAACAGAGTGAGTGAGGGCGCCAGAACTCACAAACGTCGCGCCCGTGCGCGCGTAATCGGCGACGGTTTCAAGCGTGATGTTGCCGGAAAGCTCCACCGACGCGCGGCCATCGATCCGGCGTATCCACTCATGCGCATCCCCGGGAGTTAGATTGTCGAGCAGCAAGCGCTCGGCACCCGCGTTGAGCGCTTCATCCAGTTCCGCCAGAGTGCGGACTTCGACTTCGAAGGGCACGCCAAATTTCCTCGCCTGGTCAATTGCCGGCGTGATTCCGCCCGCCGCGGAGATGTGGTTGTTCTTGATGAGAATGGCGTCAAACAGACCCTGTCGATGGTTCGTTCCGCCCCCTGCGCGCACGGCCATCTTCTCCAGCTTGCGCCACCCGGGAGTGGTTTTCCGGGTATCGAGAATCCGGCAGCCGGTTCCCGCGATGCGGTTGACGAACTCGGTGGTGAGGGTTGCGATGCCGCTCAGCCGTTGCAAGAAATTGAGGCTTACTCGTTCGCACTCCAGCAGCGTGTGTGCGGAGCCCTCCACGCGGGCCACAATGGAGCCACGTTCCACGCGCGCCCCGCTGGCAAACAGCAGTTCGAGGGAATCGACGTTTCCGCCGTGGATGCGGAAGATCAAGGGCAGCAGTTCAATCCCGGCGAGGGTGAGGTCCTCTTTGGCACGATACTCGCCGCGGGCTTTCTGCCCAAAAGGTACCGTCGCTCTGGTGGTGACATCGCCGGTTCCAATATCCTCGACGAGAGCCATCTCCACCAACTCTTCGATTTCGGAATGGTCTACCCGAAAGACGAAGTCGTCCGGAGCCAGGGATAGTTTCATACGCTTTCTATTTTGCCAGCTTGGGTGCGGCAACCCTAGCGTGCCAAGGCGGCCCTAGCGTGCCAAGGCGGATAGCGCCTCCTGGTTCTTCTCGTGCTTAGCGCGGTATTCGTCGAGCTTGCTGCGTAGCGTCTCTACAACATGTGGCGGCATCTTCGAGAGAATCTCTTCACTCGAGAGCTGCCGTTCCGCGTTGGCGATTGCCTTGAGCAACTGTAGCTGGTCTTTCTCAACACGGTTGCGCTGTGCCTCCAACTCCGCCGCGGACACCAGCAAGACGATATCGAAAGAAGGCGTTGACCTTACCGCGCCTCTCAACTCGGGGGCATTGCCCTCGGTAACCTTGGCGCTGATACTGGCCAGCTTGTTGAGGGCCTCCAACTGCCCGCTGGCCGCGGTGAATGCGATTCCGCGGGCGTAAATTTCGGCATCGATCGTCTTCTTGGGATCCTGCCCCAGATCGGCCCTCAGATTTCGAACCGCGCCGATGATCGATTGCAGAGCCCCCACCTCCGCCTCAGCGGTGGCGTCCTCCGCGCTGGGGTCCGGCTCGGGATAGCGGGCAAGGCAAATTGAAGCGCTTCGGTTGGAGCCTTCCGGCCGAAGCCGCTGCCAGAGCTCCTCTGTAATGAACGGCATCACGGGGTGAAGAAGGCGCAGCGCAGACTCAAACACGGTGAGGATGTTCTTCCAGTGATGATTCAGGCCGCTGCCTTCTTCAAAGCGAAGCTTCTTCAGTTCCACATACCAATCGCAAAAATCGCCCCAGAAGAAGGCCCACACCTGCTGGGCGGCCTCATGATAGCGGTAGCTATCGATTGCCTTATTGACGGTTCCGGCATAGTAGTTGAGACGCGAAAAAATCCATCGATCCTCGAGCGGCACTTCGCCGGTGACGGGATCCGGGTGCGGCGCGTAGCAGGCCTGCTCCTCAGGCATCCACGGCTCAACCCCGCAGCGCTCCATGTTGAGAAAGAGAAAGCGAGCCGCATTCCAGATCTTGTTGGCGAAGGCTCGCGAGGACGTGAGCCGTTCGTCGGTGAGCACGATGTCGGTGCCCGGCGCCGCGCCTAGTAATAGTGTGATTCGTGTCGCATCCGTGCCGTACTTGTCGATGGTCTCAAGCGGATCCACCGTGTTTCCCTTGGTCTTCGACATCTTCTGGCGTTCGGCATCGCGCACCAGGCCGTGAATGTAGACCGTGCGGAAGGGCACATCGCCCATGCATTCGAGCCCCATCATCATCATTCGAGCCACCCAAAAGAACAGAATGTCGAAACCGGTGATGAGAAGCGTATTGGGGTAGAACCGTTCCAGCGCGGGCGTCTTCTCCGGCCAGCCCAGGGTAGAGAAAGGCCATAGAGCAGAGCTGAACCAGGTGTCCAGCACATCGCTATCCTGGGCGATGTTGGCGCTTCCGCAGTGTTCGCACTTGTCGGGGTCTTCCATAGCCACGGTGATTCCGTGGCAATCGTGGCAATGCCAGGCAGGAATGCGATGGCCCCACCAGAGCTGTCGGGAGATACACCAGTCCCGGATGTTGTACATCCAGTCGAAAAAGATCTTCTGCCAATTATCCGGGGTGATCACCGTGCGACCCGCTTGGGAAGCTTCGATCACCTTCTCGGCAAGGGGCTTGGTGCGCACAAACCACTGTGTGGAAACCATCGGCTCCACGATGACCCCGGTCCGTTGGCTCTTGCCGACGCTGAGCTCGTGAGGCTCCGTGCGATCCAGCAAGCCCTTCGCGTCGAGGTCCGCAAGGACACGTTCCCGGGCGTCGTACCGGTCTAATCCCGAGTATGGGCCGCCCTCACTGGTGATTTTCGCGTGCTCATCGATCACCCGGATCAAGGGCAGGTTGTGCCGTTGCGCTGCTTCGAAGTCGTTGGGATCGTGGGCCGGAGTGATCTTGACACAGCCGGTGCCGAACTCGGGGTCGGCCATCTCGTCGAGGATGATCGGGATCTCCCGGTCCATCAAAGGGAGAACGACAGTCCTGCCATGGAGGTGGAGATAGCGCTCATCCCCGGGATTGATGGCCACCGCCGTATCGCCCAACATCGTCTCTGGCCTGGTGGTGGCCACCACCAGGTATTCCGCGCTGCCCTTCACCGGGTAGCGGACGTGCCACAGCTTTCCTTCCACCTTTTCATGCACCACTTCAAGATCCGAAAGAGCGGTCTGAAGGGTGGGGTCCCAATTCACCATGTAAGGGCCGCGGTAAATCAGCCCCTTGCGATAGAGGTTCACGAACACGGTGCGAACGGCGTGCGACAGGCCATCATCCAGCGTGAAGCGCGTCCGGCTCCAATCGACGCTATCCCCGATCCGGGCCATCTGACGCAGAATCGTACCGCCGTGCAGCTCCTTGTACTCCCAAACCTTCGCCTCGAAGGCCTCGCGGCCAAGATCATGCCGGGAAATACCCTGCTTGGCCAACTCTCGTTCCACCACCATCTGGGTGGCGATCCCAGCATGGTCGGTTCCGGGCAGCCAAAGCGTGTTGTAGCCACGCATGCGAAACCAGCGGGTGGTTACGTCAATCTCCGAATGCTCCAGCATGTGACCCATGTGGAGGCTTCCGGTGACGTTAGGAGGGGGAATAACGAGTGAAAAAACAGGCCGCTGATCGTGGGTATCGGCTGTGGCTAGAAAGAAATCGGAGCTTCGCCAAACCTCCGCCCAGCGTGGCTCAAACTGTTGAGGATCATAGACTTTTTCGAGTTGCATGGAGGTGGTTCGAGGAAACCTTCAGAATAACATGTGGCCCTCTTGGCTCATCCGGACCGGCGGTTCTTCCGACGGCGCTTCTAGGAGGGATTCGCGCACCCTGCGCTACACTAGCGAGAAAGCGATGCACATACGCCGCCTGGCAGCGTTTCTGATTGGCGCCTGGCTCTTGGGGAGCCTGGCGATCTTCTTCGTTGCCACGCAGAATTTTCAGGGCGTAGACCGGCTTCTGGACGTTCCGTCAAGCCAGGCCGGCAGCCGCATTGACCGCCTCGGCCACGACGACGCCCGCTTCTTTCTGCGATACCAGGTTTCTGAACTGAACCGCTTCTTCTTCGATTCCTGGGAGCGCTTCCAACTGGTGCTTGGCGCCATCCTGGTGCTGGTCACGTTGCGCGGTTCCCAGCGGATGTCAATCCTCGCTATCCCCTTCGCCATGCTGCTGATGGTGGCGGCCGCCCACTGGCTGCTCACCCCGGAGATCAACCGCCTCGGCAGATTGATGGATTTTGTGCCCAACGCCCGCCAGACCCCCGATGGGCAGCTATTCTGGCGCTATCACCAGATCTATTCCGCCATGGAAGTGCTGAAGTTTTTGTTGGGAATCTATCTTGCTTTCACGCTGCTGGTGCGGCGGCGCAGCCGGAGGATTTTTTCAAGGAAGGCCGGGTCCCAGGTCGATGTGGTCCACGATTCCTAGCACTGCCGCGTCGATGGGCGATTCCATCCGCTTCACCGCGCTCATCGCGCAGTAGCCCTCCGGAGCAAGCAACACCGTCTGGCCCTTGCCCGCGCCCACCGCATCCACAGCCACCATCGCGGAGCCGCGTTTGCTGCCATCCAGATTCAGCGGCTGCACCACCAGCACGGTGAGCCCTTCATAGCTCTCATGCTTGTGGGAAGAGATTACTTCGCCCAGCACCTTGCCGATCAGCATGGCGCTTTCTCCACATCCACATGGTCGACGATGGCCACGATACAGGCGTCGGCGGGAACAACGCTGGGGAGAAAGGGGAAGCTGGCCTCGCGGCCACGGCACCACCAGATAAGATCGCCGGCCCGGGCCCCCGCCCAATCCAGACACACCAGGGTGCTGCCGGCGGGGCTGTCGTCGCTATCGACAGGCTGCACCACCACCATCCGCTGGCCTACCAGATCGGCGTTCTTCACGGTGGCATGCAGATTGCCGATGACGCGGCCTAGATACGCGGGCGGGTTCCTTCGGGGAGGGACATGTTGGCGAATTTAACAGAAAAGGCAGGCGTCTACGAGCCCGCCACCGGATACTTCATCTCCACAATGCCGACGATGGAATGAATCGGAGGGCATTGGCTGTAAGCCCTTCGCCGAGATCCGGGCGGAACTCACAGCAACCACAACAAGTTCGCCAACGCCCGCACTGACGGTGTCGATGGACACCACGTAGCCGCCCTGGGCTTTCCCGGCGGCGTCCACAGGCTGGATGATGAGGAGCTTGCGCCCCTCCAGCCGCGGATCTTTCCGCGTGGCCACGACCGTGCCGACGACTTTGGCGAGTAACATGAGAGACCCGCCTAGAGCCGCGTGTTGGTGGATTTGCAATCGGGCAGAATCACTTCGAGGCTCTGGTGGCGTGAACGCGCGATGCTGGACGGAGAGCAGCTCGCCCACGCGACGGGCCGCCGCCGCGCCGGCATCGGTGGCTGCGCGAACCGCCGCGACATCGCCGCGAACCAGCACGGTCACCAGACCGCCACCCACTTTTTCCCAACCCACCAAAGTCACGTTGGCTGCCTTCACCATCGCGTCCGCCGCTTCAACGAGCGGAACGAGGCCTTTGGTCTCTACCATTCCGAGTGCTTCACCCATGAACTGCTTTCCTCCAATCCGAACATTCGAGCGGCGCTACTTCTACACGGGCGCTAAACGGAGCCCCGGGGCTCTAAGAGAGACCCCGCGCCTTGATCGCTTCTTCCACCAGCGCAATAAGCTCTTCGCGAGTCACTTCGATTTTGTCAGATCCGCCGCGCCGCCCGCACGTTGGTCTGCTGGCGCATCGCCTCTTCCATGGGAACCGGGACAGCCGGGCTCGGCCCGCACCTGCGTCTGGACGCCATAGCGTGCACGCGAATCGAGCAGCTTATCCACTTCCACCTGCGGCAGCGCCTTGGGCCCGCCCAGCAACTCC
Organism: Bryobacterales bacterium; assembly: GCA_034522975.1. GTDB lineage: Bacteria > Acidobacteriota > Terriglobia > Bryobacterales > Bryobacteraceae > JACTMJ01. The sequence continues at coordinate 94,913 of JAXHKT010000038.1, forward strand.
GCCACCAGTGAAATCCGGGCAAAGTGCTCCACGGTTTCCATGCGGAAATACGCCTGCCAGACGTCCTTTCCATAGCAAACGGAGCCATGGTTCGCCATCAGAAGTGCATCGTACTTGGGAATCAACGGCAGCATCGGATCCGTCAGTGCATCGGTCCCCGGCAGGCCATAGCCAGCCAGCGGCACGCAACCCATCGAGATCACCACTTCCGGCAGCAAGGCCAAACTGAGGCTGCGCCCAGCGGTGGCGTATCCCGTGGCCACGGGCGGATGCGCATGCACCACGCTCTTGATATCCGGCCGCAGGTTATACACCGTAAGGTGCATCATGATCTCGGAGGTCCGCTCCTTGCGGCCCTGAATCTTGTTACCCAGCATGTCGACGATGATCAAATCGTCCACATGCAGCATCCCCTTGCAGGTGGCCGTAGGGGTACACAAAATTCTCTCGTCATCCAGCCGGATGGAGATATTGCCGTCGTTCGCCGCCACCCATCCCTTTTCAAAGACGAGGCGGCCGACCTGGACAATATCCTCGCGTAGCTCTCGTTCCGTCTTGTGCATCTGAAACTGAGATTGTAGCACCGTCGAAGCCCCCCGAAGCGGGTAACTTCGGACCTCCATGTCGGAAGGGCCGCAACGCCGCAAATCCCAATGCCCCAGCCCAAGGGCTCAGCACCAGGGCCCAACACCGGGGCTCCGCCAAGTGCATCGGGTTTCGTACCATGGAAGCGGACCCTATGCCGAACCTTCGCATGTGCTCGAATTGCCGGGCCTTCCTCCCCCCAAACGAAAAGATCTGCCCCTACTGCGGCAATCCGATGGATGCCAAATCGAAACCCGTCCATGGCGGGGACGAGCGCGTGGCGGGCTTTGTACTCAGTTCGCGCCTGGTGAGTTCCACCCTGATGCTGCTCAATTTCGGCTTCTTCCTCCTAAGCGCCGTGCTCACCTATCAGGCCACGGGCACCGCCGGAATCTGGGGCTTTCCCGGCGGCGTACTGAACTTTCTGGGCGCAAAGAGCACGATGATTCAAGCTCAGGGCGAATGGTGGCGCTTGATCACGGCGGGGGTGCTGCATGGGGGCCTTATCCATATCGGGATGAACACCTGGGTGCTCTTTGATGTGGGTCCGCTGGTGGAGGAGTTTTACGGTGCTTACCGCATGGTGCTGATTTACGTGATCGGTTCTGTGGTGGGCTTCGGAGCGAGTCTCTTGTGGAGCCCGGGCTCTCTCAGCATCGGCGCCTCGGCGGGCATCACCGCGCTCATCGGCGCGATGATCGCCTACGGTTTCCACTACCGCACGCCCCTGGCTGGTGCCATCCGTGCGCATTTCGTGCGCTGGGCGATTTACCTCATTGTCATCGGGCTCATCATCCCCGTCATCGACAACGCCGCCCACATTGGCGGCCTGGCGGGCGGCTTCGCCATCGCCTACCTCACCGGCGCAAAATCGCTCTTCGACGATTGGAAAGAAACCACCATCAAGATTCTCTTCTACCTCACCTGCGCGGTGGTGGTTTACGCGTTCTTCCAGGTTTTTCAGAACCTCACCCGCGGCGCGGGAGCCTAGCCCCAGGCAAGCGCCCGCTTAGCTTTGGCCGTCAAGCACCTTCAGACAAGCCTGCATGAAGGCCGGCAGATCGTCGGGCTTGCGCGAGGTCACCAGGTTCTTATCCACCACCACCTCGGCGTCGGTGTAATCCGCCCCGGCGTTAATCACATCGTCCTTGATCGCGAAAAAGCACGTCGCCTTGCGGCCCTTCAGCATCCCGTATGCGGAGCAAAGAACCCAGGGGCCATGGCAGATGGCCGCCACCAGCTTACCCTGGTCGTCGATATCCTTCACGAAGCGGTTGGCCTTGTCGTGGCGGCGAATGTAATCCGGGGCCATGCCGCCGGGAGCCACCACGCCGTCATACTGCGAAGCGTCCAGCGCGTCGTAGCTGATGTCTGCCTTGCAGGGGTAGCCCAACTTGCTGGGATAGGTCTTGCCCGCTTCCGGGCCAGCTACCACCACCTCGTAGCCGGCCTCCCGAAGACGGTATAGCGGATACCAGATCTCCATTTCCTGGTACATCTGTTCGGCGAGAATCAAAATCGGTTTTGCCATACCTAACATTCTACGAAGAGGAGGCTATTCTACGAAGAGGAGCCCAACGCTCAAGGCACATCGAAGGAGATCGCGTGCGCCGGATTCGCCTGGAACTAAGCTACGACGGCTCCGCCTATTCCGGCTGGCAGGTGCAGCCCGGCTTGCCCACCATCCAGGGCGAGTTGCAGCGGGTATTGAGCCGCATTGAGGAGGCCCCGGTCAGCGTCCACGGCTCAGGACGCACCGACGCGGGGGTCCACGCCCTTGCCCAGGTAGCCGCCTTCAACCTGCGCAACCCTATCCCCACGCAGAACCTGCAGCGTGCCGTGAACCGCCTGTTGCCCAAGGATATCCGGGTAAACGGCGTAACAGAAGCCGCACCGGGCTTCCATCCCCGTCACGACGCCGTCGCCAAAACCTACCGTTACCGGATCTATCGCGAAGCCGTCTGCCCGCCTTTCGAGCGCTTCTACGTCTGGCACCAGGCCAGCCCCCTTAACGAAGCGGCAATGGAGCGGTGCGCCCGCCAATACCTCGGCTGTCACAACTTCCGCGCCTTCGCCGCCACCGACGAACGCTACACCCCGGAAGCCGACATGCATCGCAGCATTTTCGCGATCACTTTAGAACGGAAGGGCCCGCTCCTGGTCTTCGAAGTCCGCGGATCCGGCTTCCTCAAACACATGGTGCGCAACCTCATCGGAGCACTGGTGGAAGTGGGCGTCGAGAACCTAACCAAGCACCAGGTGAAAGAAATGCTAAGCACGGGAGTGCGCTCCGCCGGCATCCGCACCGCCCCATCCAGCGGCTTGTTTCTGGTGAACGTGAACTACTGAGCTATAACCCTTAAGGTAGGGGAATCCGCCCAAAGGGTTTGGAAATCCGTAAACCCGCGCAGCGCGAAGCGTCCGCCCACGGATAGCCAGGGGATGAGCGCGGCGGCAGCTACGCCCAAAACTGAAAAAAGGAAATTGTTCCAAGAGGGAGGGATTGGCTCCTCAGGTAGGACTCGAACCTACAACCCTTCGGTTAACAGCCGAATGCTCTACCATTGAGCTACTGAGGAACGTGGGCTGGCTTGGGAGCCGTCCAGAGACCGCTACCTCTCAAATTACAGCAAACCAAGGCTTTTGCTGTCAACCAAAAGTTGCCAACCGATCACTGACCGTAGGGCTGAAGGGAGCGCGCTGGAACGTGGCTCCCTTATTTGCCCAAGCTCACCGTCCGGGCAATGATGACGGCGGGGTTGCTCTTGAGTTCCTGCATCGTCGCTTCGCTGGCGACCCCGTCAGTCTCCACCACGGCAATGGCGTGCAACGGTTGATCCGGGCTGGGTTCACGTTCCTCACGGCCGAGAGAGAAGTTGGCAATGTTGATTTTGTTGGCTCCCAGGATGTTCCCCACATGGCCGATCACGCCCGGGACGTCCAGGTTACGCATGTAGATCAAATCTCCGTCCAGGGGCACTTCCACGGAGATGCCATCCACGCGCAGCAGCCGCGGCTTGCCCATCACGACGGCGCCACCCACGCGGGTCTTCCCGGCGGAGGTTTCGATCTCCAGGTGAAGGGCGTCGATATGGCCTTGACGGCTTTCATGCTGTTCACTTACGCTGATGCCGCGGCTGGCGGCGATCTGCATGGCGTTGACGACATTGGCGCGTTCCCCGGAGCGGCGCAATGCTCCCACGACGCCGGCGTTGCGGATCAGCAGGTATTCTCGGCAACGCGACCGTGGTAGGTGATGCGGACGGCCATCATGTTGCCTTCCACGATGTGGGCGGCAAACTCGCCCAGACGCTGGGCCAGCATCATGAACGGTTCCACGGCCTTGTATTCAGCCGGGGATAGCTGCGGCATGTTCACCGCGTTGATGGCAACGCCGTCGCGCAGATAATCGCTAAGCTGCTGTGCGATGCGGACGCCAACAATCTCTTGCGCCTCTTCGGTGGAAGCGGCGATGTGCGGCGTGGCGATGACGTTCGGGAACTTGAGAAACGCCTCCTCGCCAGTGGTGGGCTCTTTTTCAAACACGTCGAGGGCGGCGCCCGCCACTTTGCCGCTTTCGAGCCCCGGCGACCAGTGCCTCATGGTCGATCAACTCGCCCCGTGCGCAGTTCACGAGTCGCGCGCCAGGCTTCATTTTCTCAATCGCCGCCGCGTTGATCATGCCGCGGGTTTCCGGGGTGAGCGCCGTGTGGAGACTGATGAAATCGCTCTGGGCATCGAGTTCGTCCAGGCTGACAAGCGTGACGTTCATCGCCGCCGCGCTTTCCGGATTGACGAACGGATCGTAGGCGAGGATCTTCATTTCGAACGAGATCGCCCGCTGCACAACGCCGCGGCCAATAGTGCCCAGACCAATCAGCCCAAGGGTCTTCTCACGCAACTCGTTGCCGATGAACTTCTTCTTCTCCCACTTGCCGCTCTTGGTGGAATCGCTGGCCTGCGGCACGAAGCGGGCCAGCGCCAGCATCAGGGCCAGGGTATGCTCCGCCACGGAGATGGCATTGCCGCCGGGGGTATTCATCACGATCACCCCGGCTTCGGTGGCGGCGGGGAGGTCCACATTGTCCACACCCACTCCGGCGCGGCCGATCGCCTTCAATTTGGGGGCCTTCGCCAGAACCTCTTTGGTCACCTTGACGGCACTGCGCACCACCAGGGCGTCGGCCTCGGCGAGGTGCGCGTCATACTCCTTGGGGGAGGAGATGATGACGTTCCAATCCGTGTTCTTCTGAAGAATCTCAAGTCCGGCGGGGGAAAGAGGCTCGGCAACCAGGATGTTCATGGCGGGCAGGAATCCAATCGTTGTATCGAAGAAGAGCGATGCGGGGGTGCAGGCCCGAAATGGGGATCCCGCGTACCGGCATCGTCAGAATCCCCTAGAATAGCAAAAGGATATGGCACTCCTCGAACAGGTTCAGAAGGACATGGTCACGGCGATGAAGGCCAAGGACCAGTTGCGGCTCGACGCGATCCGCATGATCAAGACCGCGCTCACCAAAGCAAAGGTAGATTCCAGCAAGGAATTCGACGAGAAGGCCGAATTGCAGGTGCTTAGTTCCTTGCTCAAGCAGCGCCATGAGGCGGCGGAGATGTTCCGCAAGGGTGGCCGCGAGGAATCCGCGCGACAGGAAGAGCAGGAAGCCCGGATCATTGAGGGCTATATGCCGTCGGCACCCTCCGAGGAAGAACTGGGCGCGGCGATAGAGGCGGCGGTTGCAGAGACGGGAGCCAGTTCGGCAAAAGACCTTGGCGCGATGATGAAGGCCGTGCAGGCCAGGCTGGCGGGAAAGCGTGTGGATGGCAAAGCACTTAGCGAGAGGGTGCGGGCGCGCTTAGGCGGCTGAACACGCGGGTGCAGCTTGCATCCCGCCCTCTCCACGGCGGTTCCCCAATATGTCAATCTCCAGCCGGGTGAGCCTGATCGTAAACGCCGAATCCGGGAGCCTCGATATGGACGAGGTGCTGCCCCTAATCTATGAGGCCTTTCCCGGGAGTCCCCCGCTCACCCGTTTCGTAAGCGCCGCTGAGTCGGCTGCGGAATTGGCCGCGCAGGAAGTGGCCGAAGGGGTGGACCTGGTAATCGCTGTGGGCGGCGACGGAACGGTCTCTCAGGTGGCGGGAGCATTGGCGCACACCCCAGCGGCCTTGGGAGTGATTCCGGTAGGCACGGCCAATGCGTTTGCCCGCGCGATGGGCATCCCGCTGGATGTCGCTGATGCCGCTGCGGTCTTTCGAAACGGCAGCCGGCGGATGATCGATTTGGGCAGATGTATCCTGGGGGATGGGCAAGCGGCTCCCGTGCTGCTGCTGGCTGCCATCGGATATGAGGCGAAGATTGTGCGCAACGCCTCCCGGGAACGAAAGGAAGTTCTCGGCGCGTTTGCCTATCTCTACACCGGCCTGGAGTTGCTTACCGGCTTACAGCCCTTTTCCGTCACCCTTGCCACCGGAGACCGCGCCTTTGTGACGGCGGCAAGCGCGATTACAGTGGCCAACGCGGCGCCGGCGACATCGCCGTTGGCGCAGGGACTGGGAGCAGTGATTCCCAACGACGGCTTGCTGGAAGTGACGATCTTCTCGCCCGCTTCGCCCACGAATGCATTTGCGAGGATGGTGGAATTGTTCGGCGCCGCGGCGCTCGATCTGCGGATCTGGCGGGACGACATCATCGCGTTCCGCACGGCCACGCTCTCCCTGCGAACGGATCCACCGCAGCCGCTGGCGATCGACGGGGAACTCCGCGAGTCGGCGGCTCCGGAATTCGGGATTGAAGCGGCCTGTTTGCAGGTGGCGGTTCCTTGAGCCTCGAAGCAGCACGGCGCCTTCGCCGCTAGGCGGCCTTGCCTCGTCCCTCGTCGCCGCTTTGGGAGTGCGGCGCCGTACGCCGGCGAGACCACGGCCACGGAGCATAGGGGATGGGCCACGGATCTTTGCTTCCCTTGGCCATTTGATGGAAGCTCTCATATTGCCCGAAGAAACGCTCGGTGACGGTGCACCAATCGAGGGCTTCAGCGGTGGCGCGGGCGGCGGCAATGCGACTCTCACGCAGGACTCCGGTTGCGATTGCGTCGCGGACTGCGTTGGCATAGCTCACCGGATCCGGTACCGTAGGCCAACTGTTCGTGGAGTTGGCGTATTCCAAAACCCCGCCCTGGTTCGGCAGCACCACCGGCAGCCCACAGGCCATCGCCTCCAACGGACCGATACCGAAAGGCTCATGCGGATTGGGGTGTACGAACGCGTCCGCGCCGCCGATCAGTGCCGCCAGGCGCTCGCGGCTTTCAACATGCGGCATCACGTTGAGGCGCCCGCGAAACTCCGTCCTGGAAAGGCCCTCCAGTTCGCTACGCAACGGCCCTCCGCCGATCACGGCCAGGTGGAAACGCGGCGCGGCATCTCGCAATAGATCGCGAAGGGTCCCGATGAGAAGTGGGATGTTTTTCTCACGAGACAGGCGGCCCGCATAGAGCAGTACACGGGAGCCTTCGCCAGCGCCGATGGCGGCGCGCAAATGCTTGCGGGCGTCATCGCCGTCGATGGGTGGGCGGAAAGTCTGGCTATCCACACCCAACGGAAGAACCCGGATCTTGTCGAGGCGGCGAGCGGCGGGTGCCTGCTCCAGTTCGTCGGCGACGTAGCGTGAGATGGCGATGTGGTACTTGGGCATGGGGAAGTAGATTTGCCGCATGTACCATTCGCAAAAGCGCCTGCCGGGCGGTGTGCTTCCGAAGTAGGTGAGGAAGTTGTCGTCCATCCGCTCCATCGTGGTAGCGACGGTCGTGGGCACGGTCTCGCAGCCCAGCCAGCCCAACCGGAGATAGCCGAACAGATAGAAGAGGCTGTACTTGTCGCAGGCCTCCACCACGTCGGGCTGCTCCTGACGTAGGATCTGCTTGAACTGGGTGTCGCCGGGGAAGAGGAAATGGTGGGGGAGCAGAACGCGGTAGCGGCGATCGCCGATCAAGGAATGCGCAGCCTGCACACGATAGATGCGAACGGTGTCGCTCACCTGTTCCACCTCCCAGCGTTCGCCGGGAATCACCATCACCATCTGGCGTCCGGCATCCGTGGCCCTGCGCATCATTGCCCTGTAGAACGTGGCGATGCCGCCCGATTGCTCATTGAAGAGATAGGTGAGGTGAAGAGTCTTGATCGGCATAGGATCTACCCTTGAGTGCGCGTGCCCGAAGCGCCGGGGCGTCGCGCCTGCAACAGCAGCGCGAACGGCCAGGCGAGAAAACCGGCGATCAGCCGTGGCATCCGTGCCATATCTTTGCCGAAAGATTGCGCGTGCTCGCCTACCACCAGCGCGTTCCGCTGCATGATGTAGAGATTGAAGAAGTTCGATACGACAGTGAAACACACCGAAACGATGATGCTGCGTTTGAGTTCGGCGGTGTCGCCCGCCCAGTGAACCAAGAACTCGAGTACGTGGGCAAGAATGGTAAGGCCCACCCCCACCGCCAGGCCAGCGAGCCAGCGCGGTTGGGCATAACGCATCGCCTGCGTGAATGAACCCCAGAATCCGGAAGTGGCCACGCGATAGCCAAACTGCAGCAGCAGCGCCCAGGAGGCCGCCTGAATGCCGGCCGTGATATTGGTGGCGAAGAACAGCAAACCTCGGATCAAAGCGCTGGTGAGCGCCGATTTCCAGTTCCACTGCGCAACGAAGTAGTGTACGGGGCGCCGGAACATTTCCGCGAACACAGCGCCTACGTCCGGCGTCGGGGCGGCTGGCGCGGCTAAACTTGCGTCGGTATCGGCGGAGAGGAGCGGATTCACCATTCACAAGGATTCCACGAATCGGGGTTCGGTTTCCTCCGTCCACGCCTCATGTGGGATTCCTGTTGCAAGCGGGTGAATGCGGCGTCACACTTCGGTTGCCGCTCTCGTTACGGGGAAGCGCGATCCGCAACCATGCCACCTGCCGCTACACTGGTAATCGCAAAGGATCCCACACGCCAAGGCCTCACCATGAGCAGACCAACCGAGACCCCAACTTCGCTCCGCGCCGTCCCGGAGAAAACGCACGCGCCCATGCCCGCCGTTCCCTATACGCTGGATGGCGCGGCGCTCCTGCACCAGATGATCACCGTGCGATGGGAGAAATGGCACGCGCTTGGTGAAGCGGAGAGGCAGGCCGTGATCGAGGAAGCCACCGCGGCTCTTGCTGAGTTGGAGGCTACCCGAAACAGCGCGGTCTTTTCGATGCTGGGCCACAAGGGCGATCTGATGCTGGTGCATTTCCGCAACAGTTTCGACGAGTTAAACCAGGTGGAGATGCGGCTGAACTCGCTGTGCTGGCGAGACTACTTCGACATCACCCACTCTTACCTTTCCGTGGTGGAGTTGGGGCTCTACGCCTCCACCTCAAAAATGCATGCGGAGCTATCGGAGAAAGGCTTCGTGCCGCACTCCGCGGAGTGGAATGAGGGAGTGGAAGAAACTCTTGTTCGCCAGCGCAAGGCGATGGCCCCGCGGCTTTGGCCGGAAGTGCCGCCGAACCGCTACTGCTGCTTTTACCCGATGGACCGCTACCGCGGCGAAGAGAAGAACTGGTATATGGTGCCGCTGGCAGACCGGCAGCGCATGATGCACGACCATGGAATGATTGGCCGCCGATACGCAGGGGAAGTGAAGCAAATCATTTCCGGCTCGATCGGTTTCGACAAATGGGAATGGGGCGTGGACCTGTTTGCAGACGACCCCATCGTCTTCAAGAAGCTGATCTACGAAATGCGCTTCGACGAGGTGAGCGCCGTTTACGGGCTGTTCGGCGATTTCTTCGTGGGGCTGCGCTTCGATCCCGCCCATTTGGGCGACTTCTTCGCGGGCAAGTCCCCAGCCTGGGAGCCGCCAGTGGAGCCTGAAGATACCAGCGGCGGTTAGCAGCCGGGCACCGGTCGCGGCGTAGGATATCCTGGAACTTCAGCCAGGCGGCTGTTCCCGAAACCTCTCCCGTATGCGCCACGCCATCTCCACTCACCTCTTCGTCAATCAGAGACTCAGCACCGCGCTGCTCTCGAAAATCCAAGACGCCGGTATCGGTTTGGTGGAGCTATTCTGCGCGCGTCAGCACCTGGATTATCGCAATGACGATCAGATCCGCGAGCTGGCGCTGTTTCTGAAGGACGTGCCCCTCATGACGCACTCCATCCACCTGCCCATGTTCAGCGACGATTGCTGGGGCAAGACAGGGCCGCATTCGGTGATCGATATCGCCAGCCCCTCAAAGGCAAAGCGCATTGCCGCCGTGGATGAAGCCAAGCGGGCGCTCGATCTTGCCGGTCAGATTCCGTTCTCCTACGCCATCCAGCACATCGGCGTGGGTTTTGACGAGGAATGGAGCATGCACAAGGTGGATGCGGCCTTCGATTCGCTGGACGAACTGAACAGCTTCGCGAAGCAGCGCGGCGTGGAAGTGCTGGTGGAGAACATCCCCAACGCCCTTTCCAGCGCAAAGAAGATGGTGGAGTTCTTCGAAGCGACGCATCTGAAGCTGGGCGTTTGTCTGGATGTGGGCCACGCCAACATGATGGAAGGGTTTGACGAGGCTTTCGATTTGCTTCAAGACCGCATTCGATCGCTGCACGTCCACGACAATAACGGCCAGGACGACAAGCACCTCTTTCCCCGCGTACACGAAGGGGGCACCGTCGATTGGCAACGCACGATGACGAAGCTACGCGCTCTGCCTGAGAGCGTGCCGCTGCTACTTGAGTTAAAGGAAGATCCCGGGATGGCCAACCCGCTCGACCGGGTGAAAGAAGTGTTCGAGGAATTGGAGAAGCTATCATGAGCGAACAAGCTCCCGCCGCCAGCCCAAGAATCCGCGTTGAAGACGCCGCGCAACATGCGGGCGAAACGGTCTCCATCGCCGGCTGGCTCTACAATCTCCGCAAATCCGGCAAGATCGTTTTCCCGATTCTGCGCGATGGCAGCGGCATGATGCAGTGCGTGGGCGTGAAGGCCGACTTGCCCGAGGAGACCTTCGAGACGCTCAAGCATTTGACGCAGGAATCTTCCCTGGTGCTCACCGGCCAGATCCGCGCCGAAGAGCGGGCGGCGGGCGGCTTTGAGATGGATATCCGTTCGGTGGAAGTGCTGCAGCGGGTGCCCGAAGAGCAGCCATACCCGATTACGCCGAAAGAACACGGCATCGATTTCCTGATGGACAACCGCCATCTTTGGCTGCGCAGCAAGCGCCAGCACGCGATTCTGCGGGTGCGCCATGAAGTGGTGCGGGCAGTGCGCGATTTCTTCGACGACAACGGCTTTACGCTGGTGGATTGCCCCATCTTCACGCCAGCTTCCTGCGAGGGGACAACCACGCTCTTCGAAGTGGATTACTTCGAAGACGAGAAGGTCTACCTCACCCAATCCGGGCAGCTCTACAACGAAGCCACGGCGATGGCCTTTGGAAAGACCTATTGCTTCGGCCCCACCTTTCGTGCCGAAAAATCGAAGACCCGCCGCCACCTCACCGAGTTCTGGATGGTGGAACCGGAGATGGCCTACGCGAACATCGAGGATGTGAAGCAGCTTGCCGAGCGTTTCGTTTGCAGCGTGGTGAGCCGCGTGCTCGACAAGAAGCGGGAAGAACTGAAGGTGCTGGAGCGGGATACCGCGAAGCTCGAAGCCTGCCTGCCGCCCTTCCCGCGGATGAGCTACGACGACGCGGTGAAGCTACTGCAATCGAAGGGAAGCGATATCCAGTGGGGCAGCGATTTCGGCGGCACCGACGAAACCATCCTCACCGAAACACAGGATCGCCCCATCATGGTGGATCGCTTTCCCACCGCCATCAAGGCCTTCTATATGCAGCCCGATCCGGCGCGCCCGGAAGTGGCTCTCGGCGTGGATGTGCTGGCGCCTGAAGGCTACGGAGAGATCATCGGCGGGGGCGAGCGCATCCACGATCTCGACCTGCTGATGGCGCGTTTGCACGAACACAAGCTGGCGCAGGAGCCCTTTGATTGGTACATCGATCTGCGCCGCTACGGCACCGTCCCCCACGGCGGCTTCGGCATGGGCATCGAGCGCTGCGTGGCCTGGATCTGCGGTCTCGAACACGTGCGGGAAACCATCGCGTTCCCAAGGATGCTGTATCGCACGAAGCCATAGTTGATATCATTGATAGCATGGGCGCGATCCTCATTCGCAATGTCGACGATAGTCTAAAGCAAGCTTTGCGCGTGCAGGCGGCGAAGAACGGCAGATCCATGGAAGAAGAGGCCCGAATTCTTCTCAACCGTGGGGTGCATGAAAACGCCGCCGGTGAGGAGAGTTTTTATGTCTCGTTTCGCCGCTGCGTGGAGCAGTTTGGAGGCGTGGAGATTCCCCTCCCGGAGAGAGAGCTTCCTGGCGAACCCATTGATTTCGGGCGATGATTATTCTTGATACGAATGTGCTATCGGAGATCTTGAAGCCAATTCCGGATAGCGCCGTGAGTCAGCGCATGTTCAGTGTGTCCCGTCTCCAGATGCACACCACCGCAATCGGCATGGCAGAGATTCTGTTGGGTATGGATCTCATGCCGTTGGGCCGGAAGCGGAACTTGCTGGTCCCGAAAGTGACGGAGCTTTTCAGCGAGGAGTTCGCCGGAAAGATGCTTCCTTTTGATCGCGAAGCGGCGGGGGTTTACGCGGAAATCGTAGCCTTTCGGCGCCGGTCTGGAAGACCGATCACTGTGTTCGACGCTCAGATCGCCGCCATCGCTCGCCGCCATGCCGCGATTCTGTGTACGCGCAATATCAAGGATTTCGTGGGGTGTGAGATTTCGCTCTGGAACCCTTGGGAACAGGATTGCCCATCGGCGTAGCTTTGTAACAAGGTAGCCGGTCCCTTTTTCGGCAGCCCCGCGGGCACGCTATAATACAGATGTAGAGCCTCCAACCGGTTCCTCGGCGCAAGCCGTCCTCGGCGATCTTCAAACGCTTCGCCGAAAGCCAAACACCCGGCTTCGTGGTTTCCAAACTGACTTCAAACGTCCCGATTCTTCAGCACTCAGGTAAGCACTCAAATCATGTCCAACGGTAGTCCTACGCGCACCCCGCTCCAAACTCGCAATCTCGCCATCGTCGCCCACGTCGACCATGGGAAGACCACGCTCGTCGATTCCATGCTCAAGCAGAGCGGGCTCTTCCGGGCCAATCAGGCTGTCGAAGACCGCATGATGGATTCGAACGCGCTGGAACGCGAGCGTGGCATCACGATTCTTTCGAAGACCACCGGCATTCGTTACCACGAGTACAAAATCAACATCGTGGATACCCCTGGCCACAGTGATTTCGGCGGTGAAGTGGAACGCGCGCTGAAAATCGTGGACGGTATCGTCCTGCTGGTAGACGCGAGCGAGGGTCCGCTGCCGCAAACGCGCTACGTGCTGGCGAAGGCGCTGGAAGCGCGGCTGCCGCAGATTGTGGTCGTCAACAAGATCGACCGCCAGGACGCCCGTATCGACGAAGTGCTGAACGAGATCTACGACCTCTTCATCGACCTCGGCGCCACGGAAGAGCAGCTCGAGTTCCCGGTAATTTATGCCGTAGGCCGCGATGGCGTTGCCAACCTCGAATTGGGCGGCGATTCGAAAGACCTGGAGCCCCTCTTCGAGCAGATCGTGAAGACCATCCCCGTCCCGAAGGGGAACCCCGAATCCACCTTGCAAGTGCTGGTGGCGAACCTCGACTACAGCGACTATCTGGGCCGGCTGGCCATTGGACGCGTTTTCTCGGGGACCCTCAACCACGGCGACGAGGTCTCCATCGCCAAGCTGGACGGCAGCTTCCAGAAGACCAAGATCACCAAGATGTATTCGTTCGAGGGGCTGAACCGCATCGACGAGACGCTAGGCTTGACGGGCGACGTGCTGGCCATCGCGGGCGTGGAAGGCATTCAAATTGGCGAGACCATCACCGCCGCCGAAGATCCCAAACCGCTGCCGCACATCCAGATCGACGAGCCCACCATTGCGATGACCTTCAGCGTGAACAACTCGCCCTTCGCCGGGGCGGGAAGGCGTTCATGTCACCTCCCGCAAACTCCGCGAGCGGCTCGACAAAGAACTGCTCACTAACGTTTCCATTCGCGTCGAAGACACCGGCAGCCCGGAGTCGTTCAAGGTGCTGGGCCGTGGTGAACTGCAACTGGCGATTCTCATCGAATCGATGCGTCGCGAAGGCTATGAACTACAGGTTGGCAAACCCGAGATCATCACGAAATCCGAAGATGGGGTCCGCAAGGAACCCATCGAAATGCTGCTGATCGACCTGCCGGAAGACTTCGTGGGCGTCATCATTGAGAAGATGGGCCAGCGCAAGGGCAAGATGACCAAGATGGTGAACAACGGCACGGGCCGCGTGCGCCTCGAATTTCTGGTGCCCTCGCGAGGGCTGATCGGGTTGCGCAGCGAAGTGCTCACCGATACCCGCGGCACGGCCATCATGAACTCGCTCTTCCACGGATGGATCGAGTGGCAGGGCGAGATTCCCATTCGCCCCACCGGCTCGCTGATCTCAGACCGCACGGGCAAATCCACCGCCTACGCGATGTGGAATCTGCAGGAGCGGGGCGAGCTGTTCATTGAGCCGGGGACGGAGGTTTTCGAAGGCATGATCGTGGGCGAGAACGCCCGCGACGCGGACCTCAACGTGAACATCGTCAAGGAAAAGAAGCTAACCAACATGCGCGCATCCTCCGCCGACGAAGCCATTCGCCTGGTGCCGCCCAAGCTGCTCAACCTGGAGCAGGCCATCGAGTTCATCCGAGAGGACGAACTGGTGGAAGTGACGCCCAAAGCCATCCGCCTGCGGAAGAAGATCCTCAAAGCGAACCAGCGCTAGCGGGCGCGCTCAGCCCGGGTATTTCCACTCTCCCCGGTAGTCTCTGGCAAGCAGCTTGTTTGCCTCGGGATCTCCGGGGATTACTTCTTTCGCGCCATCCCATTTCACGCTGCGGCCCAACTTCATGGAGAGGTTGCCGAGCAGCGAGATCACCGTAGCTTGGTGGCCATATTCGATGTCGCTCACCGGGCGCCGTTTGGCTTCGATGGCGGCAAGAAAATCTGCCCACAGCTCCTTGATGTTCTGCCGGTCTGGCAGGTGAAGCTGCGGCTCCATATGCACCGTCTGCGCTTTCTCGTTCACCGGATAGAACGTGAATCCGTCATGCCAGCCGATGTGCATGATGCCTTCGGTACCGTAGAAATAGGCGCCCAAGGGGTGCTTCTCGGAGTGGTTGGCGGCGTAACGGCGGTTCTCCCACTCGAGGATGAAATCGGTGAACTGGTAAGTGGCCGTCTGGGTGTCGGGCGCATTCATGATACTGCGGTCGACGTAGCGATCTCCCACCGAGTAGGCGGTCTTGGGGCTTTTCTCTTCGCTCCACCACATCACCTGGTCGAACCAGTGGATGCCCCAATCCCCGATGACGCCGTTCGCGTAGTCGAAGTGGTTGCGGAAGCCCTTGGGGTGGAGCGCTTTGTTGTAGGGGTTGAGCGGCGCTGGCCCGACGCCACATGTTCCAATCAAGGCCGGTTGGGGCTTCGCTGTTGGGTGTAGGCTGGCCGCCCCGCCCGCCCGAGTGGACGAAGCAGCGCACCATGTGGATCTTGCCCGCTTTGCCAGACTTCAAAAATTTCATGGCTTCCACATTGTGCGGAGAAACGCGGCGATGCGTGCCCACCTGCACGACTCGGTTGGCGGCCCGAGCGGCGTTCACCATCGCCCGGCCCTCGCGGATGGTGTGGCTGATCGGTTTCTCGACGTAGACATGCGCACCCGCTTCCACGGCGGCGATGGTGATCAGCGGATGCCAATGATCGGGCGTGGCCACGATCACAATCTCCGGCTTCTCTTTGGCGATGAGTTCCCGGTAGTCCTTGTAGCGGCGGGGGCTGTCTCCGGTGAGCTGCTTCACCTTCTCCAGGGTGGGGTCGAGTTGGGCGTCGTCGACATCGCAAACGCCCACGATCTTGCTGCGCTTGGCCGCCATCGCCTCGCCCACGATATTGCCGCCCCACCAGCCCGCGCCGATCAACGCGGTGGTGTAGGTCTTGCCGGTCTGCGCCAGCGACAGATGCGGAGCGGCCGCGGAAAGCGCGGCGGAAGATGCCAAAAAATCACGTCGGTTCATCGCGGTTACGAAGCCTCTTCTTGCGCGGGATGCGCTTTGAAGGCTACCGTATCACAGCCTGCTCCGTGCCTGCCGCGCCCCTAGCGTTCTTCCTCCATCTCCTCGCGGTCGTCGTCGTCCACATCGCTAGCCAGCGGCGCGAACACAGCGTTGTTGACGCCTGGATAAACGGTGTTCCACCCGCGCTGGGCATGCCAGAGGATACGGTTCAACCGGTCAGTAGGAGCGGCGTCCGGCACGTCGAAGCGCATCTTCAGCGATTCCTCCGCCGCCTCGCGCTGCGGGCCGTTGAGTGCGCTCACCTCCAGGAATTCGCGGGCATCCCAGGGCTTGCTGCGGTTTCGCCGGCATAGACCCGCAGGAGTTGGGCGTATCGGTGAACGAGGCGCGCATGTCGTTAGCGATCAGATCGAAGAGTGCGAGGTTGGGCAGGCCGAAGATCAATTCGATCGTCTTCAACATGCTTGGCTGCGAATAGAAGGTGCTATCCACCGCGCCGCGTCGCACGTGCGGTCCGATGGCGAGTGCCACCGTACGATGGCCATCCACATGGTCGACGCCATTCTGCGCGTCGTCTTCCACAACCAGAATCAGCATCTTCTTCCAGAAGGACGATTTTGACAGCGCCTCCACCATCTGGCCCAGGGCCCAATCGTTATCGGCCACCATGGCGGCGGGGGTATGGGTGCCGGGCCTGGTTCCAAACGTGTGATCGCAGGGCAATTGTCCGATCACCAGATTGGGCATTTTGCCTTCCCGCTCCCAGCGCTCAACCTCCTTACGAAAGATTTGCGCCCGCACAAGATCGGGGATCGAGTTCGTGTAAGACGGGTAGTTCTTCGCCAGAAAGCGATTGAGCGGTTTGAGCGGAGCCTCGATGTTGTAAGTGGCGGAAAAATCCTCGCCGGCCAGCACGCGCTTGAGCAGGTCTGGCCGCGCCGACGGGGGCAGAGTGAGGTGACCGGCGTATTCTCCATACACACTCACGCTCTTTCCTGCCTGTGCCGCCAGATCCCAGATGAAGCCGCTCGACGAGTAAGCGATGGGGTCCGTGCCGTCGTAGGGATAGCTGCGTCCGCGATAGCCTGGCCACATCGCGTAGTCCACTTCATTGGCCTGCGTTACCCACTGATGCCCGTCTCCGCTATTGCCGCCGGTGGCATAGAAATTGTCGAGCAGCACGAACTGATCGGCGAGGCGGTGGTGGTTCGGCGTCACCTTCTCGCCAAACATCACCAGGGAGGGGTCGCCGTTGCCTTTCGGCATGTCGCCGAAAACCTGGTCGTAGGTGCGATTCTCCTTGATGATGTAAACAACATGCTCAATCAGCGAAGGCTCGCCCGCCCGCTGCGGAATGGCTTTGGGCTGGGAGTTGCGCCGGGGCGCTTCTGCCCGGGTATCGGTGCCCACCATCATGCGGTTATTCTCCGCAACGGCCAGCGTATAGTCTTCGAGTTGCGCTTCATCGGGAAGCGCCACCACGTGAACCGTTCCCCGGTAGGCCAGCGCGGCACGCCTCGTATCGTTATCGCGCCACCCGGAGCCAACGCCCAATAGCGTCGAAATCGCAAGATGCCCGCCATCCGGGCTGAGGTCCAATCCATTCGGATACCAGCCCGTGGGGATGAGCCCAAGCACCTGCCCTTTGCGGGGATCGAGCACCGCTACGGCGTTGATGCCGCCGCAGGCGACATAGAGGGTGTCCCCATCGCCACTGAGCGCAAGAGCGGTAGGTGCCACGCCATTCGCCTTCTTCGCGAAAGGCTGGATGCGCAGCGTCTTCACCACACGGTTCTGCTTAAGGTCAATGACGCTCACGCTGTCTTCATTGCCATTGGCAACGTAAAGAAGACCCGCCGCCTCGTCCATCGTCAGAGCGGTGGGATGCAAGCCAACCGGGATGGAATGGGTGGCCGTTCCACTGGCGGTATCCACCCGGGTCACCGTGCCCGTGGAGGCGATGCCATACCGATCCACCACCACCTGATCTGCGTTGGGAGCGAGGCCCGTGGGCAGGGTGACGTCTCCGCTCAGCGGAATCCGTCCGCCCCAGTTCGATACGTAGGCCACGCTGCCATCGGCGCTGAGCGCCGCGCCGAAGGGGGCAACCTGCGTTTTTACCTTGTGCAATAGCGCACCCTTCGCAACGTCGAACACCGCCAGTTCGTTATTGAACGTCAGCGGCACCACGGCAATATGCTCGCCCCTCGCATTGGGCTGGGCGGCGATGGCCAGCGCGCCAGCCAACTGCTCGCCAATCCCCTCGCTCCATTGCCGCTTGCCGGAGTTGCCCAGCGCCACCAGCGTCACCGCCGGAACCGTTCCCTTTCGGGGCACCATTCCCGCGGCCAGCACAAGATCGGTGGCGCGGTGATAAGCAAGACCCTGCAAACCGCCAGTGAACGGAGTCTCCGTTTCCGCCATCCTCATGCGGGCCACAACGGCGTTCCGTCTCCAGTTGAGATGAAACACTTCGTTGGCGGTGATCACGTGCAGATCGTCGGCGGTCTTGCCGAAGCGAACGCCATACGCGCGAACCGGAAACACAGATTGGACGCCCGCCGGTGTAATCGCTTGCCTGGTGGTAACCGCGCCAGGGTCGGCGACATTTCGTACGGGGTCTTCCGAACCCACCTGTGCCCAGCTCGCGCCCGAGAGAAGAACGGCCAAACCCATGGCCAACGCCCAGCAACCTCTTGAACTCTGCATCGTGTGGCTCCTGCTTCCCACTGTCCTGGGTGCTCGCCGCCGATTGGCCGGAAGCCCCGTGCCGATAGCGTATCAAAGCGGAATGTCAATTCCGTTGCCACTGCCCGGTTCCACTCAGATCCACCGCCCCCTTCGCTGCGAGGTTGAACGCGAAATCGGCACGATGCAAACTTGCAACTTCGGTAACGACCCAGTACCCGCCATACGTCACTAAACTAGAATCATGAGCGTTTCCAGAAGAACTTTCTTAACGACCGCGGCTGCCACCGCCGCATGGACAGCCAAGAGCTATTCCGCCGTCATCGGAGCCAACGACCGTATCCGCATGGGGGTCATCGGCTGTGGCGGCATGGCCCAGGGCCACATGAAGCAACTGGTGCGGATCCGCGAGGCCGAGAACTTCGAGTTCACCGGCGTCTGCGACCTCTACGACAAGCGCCTGAACGAAGCCAAGGACATCACCGGCGCCAAGACCTACCAGCGCCATCAGGATCTGTTGGCTTCCTCCGATGTCGACTATGTGCTGATCGCCACCCCGGAACACCGGCATTTCGATGTCGCCATGGACGCCATCAAGGCGGGCAAACACATCTACCTCGAAAAGCCGATGACCAAAACCAGCGGCGAGGGCGTCAAACTCGTCGAAGCGCTCAAGGCCTCTGACGTGAAATTGCAGGTGGGCGTCCAGGGCACCTCAGACCAAAGCTACATTACGGCCCGCAAGTATGTCGAAGACGGCACGCTCGGCGACATCGTGATGGCGCAGATCGATTATTCGCGCAATTATTCCGACGAAGGTGACTTCTGGGCGTACACAATCGATGAAGACGCCAAACCCGGCGTGAACATCGATTGGAAAGCCTGGCTCGGCCCGGCGCCCAAGCGCCCCTATGACGCAGACCGCTTCTTCCGCTGGCGGCGCTACTGGGATTATTCGAGCGGCATTTCGAGCGACCTGTTTGTGCATCGTGCCACGCGCATCATCAAAGCGCTGAACTTGGGCTTCCCGCAGTATGCCGTGGGCGTGGGCGGAACGTACCACTTCCGCGATAGCAAGGCCGAGATTCCAGACACCTTCAATATCATGCTGGATTACCCCAACGGACCCACCGTCAGCCTGGTATCCTCCATGGCCAACGGGGCGCCCATCCGCCACATGATTCGCGGCACGAAAGCGACGCTCACCTTCACCAGGGAGGGTTTCGATATCGAACCGGAAGGCCACATGAGGAGTGCAATGAAGCCCATCCACTATGACCGCGTGGGTGCGGAAAACACCAACCTCCATCACAAGAACCTGATGAACGCCATCCGCAAAGGCGAAGAGTTGAACTGCGACTCCGATCTTGGATTGCGAGCCGTGGTTGCCTGTGAACTGGGCACCCTGAGTTTCCGCCAGCGCCGCTATATGCGCTGGGATGCCGCGAAGCGGAAGCCAGTGGCGAGCTAAACGAACAGACTAGGCCGGGATTACGGCGAGGCTCATCGGGGCCTCGCCCACTGGCACCATCGTGAAGAGCGGGGCCGTCTTGTTCCGGCGGCTCCGCACCGCGCTCAGCCGGATGACGGCCATATCCCCAGATTCCGCGTTGAGCGCCAATGCGTATTGGCTATCCGGCGTGATCGCGATGAATGCGGGCGCCGCACCCACGGGGACGATCGCCACCAGCTTACCCGTAATCAGATCGAGAATCGTGACGTCGGAGGATTCCCGGTTGGCCACCAGCAGATAAGGCGGATTGGCGCAGGCGGCCATCGCTCCGGGGCTCTTGCCGGCAAGCACGGCGCGGTCCACTTCGGTTGTGTAGGGGTAAATCATCGTCACCCCCCCGGATTCCCCATCCGTCACAAAGAGCTGCCCGCCATCCGGCTTGAAGCAGAAATTGCGGGCTTCCATCGCGATCGGAAGATCCACAACGGCATGCGCGTCCACGGCGCGGATCACGGTGATGCTTCGATCTGAGTGATTCGCCGCCAGAAACTGCCGGCCGTCCGAGCGGAAGCGGACGAGTCCAAACTGCTCCGCCTCCCGCAGGATGGTGGCGCGATTGCGATTCGGATCGTTCACCACCGCCAACCCGCCACCGGCCAGTGAAGCCGCAAGGCGGGTCTCCCAGTTGGCCACGTCGAACGATGCCGGAGCGCTCGGTAGCAGGATCCTGGAATGCACCAGAAATTGCTGCAATGGGATCCGCACCAGGGAGGCGGGAGTGCCTACCGAGGCCCAGAGCAAGGGTTCCATGGGATCAAAGCGGGCCTCCACCAGCGTCTCGCCCACCCGTACGCTTCGCGTGTGGCGCCGGGCTGCCCAGTCATACTCAAAGATCATCCCCGTCGACGCACTCGCCGCGTAGAGAAGGCGCGATTGCGCTGCGTAAAGAACCTGCGAAACCGGCGCGTCGAATTCGATCTTATCGGTGAGTGCAAAGCCCGCCAGATCCACCAGGGCGACGGTGGGGCTATTCCCTTTTACCACCGCTGCGAAGCCCGGGAACGGCTTCGCCTTTGTCCGGCATCCCAGCAATGCGCCCGTGGCGGCACCGGCTCCCTGGAGTAGGGCTCGACGGCTGATCGAAGTGAAGGGGAAAGACGGCATGTCGGGCTATTGCATCCCTGTTCGGATGCGGGAGCGGTCAAATTTCATTATCGCCGACCCTGAGGCAGCCAGTTCGCCTGTACGATGGATAGGAGTCGGGGCGTGGCGCAGTCTGGTAGCGCACCTGCTTTGGGAGCAGGGGGTCGCGAGTTCGAATCCCGCCGCCCCGACCATTCCTTCCTGCAGTGCGAATCGTTGCGACTGCCTGGCAAACGCACCTCGTGCTTTTACACCTTCCTTGAGGATCCGCTCATCCCTT
Organism: Bryobacterales bacterium; assembly: GCA_034522975.1. Taxonomy (GTDB): domain Bacteria; phylum Acidobacteriota; class Terriglobia; order Bryobacterales; family Bryobacteraceae; genus JACTMJ01. The sequence goes on from JAXHKT010000038.1 coordinate 116,215, forward strand.
CTACGAGCTTCTAATCCAAAAGCGTGGGGAGAAACCGTTCTGGATACCAGGCAAACCACCGGTGCAGTCGACACCACTGAGGCCGAACTGCTGATCGTAGGCGCGGGCATTTGCGGCTTGATTGCCGCTCGCGAAATGGCACGGGCTGGTGTGCCGTGCATCTTGCTCGATAAAGGCAGCCGGCCGGGCGGGCGCGCCGCTACCCGGCCACTTGATGGCGAGCTGGCCGATTACGGCGCTCAGTATCTCGAATTGCGGAACGAAGCCACCAGGCCACTTCTTCGCGAATGGGTGGATCGAGGCATCGTCCGGCCCTGGGGCATGCGGTTCCCGGGCGAGGATGCGGTTACTCCATTGCCTGGCGCGTTTGCTGGCGATGCCCCTTCCGTAAGCGTTTCCAAGCACATGGTGCCGGGCGGGATGAACCAGCTTCCCGCCAGCTTGGCAGAGGGCCTGGACTTGCGGCTCCGCAAGGAAGTGTGCCGGTTGAAGCCTGAGGCGGAGCATTGGGAGGTTGCGACTCGCGACAATGAGCGCTTCCACGCCAGGCGGCTATTGCTTACCTGTCCGATTCCCCAGGCCTTGCGCTTGCTCGAATCGAGCGGCATCGCCGTTGCGGCGTCCGCGCTCGAACTGCTGGGCTCCATTCGCTACGAACCATGCTTCAGCATGCTCGCAAAGCTCGACGGCCCCAGCGGCGTGCCTTGTCCTGGGGGAATGTTCGTAGAATGCTTCGCGACCGTTGCCTGGATACGCAGGGCAATCACCAAAGGATGTCTCCCGGGCACTGTATTCGAATACCGTCGAAGCGACGCGCGAATTCTCAGAAAAGCATTTTGAGGACCCTCCGGAGAGAGTGGCGGCGCTTCTGATCGCGGCGGTCACGAAGCATCTGGGTGCGGCGGTCGTGGCGCACCACTTGCACCGCTGGCGCTACGCCCGGCCCCGCTATCCGCTCTCCGTACGCTCCATGCAGGTGCAGGATTCCCCATCCCTGATGCTTGCCGGGGACGCCTTTGGGGGCCGCGACATCGAGTCCGCGATACTGTCGGGGTTGGCTGCCAGCGAGCAACTCCTGGCAGGCGCGACACCCCGGATCTGATGGCGGGCGATGATGAAAGAAAGGACGGTTGACATGGAACTTCTTGACCCCTTACACCACGTGGCCATTTCCGTGAAGAACATCGCCGCTTCCGTGACCTGGTACACGGAGACCTTCCGCTGCACGGTGAGCTATCAGGACGAAACCTGGGCGCTACTCCAATTCGCCAACATGCAACTGGCTTTGGTGATCGCGGAGCAGCATCCTCCGCACCTGGCTGTTGCGCGCACGGACGCGGAACAGTTCGGCAAGCTGAGCACCCACCGTGACGGAACCCGCTCCTGCTATGTGGAAGATCCCGCGGGCAACGCGGTGGAGATCATGGACGCCGCCTCGCTCTGAGTGCGATCCCGCTATCGCAGAGACGGCGACCCGGGTACCAGGCTCCATCGGCGGGAGAGTATCGCGCTCCGCAGCCACACGGCGAGCGCGATGCCGCACACCACCCCGGCGGAGTTGGCGAACATGTCGGACAACTCGAAACTGCGTCCCGGCACATACTCCTGAGCGAATTCCAGGCCCACCCCGTAGAGCGCGAGCAGAAGGCCGACGGCAAGCACACGCCGCCGGGATCCCCATATAAAAGGAATCGGCAAAGCAAGCGCCAAGTAGCCGCCGAGATGCCAGAGCTTGTCTGAACCGGGCATCCCGGCCAACCGGACGGCAGGCAGAAGAGAAAAGTAAGCGGCAATGCCGAGCTGCGCAATCCAAACAAGTCCAAGAGGCACTCGATGCCTGTTATACGATCCCATCATCCAGATAGACACTCTCCTCATCGTAAATGATTTGTTTGGCGGTGAACCGTGCGCGATGTCTGAATTTTGCAACGGTTGCCGGCCACCTCCGACAGGGCTCGCCCCGGCGTATCCCACAGCGCCGGTTGAGCCGGAAACCCCTCTGCTACACTTGAAGTTGCCCTCATGTCCGTACCGGAACAATTGCCCGCCGACCAGTTTGTCCAGCGTTTTCGCGACGAACTGATCCCGCTAACTTCTAAGATTCGCTGGTTCTCCCTGGTGGCGCTGGCGGAAGAAGATCTGGGCGTATCCATCCGGGAGCCGCTCGAAAGCCTTCCCCCGGCTCTGGCCCGGCAACTCCCCCAACTTCATTTATTTCTTGTTCCGTTCTTGCGGAGTGCCGGGCGCCAGGCGGATCTGATTATGTTTGAGGGTCCGGATCCGAAAGAGCGTTCCGATTCTTTCCAAATCATCGGGCCAGATAACGCGGCGCTGGTGATCGCCACCCAGGACATCTCGCCGAACGAGTATCACTACAATCTCTTCAACGCCGTCAGTAGCCTGGCGTGGGAAGTGGCGCCAGCAGAGATCGCAGGTGGTGGACGAAGTCGATCAAGCGTGATGAATTGCGGCGGGGCAGTCCGTCAGAGTCGATCAGAGTTGCCTGGCAGCGCAAGAACGAGGTGGTGGCGAAGCAAAGCCAACCGGCCCGCGACAGCAAATTGCTTCGTGGATACGTTCGCGCTGCCTACATCGACACGATGACGCTTTTTCTGCACGGGATCTGCTGCGACATCGACGTCGAACCAAGTCCCCGGCAGATCCCCAGTAACGAAATCCGGCGGCGTCTGGAGATGCTTCGAGGGTTCTATCCACTTGGAGAGGGTTTTCGCCCTCTTTCCGGAGGAACTCAACGGGCGGAAGGCCTTGCGGGACGAGCGGCAGCGCGGCACGGGTGGGGAGTGGAACGGCGTGGCGGTGCCGGCGCTGGATGCGCCGCGTCCGGAACGGGCCGAGGACCAGGAAAAGAACAAAGAGAAGTAGAGGTGTGCAAAGACTAGCCATTCTTTCCAAGTGAATGGCCAGGATGCACGCGCTTCCGCCGCCAGGCAAAGAACGGTTCAGCACCAGGCAGGAAAAATGAGTCAACCCGTTCGCGTGGCAGTGGTGGGTGCGGGCAGCTTCGGCCAGAATCACCTCCGCGTTCTTACCGAGATCCCGGATGTTACGCCTGGCCAGAACTACTTACAACGCGATCCCGAGCGGAGCCGAGATGTCGCTCCGCTTCGATTGTCCGTCGTTTGGCAGCTTGGAAGCCGTGGCAGGCGCAGCCGAAGCAGCCATTGTCGCCGTGCCGACGGTGTTCCATGCGGAGGTGGCTTCCACGCTGCTGGAACTGGGCCTGGACGTCCTGGTGGAAAAGCCCATCGCCTCTTCCGTGCCCGAAGCGAGGGCTCTCCTTTCCCTTGCCCAGGGCAAAGGCCGCATCCTTCAAGTGGGCCACCTGGAGCGCTACAATCCAGCGCTGCTGGCACTGCGCCGGGAAATCACTCTGCCCCTCTTCTTTGAAATCCACCGGATGAGCTTGTTCACCCCCCGGAGCCTGGATATCGACGTGGTGCTGGACCTGATGATCCACGATTTGGATATCGTGCTCTCCGCCGTGGGCGCCCTGCCCGACGAGATTCGCGCCACCGGCATCCAGATTCTCTCCGAAAAGGTGGACATCGCCAACGTCCGCCTGGCCTTTCCAGGCGGATGCGTCGCGAACCTCACTGCAAGCCGTGTCTCCACCGACAAAGTACGCAAGCTTCGGCTCTTCCAGCCCTATCAATACTTCTCTGTCGACTATACAAAGCGGGAAGGCGTCGTTTTCGACGTCGATCGTAGCGACCGTAGAATCGGATTCCGTCAGCTCGACGTCCAACCTGGAGAGCCTTTACGTTTGGAAATCGAGGATTTTGTCGCCTGCATTCGCGAACGGCGAACACCCCTAGTTGACGGCGAGGCGGCCGCCAGTGCATTGGAGGTGGCCCATGCCATCCTTGATAAAATCGGGGAACACGGGCAGTTGGTGGAGCGGAGCGTGGAGAGGTATGAATCCTCGGCACGGCACGATTCTGGCGGTCTAACGGAGTTGGACAAGGGCTCTTGATTTCCAAGCCCCGGCAAAACGAATTCCTCTCATCGAGCCCGCTTTTGGAAGCGGCACAAAACCGCCAGGCGGCGGACTACGCGACGCAGCAATGCTTTCTATCGGGTTGGACGAATCTTCGGCGCTGGCACACCTGCTAAAGGATGAGAGTCCGGAAGCGGCCGCGCGCCGCCGATGGGGTCTCGCTTTCTCCGGCGTGGTCCATGCCATCGTGGTGCCACTGCTGGGCTTGGTGAGTTTCCAAGCCACGTCGTTCCGGCAGGCTCCCGAGATCGTCGTGCCGCGGGTTGCCGTGACGCCCCTCGTCGCCCCGCCTCTCCGGCAGCTCACCCAGAAAGATCCTAATACCGGCAACGTCAGCCCGGAGATCAACCTCGAAAGCCTCCTTCCCAGGCCGAAGATCGAACAGGCCCCAGGCACGCGTCCGCAGCCGCGCCAGATGGCCGCTCTTCCTCCGATGGGCGCTACGCTGGGCAACAAACCTTCCGAATTGATCGAAGCTCCGCAGATTGATGTGCCTCTGAACCCGGTTCCTCAGTCGCCGGCGGCGGCTCTTGGAAGTCCCGTTGTCCCACCGAGCGTCGCGGCAGCCAAGCTGCCCGCGCCCGCAAAACCGGAGATTCGCTTTGAGAAACCGGGAGCCACCAGTGGCGCGCCGCGCGGCAATGCGCAGATATCCGTTCCCAACGCGTCGGTTTCTGAAGCGATTCGAGTAGCAGCGCAGGGGAGGGGGAGCGGGGGTAACCAGGTTGTCGAGGATTTCTCCTCACCGGCGCCGGCCGGAGGGATCTCCTCCAGGCCCACCCGTTCCCGCGGTTCGGTGGAACTACTCAGCGACCCCAACGGCATCGATTTCAAGCCCTACCTGATTCAGGTACTGGCGGCGGTGAAGCGAAACTGGTTCGCGGTGATGCCGGAAAGCGCCCGCTTTGGCCGGCGTGGACAGGTGCGTATCCAGTTCGCGATCAGCCGGGATGGCGATGTGCCGAAGCTGGTAATTGCCAACAGCTCTGGATTTGAGGCCTTTGACCGCGCCGCTGTGGCGGGCGTGAGCGCGTCAAACCCCTTCCCCCCGCTTCCCAGGGAGTTCCAGGGCGGCGAGGTTCGGCTTCAGTTCACGTTTTCTTACAATGTGGATCAATAGAGCATCCCCGAACCCCGCGGCGCGGCCCGGCCATCGGGGCGGCCAAGCCCGCCAATCGAACCGCGGGGATTGCCCATGAATCCTCCTCGCGTCAGTCGGCTGTTGGTAGCCTTTCTTCTCTATGGCGCAATGGCGGCTTCCGCCTTCTTCACCCTCTCGGGGAACGTGCGCATCGTGGTTTTGATCTTTTTCGCCGCGCTGGCTGCCAAAACCTGGATCGGCCATGAGCGTGAGAAACTCTTTTCGGCTGAAGAAGGCGAGACGGATAGATCTCAGTAGGAACCTTAGCGGGTTCCGCTTATAAGGCTCAACTAGTCCCAAACGAACTAAGAGGAGTATCTCATTACCGCGTTTCACTTTGGAACGACACTCCTGTTTTGGATGCATTTCGGTTCAGAGTGAAACGGGGAGTTGCTTCGACGTACTATCAGATCCAGTGGGGAAGTCAGGGATTTCTTCTCCACAAAGCAGGAGATTAAGTGCTCATATTCAAGTGTTTGCCGGGAAGACCCTAGCCGGAATGAGTTCAATAATGAAGTTCCGATGGAGTTGTGCTGCAAATGGTCATTCATCTGCAAAGCAGGAATTCCGCAACATGCACAAAGTGCGGAAATCGATGCCGGTCCACAACCCAATTCATTTATCGTACGAACAGGGAAGAACCGAAAATGGCAGTACAATGCGTCGTCCCCACGAGCGGAGATGGAACATACCCTCCCGCCGCGGCTCACAGAAGTTCCTTAAAACCACTCCCCCGAGAGCGGTGCGATTCGCAGGCGGTTCGGGATCAGCGGATCCTGGATAACCTCCACTTGGCAAGAATCATCGCAATTCGCATCTATGAGGGCCTCCCCATCCACCTTGAACTCGAAGAGCTAATTCAGGTGGGCATCCTTGGATTGATCGACGCCGCCGAGCGTTTCGACGAGTCCAAGAAAGTCACATTTGCCGGCTACGCCAAACACCGGATCCGCGGAGCGATCCTCGATAGCCTCCGCGAGATGGATTGGGCTTCCCGCGACCAGCGCCGACGCTGTAAGCAGGGTGGAACTGCGTGGCGCCGGAAGCCTCCTGGGTGTCTCCAACGAAATCCCACCGACGATGAGATCGCCCAGGAGATGGGCATCGACCTGCAGAAATGGCACCAGATTGCCGGCAGCCTGCGAAACCAGGGGCCGGTCTCTGCCACCTCACGGCCCGCCGGGCAGGAAGACCTGCCGGAACCGGAGTTCCCCACGGACGAATCGGAGCATCCGGATGCAATCTGCAAGCGCAATGAGATCGCCGGCGTGCTGCGGGACGCGATTCTGGCATTGCCGGTCCGCTATCAAACCGTCGTCAGCATGTACTATACCGACGAGATGACGATGAAGGAAATCGGCGGGGTGCTGGGCGTGAATGAAAGCCGGGTTTCGCAGATCCACAAGTCCGCCCTGCAGAAGATGGCGGTCGTGCTGGCATCGAACGGAATCTCCGCGGCAGCGGCGCTGTAGAGCGGCTGCCGTTTCCTACCGAATCCCTTTTGCGGCTGGCGTTCGCAGGCAATGCCGGAAAACGCCCAACGGGACCGATGCCGTTTGTGGATAGACCGGTCCCCTGTCGAAGGCTCGCGGGAAGGAAGGGCTTCGTCGCCCTTTTCCCCGGGAGCCGCTGTCGTACCTTAGGGGAAATTGCTCTCTGTCGGAGAGCTTCAAAATGCAACGGACGGCACTTCGCGATCCGTAGGAAACTTGGCGTTTTCCACACGGGACGACTGGAAGTATTGCTGAAGCCTGGCGACGACTTCGGGATGCACCGCGGCCACGTTCCTGGTTTCGCCGATGTCGTCTTTGAGGTTGAACAGTTCCGTCTCAAAAGCGGGGCCTTGGCGAACGAGCTTCCACTCGCCCTGACGTACCGCCTGGTGGAAGCCGCGTTCGTGGAACTCCCAATAGAGATGGTCGCGGCGAGGTGTGCCGGTGCCAAGCAGCACCGGGACCAGGGAAACACCGTCGATCTCTTTGGGCACACGCGCTCTTGCCAACTCGGCGGCCGTGGGAAGGATATCCCAGAAGGCCCATGGGAAGTCACTCACCTGGCCGGGCTTGATCCTGCCAGGCCATCGGGCGACGGTGGGCACACGAATGCCACCCTCGTAGAGATCGCGCTTGGTGCCGCGCAATGGTCCATTGTCGTCGAAGAACTCGGGATCGTGGTGGCCTTCCTTATGGGCCATTGTCACTCGAAAAGATCACCAGCGTATTCTCATCGAGCCCTTTCTCCTTGAGTTTCGCGAAGAGCCTTCCAATATCGGCGTCCATGCGGCTGACGATGGCGGCAAAGGCTTTCTCGGCATCCGGCCAGCCTTCGTCGGCGTAGTCCCCGAAGTCGGGCGCGTCCATGCCGTTCTTATCAACCTGGCCGCGCTCGTTGTTGGCGTGCGGGGTCGTATACGGGAGATACAGAAAGAAGGGCTGGGCGGAACTCTGATTGCCGACGAACTCGATCGCTTTCCGGGAGAACAGGTCGTTCGTGAAGACCTTGCGCTGATTGAACCAGTTCTCCTTGAGAAACATCTCGATTTTGTTGTCCCAGATATGTTCGGGGAAGGAATTGTGGGCGAAATGCTGGTTCAGATACCCAAAGAACTGCTGGAATCCACGGTCGTTCGGATGGCTGTCCGCGTCAAAGCCGCCAAGACCCCACTTGCCGAATAGAGCCGTTCGATAGCCGGATCTCAGCAGGATCTCTGCCACAGTTGGTTCGGTCTTCTTGAGCCCCAGTTCCGGAAGGGAATTGCCTCGCACAGTGGCGTGACCGGTGTGTTTTCCGGTCATCAACGTGCAGCGTGAGGGCGCGCAAACGGTTGCACCGGAGTACGCCTGGGTGAATCGCATCCCTTCGGATGCCATGCGATCGAGGTGAGGCGTCTTGATGCGCTTCTGTCCGAAACAGCCCAGGTTTCCATAGCCAAGGTCGTCCGCAAGGATGAAGACAATGTTCGGCCGCGCAGCTTGCGCGAAGGCGCCGTTGGCAAGTGCGGGAAGCGCGGCGGAGGCGGCGAGAAACTGGCGACGGGTAAATGGGGAAGACGGCATGGTGGTATCCGATTGTCAGATGCGGGCGAGCAGCTTGGGTAGCCGATGCCCGAAGGCTGATCGTATCGACCGCAACTGCCTTGCGTCAAGGTGCGCCGAACTCGGATTTCGAGTCCTTGACTTCGGGAGCCGGTTGACGGAAGATGCGGGTTGCTTTCCGCGCGGAAGAGATTCCGGGCGATTGCCAGGCAGGCGATAGGACCGCCCCGCTAGCGCGAACGCAAACTCCAAACCGAAGAACTGACAGGTGAGCCGGAGAGAAACGCCATGCGAATGAGAACGCCCTGGATGCGTCCCCGATGGGTTGCGGTTCTGGCCGCCGCTGCATTGCTGACAGGCTGCGCCGAGCGCGCTGCCGTAAAGGAGGAACCCTTGCCTGTGACATTGGAAACGAGATCGTTTGGAACGACGCCGGCGGGCGAAGCGGTGACGCTCTCCTGCCTAAAGAACGCCAACGGGATGGAGATAGCGGTCACCAACTACGGAGCCACGCTCACATCCGTGAAAGTGCCGGATGCCAAAGGGCAGGCCGCCGACGTGGCACTGGGCTTCGACTCGCTGGAGGGCTACACGGCGCACACAGCAATAC
>JAXHKT010000039.1:0-100223 GCA_034522975.1 Bryobacterales bacterium
ACGATCGGCTGACCTCTGGATAACGCCAAGGTAGCGTCCTATGGAGCCAAGGTTTCGGCTGTTGTGCTTCTGGACGAAGAGCGGAAAGTGGTGGACGGTCTAGGCAAGACCAGTGTCTTTGTCCGCTACGCCGTGCGCGTCCTAACGAACGAAGGCCGCTCCAAGGCGATTGCCCGCATGGTGTACCGCACGGATACCGGCAAGGTAAAGAATCTCAGCGCCTGGCTGGTCACGCCCTCAGGCACCATCAAGGAATATGGCAAGAAGGAGACGGCCGACCTCGCCCTTGCGGAGAACGACGTCTATAGCGAAAGCCGCGTGCGGTCGATCATCGCTTCGATGGAAGCCATTCCCGGGTCGGTTTTCGGGTTTGAGGGAGAAGCGGAAGATAAGTCGGTCTTCACTCAACATGAATGGCTGTTCCAGACTTCGGCGCCGGCGCTCACCTCCCGCTTCGTGCTGCAACTCCCCCCCGGATGGCGCGCCGAGGCGAAGTCCTACAACCAGCAGCCGCTGGAACCGAAGGTAAGCGGCTCCACCTGGGTATGGGAGCGGCAGGATCTTTCGCCCATCGAGCCGGAAGAAGCGGGGCCTGGTGTGGGCGGCCTTGCCCCCCGCATCGCGGTTAGCTATTTCCCACCGCAGGGTACCGCCCCGGATGCGCCCGCCTTCAGCACGTGGCCTGAAGTTTCGCGATGGCTCAGTTCGCTGAACGACCCTCAAACGGTGGCCGATGCCGCGCTGAAGGCGAAGGCGGCGGAACTCACCGCGTCGGCGGCCACTGCGCGCGAGAAGATCGAGAGCGTCGGGCAGTTCGCGCAGAAGATCAAGTACGTTTCTATCCAGATCGGAGTCGGGCGTGGGGGAGGATACCGGCCTCATGCCGCCACTGAGGTGCTTTCCAAGCTTTATGGCGATTGCAAGGATAAATCGAATCTCATGCGCGCCTTGCTCAAGGAGGCGGGAATCGACTCCTATCCGGTGGCGATCTTCTCCGGCGACCCCACTTACGTGCGTCCGGATTGGCCATCCCCTCACCAGTTCAACCACGCCATTCTGGCCATCGGCGTTCCTGCCGATTTCGAGTCCCCGGCGGTGAGCGAAGTGCCCGGGATCGGCCGGCTGCTCTTCTTTGACCCCACCGACGAAAACACGCCCCTCGGCTACCTCCCCGAGCATGAGCAAGGGAGCTACGCGCTGATTGTCGATCCTGAGCGTGGCGCCCTCGTCCAAGCGCCCAAAGCGTCCCCCGAGGCGAACCACCTCGAGCGGACGATCAAGGCTCAACTGAACGCCGACGGAAGCCTGGTGGCGATGGTGGAAGAGCGCTGCTCCGGCCAGAGCGCCGCCTACAACCGCAGGCTTCACCGCGCAACGAACGAATCGGATTACCGAAAAATCATTGAGCGTTGGGTGGCGGGCGGCGTCCCCGGGGCGCGTGTGGAGAAAATCGAGGCGGCGGACCGCAGTCCGGATTTTGCCCTCGATGTGGAGCTTAGCGCCCCCACCTACGGCCAGGTCATGAATGATCGTCTCTGGATGTTTTCGCCTTCGTTGATCGAACGGAGAGGCTGGTATGGTCTCGGCCAAACCAAACGAACTCAGCCCTTTTTGCTCGACGCGGATTCGTACAGCGAAGTGGTGGAAATCCTCTTGCCCAAGGGCTTCAAAGTGGATGAGGTTCCGCCTGCCGTGAAGATGAAGAACGGCTTCGGCAGCTTCGATGCCTCCTGGGAACATGCCGATGGCATTTTGATATTCAAGCGCCGCTTTCGAACCGAGGGTGGATCGATTCCAGCAGCGGACTACGCCGAGTTGCGCAAGTTCCTGCGGGGAGTGGAGGGGGCGGCCAGGGCGGCGGTGGTGCTCGAAAAACCCTAAGCCGCGGCGCGACGCTAGCGTTTTACGAGGGCTTCCCGCGCTTGCCAAACTCGTCTGGCGGCCAGGTCCGGGTTTGCCGCCAACGCCGTAAGGTGCCCCATCTTGCGGCCGGGCCGCGCTGCCAGTTTGCCGTAGAGATGAATCTTCACGTCGGGGAAGTGGGCCGCTGCCTGCCAGTTGGGCTCCCCGCCCTCCCAGGCATCTCCCAGAAGGTTCGCCATCGCCGCGGGCTTCAGCTGTTCCGTCGAGCCCAGCGGCAAACCGCAGACGGCGCGCAGTTGTTGTTCGAATTGGCTCGTCATGCTCGCGTCAAACGTAAAATGCCCCGAGTTGTGCGGGCGCGGCGCCACTTCGTTCACCATCAGCTTGCCGTCCTTGCCCAGAAAGAATTCCACGCAAAGCACGCCCACTACATCCAGCGATTCCAGAATCCCCTCCGCAATCCTCACGGCCTCCCGCGATACCTCTTCCGGCACCGATGCGGGGGCGATGGTGAGATCCAGAATGTGATTCCGGTGACGATTTTCCACGGCGCCATAGTGAGCGAACTGTCCGCTGCCGCCTCGCGCCGCCACCACGCTTATCTCGCGTTCAAAATCGATGAAGGCTTCTAGAATCGCCGGCTGTCCTTCGTAGGCAGGCCAGACATCGTCCACGTCGAACTCCGATTCAAGCCGCGTTTGGCCCTTGCCATCGTAGCCGAAGCCGGCGGTCTTCAACACGCCGCGCCCGCCAAAACCGTGCAGCGCTTTGCGCAACTCCGCAGCGCTCTCCACGGCCACGAAGGGCGTCACCGGAAAGCCCCGTTCCGCCAGAAACGTCTTCTCGCGCAGGCGATTCTGCGTGGTGTGCAGCACACGGCCGGCGGGCCGCACGGGCACAATCGCTTCCGCGGCCTCGGTTGCCGCGTGAGATACATTCTCAAACTCAAACGTGATGACGTCTACCCCGCGGGCAAATGCGCGGATCGCATCCAGGTCGTCATAGGATGCCACCACCTCTAGATCAGCCACCTGCCCGGTGGGGGAATCCTGGTCGGGCGAAAGCGTGGCCACTCGATAGCCCATCCGGCGCGCGGCGATCGTGAACATACGGCCGAGTTGGCCGCTGCCCAAAACCCCAATCGTCGAGCCGGGAAGGATCGCGCTCATTCGCTTTCCACCGGGAGGGTGGCCTCCATTACCGCCTCCGTCTGCCGCGCACGAAATTGCCGCAGTTTCTCCCGCAACTCCGGGCGGGTGTTCGAAAGCATCGCCACGGCAAGCAGTCCTGCGTTGCGCGCCCCCGCCTTGCCAATAGCCAGCGTCGCCACGGGAATGCCACCGGGCATTTGCACAATGGAAAGGAGGGAATCGAGACCGCTAAGCGCCGCGCTTTGCACCGGTACGCCCAGCACCGGCACCAGAGTCTGTGCCGCCACCATCCCGGGCAGATGCGCCGCGCCGCCCGCTCCGGCAATGATCGCTTCCAATCCCCGAGCCTCCGCTTGCGCGGCGAACTCCGCCATCAACTGCGGGGTGCGGTGGGCGGAAACCACGCGACACTCATGCGGCACTCCAAATTCGTTAAGCACCTCGTGGGCATGCCGCATGGTCTCCCAATCCGACGTGCTGCCCATGATCACGGCCACCAGGGGCGCGGAATCCGTAGCGGGATCGGTCATCGCGTTATCCTCTCATGCAATGCAGGCGACGCTACGAGGGCGGCACCGGAGAAGTGCCGCCCTCGTACACACCATGGCTGTTTCCGGGCAGGGGCAGCGGACGCCTACTCCCCTTGCACCGTCGAGTAACCAATCTCGCCATCGAAGGTGCAAAGATTTTCCGTCTTGATGAAATCGAGGCCCGAATCCGCGAAGCGCCCCATCAGTGCAGCGATCTGCTGGTAGCTCACCGCCCCTCCGTTCACCGCAACAAAGCGGCAGCGCCAATGGTCTGTGCAAAAGGTTTCCGGAAAGCCGTTTGGGTAGACCTTCACGCCGCGATTGCTGATCATCTTAAGCTTCAGCCCATCGCCCGCGATCGTCGCTTCCACCACTTTGGCGATCTCCTCGGCGCTCCGTGCATCGGATCGTCGAGGAACACGTCCACCCCTACCGTTTCCTTCGTCTGCCGGATGCGACATTCAGCTTCGATCTGGCGCCATCGCCTCTTTCGCCGCGGCGTAGGATACCGGCTTCAAGCTCTCTGGCTTCTTTCCCAGCCGGTCGACAATCGCCTGCGCGAACTCCTTCGTCCCGGCCAGTTCGGTGCTCACGCCCGGCGCATAAATGTCGTACGTGTGAACCCCGTCCTCGATCGCCTTCAGCCAGCCGTTGTGTACCAACTCGGCCACATCGCCCTGGCCGATATGCACCAGCATCAGGATGGCCCCATGAAGCAAGCCGGACGGGTTGGCTTTGTTCTGCCCGGCCCGCCGGGGCGCCGAGCCATGGATGGCTTCGAACATCGCGCAACTGTTACCGATATTGGCCGAGCCCGCCAGACCAACCGAACCGGCGATCTGCGCCGCCACGTCGGAGAGGATATCTCCGTAGAGGTTCGGCATCACAATGACATCGAACAATTCCGGACTGTCGGCCATCTTCGCCGCGCCGATATCTACGATCCAATGTTCGTTCTCGATCTGCGGATACTCCGCGGCAATTTCGTCGAAGACCCGGTGGAAAAGGCCGTCCGAGAGCTTCATGATGTTATCTTTCGTGAAGCAGGTGACCTTCTTGCGGTTGTTGATTTTGGCGTATTCGAACGCGTAGCGGACGATCTTCTCGCTGCCCGGCCGCGTGATCAGTTTGAGGCTCTGGCAGACCTGGTCGGTCTGGCGGTGTTCGATTCCCGAGTAAAGATCTTCCTCGTTTTCGCGGACGATCACGACGTCCATTCCGGGATGCTTCGTCGTCGATAAACGGGTGATACGGACACGCAAGGGCTGACGATTCGCGTAGAGGCCCGAGCGTCGTGCGAGTGGTGACATTGAGGCTCTTGAAGCCACCGCCCTGGGGTGTGGTGATGGGCGCCTTTAAGAAAACGCGCGTGCGGCGCAGGCTGTCCCAGGCGGAGGGCTCAATGCCCACTGTCAGCCCGCGCTGGTAAACCTTCTCGCCAATCTCAATGACGTCTTTTTCAATGCGGGCCCCGGCACTTTCGATGATGTGCAACGTGGCTTCCATGATCTCGGGGCCGATGCCGTCCCCGTATGCAACGGTAATGGGTGTCTTGCTTGCCATAAAAATCCTGATCTTGCGCAGCGTAGTTTGGAAGGCAGCCAGCATATCGCCGGCAGATCCATGCAAAAGCTCAAACAGCCTAGTATGCCAGTTTCCGCCTTGCCGATGGGCTCGATGGCAGCTCGGAACCGCCTAAACCACTTTCGAAAGGTCTAGCTTTGCCTCCAGCACTTCCTTCGATCTGTTTAGTTCGTCCCAAGTGACTTCCTTGCCGGTATCCATCGCCATCCGTCCCAGCATCGCGCTTAGGGAGGATTCCACTCCAAGCGCTGCCTGGTTGTGGAACTGGCCGCTCACAATGCTCTCGATGAACGACTTGTGTTTCTCTGAATCCGCCTGCGCCAGATTGTCTGAGAACGCCCCAGATTGCGAGAATTCCCCGCCCGCCGGGGCCTCCGGGCTCTTCCACGTCCACGGGTTGTCACCGTCGATGCCGAGCGTGCCCGAGTAGGGCGACTGCGAATTGCCCAGGGTGCCAAAGAACCGCTCGTTGACGTCGAAGCCGCCCTTGCCAACCTGCTTTGAACTGAACGAAACGATCACGTTATTGGGGTAAGTGAACGTCACTGCGCACTGCCCGTAGCAGTTGCCGTTGTCGGGCCGCCCATTGCGAGTTCCGTGGCCGACGGCCGAAACGGGCCGCCCCTTGAGCACCCAATTGCAGATATCGATCGCATGGATATTCTGCTCGACGATGATGTCGCCCGATAGCGCGCGGTCGTACATCCAGTGGCGCAGCCGGGCCTGCCGCATGGGAATGCCGGGGCGAACGACATCCAGAAACGGGCAGTAGTAATACGCTTGGCCGCTGGTGATCTCGCCGATCGCCCCCTCGTGGATCCGCCGCACCAGTTCCGCGAAAGGCGGCGCTTTGCGGATCTGGAAACCCACCTCCAGGCTCAACTTGCCCTCGGCCCGTTTGCCAATCTCAAGCACTCTCTTCGTGCCGGGCACATCCACGGCCACCGGCTTCTCACAGTAAGCGTGTTTGCCTGCCCGCACTACCAGATCCAAATGCTCCGGGTGGAAATACGGAGGGGTGGCGATGATGATGGCGTCCACTTCTTTCGAAGCGACGATTCGCTCCGGGGCGCTTATCCCGGAGAACATCTGCGCAGCGTCGATCCGCCCCTGCCCGCGCTTTTCGAGGAGTCCGTTGAAGTGGGCCGCCGCCTTGGGAATCTGATCTTCGAACAGATCCCCCAACGCTGTCACCCTAGCCCCGGCGTTCTCCACCATGCTGGTGGCCACCACCGTACCGCGCCCGCCGCATCCTAACAGCCCCACACGAATCGCAGAATTCGCTTGCGACCCGCGCACCGCCTGCGGAGAGACAATCATCCAACCAGCCGCTCCCACAAACGCTCTCCGTCCAATCTTTACGCCTTGCGATTTCATGATTCCTTCCTCTGGGCTCGACAGAACCTTGCACGGCCGTCACCCTCGCTGCGATCCTATCACGCTGCTTGCCGGCACCGATCTCGATCGCGTCACCCGGCTCAATGCATCGGAGTGCCGTGACGCGTTCAGTGGGGCATGAAAACGGGAGAGAGCCTGCAAGCGCCTCGTCGCCGGGAGAAGCTGGCTTATTCCACTTCCAGTTCGACAATGTCGTAGATGGCTAGCGGGCCGCATTGGAGTTCGGTGACGCCGGCGTTCCAGTGGAAGGGCAGACGCTGGTTGCCGGGTTGGCGGAGAACGGTTTTCGGGGGACGGGAGGTCTTCACACGAAGGGTAACGTGGGGCACCGGGGCGACCTCGTCGATGGCGGCGTAGCGGGGCGATACCTGCATGCCGGTGCTGTTCAGCAGGTGGGCTTGCAGTAGATTGTTGCGCTTCCGCAGGACGAGTTCCACCGTCGCCGGGGCGTTGAGTTCGGCGATCGGCGTGAACGCGTGGCGGGCAAGATTGCCCAGGAATTCCCGGAGCGCCGGGGCGTGGTTCTGGCCGAAGATTTCGCCCAGCCCGCCTGCCAAAGAAACCAGCTTCGCGTTGCCATGCCGGCGCAGGGTGGCCGCGACGGCGCCGTCCTTGGAAGTGTCGCGCCGGGGAAAGCGATAGTCGAGAATACTGGCGCCCGCTTTCGGCTCAATGGGCTGCCAGCGAGTGCGCGCCGGGGCGATGATCTCCGTGCCTGCAACGAAGGTTTCGGGCGCCTCCAGCGGCTCGCCCAAAAGCTCGATGCCTAAGAGACTTGCGAAGCGGCGAAGATTTTCCGCCCCGGCGACGAGCAGCGAAGTCCCGCCATCGGCCAGGGCGCGCAGTTGCGCCTCGGCTTCGTCGCCAATTTCCCGCCATTCGGGAACGACGATCAGTGGGTAGCGCCCGCCTTCATCGGCAAGCTGCCAATCGGGAAGGATGTCCACGGAGAAGTGCGATTCGATAAGGGCGTCCAGCCAGCCCTTGGCGCAGAGATCGAAGTTGCCCCAGCCGCCGAACAGCTTGTTGGAATGACGGTAGAGCGAGTGGCCTGAGTAAAGAACGGCAACCTGGGGAACAGTTTCAGTCTTCCAGCAATAGGGCTGGCGCGCACGGCAGAACTGGCCCACTTTGGCCATGACGCCGATGAAACGGTCGTCCAGATGCCCCTCGCGGCTGGGCTGATAGTAAATCTGGAATCCGCCTCCTTGGGCAAGAACGACACCGGCTTCCTGCTCCAGTTGGATGGCCGGCTTGTGGACATGGCCGGTGGGGTTGTCGGAGCTGCTCTGGAATCCCCAGGCCATGAGGTCCCAGCTTTTGGCGTTCCGGGCGAGATAGCGTGCTTCCATGCGCGCTCCGGCGATGGGGGCGTTGCCGAGGTAGTCGCCGGAAAGGAAATCGACGGGCAGTTCAGGCTTCTCCGGCACCATGGTGCTATAGAGCCAATTCGAAGCGATCTGCGCCTTGGGGAAGGCCTTGTGCATTTCCCCCACATAGTGACGGATGTAGCTACGGAATTGGGAGCGCTGGAAGGAGAGCCACTCGTTCCAGCCAGGATCGGTTGGATATTCGGGGACCTCAGCAAAACCGCTTTCGGCAGCGAAGCGCTTGCGGGGAATCTCGCCCCAATCCGGCCGGACGGCCCAGCATTCCCCATCCACCCAGGCGCCGTCGAGACCGTACTTGGCGACGGCTTCTTTGAGTTGGGGCAGCATGAGCTGGTCAACGTAAGGTCCGAAGGTGCTGGTCTTCTGGGGGTCGATAGCGCCTTCCCGGGTGATCGCCGCCCAATCGGGATGGCGGGCTACGGCCTGGTTATCCCAGACGCCGGAAAAGTGGATGTAGAGAGCGACACCGCGCTCAAGCGTGGCTTCGCGCCAGATGGCCAGGGAATCCTGGGCGATGTTGGGTGCGGACGGCCCGACCTGGGATGGGTAACCCAGCCAGCCCGCATGTCCCTTGCAATCGTACTGGACGTAATCCGGCTTCACCGCGTCGAGGAAGCGTAGCACCTGTTCCTTTCGGAGATCCTTGCCAAGGGCGGGGTCGCGAGGGCTGGGGTGCAGGTCGAAGTGCATGCCCAGAAAACTCTCCTCCCGACGAGGGCGTGGCTTTGCGGACGGTTGCGCAAGGCCCATCGGGGCTGCGGCAGAGAGGGCGAGCAGGTGCCGGCGGGTGAGACGCATCGGTTCCTCCCAAGGGAAGGCCCATCATATCGCGGCCCATGGAAGCGAGTTCTAGCCTTGGGAACGGCGAAGCCGTGAAAGCGGACGCCACCGCGTGGCATGAGCCCACGCAGACACGACGCCCGGATTGGATCCGGGGCCGCTTCTGCATGACACGCGGATTCGCGTTTGAATCGACGCGGACAGCGCTAATCGACGAGGACAAAGGTGATCTTCATGGCCACCCGGTACTCGACAATCTTGCCGTCCTTGACGACGACTTTCTGATCTTTCACCCAGGCTCCCTGGACGTTCTTGAGGGTTTTGTTGGCGCGCTCAATTCCACTTTGGACGGCATCTTCAAAACTGACGGTGGAAGAGGCAATCACCTCAGTCACTCTTGCTACAGACATCTTTATACTCCTATTCGCGTTCGAAGAGGCGCCGATTCTCCGAGGTCTGGTTGCGGCCCGTGGGGATCACCCCGCGAGACGGAAGCTGGCGCTGGGTTTAGCCTATCGAAATCTCAAGGGGAATGCGAGTCTGGGGTTCGAGAATCGCCTCGGACGACCAGCTACGGCCCCTTCAAGAAACGAGCCATTGCCAAAGGAAGAAGCACTCTCCGGCAACGAAGAGGCTTCCGAAGATGGACTTGTTGTGCCGGGCCAGCCAACTTGGCAGATAGATATCGAAGTTGTGGCTGCGATCGGCGGTGTAGCGGGCCGCCAAGTTGGTGAGCGGGCAGGTACCCCGGTTGATGGCCAGCACTCCGCATTCGAGAAGGACAAGCGCCGTCAATAAAGCCGCCCAGCGAAACTGGTGCCGGGCGACCGCAATGGGAATGGCGACGATGCAACCGGCGAAGAGCGCCCATACGGCGGTATGGAGGAACCTGATGCAGACCAGTTTGCGTGTAGCATTTCGCTTTGGCTGAAGCTGTGCGGGCACGAAAGAAGCGTATCAAGGTTGGTCAGGGCAAACCCAGATGGGATTGCGGCGGCGCAGCCAGGCATTCTGCTCTTCAAAGTGATGGGGGAGGGCCACCTCAGGATTGAGCCACTCGATGAGCGCGGCCCAGCCGAGGCTCTCAGGGTCAAGGGGCAGGTAACCCGAGACGACATCGAATACTCGGAAACCTTCGCGCAACTGGAAAGAGAGCGTGGGACCTTTCAGTTCGTCGCGCACGACGGCGCGCACATATTGCTCCGCGCTGATCGTGCCCGCATGCTTACTGTAGCCGCGTAATCGGGCGCCGGCGCGGATCCGGAGGAGCCCAAGGCGGCGCACCAAAGCGGAGCGCGCGCGGTAAAGCTTCCTGCCAATCCCCATGCGTTGAGATGCCGGGTCCACCATCACTTCGGCGCCGTAGAGCGTGCGGCCCAATTCGGGATCGTGATTGGTGAACATGCCACGTTCTGTGAAGTCGAGCCAGCTCTCGTGATGCTCATAGTCGTCCCAGCGGAGGATGAGCGAAGCTGCCATGCCCACCACGCATTCATCCGGCGAACGCACCGCGACAAACTGGCCTTCGGGAAACAAGGACTGGTGCGAAGCAAGGTGCCGTTGCTGCCAGGCTGGGCTGTTGGGGTAGACCCTCTGGCAAAGCGCCGTGATCCCTGGGAAATCGGATTCTCTTGTCTCTCGCACATATACCGTCGCTGGATCGACGCTCACAGAACGGAAACCTCCACGTTCGACGCAATTTCCGCGGAGCGGGAACTGTCGGTAAGAGGCAGTACCGTGCCATTCGATCGCGTGTCGAGAATCGTCTTCATGTTCAGTTCCCCGATCACCATCATCTCCTGGTTCGGGTTCCCCTCGGCAAGGATACCGTCGCGCGAGAACGCGAAATCGCTGGGGGTGAGGATAGATGCCTGCCCGTAGTTCAAACTCACCGCCGGTACCATGGGAAGCGAGCCCACCGTGCCGCTGTGGACTACATAAACCTGGTTCTCAATCGCCCTGGCTTGCGCGCAATAACGGACCCGCCAAAATCCCTGCCGGTCGTCCGTGCAACTGGGCACCACCAGGATGTGCGCGTCCTTCCGGGCGGCCGCGCGGGCGATTTCGGGGAACTCCACGTCGTAGCAGATATTCACTGCAAAACGGCCAAACTCGGCCTCAAAAACCCGCAACTGGCTGCGCGCGCGCACCTTCCAATCCTCATTCTCAAAGCGCGTCATGTGCATCTTGCCCTGCACGCCCATGTTGCCGCCGGGGCTGAATACAAAGCACTCGTTGAAGATGCTCTCCCCGTCGAGAACCGGAATGGTTCCGGCGACAACGTGGATGCTGTACTTTCTGGCAAAATCCGCCATCATCTGCTGGAAGCGGGGCACTTGCTGGGAGAGGTCGTAGATCTGCTCCAGAATCGGCCGCTTCACATTGCCCAGCGTCAGCAACTGGACGGTGAAGTATTCCGGGAAGACAACAAGTTGGCAGCGATAGTCTTCCGCCGTTTCGACGAGAGATTCCACCTGATCTCGAAACTGTTCGAAAGTCTGTACGGGGCGGATGAAGTATTGCAAAGAGGCGACGCGGATCCGTTCGAGCATGGCAACCAGTGTACCGCCTGAGCGCCGAAACCACCGGATCCCAGGGCCGTTACTCGAAGTAAACGTCGTTCTTTGCCAGGGTATCGCGCAGCGCCGCATAGGGCAGATCGCGGGTGCCACAATTGCGGGCCGCACAAAGCGCCGCGGCTGTGCCCACGGCCTGGCCCTGGCCCATGCAACTCACCGTATTGCGGGTGGACATGTGCGCGTCGTGGTTGGAGGTGATCATCATGCCTGCCACCAGCAGATTGTCGACGCCCCGCGGACGCAGCGCGCGGTAGGGGATGCCATAGGTGCCGCCCCCGCCCACCTTCAAGCGGGGCGCGGAATCGTGGAAGCCATAAACGAAGACGTCATCGTCAAAGTGCTCGGCTTTGAGAATGTCGCTGAGGCGAATGTCGTAGTCGCAGTCGATCAGGCGGCCGCGGCGGATGCTGAACGAGGGGCTGGTGCGGGCAATGAAGGCGCGCTCGCAGCCGGGCACGTACCGCTTGATGAGATCGACGGCCTTGGCCTGCCGCTTGCGGAGTTCGAGTTCCGCCTTAGCTGATTCGTCGCGATGCGTTGGGCTTACCGGCATCTTCAAGTTCAACTTGAGGAACATGAAGTAGTTGTCGTGGGTGGTGGTAGTGATCATCGAGAGGCCGAGTTTGCGGGCCTCCGCGTTGAACTCCTCTGAGAACGACACCGATTCGCCGCCCAGGCGGACGATCTGGTCGTCCTTGCCGCTACGCCGTCCGCGCGCCAACTGGACCAGGGAGTTCTTCTCCCTCAGGAACTCGCACATCTTCTCGATATCGACGTTGCCGATACCGATGCTGTTGGCTACCGCATAGTCGTTCGGTTCGGTGAACTTCGCCCCGGCGTGGGCGGCGAGGTCGCCATAGCCGGTGGTATCGACGAAGGCTTTCGCGAAGATTGCCTCGCGGCCGGAACGGCTCTCGGCGATCACCCCAGTTACTCGGCCTCCCTTGCGGATGGCCCCGGCAAGGAACGTGTTTAGCCAGACGGAGACACCGGCTTCGTCGAGCATCTGCATGGTGACGAGCTTGTAGAGTTCCGTGTCGATGGCAGTGCAAACGGAGTCGTAGTCGTAATGGGCAAGCATCTCGGCATGTCCGGTGCATCCGCCCACCCGCATCAGGCGGTCGACAATCTCTTGCGGAATTCCCTTCACCACCTGCCGCTTCTCGACACCGGGAAAGGCCTTCCAGAGATTGAAGAAGCTATGAAGCGCCGTCCCGCCCTCCACGGCCACCCCGCCCGTATAGCCCTTCTGTTCGATGAGAACGGTTTTGGCGCCCTGCCTTGCCGCGGCCAGTGCGGCAACCACGCCCGCCGTCCCACCTCCAGCCACCACCACATCGAATCGCCGCGCGGGCAAATTCTTTGCCGCTTCCCGGTAGAACTCCGGGCTTTGGCCAACGGCCGGAGCGCTGAAAGCGCCGATGCCAAGCAAGAGGCTTTCCTTCGAAAAATCGCGCCGGTTCATGCCGCCACTCCTTGCGTTCCGGTAAAGCGGAGCGCCTATCGGGAGTTTATCACCCGCTTTACTGCTTTGAGTGCGGCGAATTGAGTTCCGGCGCGGCTTGCCACGCGCCCGTGGCGATTCGCTTGCCGGATAGCCCCCCTGCCGGCTATCGGCTCATCCCGATTCGGGCCCCTGGTGCGGGATGGTTGTCCTGCCATTGTTCAATCGGGAAAGCGCGGCCCTGGCCATCCGGACGCGGCAGTTCCTTGATGGAGAGCTGCATCGAAGTAGCGGCCACCTCCATCACGCCGTAGTGGTAGAACCAGCCTGAATCCCACCCTCGGCCAAGCTGGCGGCCACGCTCCATGCTGGCGCCGGAACTCCCGATCGCAACGTAACGGATGCCGTCCCGTTGCATGTGCCATAGGTGGTGAACATGCCCGCTCATTACCCACTGCACCCCGTACTTCCGGCAGATTCGATGCAGCTCAAACTCGCTGCTCTGAAGTTTGACGAAGATCACCCAGAAGGGCTTATGCAGAAACACCAACTTGCAGGGGATGTCCTTGTGCTTCTTCAGGTCGTCTTCAAGAAACAGCAACTGGTCCTTGGCCAGCGTATCGTGCCGGCTGTTGTCGAGCACGGTGATGTGGCAATGGCGGTGGGTAAAAGAGTATTGGAGGTCGAATCCGGTGAAGCGCTTGTAGAGCCTGGCGGAGTCCGGTGACCACACATCGTGATTGCCAGGCGTGAAGTAATGCGGCGTCTTGCCGTAGGCCCGCCACACCGGCTTGAGGTCAACCCACTGCACATCGGTCCAGAAGTCCTCGTAGCCCTCGATGCTGTCGCCGACATTGATGACGAACTCGGGCTTCTCAGCCACAATCCGCTCAACGCTTCGCTCGTAGACATTGGCGTCCGCCCCGCCGGTTCGGTCGCCCATCAGGCAGAAGCGGAGGCGTTCCTCCGCCGCGAAGGCGAAGGGGAGATTGGTTGCCAATAGCGCCGTAGCCGGCAACCCTTTGATGAATGTCCGCCGCCCCGTCATCGTATTTTCATTCTCCCCGATCCGCGTGGCGAAATGCCCACCTCAACCTGGCTTCGGCATCCAGCCCTCGCGCGATTGTCGTGTTTCAAATTGGAGCAAACGTCCGAATTCCTGAGAACTTCCTCCATCTCCACCCACTTTACTGTTGAGCGAAGTTGCGCCCGCATTCAGACCCAGAGGCAGCAACCCATATCAATGCCGATGAGCCAGTTCGTTCAATTGCCGCTTTTCTACCTGGCGCTCTACTTCCTGATCAGCGGCCTCGACGACCTGAGCGTGGATCTGCGCGTGTTGTGGGGGAGCTACGTGCGGCGCCGCGGGGAGCGGCGGGGCATCGCCAGCCTGCCGGAGATCGCCAGCTTGACGAAGGCGCCGCAGCGCCGCATTGCCATCATGGTGCCGCTCTGGCAGGAATCGAAAGTGATCCGGGCGATGGTCGAAACCAATCTCCGCCAGATCCACTATCGCAACTACGCCTTCTTTTTGGGAGTTTACCCCAACGATCCCGATACGGTCGCCGTGGCGCAAAGCCTCTCGCGCCAGTATGTCAACGTGCATGTCGTGTTCTGCTCGCGCCCCGGTCCTACGTCGAAGGCAGATTGCCTCAACCACATTTACCGTTCCATCGAAGATCACGAATGGCGGGGCAGTGCTCGCTATGACATAGTGATGCTCCACGACGCCGAAGATACCCTGCACCCCGCATCTCTGGCGCTGGTGAATTGGTATGCCAAGGATTACGGCATGGTGCAGGTTCCCGTTCTGCCTTTTCCCACCAAGCTCTCCGAGTGGGTCCATGGCGTCTATTGCGACGAGTTCGCGGAGTTCCTCTCCAGGGACATGAGGCTGCGCGAATTCGCCGGCGCTTTTCTGCCTTCAAATGGGGTGGGCACGGCCATTCGCCGCGAACATCTCGATGCGCTGCGCGAGGCCCAAGATGGCCTGCTGTTCGACCCCGATTGCCTCACGGAGGATTACGAACTGGGCATGAAGCTGGCTGAGGCGGGCTGCCCTCAGGTATTCTTGCCTCTCACCCGGAAGTATGGGGATCTGCTGGCGACACGGGAGTATTTCCCGCACCGTTTCCACTCCGCCGCCCGGCAACGCGCCCGCTGGATTAGCGGCCAATGCCTGCAATCCTGGGAGCGCCACGGATGGCCCATGAAGGGGAGCAGTTCCTATTGGTTCTGGCGCGACCGGAAGGGCCTTTGGGGAAACCCGATGAGCCTGCTGGCGTTGGCGCTGCTGGTGCTGAGCGCGATTGCCTGGATCGCTCCGGAGAGTTCGGCGCTCGGCCCCTGGCTTTGGATGGCGGGCTCTATCCCTGGGGGCGACGTCCTCTATACCGCCTGCACTCTACTTGCGCTGGAGCGCGTGCTGGTGCGCGTCCTTCTGGTGAGCCGGGTCTATGGCATCGGCTTTGCGCTGGGGGTGCCGCTTCGCATGTTGCTGAGCACCGCCATCAACGCACGCGCAACGGCTTCGGCAATCCGCCGCTTCAACCAGGCCCGTGCCAGTCGCCGCCGGTTGCGATGGGCCAAGACCGAGCATTCATTCCCCGTAGCAATTCCCGTGCAAACCGCTATGGCAGCGGCAGCCAGCGGCATGGATGCCTCCGATACCGGCTTCCCCGCCCCCGCCACCCTGCCGGAAGCGGAGCATCCCAGAGCCAAAGGGCATGCCGCCGGAGCCTGATGCGCTCAATCGCTTTTGCGCGACCAAAAAGAAGAAGGGCGGCTTGCTTCACGAGGAAGAGCCGCCCGGAATGCTTGCGCGGGAAACCTGCTACAGGAGCCGGAAATTCACTTCGATGGTGGCGTAAACGGCTACCGGCTTTCCTTCTTTCGTACCCGGACGGAAGCGCCATTTGCGTACCGCTTCGATCGCCTTCTCATCCAGACCCAGTCCAAGCGGCCGCACGACCTTTAGACTTGTCGGCTTGCCCGTGGCGTCGATAATCACGCTCAGCACCACCGTGCCCTGATACTTCGCCTTGCGGGCTTCTTCGGAATACTCGGGTTCAATCTTGTAGACGGGCACCGGGCTGGTGACACCGCCGCCGACGCGGAAGACGCCTCCGCCAAATCCGCCGCCTTCGCCTTCACCCACACCGCCGCCACGGCCCGCGCCCACACCAGTTCCGCGGCCGGTTCCCATTCCGCCACCGGAGCCCGGCCCATTGGAGGGCGGCCCACCGATGATGCCCGAAAGAGGATCGCCATAGTTGGCCATGTTCACTTGCGGCAGCGGCGCATCCGGCGGCGCGATCACCGTCGGCTCCATCACCAGCTTTGGATCGGGGTTTAACAGTTCCTGTGTGGGTGGTGTGAACTGCTTCAGGTCCGCTCTGGGTAATTTGCCTTTGTTCACAGGCAGCGGATTGTTGTTGCCGCCCCCACCGCCACCGCCGGAAAGCTTTGGCTTTTCCGCCGCGGGCATGTAGGCTTCCAAATTCGGCGCCACCAGGGTGACGCTCTCACGCACCGTATTCTGCACCGTCTCGTTGGTGCCCAGGGCCAGTCCGATGATCACCAGACCGATATGTACGGCCATCGAAACAGCGCGGGACTTGCCGGAATACTCCGATTTGCCCCACATACTCTTCACCGCCACTGGCTTCGAAGTGAGTTCGAGCGGAGGCAATTTTTCCGGTGCGACCAGATCCTTCAGATTCTGCGCGAGGCTCTTCCAGAAAGGCTCCCGCGAGGCGCTAAGCTCGTCGTGGATCGCTACCGGCTTCGACGTAATATCGCTGGGCAGCGACTGGGTGCTAAAGGCATCCCGGAAGTTCTCTTTGAAGCGCACCCAGAAGGGACGGTCGTCCCCAAGACCCTTTACCGCCACGGGCTTCGACGTCACATCCAACGCAGGCAATTTCTCAGGCGCAAATGCCTCGCGTAGATTGTCGAAGAGCCTTCCGAAGAGGGACTTGTTGCTATCGGTTTTTACTAGCAGGCGCTCCAGCGGGTCATGCTGATAGCCCTGTGGATTCGGGTTTCGAGGCGCTTCGCTCATATCTCAATCCAAGTCAAAGGGTAGTCTGGGAATTCAAACATCGGATCGGCCCAAACTCCGGCACACTTTAAGACGCCACGCTGCAGCAGCCAGTTACAAAATATGGTAGCCGGATCCCAGACCGCTCTCTGGCATCAGACTAACACACTTGCGAAGCCACCAAAATTACTGAAAACAGCAAGTTAGGGCTCCGAGCCCACGCCCGTCGTCTCCCTTTTTGGATTCTCCAGGATACGAAACGTTTCTTCTATTTCTGGAAGAGAAAGCGTTCTGTCTCGGCCCAAATGGCCGGCGTGACATCGCCGAGCGTATGGTCGGAGGGGTATTCCACCAGTCTCGCCCCCTCGCCTTGGCGGCACGCAAACTCCCTGGAGTATTCGACAGGCACCACAGTATCGTTCACTCCATGGAGCACCAGAGCAGCGCATTGCGGTACAGGGTAGTCCTCGTAATGCAAGCCGTCCTCGATCAACCCGAACCCGATCTCCCGTTCCCGCCCGTCGCCGTAGTGGAAGATGGTCCTCTTTCCGGTGCGTCGCCATGCGGCGAAATCCTCCGCCCCCAATTCCGCCTCCCATCGTCGCGGAAAGCAGAAAGCGGGCGCCATCAGGACTACGGCCTTCACCTCCGGGTGCCGTGCGGCATAGAGCGCGGCCACGTAGCCACCCAAGCTGGAGCCAATCAACGTAACGTCTCCCGGCCCAGCCGTTTCCGCGATCATCTTGAGCTGCCCGGAGATGGTGAGCCGCTCAAAATCCCCGCCGTCGAGCGCCGGGATGGCTAGTTCGAGGCCCCTATCGGCAAAACGATGGCGAAAGTAGGTGGCCTTCGAAGACGCCGGACTGGAAGCGAAACCATGCAGGTAGACGTAGTTCATCGGTAGCCCTCAGGATACCGGGTTTCGCGCCTGCTACCGGGGTTTCTTCGGCGCCGCCGGCCGAGGCCGGCCGGAGGGCGAGGTCCAGCCCGGCGGCGGATCGTAAGCGGCACGGGTGGCCGATTTCTCCGCTGTCGGGAAATCCTTCGGCACCTTCTGGGTAACCTTGCCGGTAGCCGCCCATTCCGTTCCCCGCTGGTAGGTGACAATGAAGCCGACGCTATTGAGCGCCGCAAGATCGTGTCCCAAAACAGTGTGGAAGATGCGGCCTTTGCCATAGGTGAGCGCCATCAGGATGGGCTCGTCGCGGCCGGTGCCCCGGTTGGAAGGCTCCGAGTACCCTGTCGCCAGCACGGTCATGTTCTTGCCCGGCCCGCGCATCTTGGCATAGAGTTCGTCGGCCACGTGCATCCATTCCGCGGGGAGGCCCTTCATCACCGGATGCTGCGGCGCCCGCGTGACAATCAGAAACGGTTGCCGCGCCCCGTGGTGCCCGGCGTTACCCGGCGAAGTATCTTCCATCACCTTGCCGTCTTTCCAATAGAACATCGGCCCGGCGGCTTCATTGCGTCCGCGCCATCCGCCTACCCCAATCATCTGGTTGTATTCCGCCCACTTGGGAAACGCGTTATCCGCCCCATGCACCGAAACCAGCCCCCCGCCCCCGCGAATATACGCCTCGAACGAAGCCTTCAACACATCGCTCCAGCGCTCGTCGGGCACGTCGTAATTCGAAACCACCACCTTGGCCGATTTCCAATCGGGCTTGAAGTTGGCGAAGTCGCCGCCCGCCGGCGGAGCGGTAACCACCTCCACATCGAAGAGTCCGGTTTCGTCCAGCATCTTCTTGAGGTAGGGCGTGGTCTCCTGCCAGGCGTGGTAAGCCCCGCCCGATTCCCCATCAAGCAGAATCACTTTGGTCTTGGCCGCAAGCGGGGCGGCCAGAACGCAGAACAAACCAACCAAACAAAGCCAGAAAGCAAGCAAACGTTTCATACGATGGGCTCCGAATCTACCCCAGATTCTATCGAATTCCCCGCACGTCTGGGTAAGCAAACCGTTGCGCCCGCGGCCAGCGCTTCCGCCATTGCTTCCACCGTGGACACACCGTCGCAAACCAGAGTCTCCGGACCGACTTCGAAGGCTGCGCTGACTTGGGTGAGGAGAGCCGCGGCCAGCAGCGAGTCACCCCCTGATTGCGAAAAGTCGTCGTGGATCCCCACGCGTTCGACGTTCAATACACCAGCCCAGATCGCGGCCAGCCGCTCTTCTGCCGCGTTTCGAGGCGCGACGTAGGGGGCGACGGACGTGAGCGCGTGGCCCTCCTTGTCGAACAAGCCCAGTTGCTCCGCCAGCCCAATTCGCTGCAATTTCCCGGTGGGGCCTTTGGGAATTCCGTCGACGATCAGGATGCGGTTGGGGACTTTGAACGAAGCCAGACTGGCCGCCGCGAAGCGCTGCAACTCCGCGGGGCTTGCCACAGCACCCACATGCAACACGACAGCGGCGGCGACATCCTGGCCAAGCGAAGTATGCGGCACCGCGAACGCCACTGCCTGGGCGACGGCAGGGTGTTGCATCAGACAGTTGTCGATCTCCTTTGGGGCGATCTTCTCTCCCCCGCGATTGATGATCTCTTTCAACCGGCCCGTCAAAAAGAGGTAGCCCTCCGGATCGAGATACCCCAGGTCCCCGGTGCGGAACCAGCCATTCGTGAACGCTTGTGCGTTCGCTGCCGCGTTGCTCTCATATCCGCCAGTAACGTTCATGCCTCGGATTGCCACTTCCCCTTCCTCTCCGCTGCCAAGAAGCGAGCCGCCCTCATCCAGCACCGCCACTTCAGGCCCGGCAGCCAGGCCGACGGAGCCGGGCTTGCGCGTCTTCGGCGGAAGCGGATTTGAGGCCATTTGGTGGGCCGCCTCCGTCATGCCATAAGCCTCCACCACCGGGACGCCAAAGCGGCTCTCCAGTTCCGCCATCACCGCCGGGGGCAACGCCGCCGACGAAGAGCGAATCAACCGCAGCGAACTAGCCAGGCTGCCGCGGTCCTGCTGCCGCAGCACGCCCAATAGAGCCTGATGCATCGTGGGCACGGCGGAATACCAGGTGGGGCTGAATTCTTCAAGCCACCCAAGAAAGCGGCTGGCGTCAAAGCCCGCTACGGTGACAACGGAGGATCCCGCGGAGAGCGAAGACAGCAGCGCGGCCACCAGCCCGTGGATGTGAAAGAGTGGCATCACGTTGAGGCAGCGATCCCGCGGCGCCAACGCCAGACTCGACCCCACGTTGTATGCGGAGTGGCACAAATTGCCGTGGCTCAACGGCACCAGTTTGGGCCGCGAGGTGGTCCCGGAGGTGTGCAGCACCAAGGCCTCGGCGCCGGGAGGAGCGATCGCTTCACTGCTGCAATCGCCGCAGCGTAATTCGCCCAACGTCCAGACGGGCAAGCGCAATGCTTCAGCCGCTTCCCGGCAGGCGTGCTGCCCTTCGGGCGCGATCAGGGCTTTCGCTCGCAGGTCGCTGAGATAGAACTGGAACTCCGAAGCACGATAAGCCGGGTTTAACGGCGCCGCCGATGCCGTCGCGGCCACCCCCAGAAAAGCAAGCGCCATATCGGAGCCGTCCGGCAAGACGATCGCCACGCGGTCGCCCAGGGCAACCCCGCGTTCCCCAAGGCCCCCGGCAATCGACCGGACTTGCGTGAACAGCCCGGCATAGTTGAGAGCCGGCCTGCCATCGGGCAACAGCGCAATGGCCTCCGGGTTCAACGAGGCCCGCTGCCGCAAAATGCCGCCAATGGAGAGTATTCGTTCCATCGCCATGCTAGTAACCATCCACTCCCTGTTTCACCACCATCGCCGGCGCACCCGCCACCATCACATTGTCTGGCACTTCACGGGCCACCACGGCGCCGGCCGCAACCACCGCTCCGGCACCGATCCTTACCCCATCCACCACCACGGCGCCCATCCCGATATAGCTGCCCGCGCCCACAAAGCAGCCTCCGGCGATGTTTGCCCCCGGGCCTACCGTGATGCCATCGCTCAACTCCGTGTGGTGGCCAATCAGCGCCCCGCGGTTCACCAGCACATGCGCCCCAATGGTGGTGTAGGCGCTCACCACCACGCCCGGCCAGAGTAGCGTCCCCGGCCCAAGACTACTTTTCGTTGAGACGCGCGCCGACGGATGAACCAGCGTGGCGAAGCGCATCCCTGCAGCCACGGCCTGCTCAATAAAGGCGCGGCGCTTGGTACTCCCAAAGGCGCAAACGGCAAGATAGCCGGAGGCGAGCGAGGGCAGATCGTCCACCCAATAGACCGGTAAACCTTCGAGAGCTTCCGGGCAGCGGCTGGGATCCATGTTTTCGACGAAGCCCTTCACCTCGAAACCGTCGATTTCCGACACAACGTCTGCAACCTCAAGCGCAAATCGACGGGCGCCAAGGATCAAGATTGGTTCTGGCAAACGCGGCTCCTTTCTGCCCATGCGCCTCTAGGCCCGCGCGAGGCGACAATCTGAAGAATCCGCTCCACCGATCGCTCCATGGTGAATTCGCCAATCGCCGTGCGGTACGCTTCATCCACCACTGCCGCGCGCGCCGTCTCGTCGGTCAGGTAACGCCGCACCAGCCCGGCCATCTCGTCAACCGGCGCCATCAGAAAATGTCTGCCGGGCACGTAGGGAGCGGGATCCCAAATGGGCTCTGAAATCACCAACGCCTTGTTTGCCATTCCCAAAAGAATGCGTAAGCCTGAATACTCACCCGCTGTGCGGGGCACATTCAGCAGAATCTTCGCGCGATTGAGCAACGCCGTCCGGTTCTCGCCCCAATAGGCAGGGTTCTTCCAATCGCCAACCGCGGTGACGTTCACTCCCTGGCCGCGCAACGACTTCAGAATGCGATTGCGCCGGGGCACATCGAGAGCCCCCAGAAACAGCACGTCGATATCCCGCTCTAATCCCAAATCCCGCCCCATCTCGGCGGCATAACCGAGAGGGACGAAATGAGAGGGGATGCCGCGTTCCGAGAGGAACGCATGGCGGCCGGGAGCGGAGACCACCAGCACGTCGGGAAGCGCTTGGCGATGCAGTTCGCGAAGCGTGAACCAGTTCGTATAAACGTCTGTCGCGCGGGGATCCCGAAGAAGAATCTTGGCGATCTCGCGCGCGTGCGGCATGGGGTACGCCAGGCCCGACGCGCGCGGCGGAGGAAGCGGCTCGTTATGCCAGATCACCACGAAGGGACGCCGCTGCCGCGGTAGCCGCTTCAGCCGGCGGAAGAGCTTGGGGAAGAACGCGGCGTTTCCATGCACCCAAACCGCGCCGCCTTCGTCGGGTATTTGCTCCGCACAATCGCCGCTCAGCGTCAGGCGGCCCGCTGTTCGGCTGAGGTGTTCCGCGAGCAGTTCGTAGACCACTGTCCCGGATGGCGCTCGGCGGCAAAACAGGAACTCACCGCTCATGCTCTGCCCACTCCTCCCGCCACGGCCTGACGCGGTGCAGCGAGAATGCTTTGCACGGCGCGGACGACACGCTCCACGTCCCGTTCGCTCAACGAAGGCGAAAGCGGCAGGCTGAGGGTCTGGCGCCCGATGCGCAGAGCTTCCCGGCAATCCTCAGGCTGCCAGCCGAAGCGTTGCTGGTAATAGGGCTGCTCCGTGGCACTGCGGTAGTGTACGGCCCCGCCGATGCCCAATTCGCGCAAGCGGACGAGGAAGGCATCGCGGTCCAGGCCGGCCTCGCGGGCGTCCACTAGAATGGGGAATAGATGGAAGGCGTGCCGGGTGCCGGGCGACACAGCAGCGGGAAGGCCGACGGAGCGCGCGGCGAACGCTTCCTGGTAGCGAAGCCAGATCTGTTCGCGCCGCAGCCAGTTCGCCTCCACACGGGCCAATTGGTGGATGCCCAACGCGGCCTCCATATCGGTCATGTTGTGCTTGAAGCCCGCCGCAACCACGGCATAGTGAGGGACGCCTTCGCTGCTGAAGCGCTTCCAGGCGTCGAGCGTCATTCCCTGCGACGCCAGAATGCGAATGCTCTCGCGGTGCGCCGCTTCCTTCGCCAGCACCATGCCGCCCTCCCCGGTGGTGAGGTTCTTGGTGGGGTAGAAACTGAAGCAGCCGAAGTCGCCTAGTGTGCCCGCTTTGTGGCCCCGGTACTCCGTTTCGATCGCGTGAGCGCAATCTTCCACCAGCGTCAATTGATGGCGCCGGGCCAGATCGAGGAGGGCGTCCATCTCGCAGGGCCGTCCGGCGAAGTGAACCGGAATCACCGCCCGGGTCCGCGCCGTGATGCGCTCGGCCACCCGATCCGGGTAGATGTTCATTGTTGCCGGGTCGACATCGGCAAGCACCGGCCGCGCGCCCGAATGGATGATCGCGTTGATCGTGGCGCAGTAGGTGAGCGGGGTGGTGATCACTTCGTCGCCGGGCCCAATTCCGGCGGCTCGAAGCGAAAGCAACAACGCCGCTGAACAGGAATGGACGCTCACGGCTTCCGGCACGCCTTTATACTGGGCGAAATCCCGCTCAAAGCGGGTGACCCGCGGCCCCCGCCCAATCCAGCCGGACCGCAGACACGCCACCACTTCGGCGATCTCCTCCTCGCCAATCGAGGGCTGGCCAAACACCAGAAATGGCTCTTCGTCCTGGGGGATCTCCATCAAAGTTGCCTATCGGGGTCCGGTCGCAACCGTAAACGGGAAGCGGTCCTCGCTCCCGCCATTCTCGCCGAAGGGGTCGGCCTCCCCAATCGTATTGGCCCGGCTCAAAAATTGTCAATCAAGGAATGAGGAGCTGTCCGCCCGGCCCGATGCCCTACTCCAATTGGTATTGCCGCTGGGCGATACGGGTGAGTTCCGTTCGAATATCCTGCAGGCCGGGATGATCGATGCGGTTCTCGAATTCGCCCGGATCGTTTTCCAGATCGAAGAGCTCGCTCCGGCCCCAGGAGAGGTAGTTCAGCTTGTAGCGCGACGTGCGCACCATCAGCAGTGGCGGCTTGCCGACATAGCGGTCGTCCCGGGTGAAGACGTTGCGGCAGAACCAATACTCTGAGTAGACGAAATCGCGCTTCGACGCTTCGCCCCCGTTCAGGGCTCGGGCGAAGCTGCGCCCGTGAAGCCCGCTGACGGCGTCGAGCCCGCACAGTTCGGCAAGCGTGGGAAAGAGGTCCACCTGCTCGATGAATTCGTGGCGCACACCGCGCTCGCCATCGGGCACCGAGATCGACAGTGGGACGGCCACCGATTCCTCGAACATGTTGTGCTTGGTATACATGCGGTGGGCGCTGGCCATTTCGCCATGGTCGGAGGTGTAGACCACCACCGTGTTTTTTGCCAATCCCAGTTCGCGGAGTTCGTTCCAAACGCGCCCGAGATTGTCGTCCATCTGGCTGATGTTCCCGTAGTAGCCGGCCATCGATACCCGCGCCGCCTCGTCCGATTGCTGATACCAACCGCGCTCCTTCGCCCGGATGAGATGCCCTTCGAAGCCGCCTTCAAGGTCGTTGGCGGGGCGGCGGGGAAGCGTCAGGTTCGCCGGATCGTAGAGATCGAAATAGCGCTTCATCGGCCGGAACGGCGTATGGGGCTGGAGGAACGACGTCCATAGACAAAACGGCTTTTCGCGATGGGCGCGCAGGAAGTCGACAGCGCGGTCTGCGAACCAATTGTCTTCGAAATACTCGGGGCCGAGGTCAAGCCCGGCTCCATCGACGCCGCCGATATCGCCAGCCAGCGCCCGCATCCGCTGACGGGCATCGGGCGGCCGCTGCGAGCGGAAGCTTTCTTCGTTCAGCCGGTGCGCGAAGCCATGCCGCCGCGATTCGTCCACAAAGTGCATTTTGCCGATCGCCGCCGTGGAATAGCCTCGCTCTCCGAAATAGTGCCCCACCGTGGGGACATCGGCGGGCAGGGCGTCATCGAGAATCCGGGCACCGTGCTTGTGGGCGTAGAGCCCCGTAATGAGCGATCCGCGCGAAGGCACGCACACCGGCGAAGGGCAATAGGTGCCCGTGAAGCGCACGGAATCGCGCGCCAGCGCATCAATGTGAGGAGTTTGCACCTGCGCGTTTCCGTAACAGCCAACGGCATTGCGCTGATGCTGGTCGCTCATCAAAAAAAGCAGGTTGTAGCGAGGCGCCTTCCGCAGAATAGCGGGTGCGGCGGCAGCTTGGATGAATCCCCGGCGGCTCAGTTCCATCACGCCAAGATGCTATCGCAGCGGCGGCCAAGGTTGGTGAAAGGCGAGATCGAGGGCGTCATCCCGCTACCCGTGGACGTGCTTTTTCGCTTCCTCGGATTCATACTCCACCTTCTTGCCGCTGCGGGCTTCGAGGATGGCGATAAACGTCTTCGCCCGGCCTTTGGCAATTTCCAGCACGACGCCCTGGGGCGCTCCCTCTGTGTTGTCGTAGCCAATCGTCAGAAAATGCTTGCGCTTCTTCGAAAACAAAGCCCAAACCGTAATCACGATCGCCACGCCCACCCGTCTTCCCGCTTTCTGGCCATATTCAAGCGTCTTGATCGAGTTGTAGGGAATCTGAAAGCCGCCGCGCTCGGAATGGAAAACGAAAACCTTGGGGTTCTTGAGATCCACGCCACCCTCGGTGGCTTCGGGCAGTTCCGCGATCGTTCCGCCCACGTACATCACTTCCTCGCCCGTAACTTTCGCCGGCAGGGTGCTGCTTGATGCGAGAAAGGTGGTGGCCGCCAGCCAGCTCCGGCGGCTCCATCTAGTTGCCAACATGCTTCTTCGCCTCCTCGGATTCGAACTCCACCTTCTTGCCCGATCGAGTTTCGAGAATCTCAATCACGCTCCTCACGTTCTTCTTGCCCACTTCGAGCACGACGCCCTGGGCCTGGCCTTGCGCGTCCGCGTAGCCCACGGTGAGGAAGTGCTTGCGTTTCTTCGAAAACAGGAACAGAGGATTCACCACCAGCGCCACACCCACTCGCCGCCCGGCCTTCTGGCCGTATTCGAGCGAAGTGATCTTGGCATAAGCGAGATGAAAGACGCCTTTCTTCGAATTGAAGTTCGCCTCTTCGGTGGAACTGAGATCGAGCCGGCCTTCGGTTCGTTCGGGGATCTCGCTCAGGGTCCCGCCCACATACATCACTTCGTCGCCACGAACGGCGGCGGATAAGGAGGTTGCCGCAAGCGCAAGCGGCACAAGAGAGAGCATCAATACACGTCTTCGTTTCATATCACTTCACGGGAAATACTCAGAACTTAGTTCGCCGGCTCTCAGGGTAGCATCTTTTCAGACGTGTTTGTCGGAAATTCCTCGCGGCAAACCGCAATGCCTCGATAGCGCCCCGTAACCTCATCTGCATTCGATTCGCCAGATCCAGTTACAAGCGCAAAGAATGCCGCTGTTCAGTGCCAGAAAGGAGCGCCCATCGGATGCGTTTCTTCAGCCTAGCCACATGCAGCCTGGTGGTCTTTGCACTGCCGTTGCAGGGCGCAGCGGCGGATTCGAACCCGCATCCCACGGATGCAATGCGGCTGGGGCCGGGTGTAACGGCTCCTCAGATACTGAAGAAAGTGGAGCCCGAGTTTACCAGCGAGGCGCGCGAGGCCTTGGTCCAAGGCACCGTTCTGCTTGTCGCTGTCATCAACGTCTCCGGGCGGGCGCAGAATATCGAGATTGTGAGCCCCATCGGCTTTGGGCTCGACGAACGGGCGATCACGGCTCTAGAGCAATGGCTTTTCCGTCCGGCGATGTATCGGGGCAAGGCCGTCGCCAGCCTTGCCAGCATCGAGGTGAACTTTCGTTTGCAGAGTACGCCCTTCAACAGCGAGAAAGAGCAGCAGAGGCAGCGATACAACGTCGCAGTGAAACGCCTCAACGGCTCTCCCAAGGAAGCACAGGAGGGAGCCCGTCAATTGGAAGCCCTTGCGAAGGAGAAGCTTCCGGCTGCCGCCTACGCCTATGCGTACTTGTTGGAAGAGGGCCGCTTCTTTCCCCGAAATCTGGAGGCTGCGCAGGGTTTCCATGTCGTAGCGGCGGATGCCGGGCATGGCGAGGCGATCAGCCGGCTGGCCCTGGCCGTCCTGGAGCAGGGCGCCCCCGGCGACGAGCAGGCCGCGATTGAGAAATTGCGGGTGGCGTCTCTGCTGGGCAGCCGGATGGCACAGCGCTGGTTGGGCACACATCATCTTACGGGTGAGGGATTGCCGCGAGATAAACAGCGAGCCGAACGGCACCTGCACCGTTGCGCTGCGCAAGACGATCCCCACTGCCAGTTCTTCCTGGGCCGTTCGATGCTCAACGGGTCCCTATCCCGCGAGGATTCCGGCTTGACGGAGCGGCGGTACCTCCAGGCGCTCGCTTGGCTCTCCCTGGCGGAGGCGGGCGGTTTGCAATCCGCCGCAGTGCTCGCGCGTCCGCACCGGGAAGCCCTCGGCACCAAACAGCTGGAATGGATCCAACGCCTTGCCGGACAATTGATTCAGAAGGAGCATTGGGTGCCGGCAATGGCAAACTAATCCCTCCCAGAGTTCTGGCGAATCAATACCTGCTTGCAAGGATTCCTCACGCGGCGTAGACTGCAAACACGGGCGATTTCCGAGCATTGGGTCGGCTTATAACCAAGACGCCGGGGCCGATCGCAAGATCACCGTCCGAACTCAGGCCCAGGAAACAGATATGAAACTCATCACAGCACTCATCCTTAGCGTTGCGCTCGTACTTTGCGGGTGCAGCAGCAGTCCGACGCATGTCTCCACGGAGAAGTATTTTCTAGTCTGCACAAACAGCAAGATTCCTTACTGGCAGGAGGCTGGTGCCGGATTCCTCGCCGCCGCGGCGGAACTGCGCGTGCAAGCGGAAATGGTGGGGCCGGAGAACTACGACGCCAACGCCGAACGCGACGAGTTCCGGCGCGTCGTTAGCCTGAAGCCCGCGGGCATCCTGATCTCGCCCGGCAACCCGGATATCCTCAAGCCCGAAATCGATGCCGCCATTTCCGCTGGCATTCCGGTAATCACGATGGATTCCGATTCCCCTGCCAGCAAGCGTCTTTTCTTCGTGGGAACGAACAATTTCCAGGCCGGCCAACTAGGAGGCCGGAGACTCGCCGAATTGCTCAAGGGCAAGGGCACCGTCACGTTCTTCACCATCGAAGGCCAGGAAAATTTGAAGGAGCGCTTCAACGGTTATGAATCCGCCCTGGAAGCCTACCCCAATATCAAGATCCAGCAGGTAGTAGACATGAAGGGGGACCCCCGCCTCGCCTTTGACACGATGATGGAACTCTCCACCAAGAACACGCTCACCGACGCCTTTGTCTCCCTCGAATCGCTATCCGGCAGCGAAGTGGCCGAAGTGCTGGATCGCAACAAGGTGGAAGGCAAAGTGATCGTCGCCATGGACACCGCCGCCAATACTCTCGAATGGATCGAAAAGGGCAAGATCGCAGCCACCGTCATGCAGAAGCCTTACACCATGGGCTACTACGGGCTCAAGGCTCTCGGCGAGATCGTTCTTCAGAAGCCCTCCAATCTCGACGAAAACTACTCGACGAATCCCCGTTCGCCTTACCCGGAATTCGTCGACACCGGCACAATCCTGATCGACCAGAGCAACGTAGCCAAAGTGAAGATCTAGCACGTTCGCCGGAATTCTTCTCTTCAACCCGAAGGCCCGCCGTCCAATCGATGGCGGGCCTTCTGCTTTGGGCCTTTCGCGTCTCGGCGAAGTCCCTGTTTTGTTACCATGCTCCTTTCCAGCCATGAATATCTCTTCTCCTTTCGCAATCTTCCGCGGCACCAACGGTTTCGGTGTATTCCTCGCCATCGTTCTCTTCTCTTCCGTCTCCGCTTTCGGCCAACAGAATCCCGCTCCAACCGATGCTGCGGAGAAGAATGCTCAGCCCTTCTTCGCGGACCTGAGCTACCGCAATATCGGGCCTATGCGCGGGGGAAGGGTGACCGCCGTGGCGGGTGTTCCCGGTGACCCAATGACCTACTACTTCGGGGCCACCGGCGGCGGCGTTTGGAAGACCACAGACGGCGGAGTGAATTGGGAGGCGATCTCGGACCGCGACTTCAAAACCGGCTCCGTTGGCGCGATTGCCGTTGCCCCCAGTGACCCCAACGTGCTCTACGTGGGCATGGGAGAAGCGCCCATTCGCGGCAACGTCTCTCATGGCGACGGCGTTTACAAATCGACCGATGCGGGCAAGACCTGGAAGAACCTTGGGCTCAAGAATACCCATCAGATCTCCCGCATCCGCATTCATCCGCGCAACCCGGACATCGCTTACGTCGCCGCCCAGGGCCACGTCTGGGGGTCCAACGAAGAGCGCGGTGTTTATAAGACCACCGACGGCGGCGCAAACTGGAGACTGGTGAAGACACAAGGCCCCAAGGCCGGCGCCACTGACCTTTCTATGGACGCCCACAACCCCGAGGTGCTTTACGCCGCCTTCTGGGAGGTTTATCGCACGGGTTGGGGCATGGAAAGCGGCGGGGAAGGCAGCGGCCTCTTCAAGAGCAGCGACGGCGGCGAAACCTGGCAGGAACTCACCAAAGCGGACGGCCTTCCCAAAGGTCCATGGGGCAAATTGGGAGTCTCCGTTTCGCCCGTCAACCCAAATCGGGTCTATGCTCTGATCGAGGCGGAAAAGGGCGGGCTCTACCGTTCCGACAACGCCGGACGTACGTGGCAGTTGATCAACGACGACGTCGAATTGCGCCTTCGCCCCTGGTATTACATGCGGCTATATGCTGACCCGAAGGATGAGCACACCGTGTATATCACCAACGTGTCTTTCTGGAGATCCGACGATGCCGGCGTCACCTTCAACACGATCTCCGTGCCCCACGGCGACAACCAGGATTTGTGGATCGCGCCCGAAAACAACCAGCGTCTGCTCCAAGCCAACGACGGCGGCGCCAACGTCAGCCTGAACGGCGGCAAGACCTGGACCGAGCAGGACCAAGCCACCGCCCAGTTTTACCGCGTCACCCTGGACAACGATTTCCCCTACAACGTCTATGGCGCCCAACAGGACAACACCACCGTGCGCATCGCCAGCCGCAACACCCACGCCGGCGGCATTGGAGAGCGGGATTGGTGGCCGGTGGGCGGCGGCGAAAGCGGCTGGATCGCGCCCGACCCTCGCGATTCGAACATCGTTTATGCCGGCAGCTATATGGGAATGCTCACCCGCTATAACCACCGCACCGGCGAGACTCGGGTGATCAACGTTTGGCCGGATTACGATCTGGGCCATGGCGCCGAAGACGCTAAATACCGCTTCCAGTGGAACTTCCCTATCCTGATCAGCCCGCACGACCCGGCGCGGCTCTACACAGCCGCGAACGTGCTTTTCCTTAGCACCAACGAAGGGCAGACCTGGAAGCCGATCAGCCCGGATCTGACGCGCAACGACAAGTCGAAGATGAAGTCGGCTGGCGGGCTGATTACCAAGGACAATACGGGCGTCGAATACTACGGCACCATCTTCACCGTCGCCGAGAGCGCCGTGAAGTCTGGCGTCATTTGGGCTGGTTCCGACGACGGGCTGATTCACATCACCACTGATGCCGCGAAAACCTGGAAGAACGTCACGCCCAAAGCCTTTCCCGAATGGATTCGCGTGAATTCCATCGAGGCCTCGCCGTTCGACGCTGGAACGGCCTACGTGGCGGCAACCATGTATCAGTTCGACGACTTCCGCCCCTATCTGTTCAAGACCGCCGACTACGGTTCCACCTGGACCAAGATCGACAACGGCATCCCCGCTGACGCGTTCACCCGTGTAATCCGCGAAGATCCGAACCGCAAGGGCCTGCTCTACGCCGGCACCGAACTCGGCATGTACGTTTCCTTCGACGACGGCCAGAACTGGCAGAGCCTGCAACTCGATCTGCCGGTGGTGCCCATCACGGATTTGGCCGTACACAAGCGCGACAAGGATCTCGTGGTTGCCACGCAAGGCCGCTCCTTCTGGGTTCTCGACGATCTGCCGCTGTTGCACCAATACGCACAGGATCGGCAAGAACGCGACGTTCACCTCTTTAAGCCCGAAGATAATTACCGCGTGCCCGGCAGCCGGCGCCGGCGCCGCGGCGGCAGCAATCTCGGAGAGAACCCTGCTTCCGGTACAGTGATCTACTACTGGCTGAAAGCCGAGCCAAAGGGCGAGCTGAAGCTCGAATTCCTCAACGCAAAGGGCGAGACAATCCAGACCTTCAGCAGTCTCGACGGCAAGCCGCAAGAACCTGAAGTGGCACGGAAAAACCCGGCGGGCTCCGCTCCCGATGCCCAGGATGGCGCCCCCGCGAAAAAGGGCCTCAACCGCTTCGAGTGGGATTTGCGCTACCCCAATATCGAGTTCTTTGAAGGCATCATTCTCACCGACGCCAGTTACAGCGGCCCGCGCATCATCCCCGGCGACTATCAGGTTCGTCTCACCGTCGATGGCAATTCCTTTACGGAAAAATTCAGCGTCAAAAAAGACCCCCGCGTAAAGACCACTCAGGAGGAGTTCGAACGCCAATTCTCGTTGCTCATGCAGATTTATAGCAAAGTGAACGAAACCAACGCCGCGCTGGGCCGCCTGCGCAGCGTCAAGGCCCAACTCCAGGAGTTTAGCCAGCGCTTCCAGAACGAGCCTCGCGCCAAAGATCTGGTGAGCGAAGCCGGCCAACTGGTCACTCGCCTTGGCGATGTGGAGCAGCGCCTTTACCAGACCAATGCCCGCACCCACGAGGACAATCTCAACCACCCCATTCGGCTCAACAACAAGCTGGCTACCCTGATTGGCTTCGTGGATTCCTCTGAGACCCAACCAACTGACCAGATGCAGCAGGCCTACGAAGACCTCGCCACCCGGGTAAACGCGGAACTGCGCACCGTAAACGGGTTGCTCGATAACGACGTGAAGCAGTTTGGCGAGAAAGTGCGGAATTCGAATTTGCCCCTGTTCGCGGCGGGCGGCGTGGAGTAATCTCCGGGCGCCCATGCCTGCCATTAGCTGATCCCTCAAATGATTACGCTATAGTTGGTGGAACCATGGGTCAACCCGCGGCAAATATCACCACAGTGACCGCCCACGGCGGCATCGTTGTGCAAGGCGCGCCCACCGTGCTGATCGGCAATATGCCGGCCTCACGGATCGGCGACATGCATACCTGCCCGCTGTTCGACGGTCCCAAGCCGCACGTCGGTGGACCCATCGTCCTGGGCTCATTCAATGTTCTTACCTGCAGCGTTCCGCAGTCCTTCATGGGCAACCCGGCCGTCTGCGTGGGCCCGCCGGATTCCCTGATGTTGGGCGTCCCCACCGTCCTGATCGGTCAGGCCATGGGATTCGGCGCAATCGGGCTGGTTCTGGGCGGTCTGATGGCCGGCCTGATGAATTTCATTTCCGGCTACCCCAAGGCCGTGATGCTGCCCGACGGAACCGTTGTCACCCAGTACAACGAATTCATCACCATCACCGGCGACGCGGAGTTTCAAGCCAAGGTGGTGCGCGATCTCAATCGCATCTCTAGCACCGAGAGCGGGCAGAAGCTCCTCGATTCCATGGGAAACAGCGGCCAGCACTGCACCATCCGCCCACTCGACGCCGCGAACCCCGACGCCGCCGCCTGGACCGATCCCACCCCCAGCGGCCCAGGGCCTTACGACGGTTACGACCCGTCGGCGGCCGGCACTGGCAATGGCGCGGATACGCAGATCTGGTACGACCCCGACGAGAACGGAATCTCCCAACCGCCCTACGATACGGCAGATTGGGCAAGCGAAGAGAACATGCCATCCGATGTCACGCTCTTCCATGAGATGACGCACTGCGACGATATGATGAACGGAGAGTTGGACGACAATGTCGCCCCAGGCAATGCAGAACCGAATTCGGAACGCCGCGCCGTAGGCCTTCCGCCGTATGATGGGGAAGATTTCTCTGAGAACGAATACCGGGAAGACAGAGGACTTCCGCCGCGCACGTTCTACTAGTGAAGGTCTTGCCTTTTGAGCCCCATTGTGGCCGCCACGAATGATGCTGTTTGCACGATGGATTGTAGTGCCGTTGTTCGCCGGTCTCTTGACCCCGGGCGCTTGCTCCCGGCCCCAAACTGCGCCACCAAAGGAGGATTTCGCCGTGCAATCACCCATCCGCATGCAAGTGGAGTTTGTTGCTGAAGCCGACAAGCTCAAGGTTTCCTACACGGTCGAGAATGGTTCTTCTGAGCCGGTGATGGTTCTTGATCGTATGTGGGATAAGAAGGCCAAGGCGTTCAACCCCGACTGGGCCTACGTCGAGATCCGCAACGGCAGAGCCCTCGTGAAGCGGGTGATGGAAGCGAAGCCGCTGAAGATGGTGGTGGAGCACCCCCCCACCCCGTACGGCCGGGAGTTGAAGCCGGGTGAGCGCCTCCAGGACAATTTTGCGCTATCCCTACCATTGACCGCCTTTGGGGCGTATGATTTCTTTGTGAAGCCGAATGCCACTTTGGAAGAGGTGGAGCTTAACGAGATCGGTTTCATGCTGGCTTGGACCACGCCGCCCAAGGAGCCGTTGCCTCCCTCCATGAAGAAGGTGGAGCGCAACGGGGAAGTGTTGCAACCATTCACGTATTACGTTCTTGAAAACGAGCAACGCTATGTCACGTCGGAACCGCGTAAAATACGGTTGGCGGGACGCGCGAAAAATCCTGGCCCTAAGTAGTTTCCGTGGGAATGATTCGCGGCTTGCACTGGGAAGATTCAAAGGCCGCTCAGAGGCGCAGTTACCATGTTCCTGCTCGATGTAACCGCTGGGCCCCGCCAAGGGGAGCGCATTCGAGTGAAGGACGGTGCCACCATTCTGGTGGGACGTCTGGCTACAACCTCGTTTCCCGTTCCCAACGATTCCACCATTTCTGGTAAGCATTTCTCCATCGCCGTCCAGGGCAACGTCTGTCTCGTGAAGGACGAAGGCTCCTCGAACGGAACGTACGTCAACGGGATGCGCGTGGAACAGGTGGCCGTGCAGCCCGGCTATCGGGTGAAGGCGGGGCACTCGGAGTTTCTGGTGTCGTTTCTGCCTTCTTTTGGCAGTTGGATCATCCCTGCCATCCCCCCGGGATGGGCTGAGATTCCCGGCCGCGGCATCCAGGCCGCCCAGCCCGGACGATTCCCCACCAATATCCTGTTTACAGAAGAGGAACAGGAACTGGAGATTCCGCTGTCGGAATACATCCAGCGCCAGCAGATCATCGTGCGTGAAGCCATTCCTCACGTGCAGTTTGCGCCGCCGGCCGAACTAAAGCTCCCCGACGCGGAACGCGCCTTCGCCATGCGCGCGCAATTCGCCGCCACCGGGGGAGCGCTGGCCCGCCAGCGGCAACTCTATGTCTGCAAGAAGGGAATCGTTGGAGTGATCTCGATGACCACCATCGACACCGAAATGCCGCATGTCGACAAGATGTTCGATGCCGTCGTGGCCAAAGCGCAGTTTGAGCCGGAGTCTGCCCCCCAGGGCGCATAGCCGATTCTCTTAGCGCCTTTGGCGCGCCACCAGTTCTCTCAGCGCCTTTAGCGCGCCACCAGTTCTCTTAGCGCCTTTGGCGCGCTACCAGTTCTCTCAGCGCCAAGCTTGCCCGGCAGGCTTTTCCGGTTCCACCTGCTCCGGCGGATCCACGCGATTTTCCGCCGCCCAGGCCGCCATGCGTTGTACGATTTCCGGATGCGCCGCGGCGAGATCGTTGGCCTCGCCTCGATCCGCTTCCAGATCGTAAAGCTCCCACTCCTTCGACACGTCGTTGCGCACAATCTTCCACTTCCCGTTGCGGTGCGCCTGCATGAACAGCTCATAGGGAGCGAAGTGCCCCTTGTTCCACTCCCAATACATCGGCCTCTCTCGCGGCAGCCGCACGCTCCCGGTCAACTCCGGCAGAATATCGATTCCATCGAGAGGCTGGGGCACCTTCGGCTCTACCCCGGCAATGGCGGCCGCCGTGGGCAGGAAGTCAGGGAAATAGACCGGCAGATCCGACTGCGATCCCGCCGCGATCCTCCCAGGCCACCGAGCCAGAAAGGGGATCCGCAGACCGCCTTCGTACATCGACGTCTTTCCGCCCCGCAGGCCGGCTGTCGAATCCAACTCGCCCTCATACTGCGCGGCGGCCCCATTGTCTGAGGCGAAAAAGAACGCGGTCCGCGAATCGATCCCCAACTCCTTTATCAGGGCAAGCACTTCCCCCGCCTGCCGGTCCAGCATCGTCACGTAGGCGGCATAAAGGCGGGCGTTCATGCTCCAGGGTTTGTCTTTATAGACCTCCCAGGCGGGGTCGTCCTCGGGGATTTCCAGCCGCCCATGCGGCACCGTCCACGGCGCATAACAGAAGAAGGGGCGCTCTTTGTTTTCGCGCAAAAAGCGCTTCATCTCATCCAGGATCCGGTACTGCGAGAACTCCCGCTTCCGCCCCGTCTTCGGGTCGGTGGCAGGCACCGGTTCCTGCGGGATCTTGCCCTCCGGCAGATCCGGATAGATTCCCTCGTTCCCGGGCAGCGGCACCTTCTTCCCCGTGTCGATCAGATAATCCGGGTAAAAGAAGTGCGCATGCACCTGATGGTAATAACCGAAGAAACGCGAGAATCCGTGTTTCTCTGGCACCCCTGGCGTGTCGAGGTCCCCGATGCCCCACTTCCCGAAGCCCCCGCAAGTGTACCCGTTGGCGCTCAGCATCTGGGCCACGGTATACGTGTCCGCCTGCAGCGAAACCCCTCCGCTATTGCGGCGAACGGGCGTGTGCCCCATGTGGGTCCCCGTCA
The DNA here is from genome assembly GCA_034522975.1 of Bryobacterales bacterium. Taxonomy (GTDB): domain Bacteria; phylum Acidobacteriota; class Terriglobia; order Bryobacterales; family Bryobacteraceae; genus JACTMJ01. The sequence goes on from JAXHKT010000039.1 coordinate 35,430, forward strand.
TTAGCGTGCTGCGCGCCGGCGCGCAAACAGTGCAACCGGAGTAGGCTTCGGTAAACCGCATCCCCTCGGCTGCCAGACGGTCGAGGTTTGGCGTCTCCACCTGCTTGCTGCCATAGCTACCCAGGTCGAATCCCAGGTCGTCGACAATCAGAAACAGGATATTCGGACGCACGGTTTCGGTTTCGGCCGTCCCTTTGCAACCGCTTGCCGCAAGTGCAGCGGCGCACACACTCATTTCCAGGAATCGACGACGAGGCAACGAATTCATCCGAAACTCCAATCCGGGCCGTACATGCCGCCCCATGGCATTCTATCGCTGAACGAAAATCGACGCGCCAAAGACCAATCCCGCTGGGCGGCGCGGGCGAAACTCCCGGCAGTTTGTATACTGGGTGCAGACTCGTTTCCCAAGACTGCCGTTCCAGGATCGGACGCATATGCCCTCAAATGCAATTGAGCTCTACTTCCCCTTCCTTCTACAGATTGGAATTGCCTTTGTGCTTGCCGCCGGGCTCGTAGGAGCTTCGGCCATCCTGGGCAATCGGCTGAAGAACAAGGTGAAGGATATGCCGTACGAGTGCGGCATCGTTCCCACCGGAGATGCGCGCCAGAGCTTCAGCGTAAAATTTTATCTGGTAGCAATGCTCTTCATCCTGTTTGACATAGAAGTCATTTTCCTTTTCCCTTGGGCTGTGGTCTTCCGCCAACTCGGGTTGCTCGCCTTTTTCAGCATGTTGGTCTTCGTGCTTCTCATCCTGGTGGGCTTTTTCTACATCTGGAAAAAGGGCGCCCTGGATTGGTCGAAGTTCGACGGCAATGAGATGAAGCTCTAGCGAGGAACCCATGATCACCGACGCCGCTGCCACACATCCGATCGTTGTCGCGCTGCAGCAGGAGAGCTCTTCCTGGCTGGTGAGCGCATCCATCGCCTTTGACGAACTCACCATCGAAGTTCTGGCGGACCGTGTCATGCACGTATGCCGCTTTCTTCGGGATGAAAGGCAATTCAACCGGATTTCCACCGTGACGGCGGTGGACCGCTATCCGGCCGAACCTCGTTTTGAGGTGGTCTATCATCTCCATTCCTTGCCGCTCGGAGGCCGGGTGCGCGTCAAAGCGCGGGTTGCTTCCGCCAATCCAGAATTAGACTCCGTAACCGCGGTCTGGCCAGGCGCCAACTGGTATGAGCGCGAGGTCTTCGACATGTTCGGAATTCGCTTCCGCAATCACCCGCAACTGACGCGCATCCTAATGCCGGAGGGCTGGCTGGGGCATCCGTTGAGGAGAGACTATCCGGTGCATGGCCATCGATACGACTATGCCGAGCCGGAAGGAGGCAGCACCCTGTGAGCAAGGTGAATGTGAGCGACGCCCCCGTGGCCGGCCTTCCCGTGACGGCGGATCTGCAGCAGGTGTTGGAAACGCCGGCGGACTCCCGTCCGCGGCGCATGATCCTCAATATGGGTCCGCAACACCCCTCCACGCATGGGGTTCTGCGCATCGTGATTGAACTGGACGGCGAGTTTATCGTCAAGGCCGAACCCGATATCGGGTTCCTGCACACCGGCATTGAGAAGCAGGCCGAGGCACTCACTTACCAGCAGGTTGTCCCGCTCACCGACCGCGTGGATTACCTCGCGAACATTTCGAACAACCTCTGCTACTGCCTCGCGGTGGAGAAGTTGCTGCAGTTGGAGATCCCGCCCAAGGCACAGTGGATGCGGGTGATGCTGGTGGAGTTGACCAGGCTGAACAGCCACTTGGTATGGCTGGGCACCCACGCCCTCGATATCGGGGCGATGACTGTTTTTCTTTATTGCATGCGCGAACGCGAGGATCTATTGCGGATTTTCGAGATGTTCAGCGGCCAGCGCATGATGACCAGCTATCTGCGAATCGGCGGTTTGGCCCTGGAAGCGCCACGCGGCTGGGAAGAGGCCGTCGCGAAGTTCATGGGCTACTTCCCTTCCCGCGTCGACCAGTACGACGATCTGCTGAAAAACAACCCGATCTGGGTGAATCGCACGAAGGGAGTCGGGCAACTGGATGTGAACGAAATGATCGCCCGGGGCATCACCGGCCCGATGTTGCGCGCGGCGGGAATCCCCACCGACGCCCGCAAGGATGAGCCCTACACCAGTTACGAGAAGTTCGACTTCGAGATTCCCACGGAAACCGAAAACGACGTTTATGCGCGTTACCGGGTGCGGATTCGCGAAATGCGGGAGAGCATCAAGATCATCAACCAGGCACGGGAAGGAATGCCCGAAGGCCCCTTCCAGGCGGCCGCGCCCCAGGTGGTGCTGCCCGAACGGGAGAAGATGAAGACGCAGATGGAAGCGCTCATCTACCACTTCAAGATCGTCACCGAAGGGGTTCGCGTGCCAGCCGGCGAGGTCTATCAGGTGATCGAATCGCCTCGCGGAGAACTTGGCTACTATGTGGTGAGCGACGGCACTTCAAAGCCACTGCGGATGCACATGCGCACACCCAGTTTTGGCAATTTGCAGGCTCTTCCGCAACTCATTGAGGGAAAGCTGATCGCCGACGTGATCGCCATTCTGGGCAGCGTGGATTTTGTGCTGGGTGACGTCGACCGGTAGCGCCATCCAGGTTGGAAGGCCCGGCATTGGCAGAGCGAGGATGCGAGATGAATTTTTCACCGGAACTCGAAGCTAAATTCGCTGAGATCATCGGAAAATACCCGCCGGAACACAAGCGCTCCGCTTTGGTGCCGTTGCTGCTTTACACGCAGGACGAACTGGGTAAGATCACCCAGGATGTGATTCAGGAAGTGGCCAGGCGCGTCGGCGTGTTCCCCATTCAGGTGGAGGAGGTGCTCACGTATTACTCCATGCTGCACTTCCCCAAGCCGATGGGAAAGGCGCATGTGCAGATCTGCACCAACGTCAGTTGCCAGTTGACGGGCGGCGAAGAACTTTATGAGCAGGCTTGCCGCAAGCTCGGCCTGGGACACAAGGAAGTGAGCCCCGATGGGGAAATTTCGCTGGAAGAGGTGGAGTGCATCGGCGCCTGCAGTTGGGCGCCGGCCATCCAGATCAACTACGATTTCCATCACAACGTCACCCCCGCGAAACTGGATGAGTTGCTCGACGGGATCCGAAAGCTGAACTAAGCGCGCCCCGCAAGGGATGCCACAAGACAGAGGCGGAACGTAACCCATGCTGTACAACGAAGCAAGCCCGCTGGAAACGAAAATCCTCACCCGGTTGTTTGGGGTGCCGAATTCTACCTCCGTGGAAACCTACGTCGCGCACGAAGGCTTCGACGGCTTCCGGAAGGCGGCTGCGATGACGCCGGAGGCGATCATCGAAGAGGTGAAGAAATCCAACCTTCGCGGTCGCGGCGGCGCGGGCTTCCCTACCGGGATGAAGTGGGGCTTCGTTCCTCGCAATAGCTCCAAGCCGAAATATATTGTGGTGAACGCCGACGAGAGCGAACCGGGCACCTGCAAAGACCGGCTGCTGATGGAATACGATCCCATGCAGTTGATCGAAGGCATGATGATCGCCGGCCTCGCCGTGGGTGCGAAGAAGGGCTACATTTACATCCGCGGCGAGTATCGCTACCTGATCGACATTATGGATAAGGCCATCGCCGATGCGCGCGCGGCGGGCTGGCTGGGAGAGAACATCAAGGGTACCGGCTTCGACTTCGATTGCTACACCCATACCGGCGCCGGCGCTTATGAGTGCGGCGAAGAATCGGCGCTGCTCGAATCGCTCGAAGGCAAACGCGGCGTTCCCCGGATTCGCCCGCCGTTCCCCGCGGTGGCGGGCCTCTATCGCTGCCCCACCGTACTCAACAACGTAGAGACCTTCGCCTCCGCGCCCTCCATCCTCCGCATGGGCGGAGAGGCCTGGGCAAACTTGGGCACGCCGCGCAACGGTGGCACCCGCATGTTTTGCCTCTCCGGCCACATCAACAAGCCGGGCGTTTACGAACTGCCCATGGGCTTCAATCTGCTAAGGATGATTGAGGAAGTAGGCGGTGGCATGCGTGGCGGCAGAAAGCTGAAAGCGGTGATTCCCGGCGGTTCCTCCTGCCCCATCCTCACCGCCGCCGAATGCGACGTCGCGATGGATTTTGATGCCCTCAAGACGGTCAACAGCATGCTGGGCAGCGGCGGCGTGGTGGTGATGGACGAGACCACCGACATGGTCAAGGTGGCTCTTCGGATCATGAAGTTCTACCAGCATGAGAGCTGCGGATGGTGCATCCCCTGCCGCGAAGGGACGATGTGGCTAAAGAAGATCCTCACCAGGGTGTATGAAGGCATGGGGCAGAACAACGACCCCGCCCTTCTGCATGAGCTTGCCAACAACATGCTCGGCCGCACCTTCTGCCCCCTTGGCGACGCCGCGGCCATGCCCACCATCTCCATTGTCGAAAAGTTCCGCGACGAGTTTGAAGCGTATGTGCGCCGGTCTCCAATGGCGAATCTGGCGAACATCGAAACTGAAATTCCGGTGAGTGCATAATGGCAGACCCAGTAAACCTGACAATCGACGGAATTGCGGTCCAAGCGCAACCGGGTGCGCTGCTGATTGAAGTGGCCCGGGAGATTGGCAAGGAAATTCCCGCTTTCTGCTACTACGAAGGCTTTTCGCAGGTAGCCGCCTGCCGCATGTGCCTGGTGGAAATCGAGGGGATGCCGAAGCTCATGACCGCCTGCACCCAGCCGGTTGGCGAAGGCATGGTGGTGCGGACCGAAACTCCGAAACTGGCTGAGGCCCGCAAAGGAACACTCGAGTTTCTCCTCACCAACCATCCTCTCGATTGCCCCGTTTGCGACAAGGGCGGCGAGTGCGAATTGCAGGATATGGTCTTCCGCTACGGGGCTAACGAAAGCCGCTTCGTCGAAATCAAGCACCACCACGATGAGCAGCAATGGTCGCCCGTGGTTTATTTCGATCCGGCTCGCTGCATCCTGTGTTACCGCTGCGTGCGGGTGTGTTCCGAGGGCCTGGGCGTGAATGCGCTGGGCATCGTGCAGCGCGGCGCCTATGCGGAAATTGCTCCCAACCAAACGGACCATCTCAATTGCGACGAGTGCGGAGCCTGCATCGATATCTGCCCCGTGGGCGCCCTCACCAGCGACACCTATCGTTACCAGACGCGCCCGTGGGAAATGAACCATGTGGGCACCATCTGCACGCACTGCTCGAACGGGTGCAAGACGACGCTAGGCGTCCGGAACGACGAAATCATTCGAGGGAACAACCGCGACCGCTCCGGCATCAATGGCGAGTTCCTTTGCGTCAAGGGCCGCTACGCCTTCGATTTCAACGAGAGCGAAGAACGGCTCACCACACCCCTCATCCGCCAGAACGGGGAACTGCAACCGGCCTCCTGGTCCGATGCGATCCGTTTCGCCGCGGGCAAGCTGAAGCAGGTGAAAGAGGCGGGCGGGCGCATTGGCGTCGTGGGCTCCACCCGCGCGACTAACGAAGAAAACTACTATCTCCAGAAGTTCGCGAGAGAGGTGCTGGGCACCAACAGCATTGACCACGCCCGCTCCGGCGACGTGGTGACGTTGCTCGACGCGGTGGCCGGACGCACGGGTGCGCTGGCCACCTTGGACGATCTTTACCGCGCCAAGGCCGTGCTGGTGATCGGCAGCGATCTCGCGCAGCAGCATCCGCTGCTGCACTATCAGATCCGTGCCAATTGGCGGCATCACGGCGCGCACACGTATTCCATCACCCGGGGGCCCGTGCGCGAAGACCAGCACACCCTGGCCCGTGTTCGCGCCGAGGCAGGCAAGGAGATGGAGGCGCTCGAATCGTTGCGCGAAAAGCTCGCCGCGGAAACGGAACTGGTGATCCTCTTCGGAGACGCGGTGAAGGGCGGCAAGGTTCGGGAACTGGTGGCTTTCGGCGACAGCCTTGGCTTCCCGGTGAAATACGTCTGCCTCGTCGATATGGTCAATTCCCGCGGCGCCATGGATATGGGATTGCTGCCGGAGTTGCTGCCTGGCTACCTCGCTGCCAAAGATGCAGGCCTCCCCAGTGGCATGAGCATCCCGGAAATGCTGGCCGCCCGGGATCTCTCCGTGTTCTGGAGCGTAGGCGCCAACCCGCTGGCCGCGAGTGCTCTGGCGGCTGAAACTGCGTTCGTCATCGTCCAGGATCTCTTCCTCACTGAAACCGCCCGGCGCGCCGATGTCGTGTTTCCTTCAGCCTCTCTCTATGAGAAGTCCGGCACCGTCACCAATGTCTGCGGTGAAGTGCAGAAGCTGAAGAGAGCAGCGCAGACGATGGGCGCGAAGGCTGACCTTGAGATCGTCGGATTGCTCGCCAAAGAGCTTGGCGCCGCCCCGGCAATGGGTCCCTGGATCGCGGATAAAGTGATGGCGGAGTTGATGCGGACAGTGCCCGGGTATAATATTCCTTTGCCAGTGATCGCAACAGGCGGAGCCGCACAAACATTGCCGCTCAGCCATCGGATTCCGGTGGAGAGCAATCCCTCCTTAATCCGGTCCGCGGAAGACACCCTGTTCACTTCAGGGACGCTGGGCACGTATTCGAGAAAGCTGAACAGTCTGATGGAAGCGCCTGGAAAGCTTTACGAAGAGGGTTCCGTGCTTGAGCTGACGCATGAGGCTACGGGCCGCAAAGACTCTGTCGGCGGCCCGATTGGATCACCCATGGACTTTTTCTTACTGACGGTCATCAAGGCAGCGATCATCGCGTTTATCTTTCTGACGACGCTGGCCTACTTGCAGTTGCTGGAACGCAAGTTGATCGCACACATCCAGCGCCGCCCGGGCCCTTACCGGGTGGGGCCCCATGGCTTCCTGCAGCCTCTGGCCGACGTCATCAAGCTGATCACCAAAGAAGACATCATCCCGCCCCACGTAAACAAGATCTACTACGTGATGGCGCCGTTTCTGGCCGTTTTTCTGGCGCTCATTCCCATCAGCCTCATTCCCTTCGGCCCGCAAGTGGAGATCTTCGGCATCACCACGTTGATGCAGCTCACCGATTTGCCGGTCGGCGTGGTGATGATCCTCGCCATTTCCTCCATCAGCATCTACGGAATCGCTCTGGGCGGCTGGGCTTCCAACAATAAGTATTCCCTGCTGGGTTCGTTGCGCAGTTCGGCCCAGATGGTGAGTTACGAACTGGCGCTGGGAATTGCCGTGGCCACCCCGCTGCTGATGGCGAACTCGCTCAGCCTGCAGGAAATCACCCAGGCGCAGAGCGGCTTTTATTTTGCGGTTTCTCCCGAGTTGGCCATGTTTCCAGTTGCCCTGGCCGCAGGCTGTTCAGCCTTCGTGATCTTCCTGATCGCCGCCTTCGCCGAAACCAACCGCCTCCCCTTCGACATGCCGGAAGCGGAGAACGAGTTGATCGGCGGCTTCCATACCGAATACAGCAGCATGAAGTTCGCCGGCTTCTTTATGGCGGAGTATGCGGCCATCGTCACCATCTGCGCCCTCGGCACGGTACTGTTCCTGGGCGGTTAGCATCCGGCCTTCCCCCGCCGAGAATCGGTTCGAATCTGGTGCCGGCCTTCCTCTTTCTGGGCGGTGCCGCAATTTTGTTCTTTCATGGATTGCAAGCCCAGCGCTGGCGCGACAAAATCACCTTTCCGCTGTTCGGCGTCCTATTCCTCGGAGTTGCGGGCTTGTTCTCCGTCCCCATGCTCTGGCCCTACCTGATCCCCGTGTTCTGGTTTGTCCTCAAAGCCGGGCTCCTCATCTTCCTGTTTATCTGGGTGCGGGGAACCCTCCCCCGCTTCCGATACGACCAACTGATGGCCTTTGCCTGGAAATTTCTCTTCCCCCTTGCGTTGATCAACCTGATCATTACCAGCGGCCTGGTGGCGGTGGTGAGCTGATATGGAAATGATTCTTTTCTTCGTGCTTGCCTTCGTCGCCATCGGTTGCGCGATCAACCTCGTGCTGCAAGCGCATCCCATCTCAAGCGCGATCTCGCTGATCGGCGTGATGGTCTCCCTGGCCGGCCTTTACCTCCTGCTGGGCGCCGAGTTCATCGCCGCGGCGCAGATCATCGTCTATGCGGGCGCCATCATGGTGCTCTTTACGTTTGTCATCATGCTTCTCAACACCGGCGCCGAACCGCCTGGACGGATGAATAACCTCGGGCGCTTTCTCGGCTTGCCCCTGCTGTTTGTGATGGTAGGCTTACTGGCCGTGGTGCTGGTGCAGGTCGTTCCGCCAACGCAGGAAGTGAAGTTCGGTAACTTCACCAGCGGTGGCGCAGCCGATGTGGGCATGCTCCTTTTTACGAAGTATGTTTTGCCGTTTGAAGCCACCTCCGTACTCATTCTGGTGGCCATTCTCGGCGCCGTCGTTCTGGCCATGAAGGAGATGGATTGATGGATTTCCTCACCAACACCGGCGTCCCCATCTCGTGGTATCTCATCCTCAGCGCCATCTTGTTCACCATCGGCGCCTCCGGCTTTTTGATCCGCCGCAACATCATCACCGTGTTCATGTGCATTGAGCTGATGCTGAATGCGGTGAACCTCTCGTTCATCTCGTTTTCCTACATGTGGCGCCAGGTGGATGGCCACATCATCACGTTTTTCGTGATGGTGGTGGCGGCCGCCGAAGCGGCGGTCGGGCTGGCGATTATCCTGACGATCTACAAGAATCGCGGCACCCTCCAGATTGACCAGATCAATACTCTGAAGAACTAACATCATGCAACTCTGGCTCATCCCGCTGGTCCCGCTCATCGGATTCGCCATCAATGGCATCTTCGGCCATCGCGCCCCCAAGCGCTTCGTAAATTTCGTTGCCGTGGGTTCCGTGGCCATCTCTTTCGCCCTGGTCATCCAGGCGATCAGCGCTCTCTGGCCAATGGATGGGGCCTACGTCGAGCGCACCTACACCTGGATCCAATCCGGAGACCTTCGCATTGGCGTCGATTTTGCCCTGGACCGCCTTACCGCCGTGATGCTGCTGGTGGTCTGCGGCGTGGGGCTGTTGATTCACACTTACGCCATCGGTTACATGGCCCACGAGCAAGGCTACGCCCGCTTCTTCGCCTACCTGAATCTGTTCATGTTCTTCATGCTCACGCTGGTGCTGGGCGCCAACTTCCCGCTGCTGTTTGTGGGCTGGGAAGGCGTGGGGTTGTGCAGCTACCTGCTCATCGGCTTCTACTACGATCGCGGCTACGCCACCACCGCCGGCAACAAGGCCTTCATCGTCAACCGCATCGGCGATATGGCGTTCATCATCGCCATCTTCCTGGTCTTCATCCACTTCGGCACCTTTGATTTTGGCGCCGTCTTCGCGAAAGTGGCGGAAATGCCCGTCGAGACCGGCTTCGGCGCGCTTAGCCTCATTTCGCTCCTGCTCTTCATTGGCGCCACCGGAAAGAGCGCGCAAATCCCGCTCTTTGTCTGGCTCCCCGATGCCATGGCGGGTCCCACGCCGGTGTCCGCGCTCATCCACGCCGCAACCATGGTGACGGCGGGCGTCTATATGGTGGCGCGCTCCGCCGTGCTCTACCAGCACACTCCCATCGTGATGGAGATTGTCGCCATCGTCGGCTTGGCCACGGCGCTGATGGCCGCCATCATCGGCCTTGCCCAGAACGACATCAAGAAGGTCTTCGCCTATTCCACCGTTTCCCAGCTCGGCTATATGTTTATGGCGCTGGGAGTGGGTGCGTTCTCAGCGGGCATCTTCCACGTGATGACGCACGCTTTCTTCAAGGCCCTGCTCTTCCTGGGAGCGGGCAGCGTCATTCACGCCGTCAGCGGCGAACAGGATATCTGGAAGATGGGCGGGCTTAGAAAGAAAACGCCCGTCACCTTTGCCACATTGATGGTGGCAGGCGTGGCCATCTCCGGCGTCTACCCCTTCGCGGGGTTCTTTAGTAAGGACGAAATCCTGCTGGCCGCCCACCACCACGCCCCCTGGATGTATTGGGTGGGAATTGTGACGGCGGCCATGACGTCCTTTTACGTCTTCCGTGCCCTGTTCGTCACGTTCTTCGGCGAGTATCGCGGCGATGCCCATCCGCATGAATCCCCGGCATCGATGACGTTGCCGCTGGTCGCGTTGGCCGTGCTCTCCGTTGGGGGCGGCTTCCTCAACGTGCCGCACTTCCTGCAGCCGATGCTCCCCGTGCCCGAAGCCGGCCACGATTCCATGCTGGTCTACATCGCCCTTGGCGCCGGCCTGCTCGGTATCGCGATTTCCTACGTGTTTTATGTCCTGTCTCCGGGATTGCCGGTTAGCATCGCCGCCGGCCTGGGCGCGGCATATCGCCTGGTACTTAATAAGTTCTACGTCGATGAGATTTACGACTTCCTGGTCGTGCGTCCGCTCTTGTCGTCGTCAAGAAATATCTTCTGGCCGATGGATCGAATCGTTGTCGATGGCGCCGTCAATGGCGTGGCCACCCAGGCGCGCGCCGTGGGCCGCGTGCTCCGCGGCTGGCAATCGGGCTCCATTCGCACATACGCGTCGTGGGTGGTTATCGGGAGTGTCCTCATCATGCTGATCGTAAGCGTCGCGGGAGGTGTCCGGTGACCACTCTCCTCGATGTCGTCCTCTTCCTGCCGATCGGGCTCTTTCTGCTCGTGCTTTTGATTCCCCGCGAGATGGGCGAGACCATCCGTATCTTCTCCACCATCGTCTCGATCATCGTGTTTCTGGTGTCGTTGGGCCTTGTGGCCAACTTCGAGTTTGCGCAGGCCGGCTATCAGTTCGTCACCCAGTTCCAATGGGTGGAGAATCCGAACATCCAGTATAAGATCGGCCTCGATGGATTGAGCCTTTGGCTGGTGGTCCTAACTACCTTCGTCACGCCCATCGCGATCATGATTTCCTGGAAGGCCATCGACTTCCGGTTGAAGGAATTCCACGCCTACATTCTGCTTCTTGAGTTCTGCCTCATCGGCATCTTCGTCTCCATCGATCTCTTCCAGTACTACGTGTTTTGGGAACTCGCCCTCGTGCCCCTCTACTTCATGATTGGCATCTGGGGCCACGGCCGTAAGATCTACGCCGCCGTGAAGTTCTTCCTCTACACACTCACCGGTTCGGTGATGATGCTGGCGGCTATCCTCTACCTCTACAGCCGCGCCGGGTCCTTCGATTACGAGGTGCTTCTCGCCCAGATCTCGAGCGGTGCCCTGCAGTTCACCACCTTTGAGGAAACCCTGCTCTTCTGGGCCTTCTTCATGGCATTCGCCGTGAAGACACCACTCTTCCCGCTGCATACCTGGCTGCCCGATGCACACGTCGAAGCACCCACCGCGGGCAGCGTCGATCTTGCCGCCCTGATGCTCAAGGTAGGCACCTACAGCATGATCCGTTTCTGCTTGCCTCTATTCCCTAGCGCCTCGCAGGAATTCGCGCCGTGGATTCTGGCGATCAGTGTCGTGGGCATCATCTACGGCGCGTTTGTTTCCCTCGCGCAGCCCAACATGAAGAAGCTGGTGGCCTATTCCTCGGTCAGCCACATGGGCCTGGTGGTGGTGGGCATCTTCTCGCTCACCCAACAGGGCCTTGACGGCGCCGTGTACCTGATGCTGGCGCATGGCATCTCCACCGGCGCGCTGTTTATCTTTGTCGGTTTCCTCACGGATCGCAAGGATTCGCTGGAGATCAAGGATTACGGTGGCCTGGTACACTCCGCCCCCGCCCTTTCCACCGTCTTCATGTTCTTCGTGCTGGCCAGCGTAGGCTTGCCGCTGATGGCGAACTTCGTGGGCGAGTTCCTGGCGCTGCAGGGCGCAATCCAAGCCAACTTCGTGCTGGGCGTGCTCGCCGCCACCACGCTCGTGCTCTCCGCCTGCTACATGCTCTGGCTCTACCAGAGAGTGTTTTTTGGCGAAGAGCCCCCCGACCTGCAAAAACAGGTTTACGATATGCGGCCCCGCGAATGGGCGGCGATGCTTCCCATGGTGGCCGTCCTGCTCTGGCTGGGCACCTATAGCCAGTCGTTCATGCCGCCCATCTCCGTGGCGAACGCCGGCGTGCTAGGGCATTTGAACAAACGGGTGGAGATGCAGGTGCAGCGGAAAGTGCCGGCTGCAATTGCGCCAGCTGCAATTGTGCCAGTCAATGCCCTGCCGGTGAACGCTGCCGCGGAGGTGCCCAGTGCCCGTTGAGTTTTTCCCGAAAACCGCCGAATTGATCCGGGTACTGCCCGAAATGATCCTGGTGATCATGGGCACCCTGATTATGGCGCTCGAACCGCTTGCGCCCAACAATCGCCAGTCCTTTCTGGGAACCTTCTCGCTGGTGGCCCTCATCGCCGCGATCCCTCTCTCGCTGCTGACGTTCGCGAACCCCGGCCCGGCCTTCGGTGGCATGCTGCTGATTGACGGCTTTGCCACCTTCTTCCGTCTGCTTGTGCTCATTGTGGGCGCGCTAACCATCGTCCTCAGCCGTCCTTACCTTGAACGCGAGAATGCCGAGAGCGGGGAGTACTACGCACTGTTCCTGTTTTCCATCGTTGGCCAGTGCCTGATGGTTAGCGCCAACGAACTGGTGATGATCTTCATCGGCCTCGAGATTTCTTCGATCTCGTCTTACGTCCTGGCGGGCTACATCCGCAACGACAAGCGCAACAACGAAGCCGCGCTCAAATACTTCATGCTCGGCTCCTTCGCCACCGCCTTCTTTCTTTACGGAATCGCGATGGTTTACGGGGCCACCGGCTCCACCAACCTCGCCGATATCCGGCAGGTGCTGATGAGTGGCGAACTCACCACCCCGGACCGTTTGATTTTCCTCGCCGCCGCCCTCATGTTCGTGGGTTTTGCCTTCAAGGTAAGTGCCGCGCCGTTCCAGGTCTGGGCACCGGACGTCTACCAGGGAGCGCCCACCCCGGTGGCCGCATTCCTATCCGCGGGCCCCAAAGCCGCCGCCTTCGCGATCCTGCTTCGGGTCTTCCTCACCACCTTCATCCCGTTCAGTGAGCACTGGGAGCCGCTCATCTGGGTGGTCGCCCTCGCCACAATGCTCGTCGGAAATTTCGCCGCGTTGGTGCAGGACAACATCAAGCGCATGCTGGCCTATAGCAGCGTCGCCCACGCCGGCTACGTCCTGATTGCGGTTTCCACTCATTCCGAAATCGGAACGGCGGCCGCCATGTTCTATCTGGCAGCCTATGCCTTCATGAACATCGGCGCATTCGCGGTCGTGGCGCACTTCGGCCGCAAGGGCGAGACGAAGATGGAGATCCGGGATTTTGGCGGCCTGGCCATCCACCAGCCCTTCCTGGCCGCGATGTTCGCGTTCTTCCTGTTTTCTCTCATCGGAATCCCGCTAACCGGCGGCTTCTTCGGAAAGTTCTTCATCTTCAAAGCGGCGATCGATTCCCACTTCTACTGGCTGGCGGCGTTGGGCTTGCTGAATAGCGCCCTGGCCGCGTACTACTACCTGCGGATCGTCGTTGTCATGTACATGCACGACCCCGACGAAGCCACCCTCAATGTGCCACCCCTCAGCCTCGGCGTCAAAACGGTGTTGGGAGTCTGCGGCGTTTCCACCGTCTTTCTCGGAGTCTTTCCCACCGCACTCCTGACGCTGGTGAACAACTGGGCCGTCCTGCAAACCAGCCCCTCGCCATAGCGGGCGTTTGCCAACGCGGACGGCCCTGGCCGTCCGCACCCCCCAGTCAAAGTTGCGTCTGCCCGGATTGCTTCAGCGAATACCGCTCCAGCAGCCGTTGGATTTCCCTGTTCTTCTCCAAACTGACGCGCACATCGAACGGGTAGCCGTCCACCATGAACGGGACCACAGTCCACTCGGACGCCCCGAAGTTCCGCGCAGCGTACTGGCGTCCGAAAATCACCGTGGGAGTGCTGATGCCAATGACGCCCACCTGTTCCTCAAGCGAGGTCTTGAAATGCCCCACAATCATGTTGGTGATCTCGGCTACCGCGTCTAGCACCTCTTCGTCCACGTCTCTGTATTCCGTCATCAGCAAACGGGAAGCAAGTAGCCGGGCACAGCTCCCTGAGCAATGCAGGCTCCCGCTCCCGACATAGTCTCCAGTAAAGCCAATCAGGCAGAATACGCTTTCCTCGTGGTCCTCCACTTTCCCAGTGCGATAGGCAGGCAACGCTTCCAGTTCGCCACTCAACATTGTTTCGAACAGAATGCGTGTGGTTTCCCGAACCAACTCCACCACCTGATCATGACTAATCATTTCCATTCGCTTCCCCTGGCATTGCCGTGAATTCCTAGTTGCCGCTTTAGGCCCGGTGCGGGATAGTCTGCGCGCCCCAGCCGCATCGCCAAGGCTCCCGCTCTTGCCTCCCGGGCACCCTAGATCCCGCGTCTTTCCTGTCAGATTAAAGTGAGCAACTTCTCTTTGATCTGGTCCGCCGTGAACGGCTTCCTGACGTAGCCCGACGCGCCCGCTTCCACCGCCTCCATCACCTTGGCCTGGCTGCCCTCGGTCGTGATCATCACCACCGGCACCTTCGCCCAGGCGGCATTCGCGCGAAATGCCTTCAGGAACTCCAGCCCGTCCATGTTCGGCATATTGATGTCGGAGAGCACGAGGGAAACCGGATGTTCGCGCAACACTTCGAGAGCCTGGATGCCGTCGCCGGCCTCGAAGATCGTCCCGGTGATCACTTCTGTCTGTTGCAGAACGCGCCCCAGAATCTTTCGAATCGCCGCCGAATCGTCCACTATAAGCACATCTGACGCCATCGATTTCTTCCTTACCCTCGCTAGACTCCTCATCGGATTCTGGCCCGGAAAGGTTTAGGTGAGCTTTGTAAAACGGCACGATTGGCCAACCTTGGATTGCTCCGGCTAGGCCACCGCTCCCAGCCCGTTGCCATCGATTTCCGCCGTGTGCATCCGCCCCTCCCGAATGGTGAAGATCCCCGGGAACTTCTCCTTCCAGGCCTCGTTCGCCGATGGAACATACTGCCGGCCGTTCGCTTCCACCGCCGCCACCCCCGGCACATGGGCCGCGATCGCCGCCGAGTGGATCAGCGAAGCACCGGGGCAGGTTAGGTCCTGCACCGACAGAAACATCTTTCCGGCGCGAGCCAACGAAGCCACCACCACCGTATGAGATTGGCCCTTGCAAGCCTTCAACGCACACCCGGTATAGCCCAATTCCCTAGCCAGCCGGAGGCTCTCCACATCGGTCAGCGCCTCGTCGATCACCACCGGGCGGAGCTTCGCCGCTTCGTGCATATCGCTGGCTTCGTCCCGCACCATATAGCGGCTGGTGGGCTGCTCGATATACTGCACGCGTTCAAAGGCAAGCGGGTTCTTCTCCTTCAGCCTCTTGAGAAAACCCAGCAGATACTCCGCAGTGCCGGCCTGCTCGTTGAAATCGAGCGAGTAGTGTAGCTGCGGGGCCGCCTCGCCCTTCTTGGCCGCGGAGGCCACGCTGTCGACGTTGAGGATGCGTGCCAGGTCCCAAGCCTCATCCCCCCCGCGAAGCTTCACCTTGACGTGCGTGATGCCCTCGGCGCGAATCCACTCGTCAAGAAGCTCCGGCAGCCCGTCGTTGAGCGGCTTGGTGCGCTCTTCGGGCAACACGGGATCGCCCAAACCAACGTTATGGAAAATGGGCGTCCACTCCTTGGGCTTCGCGTCCACATAGCGGTCGGGATACTGCCCGGCAAAGCCGGCCCCAAGATAGCGGGAAAGGTCCGCGTTCAGGAACTCCTCGCCGTAGCAGGCCCACACGCTGCGGCCATGCAGCTTGCCGTAAGCATCGTGCAGGGCGGCATCGAAGGGGCTGGTGGTCACCAGCGTGCAAAGCTTGGGGATCGCTTCCTCCAGCTTCCGTTCTTTCTCAAGATCCACCGCCGCGCGCAACCATGCCGGTTCCAGCAACGCATTGATCTCAATGGGGTGGCCAAACTCGCGGCAATCCGCCATCATCGCCTGCGCGCGCCCGGCAAGCGCCTTCATCACACCAAGCGTTTCTTCGTAACCGTAACGCTGCGTCTTCCAGCTCCACACGTTGCCCAGGGTCATCGAGCCGAACCCCTCGGCGCTGCGTCCCTGGCGGTCCGATACCCGGCAGTGGACGTTCAGCAGCGTCACCCGGTCTGTCGTGAACCCGCCAAAGACGTGCGGAAAACGGTAGTTATGGTCTTCGTAGTCAAAACGCACTTCGTCGATGCGCACGTCCCGGGGATTCGGCACGGCCACCGCCGGCCCCTGGCCGCAGGCGTTCAAAAATGGAATGGCGGCAATCGCCCCGGCCTCGCGCATAAAGCTACGGCGGGAATCCCGGTGAGTCATCGAAAACCTCCCTATCGCCTCTCCAAATGAAGTGCATCCGCGAAATTCACACGCTCAGTTCCTCCGGCGACGCGCCCGCCGGCCGTTTGCTCACCAAACGGGACACCACATAGAAAGCAACGCCCAGTCCAGCGGCACCCAAACCAAGCCAAAGCTTATGCTGATTCACGAACTGAATGGTCTGCTGGCCGTACGTGGCGGCCAGCCAGGCAACGAACCCATAGCGGATCACCCGTGCCACCGCAATCACACCCAGAACCCGCATCAGCGGCACTCGAAATACCGCCGCGCTCACCGCAAAGAACTTAAGCGGCATCGGAACCACCGACACCGCCGGGACAAACACGGTAACCAGGCCATACTTCTCAAACCACAGCCGGAACTTCTTCCCCCGCTCCGTCTTGATCAGCTTGTCGAGATAGAGTTGGCCGCCCTTTCTGGCCAGCCTGTAAAGGATTACGTTCCCGATTAGCGACCCGGCAATCGCGGCCAGCATCGTGGCCACCGCCGACGCGGGAGCCCGCATCACCACCGTGATTAGATACGCATCGACAAAGCTGGGTAGCGGAACCCCCGCCGAATCGATCAGCGATAGCAAGAAGACCCCGAGCGGACCCCACTCGACAATTTGATCGACGAATTCTCTCATGCAGATGAAAAACCTCTTCTATGGTAGCGTCCCCCGTGGAGCCGCATTGGCACGCCGCCAACCTCACCCCGCCAACGCAACACGGCCTTGCCGCCGCACGGCTTGCTTGATTGGCTGCTCGACTTGAATGGCTGCTCGACTTGAATGCTGCTCGACGGCGCGGGCGCCGCTCGGCTACACTGCTCGGCATGTTGCTGTGTTCAGTGCGGGATTGCCGGGAACCCTTGCTGCGGGAAGAAATGCGCCTCGTATGCAGCCGCGGCCACTCCTTTGACGTAGCGCGCAGCGGCTACGTAAACCTGCTCCAGCCCCAGGATCGCCGCTCGCGGCAGCCTGGAGATACAAAAGCGGCCGTAGCGGCACGCCGCCGCTTGCACGATTCCGGGGTCACCGCGCCCCTGCTCTCGGCAATCGCCGAAAGCGTAGCGGCGTCCGCCGGCGATATCGTTCTCGATGCCGGCTGCGGCGATGGATTCTACCTAGGAAGCCTCGGACAAATTACGGGCTGTTCAGCCCACGGCGTGGATATCAGCACGCCAGCCATCGACGTGGCGGCGCGTCGCTACCCGGAAGCAGAATGGGTTGTCGCCAATGCGGACCGGTTCCTTCCCTATCCCGATGGCTGCTTCTCCCGCCTGATCTCGATAACCGCCAGAATGAATCCCCCGGAGTTCCGCCGCGTCCTTCGCGACGACGGGCGTCTTCTCATTGCCATCCCCTCCCCACGCGACCTGGCCGAGTTGCGCGGAAGCGGGAAGGACCGCGTCCCCCGAACCGTTGCCGAGTTCGCCGCCCGCTTCGCCTTGGACGGCCAGACCCAGGTGACCGCCGCAACCGCTCTCAGCGAGCAACAACTGCAGGATGTCCTGCTCTCCATCTACCGCCCCCTTCAGCCGCAAGCGCCAAAGGCGATGAAGGTGACCTTCAGCCTGGACCTCCTGGTCTTCCGCCCCCTTTAGCCGCGCTATCTGGACTGTCCATTGAGCCCCGGAGGCGAGTGCCCCCGCCGATCGCCAACGCGGCTGAGCCCCGGGCATTTGAAACAGATTCCTTCACCCCGGCTTCCTACAAGGAGACCATCGCGACTGAAAGGAGACGCAATGCATAGCTTAAAAGAAACTCTGAAATTCAAGGTCCACGCCGAAGACGACGTTTTCGGCGGCATCAGCGATTTCTATTTCGACGATCATCACTGGTCCATCCGCTACCTCGTCATCGATACCGGCAACTGGTTACCAGGGCGCAAAGTCCTCATCTCCCCCACATCGGCAGGTGAGCCGGATTGGCATGAGAAATCGGTGCCCGTAGTCTTGAATCGCGCACAAATTGAGAATGCACCGCCTATTTCGACGGAGCGTCCGGTTTCCCGCCAGCATGAAGAAGCGATCTCGCTCTACTACGGTTGGCCCCGCTATTGGTCGGCCACCGGGCTGCCGGCGCCGGGATTGGGCGGGTTACCTCACAATGCCCCCGGTTTGCCCCTCGACAAGATGGCCGAAGCGGGCAATCGATTTGAGGAATCCAGGGAGGCTCGTCTGCATGAAGACCCCAACCTCAGAAGTTTTCGCGAAGTGATGGGTTACTCCATCTCCGCCACCGACAGCGACATCGGGCACGTCGAAGATTTCCTCGCCGACATGAAGGAGTGGCGGATTCGCAAATTGGTGGTGGATACCCGGAACTGGCTGCCCGGCAAAGACGTGGTTGTGGGAATCGAGCAAATCTCTGAAGTGAATTGGGAAGATCACCGCGTTTCTGTTGCCATAACCAAAGCGGAAGTGGAGAACTCCCCGGCGTTCGAAAAAGCGCGCGTGTTCATCTAGCCACCACCTTCGCCTTCCTGATTCCTGGCAACAACGCCGAATCCGGGAATCTCGCTTGCGAGCGATGGGCTGCGGGGGGGAGTGTGCCCACCACCTCGGCGATGAAACGGGTGAGATATTTCTCGGGCAGCCGAAACAAAGCTACCAGGAATTGTTTCGACGCCCGGAACGTCCATCTCTGACAGGCTCGCGCTCCGCTCCAGGATCTCAGGCGCCTCCGCCTCACGAATTTTTTGGGCCGGCGGATTCCGGGGAGCTTGAGCGGGGCAGATAACGGGTCCCGGTTCGCATACGGTGCCCGGATGGCGATGCCTCTGTTCCGCAGGTTCGCGATTGCTCTGCCACCGCACTCCAGTTCCCCCTCCAGCCGCATGCCCCAGCAGTCCCTTCGTTCTCGCTTTCTTAAGTAGAGTCCAGGAGGCCGAAATGGCGAGTCCCGAAGGGCAACTTCCCCGCCAGGGGGATCACGTATTCAATGACCTTGCCACGGTCGTCACCAGGCCGTTTGACCTTGTTTCCTCACTTGGCGAGAATGTAAATCCGTCGAGGTTCACGCTCCGGGACTTCATGCCTGTGGCGCTCTCTGAAATCGGTCGCATGTGGTCCGATCCGCGCTATGTGCAAGGGCGTACGTTGACGTCAAATCCCCTATCCGAACCTCTGGTGCTGCGAATCCTTGAGGGCGCGGCACCCCGTCACCCCGCATTTCAGCGGATTTCTGCGAAGGTAATGAAGCAGTCCCATGCCAGAAATTCGACTGCTTTTGGGATCGCCGGGCACAAGTTTGCGTTGGAAGTCCTGGCCACAATGTTGAATGCTCTAACTTTGGCCGTCGAACGGCCGGGCTCCGTGATTCCAACGAACCTCTTGCGTGGAAGCGGGGCGCGGATTCCATCGTGGCCGCTAATAGCCACGCAGTCTCTGGTGAAGACCTCATTCGACCCCGCGGCCGCGCTGGTTCATGTACTTCACACTGCTCACCTCGAAGGGACTGGGGTGATGGGGTCCGCCCTCCCATTCGCGGCAACGATTGCGGAAACCGTGGAGCCCTGGAGACCGGAACAATGGGTCGAAGTGTTCCAGAACCGCCGTATCCCATCGACATCCAACGCCGGGCGCAGCGTCGCCTGCATGGCCGCAATGTGGGATTTCCTGCAGGAGTTGCAAGCCTATCGAATCAACACGATCCTCACTCGAATGGTGAGTGAAATCGCCAGTCCGGTGAAAGGTCGAGTGACCGATGGGGAATGGCAGCGGGCCTATGCCGAAGCCATCGCCGCTATCCACATGAGGATGCAGCAACTGGCCGCCAACGCCCCATCTTGAAACCCAATGAGGCGCAAGAGGCCAAGGCCGCCAAGGACGCAGATAGCCGCGACAATAGCGACAGCATTTCTCCCTTCACGGGCGGCGGCAAGACCGCAGCCGTCCTGAAGAGCTTCATCGCCACCTGCCATCAAGCCAAACTCGACCCCTGGAGCTACCTCGTCGATGTGCTCAAACGCATCGGCGATCACCCCATGAACGCCCTGGACGAGTTGTTGCCCAACAACTGGAAACTCGCCGAAGCCTCAAACCGCAGCATGTGCGAAGCTCACCCGGAAGGCCTGAGACCTGGATTCACAGGACGGCTACCAAACCACGGAGGATTTTGAAGTACACTTAGCCGTTCCAGGCAGTTGTAAAAGAAGAGGCGGGAGCGTCGGCGGCGTTGCGTTTTCACGAAGCAATTGCGCCGGGGTGACCGCGAAACGGAGAATGGCTTTCGATGGCCAAACGACCCTCGGTACGCTTCGTCTTCGCCGTGTTTCTGACGGCGTTCGCTTCGCTCTGGCTCACCTGGGGAACCCTCGCCCCGCGGGTTCTGTTCCACTTCGATAGCGGCAACTTCGCTCTCGCCCACTACTACTTTCACCCGGCCCTCAACCAGCCCCACCTGCCGGGCTATCCCCTGTTCGTTGCACTTTCGCACGTCGTTGCGCTGTTCACCGATGGGATGCAGACCAATTTTCTGTTCTGCGGAATGCTCGCGGGCGCCGGAGCGCTTAGCTTCCTGTTCCTGCTGGCCGACGCACAGTTCGGCAGAAAGGCTGCGCTCATCGCCACCGCGCTGTTGTTCCTGAATCCGGCCTTTCTCACGGGTGGCCTCACCAACCAGGTTCGGGTCTATCTCGCGCTCATCGCTTGCGCGACGGCTTGGTTCGGATGGAAAGTGCTAACCGGCGACAGGCCCGCGCGTTCCCTGCTGGTGGGCGCCTTTGTGGTGGCTCTTCTCTGCGGCTTCCGGCCGGAGATGCTGCTGCTGATGATGCCGTTGCTCTTCGGCCCCGCCATCGTGCGGCGGCTGAAGTGGCCGCTCGCGGCCGCCCTCGCCCTCTACCTCTTGACCGCCGCACCCTGGCAGGCCTTCACCGTCTGGCGTACGGGTGGCGAGGTGTTCGCACCAGCCCGCCTCAGCGAAGCCGGGGCTCGGATCGCCAAGTACATCGAGGTTTCCGGGCGCTACGTCGCCCAGGAGACACAGCGCGATTCGCCAGTCTTCGGAGCGGGCGTCGGCGGGGCTCTCAGCCTGGTGGGGAAGGCCATCGTTTGGACCTTCCAGGGGCTGTGGCCGGCTCTAATCCTAGTGACGGTCTTCGGCCTTTGGCGCCATACGGAACGGCGGCAACGCCTCCTCTTCGCCTTGTGGTTTCTTCCGTTGTTTGCGTTTCATGCCACCGTGCACATTGCCGATCCTGACCACGCTCTTTCTACGATTCCCGCCCTTTGCCTGATCGCTGGTGGAATGCTGGCCAAAATGGATTGAGGATTCGGACGGCGAGCCGGGCGGGATTCGCCGGCAGACCGCCGTGGCGGCGGTGGTGCTGGCCAGCGCCGCCCTCTTCCTGCTTCCCGTCGATAAGATCACGGAGCGCGCGGGCTTCTGGCGCATCCGCGAGCAAACCGTTAGGAACGAAGCTCTGGTCTATTCTCTCTTCGAGTTGCAGAACAAGGGCCGCGCGGCGATCCTATGCCATGAGTCGGAGTATCCCTGGCGCAACCTCGCCTACTATTTCTCTGACCAGCCAATCGTGCTCTTCCCCTCGGCGCCATCAGGCTCAAAGGCGGCGGGCGGGCAGGGCGCCGAGCCCTACCTCTTCTACAAGTCCTTTCGCAAACCGCTCGAACTCCGCAAAGGTCGGTACGTGCTCAACAACGTTGACCTGCTTGCCTGGCCGGTCTCCATCAACAAGCCAGAGAATGTCCGCCTGGAAGAGAACGATGGTTTCGTGGGCCAGTTCGTCCTGCTGCGCAGACCGGTGGCCCACGGCGAGGAATTCTCGGTCGGCGGATACAAGTTCATCGCCGTGAACAACTGAGCACCTGCCTTGCCCCACCCTGGCTGGAACGCCCTTCGCGCGGCCGTCAGCAGCGTTTCCTCAGCGCTGCGCCAAGCCTGAAACACCCTGCGCTATTCCCGTCGACAAGCCGGTGCTGATACCGTGGACCACATGGGGCGAGCGTCACCGCGTTTCCGAATTTCTATCGCTCCGTTGATCGTCCCACGTGGCGCTGACGTTCGCCACGGTGCTTTTCTCCCCTTCCGCGTCTTCGCTCGCGGCCCTCGACCTCTCCCGCATTCCGTCCGGCTTCTGAAAACGGGACAGAAAACGAAAACGGGGAAAACAGGTCGCGGTAGGGATGCGGGTCGCCCCGCACCCCCCGCACAGATCCGTACGGGCGCTACTAACGCATACGGCTCCTAGCTTGGATGTTTGGCGTCGAAGCGCAATTGCGGATAAGGATGCATGGTTCTCGGTAGTGGAATGTAGCGCGCGGCCAGTTGCTTCATCCGGTCGACCTTCAGACGTCCCCGCTGGCTGCGCCTTGCGAGCACGCGCCACCAGTAGCCCATCGTTCGTTCCCGGAAGCGGTTCAGGCTCGCCCGGTTCCCCGGCACCCCGTGATAGTTGTAGTAGCCCCGCAGCACCCGCGAAAGCCATTCGCCCACCTGCGCCACCGGTTCATGCATCCGCGCCCGCAGCGCCTGCTTCACTTCCTGCAGTTTCGCTTCGAGCCGCTTCCGCTCCGATTGCCGCCAGATCACGAATTGCCCTAGCCTGTCGGTTCCGCATCGGTGCGTGAACCCCAGGAATGCGAATGTCTCCGGGTCTCCCTCTCCACGGGCTTTCCGGTTCGCCTCGGCATAGCGCCCAAACTCGATCAGCCGCGTTTTCTCCGGATGAAGCTCCAAGCCGAACTTGGCCAGCCGTTCCCCGAATTCCTTCAGGAATCGTTCCGCCTCCTTGCGGTGCTCAAAGCCCACCACCAGATCGTCGGCATAGCGCACGACGATCACATCGCCGCGTGCCTGCCGATTGCGCCACTGTTCCACCCACAGGTCGAAGACATAGTGCAGATACACGTTTGCGAGCAGCGGCGAAACCACTGCCCCTTGCGGCGTACCCTCCTTTGTCTCCGCCCACTGGCCGGCTTCGCTCACGCCTGCCTTCAGCCATTTCTGGATCAGGCGCAGCATGCGCTTGTCGGCCACCCGGTGCTGAACAAACTGCAGCAGCCACTCGTGGCTCAGATGGTCAAAGAACCCCCGAATGTCCGCGTCCAGAATCCAGTTCACCCGCTTCCGGAAGATGCCCACACTCAGCGCATCCAGCGCATCGTGCGCGCCCCTGCCGGGCCGGAACCCGTAGCTGAATCCCCGAAAGTCCGTCTCGTAGATTTCCTGCAAGACGGTCACCACGGCCTGTTGGACGATCTTGTCCTCCAGTGCCGCGATGCCGATCGGACGCTGCCGCCCATCGGCCTTCGGAATGTAGATTCGCCGTGAGGCTTGTGCCCGGTAGCTCCCCCGGTGGACCCGGCTGTGCAGATCGCGCAAACGATCCTCCAGCCCGTCCTCATAGCTCTCCCATGTCACGCCGTCCACTCCAGGCGCCGCTTCCCGCTTCAAGGCGTGAAAGCTGGCCCGCAGCAGTTCCACCGTCACATGGTGCAGCAACGCGGTGAACTTCTCCTGCTTCCTTTCCCGCGCCACTTGGCGCACACCTGCCAGACCCCCGAAGGAATCCGATACTCTGGACACGCCTTTCCCGCTCTGTGTCGGGGACGTGTGGATCTCGCTGATGTTCTCCTTGCTTTGCGTGCTTCCCTCCACCACCTCCGCCTCGCGGGCCAATTGCTCCCGCTCGTTGTTCGGCAGCTTCATCGGTACTACCACGCAATCCGACTCCTCAACGACGTGCATGCCAGCCGTACGGCTCTCGCCTTCGCTGGCCGGACTGCCCTTGTTTCCTCGTTCAGTCATCGCTGAGGTCTCCCGGTTCTCGTGCATGCAGTTTCTCGGCGTGCATGGGGTCTACGACTACGTGGGATCGCCGCCAGGCTCGCGAAAGCGCCCGGCGCCGTGTGGCCTTCCCCCTCTGTCCACGGGGTCGGCATCCCAGACTCGATTTTCGAAGCTCCATACCCAGCCCACCGATGCCTTTGTCTACGCTTCGGCATTGACCTCACGATCAACCCCGCAAGACTCAAGGTCAGGATGGTTCGCTACTCCTTTCCTGTAGGACTCTTTCATTCCCAACTACATGCCGGTTTATCCCGGCGCTCGGACGGTCACCGCTTTTCTCATTTTCTAAACCGTTGATTCCAAAAGGAAATCGACTCTGATCCGCTGCCCGACGCCATCAATCAGCCCTTGTCTCACGCCATGGGTCCAGTCCAGAAGAGCCCGTCACACCTAGGCCGCAAACCGCCCCGCCATCACGGGCATCACCGCGCCCAGCAAATTTCCGAAATCTCCGCAAACCCAATTCCCACAACCACTTCCCGCCCATCGCGGACCCCAAAGCCCGTCACCGCGGAGTCCGGTTCCGATCCCCGCCCACCGCTACAATCAACCAGAACCCCACACCAGGCCTACTCGTTACGCCCCACACCCCCGCCTTCCTCTTCCCGCCCAACCGAGAGGCATTACTCGCCCAATTTGAAGCCCGGCCCTAAGCGCCAGACAGCAGAAGCGCGGCGACCACCGCGCCACCCACGTATAAGCCCGACCAGGGCGCCTCGCCAGGGAAAGCCCCGTGGCGCCAGCCCGGGGAAAGAACAGCCTCGCGCCAGCGAGACCATGGAGCACGGACCCCGCTAGGCCGTGCGACCCTCCCACCGCCACACGCCGCCCAGCCAGCCAAAGGCCGACCATGCCCGCCACCGGGCCCATCCGGAGCGCCAAGGGTCAACACAGCAAGCCGGAACCCGAACCCGCTGCACCCCGCTCGCTCCCTCGCCCCCCGCGGCCACTTTCTCATCGAATCTATCGGCAGATCCACACGAAACTGCCCCAGTAACCCAAAATCCAACCATTCTGCATACCTTTACGCCCCCGAAGATCCAAAATTCCCAGTAAACCACCCCACAAACCACTTCCCGCCATCCGGACAGAACCCCAACCAACCGTTTCCGCCCCTCCGCTCGCTCAATCCACCAGAACCCACAACCAGCCCAACCGTTCTGCTGGCACACCTCCCGCTCTAAAAGGGGACAGGCGGCTTTTCGCCAATTGATAACTCGTTGCTTCTGAATCACTTATGCTGGCGTCGTTGCCGTCGCCGCGTTCATCGCCCTCGGGACTTGTTCAGAAGAAACCGCATTCCACCGCCAGTCCGCTCCGAAATTGCTTCGATTCTCGCAACGCCCTCACAACTCTTCAGCAAGAGCGCTCGTCTGGCCGTGACCTACTGAATCCAAGACACCAATCGTGACCGCGCCAAGCCCCCAAACGAAACAAGAGTCCTTTTCCGCCTAAGCAATCCGTAAAATCGAGCATCAATCCTGGATGGGGCCTCGCGATCCGTACCTATCTGCGGCTATCGAAGTCGCCACGCCCCCGGCATTTCTCACAACGACTCCAGATTCCCCGCAGTATTGGAGCCGCCAACTACCCACCGAAAGCCCGGAGCCGGACAACGGAATCCGAGTCGCAGGCGAGACAAAACCCCCACAGCGCCACCGCCACAATCAAACGTCGATCCCAAACACGGCCCGCTCGGCATTCGTTTCCCCCTCCCGTTACCGAGCCCTGAAAGGCGCCCTCTGTCAGCCCAGGTCGATAGGCCTGGGACAATCAGCCCAGCGTAAGCGAGTCCATGTCACGACGGCCCCGTTGTCGGCGCGACGGCTACATACCTCCCGAAGCTGCCAAAATCCACCCAAAATCAACGCGTTCCTGTGCCCTGGTCACTTGATCTCAAAATATTCTGAAGAATCCTCCTAACCCACTCTCACCAAGCCACTTCCGCCTCTGGCCAACCTCTAAAATCTGGCTCAAAAAGTTCGACTCCGCACAAGCCATCCCTACAATCGCTCGGGTGGATTCAAACAACCGAGCCCACCGAATTTCTGAAAAGCACAAAGGAGACCGAAGACATGAAAACCCGCAAGCGCAACATCGGCCCGCAAAGCCAAGAGCGCCGCTATCCCCGCCGGAAGCGCCAGCACCCGCCTGAATACAAACGCGCAGCGTGAGCAAGGGAGAACCCCCACCTCGCAAAACCCGCCCACCCTCACATCGCAATTCGAAGACTTACCGCCGGAAGCCGATTCTTCCAACTTGCCACCGGTTCCCGGATCTCGGACCCCGGAACCCGGCTCATCCCCAAGCGCAGCGACCAACCCGGAACCCGGTTCATCCCCAGGCGCAGCAACCCAGCCGAAAGCCGGAAATGGCTTCGTTCCGCAAAACGCCCAGCGCACCGCGAATCAAGCCAACGCCCAGCACAGCACCGGTCCCCGCACCCCCGAAGGCAAGGCCACTTCCTCACAAAACGCTCTCAAACACGGACTCTCCATCCAGCGCCACGCCGTCCTCCGCGACGAAGATCCCGAAGCCTACGCGCAACTGCTCTCCGCACTCCGCGAGATCTACAAACCCCGTTCCCGCCGCGAATCGCTCGCCATCGAAGACATCGCCCAATGCCGTTGGGCGCTCCAGCGCTTCGACGAAGCCGAATCCGTCTCGCTCCAAAAGCTCACCGATTGCTGGAACGAGGGAAACGAAGAAGGCGATAAAATCTGCAGCGCAGGCGCCTCGCTTAGCCATGCCGCCGACGTCTTCACCGATTTCGACCGCAACGACAATACCGTTGTCCTGCCGGATACCACCTACCCCACCTTCGACAAGATCCACCGTTACCGCACCCACTGGGAGCGCAAACAAGCCCGCGCCCTCGCCGAATTTGACCGCGCCCAACGCGCCCGCCACGCCGAAGCCAACCAATCCAGAGCCGAGGCCCAAGCCCAGCGCCAGGCTGAAGCCCATGCCCTCAAACAGGAACTTGCCATCGCAAGCGAACGGCGCCGTCAGGAACTCCACGATCTCCGCCTGGCCAAGCTCAAAGTCCAATGGCCACCCGCAGAGCGAGAATCCGGCGATTCCATTGAAGACGCCGCCATGGCCTATCTCAAATCCCTGCGCAACGCCCCCGCTCCCATGACAGATGCGGACTCCCTCCGTACCCGAGCCGCCCATATCTCAAATGGCTTCGTTCCGCAAAACGGCGCCACCCGAAAGCCGGCAGCGTAGCCAAGCCCCAACTAGCCAACGGGCCCCGGATCCCGCTTCTACCCCCGCTCGCAGAAAGCAGGGAATCGCTTCGTCCTGCATTGCGTTGCCGCCAAACCCCAAACAGGCCTAGCGCAAGGAAGGGGAGCCGCCCGTGCTGAAATCGGAGGATGCTTTAATTCCCATGGAGGCGAGTTCCCGGCGCAGATAGCCTCGCGCGCGGCTAAGGCGAGACATCACGGTACCAATGGGAATCTCTGCAATTTCGGCAATTTCCTTGTACGAAAACTCCTGCACGTCAGCCAGGATGAGCACTTCGCGGAACGCCTCCGGCACCCGTGCCAGCGCGGCCAGCACGTCTTCGTCCTTCAACCCTTCCGGGATTGGGACGGGCGCTTCCGTGGTGTTCTCCAAAATCTCGTCGACGGCTGCCTCCCGGCGCCGCCGAAACCACTTTCGCCGGTGATGCCCGGCCTTGAAGGAGAGGATCTTGAAGAGCCACGCACGGCAATTGCTGCCGGGCTCGAAGCGGTCAAAGGATTGCCAGGCCTGAACGAACACCTCCTGGGCCACGTCCTCGGCTTCCGCGGGGTTGCCGAACATGGCAAGCGCGGCGCGGTAAATCCCCGGCAAGTGTGGCGCCGCGTCGCGTTCGAACTCTGTCCGGCGCGTATCCGCCTTGCCAAAAGCTCCATTCATCGGATATAGACCTGGATGGGCAATCGCTGCGTCCCGGAGGCCACGGGAATAAAGGATTCCCCCGGCGACATTCATCTGCGGACCGGCGTCCGTTTACCCGGGCAACCACGCGCGGCGCCAGGAGTCCCCATTATACTGAGAGCACCCGGGACGTTTTGCGCCTTCTTGTCCCCTGGGTTTCGAATCGACGAGTGGAATGGGATTGGGGAGGTACTGAAGCGGTTTGGCGGATGAAATGACACACGACGGGGCATCCGCGCGCGAGGAGCGGCTCAGCCGCTATCTCGATGGCCAGCTTGCGCCTGCCGAAGCCGCCGCGTTCGAGGATGAACTCAAGCGAGACGAGGGCTTGCGCGAGGAGTTGCGGCAGTGGCAAACGATGCGGAACCGGCTCCGCGCGGCTGTGGACGCCCAGCCCGTGCCAGATCGCCTGCAGGCCGCCATCGCCGCCAGAACTGCCGGACGCCGCCGCGTCTTCCCGTTGTTTTCCCAAGGCCCCCTGCGGGCCGCGCTGGCTCTTACTCTTTGTGCCGTGATCGCCGTCGGCGCCTGGGTGATGCTGCGGCCGCGCAATTACACCTTGGCGGATTTCCCGCCTGCAGTGGCCTCGATGATCGAAATCGGCATCGGCAAGCACGTCTCCTGCGTCAAGGAGCGGGTGGGGGCGAGTTTTCTGCCTTTGGGCACATATCAGGGCGAGGTTCCGCCTGAATACAGCAAGATGCTCGATGCCGCCAAACGGGCGTTGCCATCCGATTTCAAGCTGGTGGAGCTGCACCTCTGCGGTAGTGAGGGCCGTGAGTTTGCCCACCTCACGCTGCAGAAGGGTGATCGCTATCTATCCGTGCTGCTCACCGAGCGAAGGGAATCCGACCCGTCGCCGGCCGGCGCTTCGGTGGCCTCGGCTGCCGTCGGAGATGTCGATCTCTACGCGGTGAGCGCCGACGGCCTGGATGTGGGCGTCTTTGCGCTGCCCCGCCAATTCGCCTATGTCGTTAGCGATTTCGGCCCAGCCGAGAATCTGGCGTTCACGAAAGAAGTGGCCGAAGCCATCCGCTAGCCCGCGCTATTCCTTCGTTGCCTCTTCTCCCAGCACTTTCTGCGCATAGTAATTCACCACCTTGGCTTCGTTGCGGGCGATCTCGTAGTAGGCCGCCTGCAGCAACTGGTCTTTGCGGTTGACGAGGGTGCTGCGGATGTTCTGCTGCACGCGAGGGTCGTTCAATTCGCGCTGCCCGGCGGGTTCTCTCGAAATCAGCCGGAAAATGCGGAGGCCTTCCTGGGTGCCGATGATGGCGGAGTTCTGGCCGGGTTGCAGCGAAAGCACCGCCCGCCGGAGGTCGGGGCTGGCATTCGCCAAGGCGGATTCCGGAATGAAACCGATGTCGCCGCCGTTCTGGTTTGTCGCTGCATCCTCAGAGTAATTCTGTGCCAGCATCGCGAAGTCTTCGCCCTGTTTGAGCCGGGCGTCGATCATCTGAATCTTGCGCCGTGCCGATTCGACATCCGTGGCGTTGTCGTTCTTCAGGTTCCTCACATCGTCGTCGGGCCGGGGCGTCACCAGAATCTGGGCGATGTGGAACTGCGGCTCGGCGAGATTGAAGCCCGCTTTGTTTTGATCGTAGAACGCCTTTACGTCTTGGTCGGTGATGTTCACCCGGGATGTGATCTCTTTGTTAAAAAGGCGTCGCACGCTCTGGTCGCGGCGAATCTGCGTCTTTAGATCTTCCACCGTGAAGCCCCGGGCTTCCAGTTGCTTCTGGAATTCTTCCTGCGTATAGGGGGCGCGAAACTCGTTCAGCTTCGCCTCCACGTCGGCATCCACGGCAATCAGGCCCTGCTTCTCCGCGCGCTGCATCATGATCTCGCTGTCGATCATGTCCCGCAGCAGTTGAAGCTTCTGGCGAAGGATCTCGTCATCCTCCTTCACCTCGGGCTGGTTGGGGAAGTTGCTCTTGTAGAACTTGTTCAGCTCCTCAACGGTGATCGACTTATCGTTCACCACGGCAACGACGTTGTCGGGCACGGAGGGTTTGCAACTCACTAAGAGCAGGAAGGTGGCGAGGGTAAGCAGAAGGAGACTTCGCATGGGTTTCACGACGCATCCCATTTTACATTCCCATTCGCTTCAGCGCCTGGGTATGGAAAGAAATGGGTGCCGGTACTCGGGATTTGTTGTGTCCAAACCCTTTCCCCGGCGGCGCAGGACATTGCCGGAGCAGACCATTCGGCAGGTATGAAAGTTCTATATCTTGGAAACATTTGCCTACCTTTTTGATTTTGCTGAACCGATTAGGCCGCTTATCTCGCTTGATTCGCTGAATAAAACCAGTACTGCCTAGCTCGAAGTACCAGCGGTTTTGCCTTACAGTAAGAAGGAACGTTCAGTCTTTCAGTTGTTGGTGGAAGCGGCTCGCCGCGTCCGCGAGATGGGAGTTCGGCATCAGCCCTAGGAAGATCGGCTGGCGAGCGGATTCGTGTTTATGTTCTCGGAAAATGACTGCAGAATTTCGGAGTTTCTCTCGGGCTGCGTTCTGGCAATGCAGGCGATGAACGCGGAACCGCTTTCGGTGTCGCTGCCGCTCGCTTTACAGCAGCTTGCCGAAGTGGCGTCGATTGACCGGGCAAGCGTCTACGAATTGCGGCATCCGGGGCAGGATGCCCCACCGGCAGCTTCACTGGTGGCCGAATGGCGCATGGAGCGGCGCGCTTCCGCATTGGCCGGAGCACCGCTTTCGGGTCCGGATTGGGATGTGCGCTGGTATGCGGATCTCCGGCGGGACCGCGTTGTCGAGGGCCCGGGTCAGGATCTGGGGCCGTCGCCGGCCCATGCTTCCGCCGCTCAAAGCCAAGCCGGGCTGGGCTTGCTGCCGCAAAGCGCATTGGCCCAAGCTCCACGACGGCGATCCGTTGTGGCGGTGCCGATTGACGTCGAGGGCGATCTCTGGGGCTTCCTTCGGCTGGACTTTATCCGCGCCGAGATCCTTTGGACCGAGCAGCACGAAGCGGTGGCGCGAAGTTTCACCCGTTTCCTGGGCATCGTGCAGAGCGTTCAGACTCGCCACCATCCGCGCGAAGCCGCGGTCACATTCTCCCTGGACCAACTGGCTCGCGAGCATGAGATTGCATTTGAACTGGACACGAAAGGAAATTGGTCGTTCCTCTCGCCGGCATGGGACCAGCTTACCGGCTACCCTGCCAAGCGGGCGGTGGGCAGCCATCACGCCCACTATCTGTTTCAGTTTTCCGATGCCACCGGGAGCGGCTTGGAGCGGCTCGACCTGCTTCAAGGGATTGGCAACTCCGGGACCCACGGCGGGGAAGGTTTACTGAAGGCCGACGACGGGTCCCACTTCTGGGTTTCCTTCCTGATCACCATGCTTCCCGCCAGCGATGGCGTGCCCGTCCGCTACCAGGGCGTGCTTGTCGATATCCAGGAAAGAAAGGCGCGCGAGGAGAGGGAAAAGGCCACAGCGCTGGAATTGCAGGCTAAGAATGCGGAACTGCTGACGGCGTTGATGGCGGCGCAGGAAGCCACGCGGCTGCAGGGCAATTTTCTGGCCACGATGAGCCATGAGATCCGCACCCCGTTGAACGGAGTGCTGGGCATGACGTCGCTGCTTCTGCAGACCTCGCTCGACCGCCAGCAGCGCGAGTTCGGGCTGGCGATTCAATCCTCCGCGGAATCGTTGCTCTCGATCGTCAACTCGATCCTCGATTACTCCAAGCTGGAAGCGCAGCGAGTGGACTTGGAGGAGGTCTACTACGATCCCCGCGAGCTGGTGGAAGAGGTCTGCGGGAGTCTCGCCGAACCTGCTTCCCGCAAGCGGATCGATCTGGTAGTGCATACCCGCTTCCCGGTTCCCGCCCTGGTTCTTGGCGACCCCGGCAAGGTGCGTCAGGTGCTGCTCAACTTGATTGGCAACGCGATCAAGTTCTCGAAGAAAGGCGAGGTGGGCATCGTCGTTTCGTGGGAAGCGCTGCTCGAGCCCGCTGGAGAGTTGCGTTTTGAGGTCATCGACTTTGGCATCGGCATGACAGAGCAGACCCTCGACAGGCTGTTCCGCCCGTTCAGCCAGGCGGAACCGGCCACGTCCCGGATCTACGGTGGAACGGGGTTAGGGCTGGCCATCAGCAAGCATCTGTGCGAATTGATGGGCGGCGAGATTCTGGCGGAAAGCCAGCTAGGCTCCGGTTCGCGTTTCCAGGTGGTCCTGCGTACCACCGGCCGGGCCATTGCCGCAAGTGGCTGGAAGTGCCCTGGCGAGATGGAGGCCTTCCGCGGCAAACGCGTCATGCTCGCCGGATTCGGCGAGCTCTCGGCCCAGGCATGGTTCGTCGCGCTGGGCGAGAGCGGGCTCCATGCCCAAAGGAGCCAGGGGCTGCGGGATACCGTTGAGCTTTTGTCAAACGAAGCGGCTGCGGCCCCCACCGACGTCGTGGTTTTCGACACCCATAGCCTGGAAGGTGGCGGACCGGAAATCAACCGCGGCATCCGCCTGGCAACGCGCAATCCGCACCTCCTGCTGGTGCTACTCGATTCCATCCACGACCCTGTGGATCGTAGTGCGGTCAAGGGAGTGGACCCGCTGCTGGTGCTCAGGAAGCCGATCTCGCCCTACCGCGCGCTCTCGCTTGTGGCTGCCGCACACGCAGCACTCACGCAGACCCCCCGCAAGCCGATGCAGCGGCTGGTAAAACTGAGCCGGGAGCCGAACGGCGCTATGTCTCCGTGCCTGGTGTTTTCCGCCAGCGAAAGCCGGCGGAAGGGTCTGGGTTACCTGCTCCGCCGCTTCGGGTTGGGGATGGTGGCCGCGGAGAACTTCCAGGACCTGCTCCAGCGGGCCACCGGGGAGGATTTCGCTCTCGTCATTCTGGACGCCGACCTTGGCGTCCAGTCGGAGATGGAAGTAGCCGAGAGGCTGCGTTCCACGCTGGGGGGGGCCGTTCCTCCGTTGGTGGCGGTCTCAAGTTCGAATCCGGCGAGAGAACAACTTCAGCTTTCCGGCCTGTTTGATGCCGTGCTCGAAGAGGGCTTTCAGCGTGAGGACCTGAGGCGGGTGGCCGAGCAATTCGCTTCGCAGCGCCTGATCCTCCCAAGAGCTTCGGCGTCCTAGGGGCCGCTGAACACGCGCGCTGGCGAACCCCGGCCCACTGGCAAGCCAGGTCGAGCGGGTGTTTCGGACGCGCTTAACCTGGCCAGTATCGCCCGGTGCGCGATCCTGGAAAAGTACGCGATGATGGAACTCTGGTGCCCACGTCTACCGCTCCGGATCGGTTCACCCGATAGTTTATCTTTCGGGACTACCCAATTTGCTTGGATTGCCCCATCGATTCAACAGGAAGGCGGATAGATGCCGCTGTGACCTCATTGGAATGGGCTCCGTCACCGAAGAACCCGTCGAAAGCGCAGGAGCCCGGGCTGCCGGGAGAACAATTTATGCCACTAAGCCAGACAAAGACGCCGGGAAGCAAGACAAAGGGGACCTCTCTGGATGCGAATGCCATTCTGGAGCGGATCCGCTTTCACCTCCGCTATTCCATTGGTGTTCGAAAAGAATCCGCTACCTCCTACGCCCTGTTCAAAGCCTTTGCGATGGCCGTCCGGCAGGAACTGCTGGACTTGCACCACGAGACCGAGGAGCGCTACCGGAAATCGGAGACCAAGAGGGTCTACTACCTATCGATGGAGTTCCTGATTGGCCGCTCTCTTGAGAACAATCTGATAGCGCTCGGGCTTTACGACATTTTCGCGGAGGCGGCCCGGGAATGGGGCGTGGAATTGAACGAGATCGCCAATACGGAGCCGGACGCGGCACTGGGCAATGGCGGTTTGGGGCGCCTGGCCGCCTGCTTTCTGGATTCGATGGCTACGCTTGGGATCCCGGGATTCGGCTATGGGATCAACTACGAGTACGGTCTCTTTCGCCAGCAGGTCCGGCGTGGCTATCAGGTGGAAATGCCCGACCATTGGCGAATGGAAGATTCCCCATGGCAGGTTGAGATTTCCAAGGACGCGCTTTACATCCCGGTCTACGGGCGGATGGAAGACGGCACGGACCGCGATGGCAACTACAACCCCATGTGGATGGATTGGTCGGTCCTGGTGGGCGTGCCCTACGATATGCCGGTGGTAGGGTATGGCGCGGCAACGGTAAACCATCTGCGGCTGTATACGGCGCGGGCCTCCGATGAGTTCGACATTCAGATTTTCAACCAGGGCGATTATATCCGGGCGGTGGAGCAGAAGATTGAATCGG
Organism: Bryobacterales bacterium; assembly: GCA_034522975.1. Lineage (GTDB taxonomy): Bacteria > Acidobacteriota > Terriglobia > Bryobacterales > Bryobacteraceae > JACTMJ01. Next base: position 69,667 of record JAXHKT010000039.1, read on the forward strand.
AGAAGGTCTCGAAGGTGCTCTATCCCTCCGATGCCATCGCCACGGGCCGCGAGTTGCGGCTGCTGCAGGAATACTTCCTGGTTGCCTGCTCGCTGCGGGATATCATGGAGCGCTTCCGGCGCGATTTCGACGACATCCGCCTGCTGCCGGAGAAAGTGGCGATCCAGCTCAATGACACGCACCCGGCGCTGGTAATCGCGGAACTGATGCGGATGCTGGTGGATGAGCGCGGCCTGGAGTGGGATATGGCTTGGCAGCTCACCAAGGCCACCTGCGGATACACGAATCACACGTTGTTGCCGGAGGCGCTGGAGAAATGGCCGGTGGCGTTGCTCGAGCGCGTGCTGCCCCGGCACATCCAGATCATCTTCGAAATCAACACCCGCTTCCTCAAGGAAGTGGAGCGGCGTTGGCCCCACAACGGCGGCATGGCCCAACGGATGTCGATCATTGAAGAATGGCCGGAGAAGCAGGTGCGAATGGCGCATCTGGCGATTGTCGGTTCCCATTCGGTGAACGGGGTTGCGGCCCTGCACTCCGATCTCATCAAGAGCAAGCTGGTGCCCGATTTCTACCAGCTCTATCCGGCGCGCTTTAACAACAAGACGAACGGCGTAACGCAGCGACGCTGGATGAAGGTGGCCAACCCGGGGCTGGCGGCGCTGATTACAGAGCGCATTGGCGACGGCTGGATAACGGATTTGCAGGAGCTTCGCGCGCTGGAGCAGTATTGCGAAGACGCCGGTTTCCTGGACGAATTTGCCCGCGTCAAGCAGGAGAACAAGCTGCGGGTGGCCCAGAACGTGAAGCGCGACACGGGCATCCTCATCGACCCCGCGTCGCTGTTTGGCGTGCAGGCCAAGCGCATCCACGAATACAAGCGCCAACTGCTGAACGTGCTTTACGTCATCCACCAGTATTTCCGAATCCGGGATGAGGGGCACACGCCCAGCTCGGCGCGCACCTTCTTGCTCGCCGGTAAAGCGGCGCCGGGCTATTTTCTGGCCAAGCTGATTATCAAGCTGATCCACGGCGTCGGAGAGGTCGTCAACAACGACCCCAAGTGCAAAGATCTCATCCGCGTCGCATTCATGCCGGATTACAAAGTGTCGATCGCCGAATCGCTCATCCCCGGCGCGAATCTCAGTGAGCAGATCAGCACGGCGGGCAAAGAGGCGTCGGGCACCGGCAACATGAAGTTCGCGATGAACGGCGCGCTCACAATGGGCACGCTCGATGGCGCGAACATCGAGATTCTCGAAGAGGTGGGTGCGGAGAACCTCTACATCTTCGGCCTCACCGCGGAGCAGATCAGCGAAATGCGGATGAAGGGGACCTACAATCCCAGGACCTACCTGGATACACACCCCGAAATCCGGCGGCTGGTCGACGCGCTCTCCGGGAATCTCTTCTGCCAGGGTGAGCAGAACATCTATCAGCCGATCGTCGACACGCTCACTCATGGAGGAGATCCCTATTTTCACTTCGCGGATTTCGCCGCCTATGTTGCCGCGCAGGAGATGGCCGAAGCCGACTTCCAGGACGTTCAGGCCTGGAACCGCCGTGCGGTGTTGAACGTCGCCAGGATGGGCAAGTTCTCCAGCGACCGCACTATCCAGCAATACGCCCGGGATATCTGGAAGATCCCGGTAGCCACCGGAAGCGGCGACTAGAGTTTGACGAGGTTTTCTTGACTGAACGATCACCACGCGAGAAGCTGCTGGAATTGATGTCGGGGGATTTTGCCGTCCTCCAAGGCTCGCCCATGCCGATGGGCGCCACGCCCATGCGCAGCGGCATCAACTTCGCGCTCTATTCCAAACGCGCCTCCTCCGTGAGGCTGGTGCTGTTCTATCCCGGCGACGCCGAAGGATTGCTGGAACTGCCGTTGGACCCCCACCGCAACCGCACCGGCAACGTCTGGCATATTTTCCTGAAGGGCATTGACCCCAAGGTGGAATATGGCTACCGGCTGGACCTCAAGCCCAACCACAAGCCGCACCTGCACCGCTTCTATCCAGACAAGGTTCTACTGGACCCCTATGCCAAAGCCGTCACTGGCGGCGAAGCCTGGCGCGGCGACGAGAAACGGCTGACGCGGATGTGGCCCAATCCCCGCCCTCGCCGATCGCTTGTGATCGACGATCTGTTCGAATGGGAGCTCGACCAGCCTCTCAATGTGCCCCTGGCCGATTCGATTCTCTACGAAATGCATGTGCGCGGGTTCACCGCCCACAACTCGGCAAGCGTAGGCCGGCCAGGTACGTTTCTCGGCTTGACGGAGAAGATCCCGTACCTCAAGGAACTGGGTGTGACCGCCGTGGAACTGTTGCCGGTCACCGAGTTCGAGGAAGTGGAGGAGCCGCGCTTCAACCCGAAGACCAAAGAGAGACTGGTGAACTTCTGGGGCTACCAGCCGATGTCCTTCTTTGCGCCGAAATCGAGCTATTCCTCAAACCCCTACTTTGGCGCTCAGGTTCGTGAGTTCAAGGAGATGGTGAAGCTCTTCCATGAAGCGGGCATAGAGGTGATTCTCGATGTCGTCTTCAACCATAGTTCGGAGGGCGACGAGCGGGGCGCAACGTCTTCGTTTCGCGGCATCGATAACGAGACTTATTACATGCTCGACCCCGATACCGGTCGCTATCTGAACTACTCGGGCTGCGGCAATACGCTCAACTGCAACCATCCGGTGGTGCGCAACATGATCGTCGATTGCCTGCACTACTGGGTTACGGAGATGCACGTCGATGGCTTCCGCTTCGATCTGGCTTCCATTCTGGGCCGCGGGCAGGATGGGGCGGTGCTGGCAAATCCCCCGCTGCTCGAGAACATTGCGGGCGACCCGATCCTGGCCAACACCAAATTGATTGCCGAGGCCTGGGACGCGGCGGGGCTTTATCAGGTGGGGTCCTTCCCTTCGTGGGGCCGCTGGGCTGAGTGGAACGGCAAGTTCCGCGACGAGGTACGGCGCTTTGTAAAGGGCGACCCTGGGATGGTGCCGGCGTTGGCGAAACGGCTGATGGGTAGCCCGGATCTCTACCGGTCGAGCGAGCGGCAGCCCTACCACAGCATCAACTTCATTACCGCGCACGACGGATTTACGCTCAACGACCTGGTGAGCTTCAACGATAAGCACAACCTGGCCAACGGGGAGAATAACGCCGACGGCGGCAACGACAACGTGAGTTGGAACTGCGGGGTGGAAGGGGAAACCTCAGACCCCGCGGTGCTGCAATTGCGGCAGCAGCAGATGAAGAACTTCGCGGCGATACTGTTGCTTTCCCACGGTGTGCCGATGATTCTGGCGGGCGACGAGTTCGGACGCAGCCAGAAGGGCAACAATAACGCCTACTGCCAGGACAACGAGATCAGTTGGGTGGATTGGCGTCTGCGCAAGAAGAACGCGGAACTTTTCCGTTTCTTCCAGCGGCTGATTGCCTTCCGCAAGCTGCACAAAGTTATGCGTTGCGAACGCTTCGCCGACGACCCTTCGCAAAACGGCTGCCGCATCCACTGGCATGGCATTCGCCTCCACGAGCCCGATTGGGGGCACCACTCCCACACGTTGGCGGCGCACTTTTTCGGCGTCTCGGAACGGCGGCACGATGAGCATGTTTATTTCATCGCCAATGCTCATTGGGAAGCGCATGAGTTTCAATTACCGGTGCTTGGCAGGCATCGCTGGCACCGCTTTGCCGATACCTCTCTCGCCTCGCCGGACGATATCGCGCGTCCCAACTTTGAGGTGGAACTGGGGCACCAGATCAGCTATCTGGCGGCGCCGCGAAGCGTGGTCGTCCTGGTGGGCAAGTAGCGGCCTCCCGGCGCGCTTGGCTGGGCGACGGGTGTCCGCGCGCGGATGCTTCGGTAGAATCCGAAGTGTGATGACCCCCGAATCCGTCCTCTCCTCCTTGGGAATCGAAGCTGAATCTTCCGGCGCTTGCGGACGCGCGTGGCTATCCTGCGCCAAGGGGGAAGTGCGTGCCTCGCTCAGCCCCCGCGATGGCAGCGTGCTGGCGAGCGTCCGCATGGCGGGGCGCGACGATTATGAGCGCGTGATCGCCGAAGCGCAAGAGACCTTTCCGCGCTGGCGAATGCTACCGGCCCCGCAACGCGGCGAAATTGTGCGCGAGATCGGCCTCGCCCTTCGCGAGAGCAAAGAGCCGCTAGCCGCTCTGGTGTCTCTCGAAATGGGCAAGATCCTCGCCGAGGGCCGCGGAGAAGTGCAGGAAATGATCGATATGGCGGATTTCGCCACGGGCCTATCCCGCCAACTCTATGGGCTCAGCATGCATAGCGAACGGCCCGGGCATCGGATGTATGAGCAGTGGCATCCGCTGGGTCTGGTGGGCGTGATCTCCGCTTTCAACTTTCCTGTCGCCGTCTGGGCCTGGAATGCCCTGCTGGCGGCGGTTTGCGGAGATTGCGTCGTCTGGAAGCCCTCGCATGAAACGCCGCTCACGGCGGTGGCGGTGCAGAACATCTGCAACCGCGTGCTGGAGAGGCATGGCTGGCAGGGCGTCTTCACGCTCCTGATTGGCAGCCGTGGCGAAGTGGGAGACCCTCTGGTGCGCGACCGGCGCGTGCCGCTCATCAGCGCAACCGGCTCCTGCAAGATGGGCCGTACGGTGGGCGAAGCGGTGGCCAATCGCTTTGGGCGATCGCTACTGGAACTGGGCGGCAACAACGCGATCATCGTCATGAACGATGCGGATCTCGATCTGGCGGTGCGCGCCATTCTATTCGGTGCGGTGGGCACTGCCGGGCAACGCTGCACCAGCACCCGCCGCGTCTTCGCCCAAGCCGGCGTGATCGATAGCTTGGTCGAACGGCTTATTCGCGCCTACGGGCAACTGCGCATCGGCGATCCCCTCGACCCTCAGACGCTGGTGGGGCCGCTCGTCAACCGCCAGGCCCTTTCCGACATGCAGGATGCGCTTGCCAAAGTGTTGGGGCAGGGCGGCACCATCGTTTGTGGCGGGCATCCACTGAACCTTCCCGGTGAATGCTTTGTCGAGCCGGCCATCGTGCGCGTCGAGCGGCCGATCCCGCTGATGCAGGAGGAGGTCTTCGCACCGATCCTCTACGTCGCCCCCTTCGGCACGCTCGATGAGGCAATCGCGATGCAGAACGACGTGCCGCAGGGGCTTTCCTCGGCCATCTTCACCACAAGTCTTCTGCACAGCGAGCAGTTCCTTAGCGCCGCCGGCAGCGATTGCGGCATCGCCAATGTCAACATCGGCACCAGCGGCGCCGAGATTGGCGGAGCCTTTGGAGGCGAAAAGGAAACGGGCGGCGGGCGCGAATCGGGCAGCGATTCCTGGAAAGCCTATATGCGCCGCCAGACAGTGACCGTGAACTACTCGGGAGAACTGCCCCTTGCGCAGGGCATCACGTTCGGCTGAGGCGGCAGCGTTAAATAAAGAACACTTCGGTGCCTTTGGCCACCAGTGAGTGGCGGCGGAACTGGTCGTGTTTCTGGGGAAAGTCAAGGCGGTGGTGGGCACCGCGGCTTTCTTCCCGGGCGAGAGCGCAGCGGGCGATCAATTCGAGAACCGCCTTCATGTTGCGCATTTCAAAGTGCCCGCGCGTGGGTCGATCGCTGGTCGCGGACGGGCTTTCGGCGAGGCGCGCGAGCAGTGTCTCCAGCCGCTGCCGGTCTCTGAGGAGGCTGCAATTCTCCCACGCCAGCGTGCGCAGTTCCATCTCTCCAATGGATGGGAACGCCAGATCCTCGGGCGCTTCGCCTTTCACCGGCGGCACATGCGCCCAGCGCTTCATCGCGCTGCCGGCAACCGTGCCGAAGACCAGCCCTTCCAGCAGCGAATTGCTGGCAAGCCGGTTCGCCCCATGCACACCGGTACACGCTACTTCGCCTGCCACATAGAGCCTCTCCAGGCTGGTCATCCCGGAAAGGCCGGAGCGCACGCCGCCCATGGCATAGTGGGCAGCCGGTGTAACCGGCGCGGGCTCCGTGGCAAGGTCAATGCCGAAGCTCTTGCAGGTGGCATAGATCATTGGGAAGCGTCTGGCTACAAAACCGGTATCCAGATGGGTGAGGTCGAGCAGCACGTGATCGCTCCCGGCACGTTCGGCTTCCGCCACGATGGCACGGGCCACTACGTCGCGGGGCGCCAATTCCAGCATGGGCGAATAGCGTTCCATGAAGCGCTCGCCCCTCGCATTACGGAGATAGGCACCCTCGCCGCGCAACGCCTCAGAGAGCAGAAAGCGTGGCGCACCGGGCACCATGAGCGCGGTGGGGTGAAACTGCACGAATTCGAGATCGCTGAGTTCGGCCCCGGCGCGCCAGGCTACGGCCACGCCATCGCCGGTGGCGACATCGGGATTGGTGGTGTCGCGAAACACACGGCCCATCCCGCCGGTTGCCAGCAGCACGGCGCGCGCGTGAATGCGGGTTACGCACTGCGACGCTTCGTCGAAGAAGACGGCGCCGCCTACTGCGCCGTTCTCCATAATCAGATCGGTGATCGCGGTGAAGCTGCGAATTTGGATGGAGCGGATCGAATCCGCCTTATGCCACAGCGTGCGGGCCATCTCACGGCCGGTAGAATCGCCGTGGGCGTGCAGAATGCGGTTGCGGCTGTGCGCGCCCTCGCGGCCGAAGGCCAGGCGTAAACCGTCGCGGTCGAATTCCACGCCCCATTCGAGGAGGCGCTGGATGGCACCGGGGCCCTGCTGCACCAGCGCCTGCACGGCCACCGGATCGCAGAGGCCGTCGCCCGCTGCCAGGGTGTCCTGCTCATGGAGGGCCACCTCGTCGTCGTCGCTGAGAGCAACGGCCACTCCCCCCTGGGCATAGGCCGAGGACGATTCCCAGAGGCTATCTTTGGCCACCACCAGCACTTCACCGGCGTCGGAGAGCTCGATGGCGGCTTGAAGTCCGGCGACCCCTGCACCAATCACGAGAAAGTCTGGGGTCATTTCAGCCAAATTCTAGCACCTTGGGTCCGAATTCTGAGATGGCGGCATGGTAGAACGGGAAGAATGGCTGAATTTATTGTGAGGACGGCGGGCGGGGAATATGCGGCCGTCGTCGAACGCGGAGTACTTGCCCACGCCGCGAACTGGATTCCCGCCCAAGCGGGCAAGCTGTTCGTGATCACAACCGAAGATGTGTGGCAGGCCCACGGCACTTCGTTGGATGCCGCCCTGGGCTCAAAAGATCGCCAGGTGCTTTTCTTTCCCGGCGGCGAAGCGAACAAGCGTCTCTCGCAAGTGGAATCGCTGTGCGATGCCATGCTTACCGGCGGGGCGGACCGCAGCAGCATCGTGCTGGCCTTTGGTGGCGGCATCGTCGGCGATGTGGGCGGCTTCGTTGCGGCCAGCTTCATGCGGGGCGTCAAGGTGCTGCAGATCCCCACTACGCTGCTCGCTCAGGTGGATGCGGCCACCGGCGGCAAGACGGGCGTGAATTTGAGCGGCGGGAAGAACCTGGTTGGCGCCTTTCACCAGCCGCATGCCGTGCTGGCGGACCCGGCCGTGCTGGCCACGCTGCCCCAACGGGAGTATGTTGCGGGCCTCTATGAAGTGCTCAAGTACGGCGTCATCCGGACCCCCTGGCTTTTTGAGCTTATGGAATCAAAGCGCGAAGCCGTGCTGGCGCGCGAGCCTGAAACCGTGGATGCCCTGATCGCGGAGAGCGTGCGGATCAAGGCCGAAGTGGTGAGCGCGGACGAACGAGAATCGGGGCTGCGGCGGATTTTGAATTTCGGCCATACGATCGGCCACGCTCTCGAAGCCGAAACCCGCTATACGCGATTTCTGCACGGCGAAGCGGTGGGCTTCGGGATGGTGGCCGCCACTCTGCTTGCGGAGCGCATCGGTTTGCTTGGCGGCGTCGAAGCCGGGCGTGTCGTCGAGACGATCAACTCCTATGGGCCAATCCCTTCGCTGGCCGGAGTTACGGCGGCGAGCCTCTGCGAGCGCCTATTCCAGGACAAGAAGACCATCCAGGGAAAAGTACATTTCGTGCTTCCAGAGCGCATCGGAGCCGTTGTCGTGAAAAGCGGTATCGATTCCCGGGTGGTGCTTGAAGCGACGCAAGCGGCCCTGGCGCGGACTCAACAGGCCCCGGAGCGGGCCCAATTAGTATGAGCGCGAAGCCCGCCCATGGCAGCACTCCGGAAGGGGCCGAATCGGAGCGGGAAGCCGCCCGTTGGGTGCAGCAAATGTTTGGGCAGGTAGCCCCGCGCTACGACCTGCTCAACCATGTGCTCTCCCTCAACATCGACAAGCGCTGGCGGGCGCACACCGTACGGAAACTGGCGCCCATTCTGAGGCAGCCCGCAGCCCGTGCGATGGACCTTTGCTGCGGCACCGGCGATCTGTTGGTTGCCATGGAGCGCGAAGCCGGGCGCCCATTGCTGGGAAGCGATTTCTGCTTCCCGATGCTCACTGCCGCTTCGGCGAAGATCGGCCGGCTGGGGTTGAGCTCCACGCTGTTTGACGCGGATGGCCTTGAACTGCCCCTCGCCGCGGAATCGCTGGACCTGATCACGATCGCGTTCGGCTTCCGCAATTTCTCAAACTATCGCCGCGGCCTGGCGGAACTGCGACGAGTGCTACGGCCCGGCGGCACGTTGGCGATTCTCGAATTCTCGCAACCTCCGAACCGCCTGTTTCGCGCCTTCTACGGCTTCTACAGCACCCAGGTGCTACCGCGGATCGGCGGGCTGGTCTCCGGCTCTTCGGCCGCGTATTCCTATCTGCCCGCCTCGGTTCGCAAGTTCCCCGGCGCGCCGGAACTGCGGGAGTGGATTCTTGAAGAGGGTTTCCAGGAGGTGGAATTCGACTACCTCAGTTTTGGCATCGCGGCTTTGCATACCGCTCGAAAGTAGGCGGCGAGTTTTCAAAAGGGTCCGGATGGTTCCAGGCTCCGCCACAGATACCAACAGGCGATCGACGCATACGGACGCCATTTGCGGCCCCGTGCCTCAGTTTCCGCCGGGGTGGGATGTACTTTCAGCCGGTGCAGTTTCTGAACGGCGTTGCGGATGCCCAGGTCTCCGGTGGGCCAAACATCGATGCGCTGGAGGGAGAACATCAAAAACATCTGGGCGGTCCAGACGCCAATTCCCCTCACCTGGGTAAGCTCGGCGATCACTTCCTCGTCGCTCATCGAAGGGAAGCGGGGGAACTCGACCAGACCGGCCTCTGTCTTCGCGGCAAGGTCCCGCAGATAGCGGGATTTCTGCCCGGAGAGACCACAGGCGCGCAACTCCGCTTCGCCTCGATTTGCCAGCACGGTCCGCGGCCTGCAATTGCCCGTCTTTCCGGCACGCGCCGCATAGCTTTCCATACACACTGCGCGCCGCATGGATGCTGATCTGTTGATAGACGATGCTGCGCGCGAGACTCTCAAAGGTGGGAGAAGTATACGTGATCCGGCAAGGGCCGATGGTCTCAATCAGGGCCGCCATCCGTCGCCCGCTTGCTTTCAAGTGGACCTCCGCTTCGCGCATCAACCGTTCATTGCGCATCTCTGGCTATCCCTCGCCGGGTTCAGGCGCGCCTTGCGTTCCGGGCTGAAAGACCTCTAGCCTGTCGCGGTAGCGAGACTTCACGGCGATGAACTCGCGGTGCTCCAGATTGAGTTCGCTGGCAATCTGCCGGATGGCGCTTTCCTCCACCACGGAGATGCTATCTTCCGTCGCCGAGAGCGCGAAGAGGCAATCGAGCAGGTGCAGCATTTCGTCGCGGGTGGCGATCCGCTTGAACTCGCGGGTGACCAGGAAATCTTCGGTCGAACCTTCGTGTACGCTTTGCTGCCGGGCCAACTCCGCCACGGCTTCCGCCTGCTCCTCCGGCAGGCCGCCATGGGTTTGCAGCACCTCGCGCATTTTGGCGAGTTCCTCTTCGCTGACATGAAAATCGGCGTGCGCCACCCGCGCCATCAGGTAGGCCATGGCGCCCAGAAAGCGGGCGCGCTCCGGGGACATTCCTTCGAGCAATCGCACGATCTTTCGCACGCTTTCGGTGTCGCCCACCGGCGACGAGGCCCCGGAGGCCCCCTTCAACAGCGAATCGATGAAGTCAAAAATCGCCATGCCTCTAGCTTGCCCCTCCCGCGCCGCTCTCCGCACCGGGGTAGCGCGCCGGTATACCAAGCCGCATCACCTGCTCTGTCACCCAGTCCGTAACCATCGCCGTTTCGCCGCTCGAAAGCAGGGGCGCCCCGTGCAAAACCGCATCCACGAAGTTTGCCACGCAAGGGTAGTGCAGATTGGCATGCGGGGGAATCTCCTCCTCACCGCCGGGAAAAACGAGCGTTCCGCTATTGAGCGGCGAAAGCACGATCTCCCCTTCCGTTCCCACGATCCGGAACTGGTCTCGCGACACCCGGCTGTTCCAGCGAACGTCCACCACCCCGCGTACGCCGGATTCGTACTCGATGAGAACGGTGGCCGAATCCTCCACGCCATAGCCATGAACGGTATTGGAGCGCTGCCCGGTCACCCGCGCCGGCTTGCCGAAGAAAAAGTTCAGCAGGTCGATCCGATGAGAGGCGATGTCGTATAGCGGGCCGCCCCCGGCCATCCTGGGGTCAAGAAACCAGGAGCGAAGCCCATCTTCATTGTTGAACCAATCGTGGCAGTTGATCTCGGCAAGCAGGGGCTGGCCGATCGCCCCCGAGCGGAGCAATTCCATTGCCCGATGCACTTTGGGGTAAGTGCGCCGGTAGTAGGCGACGCCCAGCACCCGCCCCGCGTTGCGCGCCGCGGCAGCCATCACCTTGGCGTCTTCATAGCGAAGCGCCACCGGCTTTTCGCAAAGCACATGCTTGCTGGCGCTCAACGCCGCTATTGTTTGCGGGGCGTGCAGGGCCACCGGAGTAGCGACATAAACCGCGTCGATGGCCTCATCGTGGAGCGCGTCTTCGAGCGAGCCCCACTGCCGGCATCCGTAGGGTTCGGCCTTCTCCGGGTTTCGCGTCACCACCCCATAAAGGGTGCTTGAAGGCTCCTGTTGGATCGCGGGAATCACCCGTTTCCGGGAGATATCCCCGATGCCCACCACCACCCAATTCACTTTGCCCATCGTCGCTCCCTGGCCCCCGCTTCCTGCCGCGTCTAAACCTTCCGCAGTTTGGTAATGCGCCCGTCGCTGATCCACTCAACGACATAGATGTTGCCGTCCTGGTCCCAACAGGCGGCATGCGGCGAGATGAACTTGCCGGGCAGCCGCATATCCTGAGGAAGGTTGGGGTAACCCTTCTGCTTCCAGATCTCCGGATAGTCGCCGAGGTGTACCACCAGGTTGTTTTCGCCATCGAAAATCGACACGCGTCCGTGGAGATCGGGGATCAGAAGTTCCTTGCCCCGCACATCGAAGTGGCAGGGGTGTCGCAGGTTCTCCGTCACGAAGCCGAGATGCTTGCCGTCGAGAGTGAACGTTTGCAGCCTGACGTTGGCCCTATCCGCCACCAGCACAACCGGCGATCCGCCTCGCTCGTCGATCCATATGCCATGCGGGCAATTCATCTTGCCTGCTTCGGCGCCCTTGCCGCCCCAGGTGCTGATGTATTCGCCCTTTTTGTTGTAACGATGGATGTAGCTGAGGCCATATCCGTCGGCCACATAGATGTCGCCATTGGGGGCCACGGCGGTGTTGGTGGGTTTGTAGCGCGTGGGGTCCGGGTAGACACCCGATTCCGTGGGAACGCCAAGCCGGAAAAGCACGGTGCCTGAGCGTGTGGTCTTCACCACCTCATGGCCTTCGGGGTCCGAAAGAAACAGAAACTCGTCGGAGCCCTCCTTCACCAGTTGCAGCCCGTGCGCGCCCTTCTCGAATTGCCCGCCCCAGCTCTTCACGAACTGGCCGTTTCCGTCGAAGACCGCCACGGCGTCCTTGCTGCGATTGTGAACGAAAATGCGCCCGTCGGAATCGACGACGACGCCGTGCGTGTAACCCAGTTGCACGCTGGCGGGCAGCTTGGCCCAATCGTGTTGCACTTCGTATTGGTGGTCTCCGCTGCCAAGAGTCATTGCCTGTGCCTTTCCAGTGAGTACAAACGGAGCGGCCGCGAGCGTCGCCCCCAGAAACTGCCGCCGCGTGGCGGAAGCGCTATCGAGATCGTTTTCCATGTTGTCCCCTCTCACGATGCAGGTTTCCATGCTAATCATGGCGCCCGGAACGTTTCCCTATTGTATCCGCGCCCGGCGTTGCGGAAGGGACGGGAGACTGCCCGCAAATCCCCAACGAATTCAGACAAATAAGTCTTTTCTCTGCTATGATGTGGTTTGCCTGCGCCGGCATGCCCACGGGGCGGGAAGGCGCGAGGCGAACGGGTGAGCCATGTTGTCGCTTGTACTACTGACGCCACTGCTCGGTTTCTTCGTTCTGCTGCTGCTTCCGGGGGACCGTCCGAAGCTGGTGCGCTCGGTGGCGAATGCGTTTGGTATCGCCGGCATCTGGCCTTTCTGCCGCTGCTTCCCGCCTTTCAGAATTCCGAAGACTTTCAGTTTTCCCAGCATCTAGCCTGGATCCCCAGCATCGGCGCGAATTTCCATATCGCCATGGATGGCATCAGTTTCCTGATGGTGGGCATGACCGTGGTGGTGGGCTTTCTGGCGATTCTGTGCAGTTGGAACGCCATCACCGTGCGGGTGAAAGAGTACTACGCCAACTTTCTCTTTCTGCAGTTCGCCATGCTAGGCGTCTTTCTCGCCCGCGACCTGCTGCTCTTCTTCGTCTTCTGGGAACTGGTTCTGATCCCGATGTATTTCATCATCGCGATCTGGGGCGGCGAACGCCGCTCTTACGCTTCGATGAAGTTCCTCATTTACACCTCAGTGGGCAGCGTGCTGATGCTGCTGAGCGTGCTGGCCCTTTACTTCCACCACTTCCAGACCGCCGGCTTCTACAGCTTCGACATGAACGACATGCTGGCGACGCCGATGGGCGGTTCCTGGGGCTGGCAACGCTTTCTGGGGCCTCTTTCTGGGCTTCGCCGTCAAGGTGCCGATGTTCCCCTTTCACACTTGGCTGCCCGATGCACACACCGAAGCCCCCACCGCCGGCAGCGTGATTCTGGCTAGCGTTCTGCTGAAGATGGGCACCTACGGGTTCCTGCGCATCAGTTTGCCGATGCTGCCTGAGACATCCCGCGACCCCATTATCGTCAGCGCGATGGCCACGCTCTCCATCATTGCGATCGTCTACGGTGCGCTGGTGAGCCTGATGCAGACGGATTGGAAGAAGCTGGTGGCCTATTCGTCGGTGAGCCACATGGGCTTCTGCACCCTGGGCATTTTCGCGTTTAACCACAGCGGCATCGCCGGAAGCGTCCTGCAACAGGTGAACCACGGCATCTCCACCGGCATGCTTTTCCTGATCGTCGGCGTCGTCTATGAGCGGCGACACACCCGTGCCATCAAGGAGTATTCCGGCCTCTTCAAAGTGATGCCGCTCTTCGCGATCGTCTTCCTGATCGCCGCCCTCAGCTCGATGGGCATGCCCCTGCTGAACGGGTTCATCGGCGAGTTCGCCATCTTGAAGGGTGCGTTTGAAGTGTCTCTTGGCTGGGCCTTTGCCGTGGTGCTGGGCATCGCGCTGGGTGCCGCCTATCTGCTCTGGCTCTTCCAGCGAACGATGTTTGGCGATGTGGAAGAGAAGAACGCCCTATTGCCCGATCTGAGCCCCCGTGAAATCGCGGTTTTCGCTCCGTTAGTTCTGGCGGCTTTCTGGATCGGCCTCCACCCCACGCCCTTCTTTAACGTCCTGGACCGCCCAACGGCACAGATTGTCCAGCGCGTGAACCCCGGCTACTACGAAGCGGCGGGAGTTCCCAATCCACTCAACCCCCCGAAGGCCGTGGCCGCTCTCGCCGGGGCGGAAAGCGGCGAGCTCCCAAGCGCCAGGTAGAGCGATCCGCGAGCGGAGCTTCCTGCGCAAGCTGCGGCTTGCGTCGTATTGGCCAGCTTGCGTTGTATAAAAAAGAGATGCCCATTGAAGTGCGGATCAACGGCGAAAAGCGCAGTATTCCCCCAGGGCTTACGCTCCGCGCCTTGCTTAGCCACCTCGAAATCCGGCAGGAGCGGGTGGCTGTCGAATATAACCGGGAAATCGTCAAACCGGATCTCTGGGACGACAGAATGATTCAACCCGATGACGAAATCGAGGTTGTCCATTTTGTGGGTGGAGGGTGCTAAGCCACTACATATTGTAGCCCTCTTGCCAACATCATTGACCCAGTACTAAATCGTTCGAAAACCAGGAGTTACCTTTCTGTTTTGAACCTTGACAGCGCCTCTGCCTCAAGTACAATTTGAATGGCAGCAATTCTAAAACGGATCAGGGTGAAAATGTCAAAGGCGCGCAAGCTTCGAACTCTCGCCGTGACGGCGGAAGATACCTATTCGAGTAGTGAAGTGGCGCAGATCGCCGGGGTGAGCCTGCGGCAGCTCCAGTGGTGGGACGAGCAGAACGTCGTTTCTCCTCGCCATGAGGGCCACAAGAGGGTCTACCTCGCCCAGGAAGTGATCGAGATTAGCCTGATCGCGGAATTGCGCCGCAAGGGCTTTTCGCTTCAGAAGATCCGCCGGGTGCTCGATTTCCTGCAGAAGGAACTGGGCAGCCGTTTGCCTGAAGTGCTCACGGGCGATTCCGATCTTCACCTGCTCACGGACGGCAAGTCCGTCTTCCTTGAGCAGAACCACGAACAGATCGTCGATATCCTCAAAGACGCGATGCAGCCGATGTTTTTGGTGTGCGTGACTGACCAGGTTCGTCGTCTTGGGGAGCTTCGCGTTCCCTCAGCCACCCCCAAGAAGCCCCAGCGGTCTCTCGGGCTGGAAAACGCATCAAGCACGACTGCAACGAGCAAGGTGCGCTACGGTTCCTGATTTCGCTTGTTTGGGTGAAACTCGAACGGGCAACCTCTTTTTGCTGAAGCGGCTGCCGGTTTCCGCCATCCAAGAAATTGGGTGCTGCGCCCCCGGCGTCACTTCCAGCTTGCCGTCAGCCTCATCGGAGTGCTGGGTTAGTTCCATTGGCAAACCAAAGCAACGAAACGAAATGCCTTTTCGTGTCGTAGCATATAGTAACGCTAACCTTCCCGAAAAAGGGTCCTCTCGCATGAGCCGTAAACCCCGTTCTGTCTTTCTCGCTCCCGCCGTCATCGCGCTGTTCGCGCTCTTCGGTGGTCTTTATGGCCCGGGTGCCGGTGCCAACGCGGCCGCTGCCGCCGACCGTTCCGAACGGGATATCGATCGCAGCGTGCGTACCTTCACCAAGGTATTCTCCGTGGTGGAAGAGAACTTCGCCGACCCCGTGGATCCGAATCGCGCCATCTACAACGGCGCCATCCCGGGGATGTTGCACACGCTTGACCCGCACTCCAATTTCTTTGACCCGAAACAATTCCAGCTTCTGCGCGAAGACCAGCGCGGCCAGTATTACGGCGTAGGCATGATGGTGCGCATGCACCGCGGCCGCGTGGTGGTGGTGAATCCCTTCCCCAACTCCCCGGCTGCCAACGCGGGCATTCGCCCCAGCGACATTATCCACAAGATCGACGGCGACATCACCGTCGGTTGGGACCAAGGCCAAGTGGCGGAACGCCTTAAAGGCCCTCGCGGTACCACCGTCAAGGTTGCCATGCTGCGCCGCGACGTTAGCGGGAACAAGGAATTGAACTTCAGCATTGTTCGCGACGAGATTCCCCGCAAGAGTGTCGCCGACGCGTTCTACCTTCGGCCGGGTGTCGCCTACCTGAACATCAAGCAATTCAACGAAAACACCAGTACGGAGATGGAAGAGAACCTCCGTCGCCTCAAAGAAGAAAATATCAAGGGCCTCGTTCTTGACCTCCGCGATAATCCCGGCGGCATTCTCAACGAAGGCGTGAACGTCGCCGACCACTTCCTCAAGAAGGGGCAGACCATTGTCAGCCACCGCGGCCGCTCTTCGCCGCAGCGCAAGTACGATACCCGCCGCGGCAGCCGGGGCGCCGATTACCCGGTGGTGGTGCTGGTCAATGGTAGTTCCGCTTCGGCGGCTGAAATCGTTGCCGGCGCCTTGCAGGATCACGACCGCGCCTGGATTCTCGGTGAACAGACCTTCGGCAAGGGCCTGGTGCAAACCGTCTACCCGCTATCGGAAGACACTGGCCTCGCCCTCACCACCGCCAAATACTACACGCCCAGCGGCCGCCTCATTCAGCGCGATTATTCCAAGGTGTCGTTCTACGACTACTACTCCCGCAAGAACGGCGACGCCAAGGATCCTGAAGACGTCCGGATGACCGATAGCGGCCGCACGGTCTACGGCGGCGGCGGCATCACTCCGGACGAGAAGGTGGATATCGCCAAAACCAATTCCTTCCAATACCGTGTTCGCGACCAGTTCATGGGCTTCTCGATGTACGCGGCCAAGTACTTCGCGGAGCACCCGCCCCAGATTGGTGAGGATTTCGTGGTGACTGAAGGCCTGGTGGACGAGTTCCGCCGCTTCCTCGCCGACGAGAAGATCGAAGTGACCGACGAAGAGTTCGCCGCCAACCGCGATTGGGCACGCAAGGAGATGAAGCGCTCCCTGTTTACCTACGCCCTTGGCGACGAGCAGGCCGAGGCGCTGATGATCCGCGAGGACGACGTGGTAGCGAAAGCGATCGACGCCATGGCCCGCGCACAATCGTTGCAGGAGACCGCCCGCCGGACAATCGCACAACGCACCGGCGCCGCCAGCAACGAACAATAGCGCCGCCAGCAACGAACAATAGCGCCGCCAGCATGGCTAGCTCTTCGCGGCGGCATGGTATAACGAATTGACGGGACCCGCACCCACCAGGGCGGGTCCTTTCCATATCCAAACGATGAGCGTCTCTCCTTCCATTCCCACTCCCGCCACCCCTTCTGCTGGCAGCCAGGTTCAACCTGCCCGTATTTCCGAACCTGGCGAAGCGCAGGTAATCGTCCTCGACACTGGCGGGCAATACTGCCATCTGATCGCCCGCAAGGTGCGCGAACTGGGCGTCTATTCCGAGGTGAAGCCGTCCGAGACGCCAGCCAGCGAGCTTTCCCACGCCCGCGCGATCATCATTTCCGGCGGCCCCAGCAGTGTCTATGACCAGGGCAGCCCGTCGGTCGACCCTGCCATTTTTGAGTTGTCCGCAGCCGTTCTTGGCATTTGCTATGGCCTTCAACTGGCTGCGCATCTGCTTGGGGGCCGTGTGGAAAAGGTCGATCGTGGCGAGTTTGGCAAGGCGATCCTCGCGCAACAAGGGCAATCCGCGCTCTTCCACGGCATCTCCCCCGAACCGGCCCAGGTTTGGATGAGCCACCGCGACACGGTGACGGCGCTCCCCGAAGGATTCACTCGCATCGGCTCCACCGAGACCTGCCCGTTCGCGGCTGTGGCGGACGAACGGCGCCAGATTTACGGGGTGCAGTTTCATCCCGAAGTGGTCCATACCCATCGCGGCAAGGCGATTCTCGACAATTTCCTCTTCCGCATCGCGGGCTGCCAGCGGGATTGGGACCCCTCCCGCGTTGTGGGTGTACTTGAAGAGGAGATCCGCGCTGCCGTTGGCGACCGCAACGTCTTCTTTTTCATCAGCGGCGGGGTGGATTCCACGGTCGCTTTCACGCTATGCCTGCGCGCGCTGGGTTCAGAACGGGTCCGCGGCATTTACGTCGATACCGGCATGATGCGCAAGGGCGAGACGACGTTTGTGCGCGAGATCTTCGCTGAAATCGGTGGCGGCTCCTCGGTTCACGTTGAACTTGCCGAACCGTGGTTTCTTGCCCAATTGGAAGGCATCGTCGATCCCGAAGAGAAGCGCCGCCGGATCGGCCAGGAATTCCTGGAGGTGCAGAACCGGATTCTCGAGACTGAGCACTTTCTGGACGGCAACTGGATCCTCGGCCAAGGCACCATTTATCCGGACACGATCGAATCCGGTGGAACGGCGAAAGCCGACCTCATCAAGACGCACCACAACCGCGTCGAGGGGGTGCAGCGCCTGATTGCCGAGGGCCGCATCGTCGAGCCGCTGCACAATCTTTACAAGGATGAAGTGCGAGAGGTGGGCCACCAACTGGGAATTCCCGCTCCGCTGCTTCATCGCCACCCGTTCCCGGGGCCGGGGCTGGCCATCCGCTGCCTCTGTTCGGATGAAGTGGCTGCCCCCGAAACGGCGGACGGGGGCTGGTTGCTGCCCCTGCATTCGGTGGGCGTGCAGGGCGATTCCCGCAGTTACAAACCCGTCCTGCTGATGGCTAGCCCGGCCTCTCTTGCCAGCGGCGACTGGGAGGATGCCTACGAGCGATCGACCGATCACATCAACGCCAGCGCAGCGTTTAACCGCGTTGTCGTTTCCGTGGGCAGTTCGCAAACGCCGGTGGAGGATCTGCGTGTCCGCAAAGCCAGCATCACCCGGGAGCGCCTTGACCGGCTGCGCGACGTGGATGCCATCGTTCGCCGCCGTTGCGTGGAGAGCGGTTTTGAGGATCAGGTGTGGCAGTTTCCGGTGATTCTGGTGCCTCTTGGCACCGCGGAGAAGCCAGATTCCGTGGTTCTGCGGCCCATCCATTCGGTAGACGGGATGACCGCCCAATCGGTGGGAATGCCTCTCGAGATCCTTGAGCCGCTATGTGCGGAATTGCTGGCTGTTGCCGGCATCGCCGCCGTGCTCTACGACCTGACCCACAAGCCTCCCGGCACCATTGAGTGGGAATAGGGCGAGTGAGGCTGAAAGTTTCCGCGGCTGCTCAACGTTGTGTGGCACCGGGCTGGGCTTTGCCGGATTCTGAACCTGATTGCGACGCGCGAGTTGTGGCCGCAGCCGCTGTCTGCTTGGCCCGGTAACGCCGCAGCACCCGTTCCACGTAGGTATTGGTTTCCCGATAGGGCGGAATGCCGCCATGCTTGGCTACCGCGCCGGCGCCGGCGTTATAGGCGGCAAGCGCCAGCCGCACCTGGTCGGGATGATGCTGGTAGCGCAACAGCAGATCCCTGAGCAACTTCGCACCGCCGTCGATGTTTTCCGCCGGTTCATCCGGATTGACGCCCAGCGCCGCTGCGGTTCCCGGCATCAACTGCATCACTCCGCGAGCACCCTTGGGCGATAGCGCCCGCGGCTGAAGGGCGCTTTCCGCCTCCGCGACGCTGGCTACAAAAGCTTCCGGAAGCCCGTGCTTCGTCGCCGAAAGGCGCAGCAGTTGTTTCACCGTTGGCGATTCCGCGAACGGGGCCGGGGGAGCCGATTCATCCGAAGGCGGCATCACCCAGGGGAGATCGTCGATGCGTTCCACCTCGGATCGCTCCACCGCAATTCGCCCGGCGCCCGCGTGCAACACCAACGAAGCGCCGTCCACTTCCACGCGCTCCGCTTCCAGCACGAAGCCGGTCCGCAAGGTCACCCGATGCCTGCTCTGGCCATGGCCAAGCGCGGGCGCAAACACCACTAGCAGCACAGCGACGATAGGTAGCCAAATACGCGCCATCCATCAATAGAGACGCCTCGATCCGCCTCGGCGTGCATCCCGAAATACGGAGGTGCCGCCCGGTTGGCCGCCGTTGCCCGGCAGAGGCTTGGCAACTGGCGATATACTCAGCGCCATGCGCCGCCGCGAGATGATTGCCGTTCTTCCTTCGCTGATTTCCCCGTCGCTGCTCCGCTCGCAGGGAAATTCTTCGGACACGCTGATCTTCGCCTTTTTCCGCAAGAATGGCGAGGACGGGCTGTACCTGGCAACTAGCCAGGATGGGCTTCGCTGGACCCCGCTGCATGGGGACAGGCCATTGGTTGCGCCCCAGGTTGGAGAGTCGAAATTGATGCGGGATCCATCCATCGTGCGGGGGCCGGACGGGCGATTCCACATGGTCTGGACCACGGCCTGGGAGGGGCAGACGATTGGCTATGCGCGCTCCACCGATCTGATGCACTGGTCTCCGCAACAAGCGATTCCGGTGATGGCTCACGAACCGGGCGCGACGAACTGCTGGGCGCCGGAAATCTACTACGACCAAGCACAGCGCGAATTCGTGGTTGTGTGGGCGTCCACGGTGAAGGGACGCTTCCCGGACACCCTGTCTAAGGGCGAACGGGAACGGAACCACCGGCTCTACGCCTTCCGGACGAAAGATTTCGAGACCATCGGCAAGACCGAATTATTCTACGACCCCGGCTTTCTGGCGATCGATGCGGCAATCTTCAAGCCAGACCATCGCTACGCCATGGTGGTAAAGAACGAGACGCGATTTCCTCCGGCGAAGAATCTGTTTCTGACGTTCGCTCCCACGCTTCGCGGGCCTTGGAGCATGCCTTCCAAGCCATTTTCCGGCGAGGAATGGGCGGAAGGGCCCAGCCCCATTCGGATTGGCGATTACTGGGTTTGCTACTTCGACCGGTATCGCATCCCAGGCTATGGGGCCATGCGCTCCCGAAATCTGGAGGATTGGGAGGATATCACGGCGGAATGCGTCTTCCCGGCCGGGATGCGCCATGGAACGGCCTTTCGCGCGCCGAGAGCCGTGGTAGACGCAATCGGATAAGGTGGCCCCGGGCCTTCTCTGCCGCTGCCGGGCGGTTGGAACGCGGTGCTCGCTCCAAACTAGCGGGGAGAGCCGCGCATCCGCCTTGCTTGCAGAACAACAATCGTGTGCGGCAGCGTCGCCGAGAGCCCTCGCCCCTCGCCCCCCTGCCCGAACTCTAGCTTCCCCGCCATGTTCGCCAGATGGGATGCATAGCGATACCAAGACGGGGGATCGGCCTGGCGGATCGGCGTTCGATCCAGATACTCGGCAAAGGCCACCGCTTCTTCCATCTGCAAGCGCTCCGTCGGGGCTGCCGAGATCACTGGCTGCCAAAGGCCGCAGATCTCATGGAATGCGGTTTCGTCGTGAATATCGGCTTGTTGGCGGAAGCGCAGGAAGGCGTCGCGGAACTCCTGGAAGCGGCCAACCGGCTCCGCGGATGCGGCTAGCCTGCGGATGGTCCTTTTGGCACGCTCGGCCGCGGCTCGCTGAAGAGTACCAGTCTCCTGCATGAGAAGTTCTTGCTGGCTGCGAATGGCTTGCGACTCCTTCGAAGCAAAGAGGATGCGCACCTGAAAGCCATCCACCTCCCCTTTCGCGCTTTCGATTCGAATGGTGTTTCGAGAGGTACTCCAACTGAGCACGGAATTCTTTAGAGGAACCACTATCCCACCGGCGACGGCGTCGATCATCAGCCGGATTCGGACCGCCGCGGCTTTTCGTTTCGGGTCATCGTCGCTATCCTCGCAACCCGGCGCCCATTCCTGGCGCTTCAGGAATCCAATCCAGGCCTCCCGCAGATTCTTACCCGTTCCGCTGTTCTCCAGACTCAAAACGACTCTCTGTGCGCCTTCCAATTGCCGCCAGGGGCGGGGCGCCGAGGTTGGCAGCCGCGCCACGGAGGCGGCCGCAAGCTCTCGCAAGCTGTCCCGTTCTTCCATCGCCCACCCGCTGGATTCGACAAGTTCAAGCAATCCGGCAACTTCGCCGAGACTGGCCATTCCAGAGACGCTGTCTCTCGCCCGGGCCACAAGTTTCCCGCTTGCCTGCTCAGGCAGAGAGCGTCTTTTTCGGATGAGCGCTGCCAGCAACTTCGGGTAGGCAGTGGCTATCGGCGCGAGAAAATTTCCGCAGCCGGGGGAGGGTGCGTCGACCGATGGCATCGCCTCCATCAGCCTTAGCGCTCGTTCCAGATTCCAGTTGGCTAGCCGTTCGACGGCACTCGCTTGCAGAGACGCCCCGTCCATCGGAAGTGCCATGGAAATCGCCCGCGCACCTTCGACGCTCTCCATTGCGGGGGACTGGGGATTCACTGCATCGAGACCCACTGGGAATCTGGCCTCCGCCGCAAGGTAGAACGCCTCTTCCAGCAGCCTCTCGCTTGCCTCTACGTTCTCTCCACCTTGCGACCGAATCCCGGAAGCGATGTCGATGCGAACACGGGCAGATATCTCGGCAGGAAGCCCATTGGCAATGTCGAGGATAAATTGAAGCGGCCGGGTTTGTTGAGCCGGCGGATGGCCGCCTACTGTAGGATTCGCGTTTTCCGCAACCCCGGAGATCGCGTGTTGCTCCCCGGCAGATGCTGGCAGGATTGCGGCTGCTAACAGGCAGCAGAGGAGGGGATAGCGCCGAAACACTGGATTGCAATTCCTACGAAGATTATCGGTCCGGTGCAGTGCCAAAGCAATGGGATCTACGTGACTCTCGCTCCAGCCAAGTGACCAGGAGGTGGCCGAGTGTTGCCGTGCCGCACCGGGAGCATTTCATTCGAAATATGGATTTTCCCGTTTTCTTTGCCCCCTAGTGGGGCACCTTTGTTGGTTCTGGAATGATCCTAACGCACATGATCCCCACATTGTTACTCAATCGCGGCGGCGATTTCGAGTGATCCGCTCACCCGTTGCTTCAATGGCAGGCTACAGGCGATCTAACCGATTCACGAGTACTAGGGAGATAGGGCTGGATTCGAAGCGGACGGAAGCGGCAAGTTCCGCTGTTTCAGCAAATTGGGCCGAAAGGCGCCTAGGATCTCTTCTCCGGTAAACGGGAAAAATGACTCCGATTTACGATGATAGTGGCCTACCATTTACGATACGCAGAATGGCTTCTGTATCGCTCGAATTCTTCAAAATCGGGGTATTGTTAGACCTGAATCTACATTTTGTTACATATCGAAACAAAAGTGCCTCTTTCTGTTATAGTACTTATGGTACGAATTGAGATACTTTTCGCGCTTTCTGGTTGAGAATGAGAAAGGCCCGCGGGACGAATCTCAGATCCTCCCAGGCGGGAGACGATGAGATTTTCAAGCTCCAGCGAGCACACCTCATATGCAGATCAGAAATCTTCCTACCCCTCCACGCAGCTGTGGTTCAGCCATTTTATTGAGCGAGGTCTCTCAATTGGGGCGGTTCGCGCATCAGCGTTGGACTGTCTCTTTTATCTCTGTATAGTGAGTATCGCGCAGAGTTCCGTGCAATCTTTGTTTCTTTCCGTGCCAGCCTCGGACAGATGTCTGCCGGAACTTACCTCTTTCCCTTCGATCCCATTGAGAGGCTTCGCAGCCGCTCGGTGGGCGTGGATCGGGCGGCGCTGAAGGGCCTCGTGGAATCCGCTCGCAACAAGGATGTGCTGCGAAGCGTCGATCTGCCTTCGGTGGAGTTGAATCTGTTCGCGGATACCTCTCTCCCCTTCTTTGTGGAGACGGTCCGGCAGACTGACGATGGGGTGGGGCACGTGCTATCTGGAGCCGTCGGTTTTGGGCGGGATGGACATGCCATCATCACGATCTACCAGGGAGCAATGGCTGGCTCCGTTCGTCTCAATAGCGGGGAGTTCTATCAACTTTTTGTGCGTGAGAGCGGATTGGGCGATATTGAACAATGTCATTTTCGCGGGTATTCCCATAACGATGTTGACTTCATCATTCCCGATATGAATGACGAGGCGGCTCCGGCGGAGAGTCCTCGTTTCGGCAAGGGCTTCAACCTCGCCGAGTTCGCCAATGCGGCGCCCGGCGATTCCATCGTCGATGTGCTCATTGCTTACACCGTTCGCTCGCGAGATGCGCGCGGTGGCACGGCCGGGATGCTCGCTCACCTTAACCAGGTGATCGCGGAGAGCAATACCGGGCTAGCCAACAGCAACGTAAAGATGTCCTTCCGTCTGGTTCATGCGGAGGAAGTGGCCTGGGACGACACGCTTGGAACAATGAGTTACAGTGCCGCGTTGAATGCACTCCGTTCAAGCTCAGACGGACAGATGGATAGCCTCCACAGCCTCCGGGACCAGTACGGCGCGGATGTCGTCTCGCTCTTTGTGAATCCCCCGCCTCCGGGCAGCGGCAGCTTCACGGTTGGGCTTGCCTACATGCTGACGAATTCACCAACCAACTTTGCGGGGTTCGCTTTCTCCATCGTGCATCAAGGGTATGCGGGCGGGTCTTCCCTCACCTTTCCGCATGAGATCGGCCACAATCTAGGCCTCAATCACGACGCGGCGCACAGCACCGGCGGCGGACTCTACGCCGACTCGTTGGGCTATCAACAACAGACACTGACACCGAAGTTTTACACGGTGATGGCCTACTCATCCAGCTGTGACGGATGCACGGCAATCAACTACTTTTCGAATCCCAACGTATCGTATTCGGGGATTCCAGTCGGTATTTCTGGAAGTGCGGATTCCGCGCGCACGCTTGAAATCGTCCGCACCGCAGCCGCGGGATGGCGGGCTGCCCCTGCGGGAGCTTGCTCGTATTCGCTAAACGGAAACTCTACTTCCATTGGTAGCGCCGGTGGCGCAACCGCAGCCAATGTCATCTCCGCATCGGGTTGCTCCTGGACGGCAACCTCGAACGCAGCTTGGATTACGGTGAGTTCGGGAGCCAGCGGCTCTGGCAACGGCACGGTTGGCATCTCCGTAGCCCAGAACACCAGCACCGCTACTCGGACGGGCACTCTGACGATCGCCGGGCAGACCTTCACCGTTCAGCAGGCAGACCGCCGCGTGTACTTACTCACTTAGCGGCACGTCGCGTCCCATCTTGGCAGCGCCGGTGGCGCAACGGCAACGAACGTCATCGCCGCATCTGGCTGCTCCTGGACGGCAACTTCGAACGCAGCTTGGATTACGGTGAGTTCGGGAGCCAGCGGCTCTGGCAACGGCACGGTTGGCATCTCCGTAGCCCAGAACACCAGCACCGCTACTCGGACGGGCACTCTGACGATCGCCGGGCAGACCTTCACCGTGCAGCAGGCAGCCGCCGCGTGTACTTACTCACTTAGCGGCACGTCGGTCTCACTTGGCAGCGCCGGTGGCGCAACGGCAACGAACGTCATCGCCGCATCTGGCTGCTCCTGGACGGCAACTTCGAACGCAGCTTGGATTACGGTGAGTTCGGGACCAGCGGCTCTGGCAACGGCACGGTTAGCCGTAGCCCCGGAAAAACCAGCACCGCTACTCGGACGGGCACTCTGACGATCGCCCGGGCAGACCTTCACCGTGCAGCGGGCCAGCCGCCGCGTGTACTTACTCGCTTAGCGGCAAGTCGGTCTCACCTGGCAGGCGCCGGTGGCGCAACGGCAACGAACGTCATCTCCGCATCGGGTTGCTCCTGGACGGCAACTTCGAACGCAGCTTGGATTACGGTGAGTTCGGGAACCAGCGGCTCCGGCAACGGCACGGTTGGCATCTCGGTAGCCCAGAACACCAGCACCGATACTCGGACGGGCAGCTCTGACGATCGCCGGGCGAAGCTCACCGTTCAGCAGGCAGCCGCCGCGCATGATGACTTACTGGCTTAGCGGCACGCTCGGTCTCCACTTGGCAGCGCCGGTGGCGCAACGGCAACGAACGTCATCTCCGCATCGGGTTGCTGCTGGATGGTAGCTTCGAACGATAGCTTGGATTACGGTGGAGTCGGGAACACAGCGGCTCCGGCAACGGCACGGTTGCCATCTACGACAGCCCAGAACACCAGCACCGCTACTCGGACGGGCACTCTGACGATCGCCGGGCAGACCTTCACCGTGCAGCAGGCAGCCGCCGCGTGTACTTACTCACTGAGCGGCACGTCGGTCTCACTTGGCAGCGCCGGTGGCGCAACG
Organism: Bryobacterales bacterium; assembly: GCA_034522975.1. Lineage (GTDB taxonomy): Bacteria > Acidobacteriota > Terriglobia > Bryobacterales > Bryobacteraceae > JACTMJ01. The sequence continues at coordinate 95,283 of JAXHKT010000039.1, forward strand.
GCAACGAACGTCATCGCCGCATCGGGTTGCTCCTGGACGGAAACTCTCAACGCACCTTGGACTTACGGCGAGTGCGGGAACCAGCGGGCCTGCAACGGCGCGGTACGGCATCTCCGTAGCCCCGAACACCAGCACCGCTACTCGGACGGGCACCTCTGACGATCGCCGGGCAGACCTTCACCGTGCAGCAGGCGGCCGCCGCGTGTACTTACTCGCTCAGCGGCACGTCGACCTCACTAGGCAACGCCGGTGGGACAACCGCAATCAACGTCATCGCCGCATCTGGCTGCTCCTGGACGGCAACTTCGAACGCGGCTCGGATTTACGGTGAGCTGATGGAGCCAGCGCGCCTCCGGCGACGGCACGTTTGCGATCTTCCGGTAGCCCAGAACACCAGCACCTCTTCACAGCACGGGCACTCTGACGATCGCCGGGCAGACCTTCACCGTGCAGCAGGCAGCCGCGGCGTGTACTTACTCGCTCAGCAGCACGTCCACGTCCGTGGGATATACGGGTGGTGCGGCCAGCGTGAACGTGTCTACAGGCCCGGGGTGTTCCTGGATCGCCACTTCGAACGCGGCCTGGATCAGCGCTTCTACCGGCGGCTCCGCTAGCGTTGCCGGCGAAGTATATCGATTGCAGAGAACACCACGACGTCTCCCCGCACGGGAACCGTCAGCATTGCCGGGCAGACATTCACCGTCGTGCAGGCAGCGGCTCCCCTCCCGTGCAGCTACACTCTTTCCAGCGGCTCCGCCTCCGTGGGCCATCCGAACTCGTTGCTGAACTTCAGCGTCTCCGCCCCGGCGGGATGTCTCTGGAACGCGGTTTCGAACGCCACTTGGGTGGCGGTGTCGAGCGGCGCCGCAGGGTCCGGCAATGGGACGGTGACCCTAACGGTTGCTGAGAACACCAATACCTCCCCCCGCGCGGCATCTGTCAGTGTGGGAGGCCAGACCTTCACCGTACAGCAGGCAGCGGCGCCCGCCCCCCCGCCGCCCCCCACTCCGGAACCGCCGCCGTGCGAGTATGCAGTCACTCCGGTCTCCACCAACGTGAATCATGATGGCGGTCCGGCAGCCGCCACCGTTATCACGGCTTCCGGTTGCTCCTGGACGGCCACTTCCAACAGCGCATGGATCAGCATCTCCAGTGGAACGAACGGCTCGGGCAGTGGCAGCGTCAGCATCCAAGTGGCAGCCAACCCAAGCCAGCAATCCCGCACGGGATCGGTCAGCATTGCGGGGAGAACCCTGACCATTCAGCAGAATGGCGCTCCCGTTGTGGTGGCTTGCAGCTACTCCCTGAATGCCACGTCGTTCCCGATGGGCCACCAGACCGGGTCGCTCGTCGTCCAGGTCACCACGGGCAATACGTGCAGTTGGAGCGCCGCATCCAACGTGCCCTGGATTTCCGTGTCGTCGCCCGCCAGCAACGCGGGCAGCGGCACTGCCACCTTGCAGGTGCAGGGGAACTCGTCTGGATCGTCCCGCACGGGGACGCTGCTGATCGCCGGCCAGACCGTGAGCGTGTCGCAATCCGCGTTGCCCACGTTGCCGACGGTGTCGCTCTCTCCCAGCCAAGTCGTCCTTTCGGCGCAGGAAGACGCCACCGCACCGGCCACCGCCAGCGTTCTTGCCACCGCGAACCAAACCGGGCTGCCCATTAGCGTGGGCCAATCAACGCCCTCCTGGCTTAGCGTCTCGGCTTCGGCCGGAGTGACGCCCGCCACCATCAGTCTTTCCGCCAACCCGGCGGGACTCGCGCCGGGCAGCTACACTGCCACCGTGCCCGTTCTCTCCACCGGAAGCGCCAATCCGCAACTTAGCATCAGCATCACCTTCAACGTGGAAAGCGCGGTGATCGTCCGCGCAAGCCCGCGATCGCTTTCCTTCAGCAGTTTTGATGGAAAGGTGACGAACCTCACCCAGACCATCCGGGTGAAGGTGTCCGGGTCTTCAACGCCCGTGCGCGCCTACGTCGAAGGCGGTACCTGGCTCTCCGCCACTGCGGAATTCTCCAGGGGCCTTTGGGCGGTGCAAACTACCGTAGACCCCCGCGGACTACAGCCCGGCATTTACGATGCGTCCGTCGGCCTCGGCTGCGCCACCGCGGAGTGTCGAACGCAACTCATCCCTGTGCGGCTGCAGGTTTTGGCTGCCAGTTCCGCGGATAGTGGCAGCCCCAGTTCCCGCAAGGCCCTCATCTCTTCGGGTGGTATCGTCAACGCCGCCAGCTTCCAGCAGGGCATAGCGGAGGGGGCTTGGATGAGCATCTTCGGCCAGGATCTTGCAAGCGAAGTGCGGGAATGGCGGATCGAAGACTTCGACGGTCCACGCTTCCCCCGAAGCATCGGCGGCGTCCAAGTGAAGGTGGATGGGAAACCGGCGGCGATTCATTTTGTCAGCCCCGGGCAGATCAACTTCCAGGCACCCTCCGGCATTGCCAAGGGCTGGGTATCGGTAGAGATAACCACGCCGTTCGGCGGCGCGCAGGCCTACACTTTCTCTTCCAAGGAGAGCCCCGGCTTCTTCCAGATTGACGCCGATGGCCAAGTAGCGGCGCTTTTCGGCGACGGAAGGGCCGTCGGCCGTCTGCCCGAGAACGCCAGCACGGGTGGCAAATGGACCCCCGCGCAACCTGGCAGCACCATCGCCATCTATGGCACCGGCTTTGGCCCAACCGACCCCGATGTGGAGGCAGGCGCCATCTACCAGGGTGCGGCGCAGCTCATCGCCAAGGGTGCTGCAAAAGTGCTGATTGGCGGCAAGGATGCGAAGGTGGAGTTCGTGGGTCTCTCGGGAGCAGGCCTGAACCAATTGAACGTCACCGTGCCGGCCCTCCCTCGCGGAGATGATCACCCTCGCCATCATCCACTGGCGCTGCCACCGGATCCGTCGGCAACTGGCGAGATAACCCCGCTTTTTGCAAATCGTCAGTACCGGCAAGAGAGCCGCTGCCTTTGGATCTCGCAGCGGCTCTTTCTTCCTTTATGCCCAGTTCCGGATTGACCGCGAACTCACCCTTCTGGTCCTGCCCGGCCAGCCTCGGCGATCGGCCTCGTGCAAACCGCCGCTGCGTGCCGTTGAAGAAAGGATTGCCGATGTCACCCCTCCGCAGCCTCTTGGTTCTAACGGCCGCCCTGCTGTTGGCTGTCTCTCTCGCCAACGGCCAAACCCCCAGGCCCGAGTATCCACAGCCGCAATGGGAGCGCGGCGATTGGCTTTCCTTGAACGGCTCCTGGCAGTTTCGTTTCGATCAGGAAGATCTCGGGCTTCGCCAGCGGTGGTTCGCCACCGAGCAGAGCTGGCCCCAGTCGATCGTCGTGCCCTACGCATGGGAAACCAAGCTCAGTGGTGTGGGTGTCACTGAGTTTCGTGAGCGCGCCTGGTATCAACGCGAGTTCACCATCCCTGCCAACTGGCCGGAAAAGCGCACGCTGCTTCACTTCGGAGTGGATCTCAATGACGCCCAGGTTTGGGGCGAGCATCTGGCGGGCAGCCATGAAGGCGGCAACGTGCCCTTCCGCTTCGACATCACAACCCTGCTGACGGCGGGCCGCAATCGCATTGCCGTTCGCGTGGAAGATCCACCGGCTGACCGCGCCATCCCCCGCGGCAAGCAGTATTGGGAGCCGAAATCGCGCGGCATCTTCTACACTCGCACCAGCGGCATCTGGCAATCGGTGTGGCTTGAAAACGCCGGCGACTCCCATCTTCTTCGCCGTTTCCGATTTCGACCATTCGGTACGCTGAGTTCGATCTGCGCGTCGCCGGGGCCGCCGCCGCCAACCTCGAAGCGCAGGTGGAACTCCTCTGGGAGGGCGCCCCCGTGGCCGTATCCCGCGCGGTTGTCAAAGACGGCAAGGCCATGGTGGCGCTCTCCGTCGAGAATCCCCGGCTCTGGTCTCTCTCCGCCCCCAACCTCTACGACGTCCGGCTCACCCTCCTCAGCGGAAATCAGCCGCTCGACAAGGTGAAATCCTATCTCGGCTTCCGCTCGGTTGAGATCCGAAACGGAGAGTTCCTCCTCAATGGACGCAAGGTCTATCTCAAGTGGGTGCTTGACCAAGGCTACTGGCCCGAAAGCACCTTGACTCCCCCCACCGACGCCGCCATCCAGCGCGACATTGAACTCACCAAGCAGATGGGCTTCAACGGCGCCCGGAAGCATCAGAAGGTGGAGGATCCGCGCTTTCTCTATTGGGCCGACAAAATGGGATTTCTTGTCTCGGGCGAGATGGCCAACACCTTCCCCATCCGCTACGACGAGCGCTCCATGGCGCTATTCACTCGCGAGTGGATGGAAGCCGTCGAACGCGATATCAACCACCCCTCCCTGGTGATGTGGGTGCCGCTTAACGAAAGCTGGGGCGTCCCGGATGTCACCGATCGCCGCCAGCGTAATTTCATTCGCAGCCTCTATTACCTCGACTTGCACCCGCCTTCCTCGACGCCGTCGTCATCAGCAACGACGGCTGGGAGCAGGTGGAAACCACAGACCTATTCGGCATCCACGATTACGCCCGCGACGGCGAAACGCTGGTCACCAAATACAGCCCCCTCACCCACCAGCCTGGCATCACCGTGCCCAGCAACGGACGCCCTGCCATGGCCCCGGAAGCGGCCTACAACGGATCGGCGTATTTCCTTTCTGAGTTCGGCGGCATCGCCACCATACTCGAAGGGCAGCAGACCGCGGAGAACGCCTGGGGCTACGCCGGCGTCGAGAAGTCCCAGCAAGCCGCGATGGAGCGGCTGAAGGGCCTCTACTCGGCGTTGCAGCGCCTCCCGCAATTTATTGGCATCTGCTACACCCAGATCACCGACGTGGAACAGGAGATCAACGGGCTCTACACCGCGGATCGCAAACCCAAGTTCCCTCCCGAGGAGGTGAGGAAGCTCAAGGATTCGTCGTGAGCGATAGAGGCCCGGCAAAGAA
>JAXHKT010000040.1:0-127661 GCA_034522975.1 Bryobacterales bacterium
TTTTTTTTTTTTTTTTTTGCTTGGTTCGTTGCATGTTTAACCAGCCTGGAGCGATTCTCTCACCTTGCGCTGCAAGTCTTGCAGTTCGTCGCTCAGCACCACCGGATAGCTCTCCGGTTCGTGCAAATGATGGTAGGCCTCCGGCAGTCGCCGAATCTGGCGCAGGGCATAGTCGCGTACCTTGCCGATCGCCAGCAGCGGACGCACCAGTTCCCCTTCCAGAATCACCGGCTCCATCAGCGCATCCGCCTCGCCGGGCGGGCACTCCCATGAGCACCCGATCACATCGCGACCTTCGTAACGGAAGATCGTCTTTTCCGCCAGGGAGCGTTTCTTTGTCTTCGCTCAGCTTCGCGGTGAATCGCTTGCGGCCATTCGATTGGATCTCAGCCAGCTTGTAGACCACGCTCATGCCAGGAGCGTCAGGCGAGATCACAAGATCGGTCCCCACGCCGAAGCTATCCACCTGGGCACCGTCGGCCAGCATGGAAGCGATTCTGTATTCGTTAAGGTTGCCCGTGGTCATGATCTTGCATTCGGGCAGACCGGCCGCATCCAGCAACTGGCGGACGCGCTGAGAGAGCGTCACCAGGTCACCGCTATCGAGGCGCACGCCAAAGGCGGGCTTGCCGAGGCTGGCAACCATCCGCGCCGCTTCCACCGTGTCGTAGGTGTCGATGAGGTAGATGGTGCCTTCCTGCAGAAGCTGCTGGAGCACGCGGAAGGATTCCAGTTCACTCTCAAAGCTCTGTACCCAGGAATGGGCTGCCGTTCCGTAAACGGGGATGCCATAGCGCATCCCGGCCAGTGTGTTGCTGGTTCCTGCGCAACCGCCCACATAAGCGGCCCGCGCGGCGATCACCCCCGCTTCCGGCGAGTAAGCGCGGCGCGTTCCAAACTCTACCACCGCCCTGCCCTGCGCGGCCCGCACCATACGGCTGGCTTTCGTCGCCACCATCGTCTGGTAACCGATGGTAGAGAGCAGGTAGGTCTCCGCAAGCTGCGCTTCCAGCAAAGGCGCGCGCACCGTTAGGATAGGCTCTCCCGCAAACACCAGCGTCCCTTCGGGCACGGCGAACAGATCCCCCCGAAAGCGGAAATCGCGCAGCAGCTCGAAGTAGCTTTCCGGAGCATGCTGAAATTGAGGCCGATGACGCGAATACTTCATCCGTCCGCTTCGAACGGAGATCCGGCGATGCTCCACGGCCTGCGCGAGTCCGGCGGCAACGGCGTAGCCCCGGCTGGGGGCAAGCTTGCGCACGGTGAGGTCGAAGGTGGCAATGTCGTGCTGTTTCCCGGCCAGCACGTAGCCCGCTCCCATGGTGAGTTCGTAGAGGTCGGTGAGGAGCGCATTCATGATGAGTTTCGGGCCTTGCGGGAGTGCGAATTTCCAGCCCTAGCGATTGCCGCCAGGGCGGAGTTGCTGCGCCGCCTTTTCGATATCCTCGCAGACATTCCGGGCAACTTGTCATATCCTTTCCCCGGCGCCGAACCGCAAAGGCCCCCGCCTCGCCACGACGCAGTTCCACATGCTCCTTGGCACCACCGGCAGTCTCAAGTCGAATGGTGGCTACCGCGCTTCCCGGTGCTTCTCCCTCCACGAATGCGCTGCCCACGGCGCTGCGGAGTTCGTCCAGCAGCTTGTTCGCTTTCGCTGAACATGGTCGGCTGGCCATCGAGTTCCCACTGCTCGTTCGGCTTGGTGAACTCCAGCTTGCGGCTAGGCGATTCATAGCCGAGGGTAAACACATCGGCGAATCCAAAGTCGAAGAAGCTTCCATGTTCAAAATCTCCACCGGCTTCTTCAGGTAGTTCTCCAGTTCCGTTTGCACAGGGTAAATTCCGCCAAGGTCGTCGGACTTCGCATAGAGCGTATTGTCCTTATCCCTACGGAACTCGGCGCTCACTTCGCCGTCCTGAGTGGAAGCTGTCACAGTGGCAACGGGAATCATCGCACGAAAGCGCCCTTCGGCAACGGGGGGCTGGGCAAGCTGCGCGGCGTCCGCGCGGGCGCCAATGAGGGTTGTCGCGAACTCGCTGAGCATGGTCTGGTCCGCGCGAAACTCCACCGGGCTCGCGAAGGTCCAATCGCGAGTGGGCGTCCGCACGATCTCGCGCACGCCGCCGGGAGCTTCAATGCGCAGTTTCTCTACCGCAAAGACAGTGGCATCGAGGGCGCGCTTCTGCCGCAAATCGGCCAGCGATTTATTGAGCGTCGTGATGCTTCCCACCGCCAGCAGATAGAGCTTCGGCGATCCCGTAAGCCGCGCATAACGGCTCGCCCCGCCGGGGTTCACCGCACCCACTTCGAGAGTGCGGGTTTTGACCCCTTCGACGAGTTCGATGTGCATCATCGGCGCTTCGAATCCAAAGCCCGTGGCATCGGGGCCGGGCGCTTCCAGCGCGCGTTCGGCGTCAAGAGTCCGCAGCACGCCCAGCCATTCCCCCATCATCATCGGATCTGCCTTGTAGTTGGCCGGGCTGGTGATGCGCCATTCGCCGATGCCGGCTTCCGGGGCAGGCGGAGGCGTGGTCTGGACAAGCTTGATGGGCTCTTCACCGGTGCGGATGATGCTGGCGGCGTTGACGCCCTTCAGCCCGTCCTTGAAGAGCAGCGTCTCAGAGGGAGGCGTGGCGGTGAGGGGCTTCTCATCCTCCATCATGAAATAAGCGACGGCGCCGCCCACCACCAGCAGCAGCACCACGGACACCATAAATCCGAGGTTCTTCTTCATGGCATTATCTCCGTCGCAGCCACACCAGAAATCCGGCGCCAATTACGAGCAGCGGGATAAAGAAGATGGCGGTGAGATTGAGCATCCGCAACTGGAAGGGCGTCAGTACCAGCGTGGCATCGGAAGGTGACTTGGGCGGAATGGAGATCAGTTCCTCGTCGGCCGCCAGCCAGTTGATCATATTGGCCAGCAGGTTTCGATTCTCATACTGGCCCAGGCTACCGTTTTGCGCCCAACGGCTATTGCCCACGACGACGAAGCGCCCCGAAGGCGCGGGCTTGCTTTCATCGGCTGGGGCTGCCTGCAGCGTCCCGGCGGCAGCCATCACGAAGGGACCTTTGGGCAATTTCGAGATGTCGATCTCCTGGCCTTTCGCGCCTAGCGATTCCGTAGCCAGAGCGCTCGGCGGAGAGGAGAACAGCGCACTCACCGTGGCACTTGCCTCCGGAATCTGCACGGAACGCACTTGGGGAAACAACGTCAGGCTTTGCCCAAGAGTGCTGGTGATGGGATGCCGCTCATACTCATCCACCACAATCGTGAGCGGCCCAAAGCGAAGCGATTCCAGGCTCTGCGGCGCGATCAGCCAATTCCTCTGCAACGCGACGCCCCAGCCCGCCAGCATCTGCACCAGTTCCTCATTGGCTGCGGTGGCCAGGCCCTGCACCACACCCGGCGGATCCAACAGAAAGAGCGCGGCGTTGCCTGCTTCCACATAGCCGCGAATGGCCTGCACCACGGCAACGGGATAATCCGTGCGCGGCCCGGCCACCAGCAGCACCGCGCAGCCGGGGCGGCCCGGGGCGGAACTTAGCGTCGCAGGTACGTCCGCAAGATTCAACGGGCGAATCTCATAACTCGACGCTTTCAGCAGCAGCGGCAGATTGCTGAAACCGTCGCCCTCGCGGGTTTCAAGCGAAGGTTCGCCGCTACCCTGCAGCACGCACACGGTGCGTCCGCCTTCGCGGGTGAGGCGGATCATCGCACGGGTGATCTCCTCTTCGCTCAACATTGCCGCGCGCTCGAAGCGCTGCCCCATGGAGAGCACCACTTCCCCGGCGGCCGTCACGCCGGCGGCGCGGGTCTCCATGGGCTGCTGGTCCATGTCGACGTAAGCCACCTTCACCTTGCTGCTGAGTTCGGCATAGCGCGAGAGTAATTCCTCGGCCGGCTCGGCGCCGCCGTTGCCGTAGAAATACTGCAACGAAACCTCGGCGGGAAGGCCCTGCGCCACCTTGCGCGATTGCTCGGAAAGCGTGAGGCGCTGGGTGGCTGTGGAATCGTAGCTCTTGTTAAAGCGGTTGGTGAGGTAGTTCACACCGCCCAGCAACAGCAGCACCACCAGCACATAAACCACCACATAAACGCCGTAGCGGTTCTGGCGGGATTCGCGCCAGTAGGTGTCCAGAAAAGAACGCTTTCCCATTGCCATTAGGACCTCCACCGCAACGATTCCAGAGATCTTACGGAGAGAAAGAGCCAGAAGAAGGTGAACGTGGCGAAGAACACCACGTCCTTTGCCTGCAGCAGGCCGCGAGAGAACTCGCCGAAGTGCGAGATGAGCGAAAGATAGCCCACCACCTCCGCCCATCCTCCGCTGCCGAACACCGTGACGGCATCGGCAATCCATAGGGCAAGGCACGCAAAGAAGGTAACCGCCACCGCGATGATCTGGTTGCGTGTGGTGGTGGAGACGAAGGTGCCCAAAGCGAGCGTGGCGCAACCGGTGAGGAGGAGGCCAAGATACGCCACCAGGATGGGCTTCCATTCCGGGTTGCTGAAGTAGAGCAGCACTGCGAAGTTGAGCGACGAAACCGCAAGCAGGGCCACGTAAAACGCCACCGCCGCCAGCCACTTGCCCAGCACGATTTCATAATCTCGAATGGGCGAGGTGAGCAGCAGTTCGATGGTGCCGGTGCGTTTCTCTTCCGCGAAGAGACGCATCGTGATCATCGGCACCAGAAACAGTCCGATCGTATTGATGGTGCCCATCAGCCGGGAGATGAGCGCCTCATGCAGGTCGAGCGCCACGTTTCCACCCATCTGCCCCTGGGCAATCACGTACCGGATGAAGCTCTCCACGCTCACCGTAAAGAAGATGCCGAACACCAGCGCGAAGACCGCCAGGATAATGTAGGCGATGGGCGAAACGAAATAGCTGCGCAGCTCTTTGGCGGCAATCGTAAGGATGTTTCTCATTGCTCCCTTGCCTCCTGGGATGGGGGCGTATCGGACGCTTCTTCTTCGGTCATCGTTCCCGGCGGGTCGTCGCCGGGGCTACCGGTGTCGAAGTCCGGACCCTCCGCGATGGCGTCGCCGGTCACCTGCAGGAACACCTCTTCCAGGCTATAGGCGATGGATTTCATTTCATAAAGCTGCCAGCCTTGGCCTACGATGGCGCTGGCGGCGGCCGCGCGAATCTGCCGTTCCGGCAACGCTTCGAGTTCAAAAAGCAGGCGGCCCTGGCGGTGCTCCTTAAAATGAACGCGGGCGAGGCCGGGGATCTTCGCCAGTTCCACTTCCACCGCGCCCGTTTCAAGCGTTGTGCCGTCGGCGAAGAACTCCACGGAAATGGCATCCACGCCGCGAAGCCGGTTGCGGAGATTGGCCACCGAATCGGTTGCCACCAGACGGCCCTTGTTGATGATGATCACCTCCTGGCAGATCTGCTCCACTTCGGGGAGGATATGGGTGCTGAGGATGATCGTGTGGTCGCCGGAAAGCTCGCGGATGAGGTCGCGGGTTTCGAGAATCTGCTTGGGGTCCAGGCCCGACGTGGGCTCGTCGAGAATCAGCAGCTCGGGATCGTGCAACAGCGCCTGGGCGAGGCCGACGCGCTGGCGATAGCCTTTCGACAGCTTGGCGATCAGCTTGCCGCGCACGTCCAGCAACGCGCATCGCTTCATGGCGTATTCGACCCGGCCGCTGAGTTCCTTCGCGGGCACGCCTTTGATCTCGCCCACGAAACGCAGATAGGCATCGACGGGCATGTCGGTATAAAGGGGCGGCGTTTCCGGCAGATAGCCCACGGCCCGCTTTACGGCCAGCGCGTCGTCAAGCACGTCGTGGCCGGCGATGCGCACACTGCCTCGCGAGGGCGGCAGAAAGCAGGTGAGCACGCGCATCGTGGTGGTTTTGCCGGCGCCGTTGGGGCCGAGAAAACCCACGATGCGTCCGGGCTCCACGTGAAAGCTGATGTCGTCGACGGCGGTAAACCCGCCGTACCGTTTGCTCAGATTCTGAACGTCAATCATGGCGAGTTCTTCAACGATGGGGCGGGAATGTGTGTGCCCGAAAGGCGAGGATCCCCAGAATTCCCTGCCTGCGCTCTTTGCGTATCCGATGGCGGCTTAGAAGCCGACAATCTGATATCCACTATCCACATAAATCACGTTGCCGGTGACGCCGCGGGAAAGGTCGCTGGCCAGGAAGGCGGCGGTATCGCCCACTTCGTCCTGGGTGGTATTGCGCCGGAGCGGCGCCCGCTTCACCACATGATCCAGGATCGTCGATAGATCGCCGATGGCTCTTGCCGATGCCGTCTTAATGGGGCCGGCAGAAATCGCGTTTACCCGAATCTGCTTTTCGCCCAACTCGGATGCCAGATAACGCACCGTGGATTCGAGCGCCGCTTTGGCCACGCCCATCACGTTGTAGTTCGGGATGGAGCGAACCGCGCCCAGATAGCTGAGAGTCATGATGGAGCCGCCATCGGTCATCAGCGGCAGCAGCGCCCGCGACACGGCAAGAAGCGAATAGACAGAGACTTCATGTGCCAGCAGGAAGCCGTCGCGGGACGTATTCACAAAGGGCCGGTTGAGGTCTTCGCGATTGGCAAAAGCGATGGAATGGACCACGGCGTGGAGGGGTTTGTCGTCCACCGCCAGAGTTTCCACCAGCTTCACGACATCGTCTTCCTTGGTGACGTCGCACATCAGAAGTTGGGCGGCACCCAACTCTTCCGCAAGATCTTCCACCGCTTTGAGTTGCCGTTCACTCTGATAAGTGAGGATGAGCTCGGCGCCTTCCCGGCGGAACGATTCCGCGATTCCCGCGGCAATACTCCATCGATTTGCAAGGCCCAGGACGATGGCGCGCTTGCCTTCCAGTAAGTTAGGCATGAATTCTTGATTTTAGCGCAGCGCACTCAAAGCGGGGGCTACTTTCACCGTCCCCGCGCGAGGGGGGTGGTGGCGGCCATTTTTCTGGAATAGAGTGTAATCACTGCAATTGTCCAATGGGGCGCGAAACAGCGGTGCCACGCTGAACAATCGAATCGGGAGAGGAGGCGGAAACGCGATGCCGGGCTGGAGAGGAATGCGCTGGCTCTTGCCAGCCGGACGCGGTGCCCTTGCGCTCATCCGGTATCCTATATTAATACGAAGAAAATCTCGCTCTCGTCTCAGTTCGACGTTACCCTGCGAGCCCGTTGCAGCGCCGCAATCGGGGGAGTTGCAGCAACCCAGGCAAGAATTGCTCTTTATGGAACGAGACCGCTTTCCCCATAGCTGCTTTGCTTCCGCATTCCCTTTGGCGGCACTCCTTTGGACGAGTTGCCTCGCCCCGCTCCTGCTGCCTGCCCAGGAGATGCTGACACCCGCCGAATACACTGGCGTGAACATCCCCGTATCCGACCTCGCCATTTTTGAGGCTGGCATTGACCGCAGCGATCTCCGCTGCAAGGTGGAACGCGCCGACGCCGTGCTGGGTTTCGACATGAATTTCCATGCAGGGTACCAGGCGGAATTGCCTCTCTCAGAGGTGGGCGACGGCGAAAACACCCTCAGCGTGCTGTTCCGCATCTACCCCGTGGAGCGCCCCAAAGAGAAGCGCTATTTCCTGCAGCGTTTCCGCGTTCCTGAGTTCCCTGAACTGGCCGAAGGCGAGTCGCCGAAAGGCAACGCCTATCTGGAAGGCTCCGTCCTGGCGGGAGCCGGGAAATACAAAATGGACTGGCTGATGCGCGACCGCCGCGAGCGTGTCTGCGCCTCCTCCTGGACCTTCGACGTTGAGCCCTACACCCAGGGCGAGGCACTCCCCATAACCCTCACCCCCGGCGTCGTCCGCTCGGCTCCGGCGCACCCCTTCCAGGACTTCCATGAGGTGACTGTACCGAAAGACGAGACACGCGCGTCTCTCCATGTGAAGTTGCTCGTTCACTTCGCTCCATTGAATTTGAAGTCGGCCACGCTCCAGCCGGTTGATCTTGCGGCGCTGCTCTCGATTGTAAGAAGTGTCGCCCGGGATGAGCGGGTGGGGCAGGTTTCGCTGGTGGTCTTTAATGTACGGGAGCAACGGGTGCTCTATCGCCAGACGGCGGTGGATCGTGTGGATTATGGGGCGGTGGGCAAAGCGATCGATTCTCTCCAGCAGGGAACCATCCGCTACAGCCTTCTGGCCGACAAGAATAGCGACACCCGCTTCCTTACAAACCTGATCACCGCGGAAATGTCCACGGAGAATCCGGTGGATGCGATGATCTTCGTTGGGCCCAAGGTTCTCCTCGAAGAGAACCCGCCGAAGGACATGCTCAGTGAAGCTGGCGAAGTGCAGTTCCCGTTGTTCTATGTGAACTACAATTTGAATCCGCGGGAGAATCCCTGGAGGGACGCCATCGGGCACGCTGTAAAGTATTATCGCGGCGCTGAATTCACGGTGTACCGCCCTCAGGATCTCTACCAGGCTGTGCGCAAGATGTTCACGGAGATTGAAGATTACCGGACCAGGAAGGTCGCTGCCAACCCGACAATCGGCCAATGAAATTACTCACTCACACCCTCGCACTTGTCCTTCTTGCCCTGCTGGTTTGCGCCCCGGCGCAGGCCCAGAAGAAGCAGGATATGAAAAAGAGCGTCGCCCCCTATGTCTCCAGCCCCCACAATGTGGTGGAGCGGATGCTGGAGTTGTGCGGCGTGAGCGAATCTAAGGTGGTCTACGATCTTGGTTGCGGCGATGGCCGCATTCTGGTAGCTGCCGCGAAGAAGCATGGTGCCCATGCCGTTGGGGTGGAGCTCTCTCCCAAGTGGGCGCAAGTGGCTACCGACGCCGCTGTGGAAGCGGGCGTCCAGGATAAGGTGCGCGTGCTCCAGCAGGACATGATGGAAGCAGACCTTTCCAACGCCGACGTCGTGACGCTCTACCTCATCTCCGAAGCCAATCTCATCCTCCGCCCGAAGCTCGAAAAAGAGTTGCGGCCCGGCGCCTGCGTCGTTTCGCACGATTTCGAAATTGAAGGATGGAAGCCGCGCAAGGTGGAAAAGATCATGGTCTATCAGCGGCCCCATTCGATCTATGTCTACCAGGTCGCCGCGAAGAAGTAGGCGTGGCTGGTCCCCGAGTTCCATCTCCCGTTCCTTTGGTGACGCGAGAGCTTCGTTCAAACGGGAAGCGAGCCGATTTTCCCCGCCGAGGGCTTTTTCAGGCAATGGCCGCCGGCGTGATGGCCGGGATCGCTCCCGCGGCACAGCAACCCGCCTCAAACAACCCGCCCCCGCCACAGGCCCCGGATGCGGCGTCCGCCAGAACGAAAGAACTCGCCCCTCAAATGAGCTTCGAGGTGCCCCCACCCATTGAGGTGGCGCATAGCATCTCCTACCGCCTCAGCACCCGCCAGGACGCCGACCAACGCCGCCTCGATATCTACCGCAACATGAGTTCCGGCAAGAACCCGGTGGTGATCTTCGTCCACGGCGGCGCCTGGCGCAGCGGCCACCGCCGCCAATACCTCCCCCTCGGCGTCAGCCTGGCCTTGAAGCGAATCACGACGGTCATTCCAAGCTATTCCCAGGCGCCCGCATACCGTTTCCCCGAGCCCGGCCGCGATATCGCCGCCGTCGTGAATTGGGTTCGCGACAACATGAGCCGATATGGCGGAGATCCCAACAAGATCTTTCTTGCCGGCCACTCCTCCGGCGTGCAGATCGCCGCCCTGGTCGCCCTGGACCCTCGCTATCTCGCCTTTCACTCCCTGCCCCCCACGGTGATTCGCGGCGTCATCGCCCTAAGCGGCATTTACGAAGTGCCGCCAGGCTTCGATTATGCCTTCGGAGGAGAGGATGAACGCGCGCAGGCCTCCCCCAGCCGCTTTGTGAGGGAAGGTGCGCCGCCCTTTCTAGTGGTGCGTGGCGGCAACGACGCCCAGCTCGTGTTACGCCAAACCGGGCCCTTCGCCGAAAGCCTTCAATCGCGCGGAGTGGAAGTGGAAACGGAGGTCTACCCCGAAGAAGACCACAACTCCATCATCGCCCTCGCCAGCATCCGCAATTCCGATCTCCTCCAACGCATCCAAGGCTTCGTCAAAGCCCATTCCTGAGCGGCGGCCCCGCTGAGGGCCTGAACCCGTTGGGCGGAATACGCCAGGTTCCTTCGATCCCTTCGCAAAACCAATCGGATAATCGGGTCTACAAGTAGCGCCGCTTCGGGAAAGCGATAAGATAGTCGTTCTTTCCAAGGAGTCTCGCACATGCGGCATACCCTCATCGGCATCCTCCTCTTCGCAGCGTCTCTATGCGCTGCCCAGCTTGAACTGCCTGGGAATGCGTTCGAACGGGATGCCGTCGTCACGGCGGTGTTCCGCACCTCGCCCCAGGCCACCGGCAAAGGCGAACTGCTGATCCACTGGTCGGACGCTCTTGGACGGGTGGTCGAAGAGCGGCGTCTCTCCGTCGAACTCAGCGACGAAACGGAGATCCGCTTCGATCTCGACATGCGGCGTGCCGTCACCATGGCCAACGATCTTCGCGTCGAGTTTCGCTTCGAGGGTGTGAATCGCAAAGACGCGCTAGACCGCCGCAACGAAACCGCCTCCGCCTCTTTCGTCGCTAAGCCGCCCACCCGCCATTGGGACGACTACACCATCATGATGTGGCAGACCCACAATGCCGAGCGGCTCGCCGTGCTCAAGCGTTTCGGTATCAACGCGGCTCAGTACAGCGGCCGCGCCGGAGAGCCGCCGGAGGCCATGCTCAAGAACGACGCCCGCTGGTACGCCGAGAACATCGCCACCGATTTCTACGCCGAATATCATCGCTACCGGAACGATCGCATCCAACAGTGGTCCTATCTCCAGGCCAAGGAGCTGTACCGGAAAGACCCCACCAGCATCGAGGCCTTTAAGCGCCACCCCAGCCTCTCAGACCCCGCCTGGCTCTCCAAGATTCATGACCGTCTGGTGGAAGCTGCGCGCAAATGGGCGCCTTACCGCCCCGTCTTTTACGACCTCGGCGACGAATCCGGCATCGCCGATCTGGCCGCCTACTGGGATTTCGATTTCTCCGACTATTCCCTCTCCGGCATGCGCCTCTGGCTCAAAGAGCGCTACGGCAACCTGCCCGCGCTCAATCGCCAATGGGGTAGCAGCTTCGAAGACTGGAATCGCGTGATTCCCAACACCACTCGCGAGGCCATGGCCCGCACCGGCAATAACTTCTCCTCCTGGTCCGATCACAAGGAGTGGATGGATGTCGCCTTTGCCCGCGCACTGCAGATGGGCGTCGATGCCGTTCGCTCCGTCGATCCCGACGCCTATGTCGGCATTGCCGGTGGACAGATGCCTGGATGGGGCGGCTACGACTATTGGCGGATCACCCAGACACTCACCGCCATCGAACCCTACAACATCGGCAACAACATCGAGATCATTCGTTCTCTCAATCCTGCGCTTCCCTTCATCACCACCTCTTTCGCCCGCGGCGATTGGGAGCGCCACCGCATCTGGTATGAACTGCTGCACGGATCGCGCGGCCACATCATCTGGGACGACAACAACGACGGCTTCGCAACCAAGGACGCCAAGCCCGCCGAACGCGGCCTCGAAGTGGAAGGCTACTATAACGAAATTCGCAACGGTCTGGGCGCATTGCTCATCGCCAGCGCGCGCCAGCGGGACCCCATTGCCATTCACTATTCGCAGCCAAGCATGCGCACCGAATGGATGCTTGCCCAACGCCCGCATGGCGAAGCATGGGTGGACCGTACTTCCGCCAAGGAGCGTATGGATAGCGAATTTCTCCGTCTGCGCGAATCCTGGTGCAAGCTCGTCGAAGACCTTGGCTTGCAATACAACTTCGTCGCCTACGAACAGGTGGAGCGCGGCGAGCTTGCCCGGGGCGGCTATCGCGTCCTCATTCTCCCCCGCTCCACTTCGCTCTCGGAGGCAGAGGCCCGCGAGATCCGCGCGTTTGCCGCAACTGGCGGCTTGGTGATCGCCGACGGCGTTCCCGGCCGCTTCGATGCGCACAGCCGCCTGCTCGATCAGCCGCTGCTCGACGGAATCGAGATGACCGCCGTGAGCGCTTTGCCTTACTACCAGCAACGCCTGCTCAGCAAAGAAGCGGAACTGCACCGCAAGGGGCGGGATCTCTTCGACGGTCACAATATCCGGCCGCGCTTTTTGGTGAAAGGGGCGGACGGGCAGCCGCTCGTGGGCGTCGAAACGCACGTCTTCCGCAACGGCGCGGCCACCATCGTCGGGCTTCTCACCAATCCGCAACTACGCGTGAACGAGCTCGGTCCCCCCGAGTTCAAATCCAACGAACGCTTTGAAGAGGCGAGGACGGTGCATCTCAGCCTTCCGGCGGAGATGTACGTCTATGACGTCCGCGCCCGGAAACCGCTAGGCCGCTTGAAGGATGTCACCGTGCAGCTTGATCCATACGATCCAGCGATCTTCGCGGTTACCCCGGAGCCGGTTCCCGCCTTAAGGGTGGTAGCGCCCGCGCGTGCCGCAAGAGGCGGCATCGTGCAGCTAAGCCTCTCCTTCGACGGTGCCGCTCCGGCGGAGAAACAGGTCTTCCACGTCGAAATGACCAACCCCGCCGGCGAATTGCAACATCCATACTCCGGCAACGTGGTGGCCCCAGGGGGCAGAGCCTCGAAGCAGATACCCTTGGCTCTCAACGACCCTACTGGCACCTGGCGCATCCGGGTCCAGGACGTGCTGAGCGGTCAGGAGCGATCGCTCAGTCTGGAAGTATTCTGATCGCCGGTTTAAGGTTCATCTCGCCGTCGATGCAACGCGCCCTGCACGGCACCTTGCCAACGGTGTCGATGGGCGACCCCTTCAGACCCTTCTGTTACCCTAGTAACAAGGGCTATAGAGTCTATCGCAAACAAAGCTACTGGAGGTTCGATGACCCGAATAGCAACTCTGCTCCTTTTGATTTTGGCCGTTAGCGACTCTTTTTACCCCCTTGCCGCGCAGACGGTTGGGTCGGAGGAGAAACCGCAGGCTCTCTACCAGATCACGGTAACTTCGCGCAGCACGAAGGCGATCAATTACCGCGTGAACACGTCGACGAAAGTCGATTTCCGCGGCACCCCGCTGATGCCCGATACTGAGGGCGAAGCCGAGATCCGCAGCCGCGATGGCTATGTGGAAGTGAAGGCGGAGTTGAAGAACCTGCAATCGCCCACGCGCTTCGGCACGGAATACCTCACCTACGTGTTGTGGGCTGTTACTCCGGAAGGCAGAGCGATCAGCTTGGGCGAAGTGCGCCCGGAGAATGGCCGTGCCAAGCTGCAAGTGACCTCGAAGATGCAGACCTTCGGCATGATCGTTACCGCGGAACCCTACTTCGCGGTCACCATGCCCAGCAACGTCGTCGTCCTCGAAAACATCCCGCGGCGCGACACCAAAGGCATGCAGACCGAAATCGACGCCAAGTTCGAGTTGATCGAACGCGGGCAATACGTCACTGAGGCGAATCCGGAAGACCTGAAGCCGCTGCCACAGGATTCGAAGACGCCCTTTGATGTGGTGCAGGCGCGCAACGCCATTCGCCTGGCGCGCATTGCCAAAGCGGATAAGTACGCCGCATCCTCTTTCCGGCGGGCCACCGAGCTGATGGATCGCACGGAGGATTACGTCGTGCGGGAGCAGTGGAAGCCATCGGAAACCACCTCCCGGCAGGTAACGCAGGCCGCCGAGGATGCCCGCACCATCGCGCTCAAACGGCGCGAGGAAGAGCGCATCGCACTGCAACAGGAAGCCGAACGTCAGCGCACCGAGGAGGCGCGCCAGCGTGCGGCGGAGGCCAAGCAGATGGCCGCCGAGCAGGAGCAGATGCGCAAGGATGCCGAGGAACGGCAGCGCCAGGCTGAGCAGCAGAAACTGATGGCCCAGCTTGAAGCCGAGCGCTCCGCGAGGCAGAGAGCGGAGGCGCAAGCGGCCCAGGCAGCTGCCCGTGCGGCCGAAGAAGCCGCGCGCCGCCAGGCCGAATTGTCGGGCCAGCAAGCTGAGGCGGCCAATCAGCGCGAGGCCATAGCCCGCCAGGACGCTGAAAAGGCACGCGCCGAAGCGCAGGCTCTGCGCAACCGCCTGGTGGACCAGTTGAACCGTGTGCTGGTGACGCAGGATACGCCCCGCGGACTTGTCGTCACGATGTCCGACATTCTTTTCGACGTGGGCAAATTCGACCTGAAGCCTGGCACACGGGAAGCGCTCGCCAAGATCGCTGGCATTCTTACCTGGACCCCGGGCTTGACGCTGGAAGTGGAAGGGCACACCGATAGCACCGGTTCGGACGAGCTGAACCGCAAGCTCAGCGAACAGCGTGCAGCCGCGGTGCTGAACTACCTGGTGGATCAGGGCGTTCCCCCGCTGAGCAACATCACCGGACGCGGCTACGCCAGTTCGCGCCCGGTGGCGGGCAACGACACGCGCGACGGACGGCAGCGCAATCGCCGCGTGGAACTGGTGATTTCAGGCGACATCATCGGCGTACCGCTGGGCGGCACGCAAACGACGACGTTCTAATCGCAATCGAATCAGAACTCGGAGACGGGCCGGCTCCAAGGGGAACCGGCCCGTCTTCGCGTTTGTGCCCCGCTTTTGCCGTGGCCCGCTGCGGGCGGCTACAATCGAGAATCACCCGCTTTAACGCCGCACCCGGCAGCCCAAATGAACACCCCATCAATCGCCCTGTTTCTGCTTCTCTCGGCCCCCGGCTTAAGCGCCCAAAATAATCCCGAACCCATCCGCCCGGCATCGGTGTTCGAACCGCCCGCGGCCTCGAAGGTGAGGTCTTTGAAAGAAAGCACAGCGGCATCACCGCCTGAGTTGTTGACCACGGAAGAGAAAACGGAGTATCGCGAAACGGGCGACTATGCAGAGGCCGTGGCGCTGGCGCGGGAGCTAGAGAAGCGCTCGCGGTTCGCCAAGCTGCTGCCCATCGGCAAGAGCGCCGAGGGCCGCGATCTCTACGTATTGATCGCCAGCAAAGACCGCGCATTTACGCCGGAACAAGCCCGCAAGACGGGCAAGCCCGTGGTGTTCGTGCAGAACGGAATTCATGCCGGGGAGATTGCCGGCAAGAGCGCCATGCTGATGCTGCTGCGGGACCTGCTCACCAGCGGACGCCACGCCGCACTGCTCGATCGGGTGATTGTCGCCAACCTTCTGGTGTTCAATGCGGACGGCCATGAGAAACGCAGCCGCTACCACCGCATGAACCAGAACGGGCCGGAAGCGATGGGCTTTCGAGGAACGGCGCAGCGGCTGAACCTCAATCGCGACTACATGAAGGCAGACGCCCCGGAAATGCAGGCGTGGTTGCGTTTCTATAACGCCTGGCGCCCCCACTTGCTGATCGACCATCACGTCACCGACGGCATGGACTTCCAATACGACATCACCGTCGATATGCCCATGAACGGCGATGTTGCCATGCCGTTGGCCCGCTGGACGAGCGCTGCGTTTCTTCCAGCGCTCTTCGAACAGATGCAGCGCGAAGGCCACGTAATCGGTCCCTACGGCTATTTCGATTCGCTGCAACCCGAGCGGGGATTTCGGATAGAGATCTTTTCGCCCCGCTATTCACAGGGCTACGCCGCCGTGCGCAACCGGGCGGGATTGCTGGTTGAAACGCATAGCCTGAAGGCCTTCCGCACTCGCGTTTGGGCTCACTACGATGTCACCCTGAAGGCGCTCGAAACCCTTGCGGCCGACCCTGGGGCAATCGTCGCGGCGGCCAGCCAAGCCGACAAAGCCACCATTGGACTCGGCGGCAGCAGCGCCACTCTTTACCTTGAAGGCAAGCTCTCCGCGGAGTCCGAGCCACATGTGTTCCGCGGTCTCACACCCGAAAAGCTGCCTGCCCCGTTGGCGGGCGGCGAATACACGGCTTACCGGCTGCCCGCGGTGGATGTGAACACGAAAATTTTCCGAACGGTGGAAGTGCGAAAAGGGGCAACGCTGCCGGAGGCCTATGTTGTGCCGGCTGCCTGGACGGAGGTGATCGCCAGGCTGCGTCTTCACGGCGTGGAAAGCGAGACCCTCCGCGCATCGCGCCGCTTCCAGTGCGGGCAGTACACCCTTCACGATCCTCGCCTTTCCACGCAGCCATTCGAGGGCCGCATCCGCGTAGACGTTCGCACTTCAGAGGAGCGTTCACTTTGCGAAGTGCCGGCGGGGTCCGTTCTGGTGAAGCTGAATCAGCCCGCGGCCCGCGTGGCGGCGAATCTGCTGGAACCGGATGCGCCCGATTCCCTGCTCCGCTGGGGCTTCTTCCACTCGTTGTTCGAGCGCAAGGAGTACTTCTCCGCCTATGTGATGGAACCCTTCGCGCAGCGCATGTTGGAAGCGAATCCGGGGCTTCGGACGGAGTTCGAAAAGAAGCTGAAGGAAGATGCCGCCTTCGCTGCCAGCCAGCGGGCCCGCCTGGAATGGTTCTACCAACGCAGCCCCTATGCCGAACCGGGCTATCGGCAGTATCCCGTGCTGCGGGTATGGAGCGAGGGCTATCGTTAGCGCGCTTCCGGCACGCCAGCCAGCGCTTCGGCTTCCAGAAACAGCTCGGGTGCGAAAAGCGCGGAGACCGTGACGGGCTTTAGTTCCTCGGTGGCCCGATGCAGAAGGAACGCGCGAACGGCGGTGATGGTGTGGTGAATGTCGGGGTCCACGGCCAGTTCGCGTCCGTCGTGCAGGCAGAGGATCGCGCCTGGCTCAACGCCGTCGGCCAACCGCTGGGCGATGCCGTTTGCGCCCAATCGCCAGTCGCGCCCCATCACGCTCCACTGCACGCCCACTAGCCCGCAATCGCGTTGGGCTTCGCGCATACCCGGCCAGCGCAGGCCGAAGGGCGGGCGGAAAAGCCACGGAGAAAAGCCCAGCGCGTCTTCAATCTCCCGCTGGCCGAAGACGATATCGGAATAGACAAATCGCGGGGCCTGAAAGCAGTAATAGGGATGCCGGTCCCCGTGATTACCCACTTCATGCCCGCGCAGGAGGATCTCGCGGGCGATTCCTGGCAGGCGCCGCACGTTGGCGCCAAGCAAAAAAAATGTGGCCTTCACACCGTGAAAATCGAGGAGGTCCAGCAGGCGGGGCGTGCTCTCGCTGGGGCCGTCGTCAAAGGTGAGAGCGTAGGTGGGATGCTCGCGCGGGCCGTGCCAAACAGAGGGAGCGAGCAGCGAGGAAGAGCGCCCGTTCACCGCGTATGCGCCAAGCCCGGCGGCAGCGCCCGCGGCGCCCAGGGCCAGCGAAATCCAGGATGCAGTCTTCACTCTTGCTTCATTCTATCAGTGCCGCCGGAAGCCGACGCGGAGGCGGCCCAGGCACCAAGACCGCGCGGAAATGGGCGGTAGAGCGGGTCTCCGATATGGATGATGCGCCACTTCACGGACATCGTGTTGCGCAGCATGGCATCGCCGAGATTGGCCCCCTGCATCAGATCCCGCAGGACTCCGTCGGGGTGCGGCATAGCGGCAAGGTACGGTTCGTCAATCGCCCCGCTGGTGGCTGTGATCCCGCTCGCGATCGCGTTCGACGCCCAGTTCTTTCCGGAGCGCGGGTGCAGTGCGGAGAGGCTATCGAGGTGAAGACCGATGGCCCCCGTGGCCCACGTGAAGGCGTCGTTGTAATTGTTGAGGCTGTACCAACCTGCGTAGAATACGGCATCTTCGCAGCGGGCGGGCGCGGGGGCGCTGCCGAACTCCTCTTTGTGATCGTCCAGCGTCACTTCCCATCCAGCTTGGCGAGCAAGCTCGGCGGCGCGTTCGATATCCCATTCGCCAGCCGCGTATCCGCGGTCTTCGGCATCGCCCAAGGCGCCGGAGTTGCGGTCAAAGCAGCCACGCCCTTTTGCGCCTCCTGCCCGCTCGGCGGTGAGCGCCTTCCGCACAAGGCCCGCGGCAAGGATCTCCGTGGGGGCGTCGAGGCGAAAGACGGAATAGAGCCGGGGCGCGGATTCGCGCTCCCGAAAGTCGAGCAGCGGCAGATGGTCTGTGTACTGCCTGGCCTTGCTGTTATCGAGGGAGAAATAAGGATGCGGCGATAGGTTTCTCTCTGGAAAGGGTTGCGGGAGAATTTCGTTCCACACGTCGGAGAGGACGGAATCGATCGCCAGATTCACTTTGCCATCGGGCTCAATCACCCGGAACGGTGTCCGGTAACTCAGCACGATGTAAAGGATCTCATGCGAGCCGGCCTTCTGGAGACATTCGCGCACCGGCTTCTTCACCGTCTCTTCAAAATCGCCGATGCTGAGCGCCGTATCGCTGGGCGGGGAGATGGGGCAGAGGTGCTCCTCGGGCACGTTGCGCAACGTAGCGTAATCCTTGGCGACGGCCGGGGAATCCTTGAGCGTGGCGTTGTAAACGACGAGCACTCGTTCCCCAACTGGCCCTTGCGCGGCGGCGATCACCGGCACCGTGCGATCGCCCTGGCACGCCGCAAAGCAAAGCGTAGCGGCCAGCGCGAGCGCGCTACAAAGCCAAGTGCGGCCCTGCGGCGGATGTGGGTGGACGATCACGCCACCATCATGGCACAGGCCCCGCGGGGGGCTCCTGATCAAATAGGGCCGCTGGCGGCGGGTTACCGGCCCGATGCGCGGAGGGCTCTTCAGTGAGCAAGCTGCGCACCGTGTGCTTGAGCTTCGAATACAGGAACGACGTCGCCAGCAGCATGGAGCCTAGCACCCCGAATGCCACGATGCGGAACAAGGTATCTAGCAGCCAGACATCGAAGAGGTAGAGCTTCGCCACCACAAAGAGCAGCAACACAAGACCGCCGATCCGGTTGGCGCGGCTGCGTGCAAGCACACCCACCGCCACCAGCATAGCCGCATAGACGCTAAGGATCACGGAGACCAGAGCGGTCTGGAAGATCAACGCGTCGCCCCCTGGAGCGCCACGCTCTCCCCAGCGGACTGCCTCCAAAATCAACGTCGTCAGAATCACGAAGTGCCCGCCGAACGCGGCGGCCAGGCGATGAGAGGCGGCCGTCCACAACCATGCCGCGCCCAGCATGGAGATGCCCACAAGCATGGACGTGAAGAAGACGCCATGCGAGAACGGAGCAGGATCGGTACTCAGGTTAGGGAAATCCACGGCGGCCAGGCGAACGATAGCCGCAAAGAAGAGAACGTAGGCGGATGCTTCCATCCACGGCGAGCGGCGCAAGGAGGAGGCCCACGCCAAGGCCAAGCCCACACCGGCCCAGAGCGCGGCAATGAGTGGCCCTTCCAATTGCAGCGGGATGGCGCAGGCGAGGAAAAAAACGCCTAAGCCTTGCGCCATGCGCGCCACCGTGGGGTAGCGATCTTCCCCAATCAGCGAACTCACGGCAGGCAGCCCCAAACCCACGTGCAGCGCGGCCAGCGCAAAGGCAAACGCCCCTTGCGTCTGCCAGCCGGCCGCATCCATTAGCGCCACCCCTTCCCCGGCAAAGGCCAGCGAATTGATGGCGAACAAGGCGGCAACGGTTTCCGGCACCGCGTTCGGCAGCCGTAGCCAGCTAAGCATCGCCCAAGCGGCGAAGATCGCCCAGATGGCCACCAGCAAGCCCATGCCTAAGGCATCCTTCGGGAGCGTGCCATCGGCGCCGGATTCCAGCATCATCAGCAAGCCGGAGGCAACTAGAGCGTGGGCGGTAAGCAAGGCAGCCACCGCCTCCGCGGCGCGTCTGCGGAAGACGGCAACCGCCACGCCCACTGCGAGTGGTAGAACCAGTTGCCAAGTCCACTGGATATTGCCGCCCCAAACGCTGCCCGCGAGAATGGCCGCTCCAAACGAGACCTGCGCCAGCACCGCGATCCCGCGCCAGGGAGTAAGCAGAAAGAGCGCGTAGTAGAGGACGCCGAAGACCAGCGTGGGGTAGTAGGGCGCCTGTCCATCGTCGTCAAACACGCTCGCCCAAAACAGTATTTTCGTGCCGAGGTAAGCCATCCACGCCAGGCCATGCCAGCGCTGCCGCACGGCCAGAAAGATCGCGCCGGAGGCCAGCACCAGCAGGTATGCGTTGAGTTCCCAGGGCCGGTTCTCACCGGTGCTGAGCATTAGCGGCGTGAGGAAGCCGCCAACCGCCGCCAGCACGGCCAGCGCCTGGCCCTGGTAGCGAATGGCCAGCGCGCCGCCCAGAACCGTGACGCCGGTCATCAGCCCAAACACGGCAAGCTGCGGCAGCAGCTCAAAAATCTGAAAAGCGGCGAAGAGCGAGAAATAGAAAATGGCGATGCCAAGGCCGGCCACGCCTTGCGCAACGACTCGGTGGCCCCGGCGCACCAGGAACTCCGCGGCCGCGCAAGCGGCGCCCCCCGCCAGTAAGCCGGCCAGAACGCGTGCCCATGGGCCAATCCATCCATTGTCGGCGGCGTATTTGAAGACGAAGCCGGCGGCGAGGATGAGCGTTACGGCACCAATGCGATTCACCCAGGTGAGGCCCATCTGGGATTCGAGATCGTCACCGTTACGGGCTGCAGGGGCCACGGGCTGCGGGGCGATTGTGAACGGGGGCGGAGGCGCCGGCGAGCTTGCCGGCGGAACCGTGGTGAATGCCGGCAGAGCCGCAGGGGAGAATGCCGGCGGCGCTTCGGCGCGAAGCGGGGGCGGTGGAGGCGGCAGCGTCACGCGGATACTCTCCGCCGTATCTTCCCGCGGCCTTTCTCCAAGAGTGGTGCGGCCCACCAACGCGCCGCCGAAGCGTACTTCCCCTCGCTCCAGGGCGCGGACGCGGGATTCCATGCGCGCCAGCTCCGCGCGCAATTCCTCCACGGAGCGCTCAAGGAATTCGCTCATGCCGTCTTGCTCCTTCCCCGGCTGTGCAATGCCTGCTCGCCAGGGTCAGCAAGTAGTGTATCCGCAAGACGCTCCATCCCCAAAACAGCGTGAGCGGCAAAATTCGCGCGGCGGGCTAGAAAGTCACCGTCACCGGGGCTTGGGTCCGAAAGGTGAGCAGGCTCTCGGCGGGCACCACGGCTGGGTCGCCTCGGGTGGCCATCACCACTCCGGTTCCCGCGCCTCCACCGGATGCGGCGCCGATGGCCGCACCTTTACCACCGCCGGCAATCGCTCCGATGGCCGCGCCAATGCCAGCACCGATACCAATCTTTGTCGCGTCTTTCTTCTTCGTCGCTCGCGCCTGCCGTCCCACATTGTTCGTATCGATGGAGACCTCGCGGCCATCGCCTGTCTCCAGCTTCGTCAGGGTCAACGTGATCGAAGCGACACCCTTCACGCGCCCGCCGGCATTGGAGTTCACCACTCTCCCCAGAATCTCCGCCCCGCGCGGCGCAATCACCTTATCCTCCACAACCAGCGGTTCGGCCAACGTCGCGGCGAAGGTCTGGCCCGAGTCGTAAGACTTCGTAGATATGGTGGAGGTGGTACGCACACGGATTGGCGTGCCCGCATCCAGCGTATAGACCTTCGGCTTGGGCGCAAGGGCGCTACGCAACGAGCCCAGCAACCCTTTCTCTTCTCTTGGCGGGGTCCTGGTTGCATCGCCGCGGCTGGCGGCAAACGCGCTCCCGCCATCTCGCGCTGCCGGCTCTTCAGCGGATTCCGAGGCTACCGCTCCGTCGGCCTCGCTGGTGGCACCGCGATTACAGCCAGCCACTCCAAGTATCAATGCCAACCCCATCGCAGCCATGCCCACGAACTGTTTTCCCCGTCTCATCGCTTTCCCTTTCGCGTGTGTGATTGCGGAAGCTCCCGTCCAATGCCCGCGAAAGAGCGGGCGAGGTGAAGCACGCTCCCATTGGACGAGATTGCTTCCACGTATCTTTGCCTGCAAGCCGTATACCAGTTCGAAGGACTGCGCGTTTTCAGGAGTTTACATCTGAATCCCACCGGCAAGTCAGGGCAGATTCTTCCCGATTGCGAATCGTTTACCCGCACTGCGGCCCGCGCCGCCCATGCCACCGGCTAGCCGCCAAGCCCGGCCTTTGGGTATGCTTAACGAAACCTTTGTAAACTCTGTGATGCCGCCTGAAGATCTTAGAAAATTGCAGTCGCTTGTCAGAAAGCTGGCCGCCTCGAATTGGACCACCTTCGCCATTCTGCGGGTGCGCGCCCGGCGCCAGTGGCTGGATGGGGCGATTGACCGGCTCTATGCGGACACCCAACTCCACTTGACGGCAAGCCACAGCCGGGAGCAATCCGAAACCTTGCGCGCCGCTCTTGGCGAGATGGAAGGGCACCTCGCCAGCATCGCAAAGGCCATTCCGTTCGACCGCAAGCTCGGCCCCGTCATGCGGCCCTTCACGCATACCTTTCAGCAGATCATCCGGCTGCATAACGCCACCCGTTGCGGGATGGCTTCGCTTAGCTTGCGCCTTGCAGGGCCGCAACCAATCGATCTGGAAACCTTGCACCATGCCGCCACCGATATTCTTGACGCTCGAGAGCGCATGTCGGAATCCGCCCCCGGATGGGCTGACCCTGAGATGGATATCTATGACTATGTCTAGCCGCCAACAACAGTCCGGCGCGGCAGGCAGCTACCGTCGCGGAGACGTGGTGCTCGTTCTGTTTCCAACCCCATCCGGCGGCACGGCCAGGCAACGCCCAGCCGTCGTTCTGCACAACACGGAGGCCGCCGACACCGCGATTTCCGTGGTGGCTTTGTCGCCACGCAAACCCAGTGACGGCCAGGCGTTTCTCATTGAGCGTGGATCGTTCGAATCGGCGAGAATGGGCCTGGTAAGTTCTTTGTGGCTGGATGCGCAACAGGCGTTCGACGTCCCCGCCGGCCTGCTGCTCCGCCAGATTGGGAAGTGCCCCTACGAGTTGCTCGACAAGGCCATTCGCGTTCGCCGCCAAACCCTCGCCTCTGTCGAGCGCGCGCTCAGAATTGAGGATCTTGACTGACGATGGCATTCGATTCAAACGTCGCCCGCTATACCTGTTACCGCACCAGAGAGCCGATCGCCATCGATGGCAGCCTGGATAAGGCCCCCTGGCACGCTGCGCCGCTTTCAAACGCCTTTGTCGATATCGTCACCGGCGAACCGGCATGGTTCGATACGCGGGTGCGAATGCTCTGGGACGACAAGTATCTTTACTTCGGCTTTAGCGCCCAGGAAACCGACGTCTGGGGCACGTTGACCGAGCGGGATAGCAGGATCTATGAGGAGAACGACCTGGAGCTCTTCATCGCCGGCAAAGACAGCTACTACGAGTTTGAGATCAGCGCCTGCAATGTGATCTACGAAGTCTTCTGGATCTGGCAAGACGTACATCGGCCGGGCGGCCGTTTCTGGGCAAGGCCGGAGTTCGACCCAGCCACCCGGCGCACGCTGGTGCTCGATGGCGTGGGCGGCCACGTTCATCCGCGGGGGGAGCGCTGGGGCTTTCTCGATTGGGATTGCCCGGGCCTCAAACACGCTGTCCATGTGGACGGCACGCTCAACCAACGCGACGATGTGGACCGCGGCTGGAGTGCCGAAATTGCCATCCCCTGGCAGAGCCTCCGCGACATCGCCGATGGTCGCTCCTTGCCGCCCCGCGACGGCGACCAATGGCGCATCGATTGTTCGCGCTTCCAGAAGATCGGGCGCAACGGCGAGGTGCTGGACCCCTGCGATGGATGGACCTGGAACCGCCATGGACATTACGATTCGCACATCCCCGAGGTCTTCCCCATCGTCACCTTTCGCGACGCCCCCGTCGAGGAGCGCGCGGAGTAGGACAGTGCGGCGGGCGGGAATTCGACGATAGAATCGAAAGCGATTCGCCGGAGGCCTTGCTATGTTCACCCGACGCCGCTTTCTTCGAGGCGCGCTCGCCGCGCCCGCCGCTATGCTCCTTTCCCATCGCGCCGAGGCCGCACTGCGCGAATTGAAGATCACGCGCATCCGCCATTACCGCTCGCCCATCTCCCGCCCGATGTTCAACCAGAGCTTCGATGTGGTGACGGTGGAAACCGACGCCGGCCTCACCGGCATCGGCGAGGGGGGCAGCCCGGATACGATTCGCGAGTGCGCCGAAATGCTCATCGGCGGGAACCCGATGCGGATTGAGGAACTCTGGCAGTTGATGTATCGCGGCCGCTTCTATCCGCCGGGGCGCGAGAAAATCCACGCATTGGGCGCCCTCGACATGGCCCTCTGGGACCTCAAGGGCAAAGCGCTCGAAATCCCCGTGCATGCTCTACTGGGCGGCCTCACGCGCAAACACGTGGAGTGCTATTCCACCGGCTTCCCCGCCCCGGGCAATCTTGAAGAAAAAGCGCGCGCCTGCATCGAAGCCGGCTTTCGCGCCTTTCGCACTTCGGCCCTCGATGGCGGCAAGCAACCGATGGACGCCCGCGAAAGCGTCCGCCGCACTCTCGAACATTGCCGGGAGATCCGCAAGGGCGTTGGGCCGAATGGCGATTGGTGCATCGACTATCACACCCGCTACGACTTTCCCCAGGCAGTGCGCATGTCGCAGCTTCTTGAGGAGCTCGAGCCATACTTCTGCGAAGATCTGGTGCGATCGGAAAACCCCGATGTCTATCGCACGTTGCGCCCCAAGGTGAACGTGCCCATCGCCGTGGGAGAGCACTTCGGAGACCGCTGGGAAGTGAACGCTCTGATCGAGAATCACCTCATCGATTTCAGCCGCGTGAGCATCCCCAACTGCGGCGGCATCACCGAATTCCAGAAGATCGCAGCCCTTTGCGAGACGCACTACGTTGGCTTGATTCCGCACTTCACGGGACCCATCGCCGAAGCCGCGCTGGTGCATGCCTGCGGCACTTTCCCGGGCACAGTGATGATGGAAATGACCGGCGATGGCAAACAGAAGACCGGCTATCTTCCCGAGTGCTACGACTTCCGCGACGGAAAGCTGTGGCCCAATGACCGCCCCGGCCTGGGTGTGACGGTGCAGACCGAAAAGCTGAAGTTGCAGGCGGAAATCACCGAAGGAGCGCGGCCGATTCCGCTGCTCTACCGCCGCGATGGCTCGCTCACTAATTGGTAGGCGGCGGCGTGGCCGGCTCAGCATTGGAGGAAGGCACGGCGGGTGCGGGCGGAGCTTGCTCCTTCGCCGTGGTGTCGCTGGCTTTCTCCCCGCTGAGGAAACGGCCCGTAGCCCGGAAGGCCCGGCCCAGAGCGCTGCCCGTGGCGTCTTTGCCCGTCTTGAGGGCACCTTCCGTATGGCGTTTGCCCGTACCCACGCCACCAAGGATTTCTTCGCCCGCCAGAATGGTGGCCCGCACGGGAGGGATACCCGAGTTCACCGCCACCACCTTCTTCGGCGGCGCGGCGGCCAACTGCTGGCGGACGGCCAGGGAAAAATCTTCGTCCAATTTGTCCGCCATCGGCCACTGGCTGGAAGCGATAAAAAGCGCTCCATGTAATGGGCGCCCCGCTTGCCCAAGGTTCACCACGCGCGGTACATCCAGTTCGCGCGGCCGCGGGCATTCGTCGCCGCCACAACCGAACTTGCAGCGGCCGTGGTTGAGATAAGAGGCGTGCTTAGCCCTTGAGATCCAAACCTTGGCGCCTCGCTCTTCCGCGTCTAGCGCTTTAGCTTGCGCCCCGTGGCTGACGTCGCAAACGGTATTCTCATGCGCAGCGGCAAACCAATAGAGGGCGCGCCAATTTGCGGCAGGAGCATCGGATTGGGGAGCCGCCAAGAGCGCGGAAACGTGCTCTACATCCAGCGGATGTCCCCATCGCCCGCAATCCTTCGCCCAAAGGTGGAAGTAGTGCAGTTCAATCCACTCGCCGTCTTCGCCACGCACCGGGAAGGCTTGCGCGTAGATGGTGCCATTGGCGGCAAGCACGCGAGGATCCGGCTCATTTAGAGCGAACTCGGCGGGGAGATCCGAGCACTCGTTGCGGCTCACAAAAAAGCGCGGCAAGAAGCGCTCGAGCAGCGCCTGCTCAAACGCATCGGGCAGCCCGTCGCCATCCGCATCTTCCAGCCTGACGTGAGGCTCCGCGCCACCCTGCTGCGCCATCGCAACGGGTGAGAACAGCAAGACGAAACAAAGCCAGACGAGGCAAGTGCGCATTCCTTTGATGGTATCCACTTACTGGCTGGGCCTGGTGTGATAATCCGGATAGGCTGGCTTCACGTGCTTCGGCAGCGGCTTCGCCTTCATCTCGCCCAGAATCGTCTCGATCGCTTTTTCGAGTTGCGTATCCTTGCCCTCGCGCCACGCGGCGGGCTCCATATCCACTTCGATGTCGGGCATCACGCCGTAGTTCTCCACGTCCCACTTGCCTTCGGGATTCCAGAACCCGAAGTGGGGCGCGGTGACGCTTCCACCGTCGACGAGATCCGGATAACCCCCGATACCCACCAATCCGCCCCAGGTGCGTTTGCCGATCAGTTTGCCCAGGCCCGCTTTGCGGAAATACCACGGCATGGCGTCTCCACCGGACCCCGCGTACTCATTCACGATCATCGTTTTGGGGCCGAAGATCGCGGTGGCCGGCGTGGTGTAATCCTTGCCGTCCCGCGACGACCAGTAGTTCATCAGGGGGCGGTTCAGGTAGTCGATGATATAGTCGGCCGCCTTGCCTCCGCGGTTGAAGCGTTCGTCAATAATCACCGCTTCTTTGTCGATCTGCGAGAAAAAATAGCGGTTGAAATAGTCGTAGCCGCCGCCAGCCGTATCGGGCAGGTGAATGTATGCCACTTTGCCGCCGCTGCGTTGGGACACATAGCGGCGGTTGTCTTCCACCCAGGCCTTGGTGCGCAGCATCTGGTCACTGGCCACCGGCACCACGGTGACGTCTCTCGCGTTGGCACCATCGGCGGAAGCGGAGATCTTCAGCACGGTCTGCTTACCGGCTTTGCCCAGAAAGAAACGAAAGACTTCGTCGCTACCCCGCAGTTGCTCGCCATCCACGGCAAGCAGGTATTCGCCAGCCGCCACGTTCACCCCGGGCTGCGTCAGGGGAGCGGTGAGTTCCGGGTTCCAGTTTTCTCCGTTGTAGACGCGAGCGAAACGGTAACGCCCGTTCTCAATCGCGAAGTCCGCGCCCAGCAAACCCACGGGCACGCGGGCCACATCCGGAGCGTCGCCACCGCGAACGTATAGATGGCCGACGCTCAGTTCTCCCAGCATCTCGTTGAAGAGATAGTTGAGGTCCGCACGCGTGGCAATCGTCTCCACGAAACTGGCGTACTTCTTCTTGGCCGCATCGAGATTGAGGCCATGGAAATTCGGGGCATAGAAAAAGTCGCGCTCGATCCGCCAGACTTCGTTGTACATCTGGCGCCATTCGGCGCGGGGGTCCACCCAGACTTCGGCGCGGGCGAGGCTGAGGTTCCCATCTCCCGCCTTGGGAGCCGCTGCAGTGCCCACGATGCGCCAGTTGTTGCGCTGCCGCACCAGCATCTTCTTGCCATCGGCGGAGACCACGCCATTGGCGCGCACGTCGCTAAGAAAAGTCTCCAGCTTGCGCTTCTTCAAATCGAAACGGTGCAGGATGTAATCCGCGCCATTGCTGTCCGAAGCCGTCAGGATCGGCGCCTGCCGCAAGAACAGCACCCCCTCCGGACCCGCCGCCAGCCCTCTGAAATTGCGCTCCGGGATGGGCAACGAGAGGATGCGCTGCGTGATGCCATCAAAGTCGATGGTCACCGGGACGGGCTCCTTCTTCCCGTTCTTTTTCTCGCCCGTGGCGGGGCCTTCAGCGCTTTGCGCGCCATCCTTTGCGGCATCCTGGCCTCCCATCGAATCCTCCGCCTTCTTCGCCTCCCCCGCGGCAGGCTTCTCTTCGTCGCTCTCCGGGGCCAGTGGCGAGGGGTCGGTTTTCTTCAGCACCACCACGTAGGCGTTGCTCGAAACCGGGCGCGCCGAACTCGATAAATCCAGGCCTCCGGTGGTGGGCCCGATGTTGGTGCTGGCGGTAAGAAAGAGATACTTTCCGCCGCGATCGAACACCGGGAAGCGCGCATCGCTCATGCCATCGGTGATGGGCTTCTTCTCGCCGCTGGAGCTGTCGAACGCCCAGATCTGGCAAAGACGGTTGGGCAGTTGCTTGGCGTAGGCCAGATACTTGCTATCGGGCGACCAGGTGGGATCAAAGTAGCGGAAGCTCTCCTGGTAGGTTGCCGTATCCACCTTCGTCGAAACGCCGCTGGCCACCTCCATCACCCACAGGTTCAGGCGCTTGTCGTAGTAGGCCAGGCGCTTGCTATCCGGGCTCCAGAGCAAGCCGTAGTAGAAGGACGGGGCATCGCCCAGGGCAACCGCGCGAGGCTTCTCACGCCCGAATTGATCGGCCAGATGAAGCTGATACTCGCCCGATGCGTCGGAGAAATACGCCACCGTCTTACCGTCGGGAGACCATGCCGGGTCGCGTTCCGCGATGCCGGTGCTGCGGGTGATATTGCGCGGATCGCCCTTCTCCAATGGCACGGTGAGGATATCGCCGCGCACGCCAAACACGGCGCGCGTGCCGGTGGGCGAAAGACCCACCGTCTGGATGAACTTCTCGGCTTTCACGAAACGCGGACGCACTTCCGCGAGATCGGCCAGCACGCGGATGTTCACCTTCTCCGCGCGCTTCTTTGCGGTATCGAAAATGTGGATCTCGCCGAACTGCTCGTAGACGATGCCGCCCGGGCCGGCCGAAGCTTCCTTTAGATCGAAGCCCCCGTTTTCCAGCACGCGGTTCACCTTGGCACTGCGCGTGTCGTAAGCAAAAAGGGTGATCGGTCCTTCGCGGTCCGAGAGGAAGTAGACCGTATCCCCTATCCACATCGGCGCAAAATCGTTCGAATCCGTTCGCGGAACTTTGACGATCTTGGCATCCGTCAGCGAAGCCAGCCAGATGGCCGTGGCGCGTCCGCCGCGATAGCGCTTCCAGGCTTGAAAGGCCCGGGCCACGGGGACATAGGCGAAGCTCTTGGAGTCGGGCGAGAAGGCGCCCTCTTCCGCCATCGGCAACGGCACGGCTTCCGGCAGCCCGCCGGTGAGCGAAACGGTAAAGAGGCGGTTGAAGCGATTGTAGCTGTCGCGGCCGGAACGGAAGAGCACCTTGCCATCGGGGGTCCAGCCAACCGCGACATCGCTGCCCGGATGATGGGTCAAGCGCTCCGGCGTCCCACCCGCGGCGGGCACAACGTAAACATCGACGTTGCCCTCATATTCGCCGGTGAAGGCGATCTGGTTTCCGTCGGGCGAGAAGTACGGCGCAGCCTCTGTACCGGCCCCCGCCGTCAAACGCCGCGCCTCCCCGCCGCTTCGCTCGACAAGCCAAAGATCGTCCGCATAGGAGAACACAATCTTGTCTTTCGACATGCTGGGCGAGCGAAGGAGTTGCGCCGGAACTAGCTGCGAACAGATCAGCAGCCCGAGAATGAGCGGGAACCGGGAGCGAAACGAAGACCACATCTCTGAAAGACTCCTTCCGGCAGAAAACACCAGTATACGCACGAGGCTTCTACTGGCTGGGAACATCGGTGAACGCCGCTTCAACGGCCACCAGGTGCTCTCCCGCGGGAAGCAGAAGGTAGTAGCCTTGCACCGCCTCATAGACGGGCGCGGATAGTTGCTGGCCATCCACCCATAGGCGGGCGGGAGCCTCGTCGAAAGTGGCGATGGCACGGGTGTCACTGGCGTAATGAAATTCCAGTCGGCGCCCTGCGCTATGGACGTGGCGCACCTCTCCGCTGAATCGCCGCAGGATCAGTGCCGGATCTTCGCCGCCCGCCTCGAGCGTATGCCTGCCGCGCGGCAGCCAGACCGTGCTCTCGTCTTTCGCCGCCCAGGGCCTCCCGTTCACCCGCACGGGACCTCGCCATTCGACGCCGATCGGTTGCGCGCTCTCCACCACGATGCTATCTCCCTGCCGCGATGCGCGGACGGCGGGAAGGGCGGCGGCGGCCAGAAAGGGCAAGTCTTCGGTGGCAAGCACGTGTTCGAAGTAGAGGGCAACGCGCGGGAACGCATTGGCGGCGGCGTGTACCAGGCGGTATAGCTCCACTCCGGTCTGGCGCTTCGTCGGATAAACCTCCTGGTAGCGCGGAAAGATGTTGATGTCCACGGCTAAGCGCTCAGGGTATGGGGTGACCTTCGCATACGCGCGCGCAATCCCGGTATACCTGGCAGGGCCGAGGTGCCAAACAGTGGCGGGATCTTCCACCAGAAAGGTGAAGCGATACTGGTGCATCAGTTGCAGAATCGCGTTCGAATCCGCACCCAGATTGTCCCGAACGGAATCGTCGAAACGGTCGTCGATCTGCGTCACCACCACGTGCAGTTCGCCAGCGGGCGTTTGCGCCGCGGCCACGAAACGAAGCCAGTCCTCGTGCAGTTCGCCGATGCGGTGACGGCGCCATGCGAGAAAGCGCTGTAGCCCGGCAACGTTGCGGGAGAGGTGGCGGGGAGAGGCGGCATCGAAAAGAGTGGCGGGGTCAAAGCCCGCCTCCGCTTCAAATTGCCGCCGGATGGTCTGGTTCATCGGCGTGAAGCGCGCGGGGTTTTGCACGCCCTCCAGGGATTCGTAGTAGATCTCAGCCAGGTTCACGCCGTCCCAGGAAAAACGGCTCAACAATGAAGCGGCGCCCTGCTTGACGCGCTCGCTGCAAGCGGCGTCGCTTAAGTTGATCAGCTTGCGCCAGTCGAGTTGGGCGTCCTGGCCCAAAGCCGTTTGCTCCCGGCATTCGGGATGCTCTGCCCAGAAACGCTCACTCACGTGGGGGAACTCCATCCAGGCATAGACCAGGATTCCCCGGCGATGGCAGGCTTCGATCAGCTTTCGCAACCAGGCGTCCTTCTGCTCGTCGGCTTCCCAATGCTGCCACGCGGAGACGTGGAGGCCGGCGATGCCGAAGCGTTCCCACCGGGCGGTGAGATAGTCGAGATCCACGCGCTGCCGGTAAGCGGAATCAAAGAAGGCCCAGAGATTGCGAGAGCGAAACGGAGCAACGAAGCCAGCCTCGGCAAGAGCGTTGGCAAGCAGCGGGAAGCGATCGAATCCCGAATCGCCCGGCGGCACCGCTACCCAAAGCACGGCGCCTTGCGGCGTCGGCAGTAGAGCCACCAAGGGCGCACCGCTCCAGCGCTCTTCCATCAGCACCTTCGCCCCTTGGGGCATGGCCGTGGGAACGATCTCCATGGGCCGTTGCCAGACGATCAGCAGTTCCTCCGCGCGACGGTCCTTCACGTTGCGGACGCTGGCTGCGGGGGCACCCGACGCCACGAAACCATAGGATGCCGCGATCGGGCTTTGGCCCTCCAGGATGAGCACGCGATGGGGTGAAAGCCACCCATCCAACTCCGCCCTGTTTGCGGCGGGCGCATCACCGCAAAGCACGCGAATATCGGCCTCTTCGGCGCTTTCGATTTGCGAAAGGGCAAAGGTGGCAAAGACAGCCTGCCAGCCTGGAGCTTCGCAGGTGACGGCAAAGCTTAACTGCGCCCGGGCGCTGATTGAAGCGCTCAAGCAAAGCGACAACATCGCCAATGCCAGAAGCCGGATGCTAGCGGGTGATGGCATACCAAAAGCCCGCCTGGA
Source organism: Bryobacterales bacterium (assembly GCA_034522975.1). Taxonomy (GTDB): domain Bacteria; phylum Acidobacteriota; class Terriglobia; order Bryobacterales; family Bryobacteraceae; genus JACTMJ01. The sequence goes on from JAXHKT010000040.1 coordinate 31,421, forward strand.
AATCGTTGTAAGTGTTGGGACGGTCATCCACGCGGCGGATGGTATGGTGGCCACGCAGGTAGCTGAACGTAAAGGAAAGCGAGGGCGGCATCCAGGCCCAGCGCAAGCGGATGCCGGGGCCGGCTTCAACGAAATTCGCCCACGCCTGCCGCTTGAAATCGGCGTTGAGATTGAGGTTCAGGAACGCTTGCAGTTGCAGCCCGCCCATGCCACCCAATTTTCCGAGATGGCGGCCCACGCGATTGCGGGAGATTGCCAGAGTGTCGCGGTCGAAGCGGTGGATATAAACGACGTCGTTCATCGTTTCAGCGAAGTTGCCTGCCTTGGCGTTTAGTAGAGAAGGGCCGGCGAGCTTGAAGTGGGAAATGCCCCCGCGATAATCCGGCAGAAAGCGGCCGGTCGCTTCCCGGCGCGACGTGAGATAGGCCATCGTGCTTCCCGCCTCGCCCCAGGCGACTAAGCCGCTCCAGGGGCGCGTGCGCATGCCCAGCCCCGCGATGAAAGAATTCTCCGATAGAAATTGCGGATTCGCGACACCAATCGAACCGGTAGTATCCCCGACGAAGCGAAGAGAAAAGTACGGCACAACGGGTATGCGCCGCTGCTCCCATTCCAGTTTTGCCTGGGCGTAAGAGAATGTGCTGCCCCACCGCGTAGAGTGCAGCGGCATCGCCCAAACGCTGGCTACGAAGCCTTCGCGAGCCACCGGCGCAACCATCCCCGAGGAGGATGGCGCGGGCATGGTGAGGTTACGGATGGCGGTTTGGGCCTCGTGTGCGACGACAGGATCAGGGCTGCGCGCGGCGAGCGAAAACCAGCGCAGAGCCTCATCGTCGCGCTTGCCCATATTCAGGCTCCAGGCCAGGCGGAGCATGGTGTCGAAGTTGGCGGGGTCCAAGCGATGGGCCTCTTCGTAGAGGCGGATGGCGTCGGGAATGAAGCCCGCATCATAGCTCTTGCGGGCCAAGCGGCGAGAGGTCTCCGCTTCGGCGAAACCCTGCGAAAGGGCCGCGTCCGGGATTACAACGAGCGGCGATACAGCGGATTGCGATCTTGAGGGCTGCGGCGCTGCGGCGGGCGCTTGCTCGCCCTCTTGCAAAAGCACCTTGGCGATGCGTTCCCGCAGCGCCCCGTCTTCCGTCTGGAGTGCGGTCCGCAATAGAGGCAAGGCAACATCCCGTTGGCCTTGCTCCAATCTGAGGAAGCCAAGCTGGGCGGCTGCCAGCGGATCGGCCGGCTCCTCGCGCAATACCTGTTCAAAGGCCGCTTGCGCATCCACCTTTCGATCGAGCGACAACAGGAAGAAGCCCATCTCGCGCCGTAATGCGGGCTGCCGGGCGTCGAATTGCAACGCCTTTTCAAACTCTGAGAGATAGGGATAGCGCTTGGGGAGGAGCGCCTTCGCCTGCTCGGCGACAAACGCCGCCGTTACGCGCGATGCCGTTAGCATGACGGCGTTCGCTTTCTCCACGTCGCCGGCTTTGCGCAGCGCGGAGCCAAGATCAAGCAGCACTTCGGCATACTCGGGCTTCAGGCGATACGCGGTTTCAAACTCCGTCGCCGCCGCGGCAAAATCGTTGCGAACGGTTCTCACGCGGGCCAGTTCCAGGTGGCTGCTGTAGTTGCCGGGGTCCCGCTTCAGGGCTTCTTCCAATCGTGCAATGCGGCCCAGCAACTCGGCGTCCATGCTGGCGAAGGTTTTCGTCGCCGTGGCCCGGTGCTCCTTGTTGGCCGCGCTGCGCAGAGTGCGAAAGAGGATCCATGCCTCTTCCTGCCGCCCCGTCTCATGGCAGAGAAACGCGTATTCGAGAGCTGTGTAGCTATCCTTGGGATCGCGCTGTAACACCAAGCCGAACTCGTCGCGCGCCCGTTCGGTGCGGCCGATCGCCAGCAGGGTGTAAGCGAGATCCTTGCGCAGCGGAATGTTCGCGGGGTCGCCGGCCAGCGCTTCCTCGAACAGGGTGACGGCTCGTTCGAACTCGCGCGCTTCTTTGGCTTGGTAGGCGAGCGTGGCGGAACGGGATGCACCGGGCGCTTGAGAGCTGCTCGGCAGGAGGTGGCTGGGGGCCGCCAGGAGCCCCAAAAAGGCCAACGAGATTCGGCACCATGCCATGCGCATTGCTGTCTATATAAGAAGTGGGCAGATGCGGGGAATATTCTCACCAAATCCGCCGGCGTCCGCGAAGTTTTTGCGAAATTCCCGCCCGATCGGCCTTTGGGCATAGCCTTCGTTATTCTGAAAGTAGAATGCACCTTTCTCGCCGCACATTGCTGCGCAGCGCAGGGGCGATCGTCGGCGGGGGACTTGCCCTCGGCGGCTACGCCTTCGGCGTGGAGCCCCATTGGCTGGAACTCACCCAGCACACCATCCCCACCCGCTGGCTCCCCAAAGGCGCCCGCTTGCGCGTGCTGCATCTTTCTGATCTTCATGCCTCGTCCGCCGTCCCCTTCGATTGGATCGAAGCCGCCTTTCAGTTGGGCCTCGCGCAGAAGCCCGATCTCATCTGCCTTACCGGCGACTACGTCACCACCAACACCGAGTGCGATCGCAAGAAATACCGGACGCTCCTCTCCACCTTGCCCCCTGCCGCACCCACCTTTGCTAGCGTGGGAAACCACGACGGCGGCCGCTGGACAGAGAATCGCCGCAGCTTTCAAAGCTCGGCGCCAATCCGGGAAATGCTTTCAAGCGCGGGCATCGACGTGTTGCATAACCAGCACAAAGAGCAAACCATCGCCGGGCAAAAACTCCTTGTCGTCGGGCTTGCCGACTTCTGGACCAAAGAGTTCGATTCCCGGGCGGCCTTCGACGGATTAGCGAAGCAGGCCGACCGTCTGCGCATCGTTCTTTCGCACAATCCGGACACCAAGGCCGTGCTGCAGTATTACTCCTGGGAATTGCTGCTAAGCGGACACACTCACGGCGGGCAAGTGGTTGTACCGGTCCTGGGCCCGCCCATCCTGCCAATCATCGACACGGACTACTTTGAAGGGCTATACGATTGGCAGGGGCGCCGCGTTTATATCACGCGCGGTATCGGCGGCATCTTCGGAGCCGTGCGCTTCAATTGCCGCCCGGAAGTGACGATTCTGGATTTGGTTCCTGGAGAATCGCCCGTCGAATTGACAGAATCGCAGCCGAGAGCGCGTAGCTAAAGCGCACGCTCAAGCAGCGGGGGCGGGCTGCTCCGGCTGGAAGAGTTCCGCCGCGCCGTCTGAGGCTTCCTTAGCCAGATGGTTCACATAAAAGGCGAGGAGCGCTGGCGAGTGCTTCTGCTTGAACTCCTCGTAGACCTTGCTCTGCCACCCGTCGGAGAGGTGCGCGGCCAGATCCGTATCCTTCTCAAAGAAGCCTTCGTTGTGGGGGATGCCCAGAAAGTCCAGCACCTCGATCACCACGTCCAGTTTTGAAACCAGAATCGCCTGTGAAAGCTCCGCGGCAAAGTCTTCCTGGCCTTCCGCGATGCGCGCCCATAGCCGGGGCGACGCCTTGCGAAGCGTTTCCGCGTTCAGCTTGGTGAGGTGCGTCCGCACCTTCACTGCCTCGTAGAGCTGGTAAATTTTCAGCCGGCTAAACGAAATCTGCCCAAGAAGTTCGCGAAAAGTGGCTTCGCCCAAGCCCTGAAAGATGTCAGCCAACTGCATAAACCGTCAGCGTACCATACGGTTCGGGTTACAATGAAGAGTTTTGGGTTTGCGCAAATGAGCAACATTATCGTACTGGGCGCCCAGTGGGGCGATGAAGGCAAGGGCAAGATCGTCGATCTCTTTTCGGAGAGTTTCGATGTCATCGTTCGCTATCAGGGTGGTCACAATGCCGGCCATACGGTCTACGTAGGGCCACGCAAGTTCGTCCTCAAACTGATCCCCGCGGGCGTGCTGCGCCCCGGTAAGATCGCCGTCATTGGCAATGGGCTGGTAGTCGATCCTGGTGCCCTGATGGCGGAGATCGCATCGCTGCGGGCCAGCGGCGTGGAAGTGGAAAAACAACTCGCCATCAGCGACCGCGCCCACGTCATCTTCCCTTACCATCCGCTGGTGGAAAAGCTGAGCGAGGCACGCGAAGGCCGCATCGCCATTGGCACCACCTCCCGCGGCATTGGCCCCGCCTACGAAGATAAAGTCGCCCGGCGCGGCTTGCGTGTCGCCGACCTCCTCGATGGCGACTTCTTCCGCGAGGCCTTCAAGACCATCGCCGACGATAAACAGACCGTGCTCGAAGCCTTCAAGCTGGGCGACCGCATCGATTCCGGTGCCATCTGCGCGCAATACGAAGAGCTGGCCGAAATGATCCGGCCCATGGTGACAGACACAGCGCTGATGCTCAGCAAGTGCCTGCGCGACGGCAAGAAGGTAATGTTCGAAGGCGCGCAGGGCACCCTGCTCGACATCGACCACGGCACCTATCCCTTCGTCACCAGTTCCAACGCGTCCGCTGGCGGAGCCTGCACCGGCGCGGGCGTCCCGCCTACCTGCATCGATGGCATCGTCGGCGTCTCCAAGGCCTACATCACGCGCGTAGGCGGCGGCCCCTTCCCCACCGAGATTCATGGCGAGAAAGGCGAGGAAATTCGCAAAGCCGGCAAGGAGTTCGGCGCGGTCACCGGCCGGCCCCGCCGCTGCGGCTGGTTCGATGTGCCCATCCTCAAATACACTGCCGCGATCAACGGATTCGATTCCCTGGTGCTCACCAAGCTGGACGTGCTGGACGGGATGAAAGAGATCCCGGTTTGCACGAAGTACAAGCTGCGCGGGGAAGAACTCGACTGGCTGCCCGCCCGCATTCGCGATGTGGAAGCCTTGGAGCCGGTCTACGAAACGCTTCCCGGATGGGAAGGCAGCACCGCCGGCATCACCCGCTTTGAGGAGCTCCCCAAAGGCGCTCAAGCCTACATCGAATACCTGGAAGCGGCGACGGGCCTGGAAGTGGGTTGCGTGGCGACGGGTCCCGAACGGGAACAGACCATCATCCGCCCTGGTTCGAAGCTGGCCAAGTTGGTCGGAAAGTAGCGCTTCGGGCGGGCCGAAAGCGTTCGCCCATTAGGCGGGCTTACTTGCTATGGGCCCCTTACTTGCTATGAGCCACAGCACCGTTGGCCATCTCTCCGCGCTGCTTGCTGGCGAGCGCCGCTTGTTCCGCCATCGATTCCTCATCAGCCGGTTTCAGCTCTCGCCAGGTGTACATGATGCGGCCCACCACCGTGAAGGTGCCCAGCACCGCAATCACCCAAAGCACGGGTGCCATCTTGTTGAAGAGCGATCCGATGATCAGCAGCACGATCCGCTCCGGCCTCTCCATGAAGCCCACCTTGCACTGCGGCAGAAAATTCTCGCTGCGTGCCCGGGTGTAACTGATCATGATGCTCGACATCATCACGATGGCCGTAAGCACCACGTAGACGTTGCGGTTGGCGTTGCCGTAATAGATCAGCAAGCCGATCAGCAGAACAAGATCGCTGTAGCGGTCGATCACGGAATCGAAGAAGCCGCCAAACTTCGTGACCTGGTTGGTCTGCCGCGCCACGCGGCCGTCCACCATATCGAAGATGCCGGCGCCGATGATCACCAGCCCGGCCTGCCAGAATCGTCCGGTAGCCAGCATCCAGGCACCCACGCCGTTGATGATCAGCCCAATGAAAGTGAGTACGTTCGGGTGTACGCGGGAGAGCGCTAGCGCTCCCACAATCCGCACCAGCAACCAGTTGCAGGTCCGTCCGATTGCGCTTGTGTAGGTCATTGCAACGTCGCTTTCGCGTTTAGCTATCGTGTACCGTCTTGAGAGAAATGATTTCCACTTCCTTCACGCCGCCCGGAATATGAATTTGCACGACGTCTCCGGCCACCTTGTTCAGCAGGCTCTTGCCAATGGGAGAACTCGTGGAAATCAAACCCGCCTGCACGTTCGTTTCCTCCGAGGTGGTTAAGCGGTATTGCACCTCTTCATTCTTATCCAGATCCAGCACCACCACCGTCGATCCCAAACCCACCCGGTCGCGCGGAATCTTCGTCATATCGATCATCGAAAACTCGCCCAGCCGCTTCTTCAACTGGGATAGCCGGGCATCCACGAACGACTGCCGTTCCTTCGCCGCGTGATACTCGGCGTTCTCGCTCAAATCGCCGTGGGCTCGCGCTTTGGCAATCTCTTTGGGCAGTTCGTTTCGCAGCTCATAGTCAAGAGCGGCGATTTCGGCCTGTAGCTTCTTTTTAATTTCTTCCATGCAACAAAGGCGCCCCAACACCCGGATGCCACGGGCGGCCTCGCCAAACGCGGAGACTCGCCGACGTTATCAAACGGTGCGCGCCAACTCCCGATTGTACCGCGAGCGCAGGCCCGGCCCCACGCGTGCGCGGCTCCCAGCCTTGGCATGGGCTTCCCGGGCTCTGCATCGCATTCAGGTTCGCTACAATCCCGTCTCCGTGCCGCAGATGTTCACGCGAATTCCCAGTTCCGCGAAGGCGGCCGCCTTGGCCGCCAAGCCCCGGCGCGCGCCCGCCAGATCCGGAGCGTACGCAACCTGAATGTGGTTGCTCTTGTGCTTCGCCATCATCTGGTCCCGCGAAACGCCATAGGTAACCGCGTGCATGATGGGCCATTGGGGCGTGGTAGCCTGCCAGCGCCGCTCCGTCTCCTCCGCGGGCAGTTCCACCACCTTCGCCAGGCCGATGTCCGCGTTCAACACCGCGTCCTCCACGTAGACGCGGCTCCACACCACTTCGCCAGGCTTCGAGATGCCCTTGATGGTGCCCCCGCCCAAAGGGAAGTACATCGGCGGCTGCCGTTCGCTGGTCACGCCGCTCCAACCGCCAATCAAGTGGGCCGGCGGCACCGCGCCCGAGATCTCGAAGACCCACACGAACTCCGTCTTCCCGTCGATTGTGTAGTCTTCGCCGTAGCGCAAATCGTGCAGCGTGTTCTCGGGCGAGAAGCCCAGCGAACGCCACAACCGGTAGGTCAGCAGCCCGTCGAGGCCGGCGCATTCGTCCACCTCATTGAAGTGCGGCAGCGCTTCCCCTTCATAGAGAACCGCACCGCTCGATTCATGACGCACCGGCGGACGCTCCACGTTGTTCAACGTGCCTTCCACCAGATCCGATGCCGGGCAAATGTCCTTGAGGCCCTGCTGATACTGGATGCCGATCGTCGCGCAGCCAAACTCGCCGGCAATCCGCACCGCCGCGATGTACATCCGGCACTGCGAAAGAATCTGCGCGTCGGTCAACTCCGATTCCTCGTTCGTCCCCGTGCGGAAATCCACCCCATGCGCGTCAAACCACTGCCGCACTTCCTGCGCTTCGGCATCCGTCACCCGGCGCATCGCCGCATAGAGCGCGCTCTGGCTAAGCCGTTCTTTGAAGACGCCGGTGGGATGCAGCAGCTCATCGGGAATGATGGCGTTGTACATGCCCATGCAGCCCTCGTCGAAGACGCCCATAATCGCCTTGCTCGCTCGCAACGAAGCCGCCACGCTGCGGCCTACCCTCGCATGTTCTTCAGGCACATGCAGATCGTGCAGCGCCCGCACGTGGGAAAGATCGTGCCGCACCGGCTTGCCGCTAAGCCAGGTCTTCAGGCCCTGCAAAAACGCTTCGTCGGTGAAGTCTTCGCTCCACAGCGTCGAATACGTCACGCCCGCTTTGGTGAGGCTGCCGTTGAGGTTCAACATTCCCACCAGCCCCGGCCACTGTCCGCTCCAATTGGCCACCGTCAGGATCGGGCCGCGATGCGAATAGAGTCCATGCAACACGTGATGGCTGTATTGCCACACCGCCTCGCAAACCACCAGCGGCGCGCTGCTGGGAATGTCCCGGAAGACTTCCATCCCGGCCTTCTGGCTGTCGATGAACCCATGGCCCTTCCCCGGATCCTCGGCGTGCCCGCGCTTCACCTCCCTGCCCAGACTGCGGATGGCCGCCATCACGGCAGCCTCCGTCGCTTGCTGCGCGGGCCAGCAAACGCGGTTGGCGCTCAGCCGTAAGTCTCCACTCGCAATCAAAATGACAGTTTCTGAAGCCGCTGTATCAGGCAAAGTATGAATCCTCCAAGCGCCCATTCTGTCATTGTTTGCCCGCCAATGGCACGCCCGCGGGAGAGGGGAGTTGGCTGTTTCCTCAACAAATGCCGCGAACGGGAGCAATTGAACTTAAGCTGGACGGACGAACCCGGCAAACGGGTATGTTAACCTGACAGAGAGTAGCTTTCCGCTATTCCCCCGCCAAAGCTTCGACTCGGTAGCTCAGTTGGTAGAGCATCTGACTTTTAATCAGAGGGTCGCGGGTTCGAGCCCCGCCCGAGTCACCAAAACGCCTCTCCCGCGCAATGGCCGCGCCGTTTCGCCGCTTCCGCCGGCCCTGTTCCCAAAGCCCCTATTTCGGCGGTTGCGCCGGGCGCACTTCCACTTTGCTTACCAGGGTCCGCTCCGGCAGAGCCAGCAGGTGTAGCACCGTGTCGGCAATGTCCTCGGGTTGGATCTTCCATTCCTTGCCCGTGCCCGAATGGCCGAATTCGGTATCGACGCTTCCCGGCATGACGCAGCTCACCCGAATGCCGTCGTGGCGGTGGTCCAGCATCAGCGCTTCCGTAAAGCCCAACAGGCCAAACTTCGTGGCGTTATACCCGGCCCCGCCCGCGAATGCGTTGCGCCCGGCCAGACTGCCGATGTTCAGGATGAATGCGCTCTTGCTCTGTTTGAGCAACGGAATCGCTTCGTGGCAGCAGTAGTAGACTCCGGAGAGGTTTGTGTCCAGCATCCGGCTCCACTCATCCGGTTCCAGATCGCCCGCGCTTTTGAAGACGCCGAGGCCGGCGTTATTCACCAGAACGTCCAGCCCGCCGAATCGCTCTTTCACCTGCGCCACCAGACTGCGGACATCGTCGAGTTTGGAGACGTCGGCGCGGATCGCCGCCACCCGTTTCGCTTCGTGCGTCTTCGCCAGTTCGTTCCCCGCCGCTTCCAGCACCCCGGCGTCGCGCCCGCAGATCGCCACCGAAGCGCCTTCCGCAAGCAGCTTCTTCGCAATGGCCAGCCCAATTCCCCTGGACCCGCCCGTAACCAAAGCAATCTTCGAATCGAGTATTCCGCTCATGCTTCCAGGGTAGCGAACCCGCTCGATTGAGCGAAGCGCCTACACCAGACCCAATTGGCCCCGCGCGCAGGCCACGCTCATTTCGACATGCTTGGTTTCCATCGCCCGTAGCTGTTCGGGCGAAGCGTTCGCCGGCACCTGCATCTGCCACTTTGGCTTGTTGGCGCGCACCAGGCGCAGCGCCCGGGCCAGCACCAGGCCATTACGCTCAGGGAACGTCGCCCAATACTTGTCGCTAAGGCAGGGAATCTTCAGCGGATTGCGCGTGATGCATTCAAGCAGCAACGGCAGATTGGGCTTGTGCTTCCGCAACGTGGCCACCACCTTCGGCAGGTCGAAGAAACCCTCCCCCAGCGGGATGTCGCCCAGCAGAAATCCCTCTTCATATTCCTCAAGCGTGGCGTCCTTGAGATGCGCCGTCACCGCGTAGGGAGAGAGCCGCTCGATCACCTCCATCGGATCGTCCAGCAACGCCAGGTTGTTGCCCGTGTCAATGCAGGCGCCGAAGTATTCGCTCGAATAGCGTTGGTGCAGCGCCACCTGCTCGTCGATCGTGAAGTCCTTGTGGTTTTCAAGCGCGATCGGAATCCGCGCCGCTTCGGCAATCGGAACGGCCGCGACAATCCGCCCAAGCACCCGTTCCAGGTGAGCCTGCCGTTCCGCCAATGTCGAGAAATCCTCGTAGCGGCGCCCCCCCGATGCCACGCGGATCCCCACCGCTCCAGCCTCTTTGGCCATCGCAACCGTCTGCCGGAAGCGCTCCACATCGTTGATGGAAGCGTTGGCGATAAAGAACAGCCCGCTCTTTTCCAGCTTCTCCCGCACCTGCCTGGCGTAAGCCGGTTCCAGCGTAGTGATCTGCACCTGCGCCCCGCCCATGCCGAACCCATTCACCAGATCGATAAAATCGAGCGTCGTGATGCCGCGCCGCGAGGGCACGGAATCGTTTGCCGTCCCCAAAGTCGTGCGCCCTTGAGCGCCTTCCGCCGCATTGATCTGCGTTAGCGCCGCTGCCGTGGCGGCCGTCATCATCGCTTGGCGGCGCGAGATCCCGGTTTCTCTAAATGCCATCGCAACTCCTCTATTTCCACGAAAGCGCACCCTACAGCTTCAATCGCCGCACCACATCGTCCCAGGGCTTGCGGTACGGCCTCACCAGCGCCGCCGATGCCTCTTTGTCGCCGATCACATCTTCCTTCGCCGCATCCCAGCGCAGCGGCCTCCCCAGACGCATGGAAAGATTCGCCAAATGGCAAGCCGTGGAGATCTCATGGCCCACCTCCACATCGGCGATCGCTTGTTTGCGGCTGCGAATGCTATCGAGAAAATGGCGCGAGTGCAGGTCAAGCAACTCCACGTCGCTCTTCACGCCATGCGCGTCCGTCCAGGGTACGGGCGTGAAGTCGCCAGCCACCGGATGCCCCGGCGGCGTTGACCATGCGGGGATCGCCGAGAGCGGGTCGATCTTCTTGTCCGGGTAAAACTGAAAGCCGCCCCGCGAGATCGTGGAGCTTCCCTTCGTTCCGAAGAACTCCGTGCCCCCGCCCTGTTTGCGCCCCGCCGACGCTTCCCGCACGGTGATCGTCACCACCAACCCGCCAGGGTAGGTGAGAATCGCATCCTGCGTGTCGGGCGTCTCTCCGTTGTCGTTGCTAAGCGCATAGCGCCCGCCCGTGCAGTAGACGCTTTCGGGCGCTTTCAGCTTTAGCAGGTTGTGGACAAAATCCAGATCGTGCGCGCCCAGATTGGTCATCTGCCCGCCCGAATAATCCCAGAACCAGCGGAAGTGGTAAAGGCTTCGATGCGCGTTGTAGGGCCGTTTGGGCGCGGGCCCCAGCCACATTTCGTAATCCAGGCCCTCCGGCACCGCCGTGTCCGGCGGATTCCCGAAACCCGGCATCACATTGCGGAAGGTGCCGATCCGTACAGCGTGGATTTTTCCCAGTTCGCCCTTGTCGAACAGACTCTGCACCTGCGGCAAATACGGCGCGCTGCGGCCCTGCGTGCCCACCTGCACAATGCGGTTGAAGCGGCGCGCCGCCGTCGTCATCCACCGGCCTTCCTTTACGAAAAGCGTCATCGGTTTCTCGACGTAAACGTCCTTGCCCGCTTCGCACGCAAGTATCGTTTGCAGCGCGTGCCAGTGGTCCGGAGTGGCCACCACCACCGCGTCGATATCCTTGGCGTCCAGCATCGCACGAAAGTCCGCATACCCCTTGCACTGCGGGCCGCAATCTGCCTTCGCCGCCTCCACGCGCGGTCGGTAAACGTCGCAGGCCGCAGCCCACTCGGCATCGGCGTGCTGTTTGAAGGTCTTCACATGGAAGGCGCCAATCAAACCATATCCAATCAGCCCCAGCCGCACGCGGTCGTTCGCCCCCAGAATGCGGGTATAAGACGCCGCGGCCATTGCCCCAGCCATCCCGGTTCGCACAAAATCGCGTCGTGTTGCTGCCATTGTTTTAAGCCTCCGCACAATGTGGTTTTGGTGAGGTGGTTTTGGTGTGCCGCGTTGCCGGCATGAAGCTACTCTCCAGCCCCGGGCGAGTCGCCCCTCCGAATGGACGGGGATTCGCGCATGAAGAGATCATTCCCAACGCGACGCCCGATGTCAAGTGAATGCGCTCGCGGCACTCCATTCCCCGGCCCCATGCGCATGCGGTTGCTACTCTGTATAAGAACGCCGTGCGCTGCGGAAATTCTTCATCTCCACTTTGCTCCCCATCTGCTGCACCTTTGTTCGTGCCAGCCGCGGCGCTGCTGCTATGCCTGCTTCTGGCCGCCTGCGGCAATCAGGCGGACGCCATCGCGTCCCTGGGCGATGCCTACGCCGGAGCGGCCCGGGTGCCCTTGTATGGCGAACTCGAAGCCGGCGCCAAGGTGCTCGCGGAGTTGCAGTTCGGCGACGAAGTCCGCTTGCTGCGACGCCGTCGCAATTTCTATTTCGTGCGCGGGCCGCAAGGCAATGAAGGCTGGACCCACCGCAGCAATCTCTTCAACGAACGGCAGGTGCGTGAAGTGCAGGCGCTCGCCCAGTGGGCCGCTTCCGCGCCTTCCCAAGGGGAAGCGCGCGTCTTTGCCACGCTCAACGTACACAACCATCCCAACCGTGTCTCGCCCACCATCTTCCAGATTCTCGAAGAGGAGAGGGTGCAGGTGCTGGCCCACGAACGCCACCCGCGAAGGCCCTATCAGCCCGGCCCCCTGGTGGAATCGGACGACGATGCGCCCCTTCCCGATACCGATACGCCCGATTCGGAAAAGCAGAGCGGCGAACAGGACGAAGCGCTCCCGTTGCCCCCGGATCCGCCCGCTCCCCCTTCCCCTCCCCCCACCTGGTTGCGCCTTTCCGGTCTGCCCGCGGAACGCATCGCCTCTCTCGCCGAGCAAGGTTTGCTCGATGGCCGTTCCGCTCCCTCCGCGGAAGCCTTCGGAGAGCTTTGGTCGCTCGTCCGCAACGCCCAGGGCCTGGCCGGCTGGGCCTTGCAATCGCGCCTCATCGCCACCATCCCGGACGACGTGGCGCAGTATTCCGAAGGCGCCCGCATCACCTCTTTTTTCGCGCTGGCCCCCGCCAACGAGGACGGCTCCCGTCAGCACTGGCTTTGGACCACCCTCAAGACTTCCAACGTCGCCTACGACTTCGATAGCTTTCGTGTCTTCATCTGGAACAACCGTCTCCGCCGCAACGAAACCAGTTTCATCGCCCGCGACGTCGAAGGCTACCTGCCTGTGGAAGTCTTCGAATCCCCCGAAGGCACACGCCGCTTCCGCATCAACGTCCGTGAAAAAGGCGGCTTGATTTTCCGCCGCACCTACGAGTTGAACGGCGTGCGCACCCGTCTGGTGCAGAGCGTGCCTTGGCCCAACTACGATCCCCTCCGCCAGCCCCCCATCATGGAACGCCTGCCCGCGCAGTCCTCCCGCATCCTCCCCGCGGTGCCCATCGACACCAACTTCTGGGAGAAAACGAAATCGAATATCGGCGAGTGGCTCGGCAGAATCTTCTGAGGCGGGCCACGCACAGTCAGCCTTTCTGTCAGCCTCTCCGAACCCCGTCCTTTCTGCATGCTAAAATCACGGTTTCCGCCAAGCGCACCCGCACAACGGACCCCACACGATGGACCCCACAGCGAAACTACTGAACGAACTCGTTTCGCTCAGAAAACTCGAAAGCGTCGACCAAAAGCTCCAGCGCTGCTGGCAATCCGCCGTGGGAGCGAAGATCGCCAACCATAGCCGGGTGATTCAACTGCGCGGCAACGTGCTGCATGTGGCGGTCGACGATGCCGTGTGGAAGACGCAATTGGAGCAGTTGCACAGCCATGTGCTCGAACGCATCCGCACCGCTTCGGGGAACGCCGCGTTTGATCGCGTGGAATTCCGCGTCACCCCGCCCAGGATTCGTCCTCGGGTGGCCCAGGTGCCTCTGTTTGGCGCCGATGAAGCGGACCGTATCGCCGACCCGCTGCTGAGGCGGATTTACAAAGATTCCCGAAGAAAGGCACGGGCGTGAAGCTAACCGAAGAACAGGTCCGCTATGTTGCCAACCTCGCCAACCTCGCCTTGAGCGAAGTCGAGGTATCGCACTTTTCAACCGAACTCAGCCAGATCCTCGAACACGTGGACAAGCTCAACGAGCTCGATACGGAGAACGTGGAGCCCATGGCCCAGGTCCTCTTCGACGTGGAAGACACCGCCACCATGCGGGCGGACGTCCCCGGACCCACCCTCCCCAATGAGGTCGCGCTGGCCAACGCGCCGCTCTCCGGGGCAAGCCACTTCAAGGTGCCATTGGTGATTGAGAAATAGGCTGGCCGGGCCGCCTATTGCCGATTGCCCTGGTTGGAAATGCAAGGAACTACCGGATGAACGTCTCTACGCTAACCATCGCTGAAACCCGCCGCATGCTGCTCGCCAAAGAGGTGAGCGCCACCGAACTTGCCACCGAAGCGCTCGCTTTCGCCCAGACGGAAAATCCGAAGACGAACGCCTATCTGCACTTCAGCCCCGAACGTGCCATGGAGGCCGCAAGGGCAGTGGATGCGAAGATCGCCGCGGGCGTAGAGCCCGGCGCACTGGCCGGCGTGCCCGTGGCCGTGAAGGACGTCATCGTTACCAAAGGCCTCCGCACCACTTGCGCTTCCAGACTGCTCGAAAACTTCGTGCCGCCCTACGACGCCACGGCTGTCGAACGGCTGGAGGCGGCGGGCGGCGTGATCGTCGGCAAGACCAATTGCGACGAATTCGCGATGGGTTCGTCGAACGAAAATTCAGCCTACGGCCCGGTACGCAATCCCGTCGCGCTCGATCGCGTTCCGGGCGGCTCCAGCGGCGGTTCGGCTGCCGTCGTCGCCCAGGGCACGGCGGTGATCTCCCTTGGCTCCGATACCGGCGGCTCCATTCGACAACCCGCTTCCTTCTGCGGGGTGGTGGGAATCACTCCCACCTATGGGCGGGTCTCCCGCTATGGCCTGGTGGCCTTCGCCAGTTCTCTTGATCACATCGGCCCCTTCGCCCGCAACGTGGAAGACGCCGCCACGCTGCTCGAAGTGATGGCCGGGCGCGATGAGAACGACGCCACCTCCGCCTTCGCCCCGGTGGCTAGCTACGGTGAGGCGATGCAGCAGCCCGTAAAGGGCATGAAGGTGGGCCTGCCGCGTGAGTATTTCGCCGGTCTCGCCAGCGAAACGGGAGACCTCATCGCCGCCGCCGTCGAGCGACTCAAAGCCCTTGGTTGCGAGATCGTCGATATCACCCTGCCCCACACCGATTACGCCATTGGCACTTACTACATCATCTGCACCGCCGAGGCCAGTTCCAACCTCGCCCGCTACGATGGCGCGCGCTATACCTCCCGCTCCCCCAATTCCACCACCCTCGACGACATGTACCGCAACACCCGTGGCGAAGGCTTTGGCGCCGAATGCAAACGCCGCATCATGCTGGGCACTTACGTCCTCAGCGCCGGCTATTACGACGCCTACTATCGCAAAGCGCAAAAGGTGCGTAAGCTGATCACCCAGGATTTCCTGAACGCCTTCGCCCAGGTGGACGCCATCGTCGCTCCGGTGAGCCCCTTCCCCGCCTTCAAACTGGGCGAGAAGATGAGCGACCCCCTCGAAATGTACCTCTCGGACATTTACACCATCACCGGCAGCCTTGCCGGAATCCCTTGCATGAGCGTCCCTGCCGGCAACACCAGCGACGGCCTCCCCGTGGGCATGCAGATCCTCACGAAGCACTTCGACGAAGCCGGCATGTTGCGGCTGGCCCGCGCCTTTGAAAGAGGCTAATCGCTCATCGCGCACGACCTCTGCCGAAACTTTGGCACCTGCTGAATCATCCAGAAGAAAGTAAGGCTTTTTGCCAACCCAAACACCAATAGGAGGAATTTGATGGCTTTTACCCTGCCTGACCTGCCATACGCGCATAACGCGCTCGAACCCCACATCGATGCCAAGACCATGGAGATTCACCACGGCAAGCACCACGCCGCTTACGTCGCCAACCTCAACAAGGCACTCGAAGGCGCCGGGATCACTGAGACCAACCTCGATGCGCTGCTCGCCAACGGTTGCGCCACCGTGCCGGAAAACATCCGCACCGCTGTCCGCAACAATGGCGGCGGCCACTGGAACCACTCGATGTTCTGGGAGATCATGAGCCCCAAAGGCGGCGGAGAGCCCGTCGGTAAGCTGGCCACCGCCATCAACGGCAAGTTCGGCGATTTCGCTACCTTCAAGGAAAAATTCGCCGCCGCTGGTATGGGCCGCTTTGGTTCCGGCTGGGCCTGGCTCATCAAGACCGATGGCGGCGTGGACATCATGTCCACTCCCAACCAGGACAACCCCGCGATGGAAGGCAAGAATGCCGTCATCGGCGTGGACGTCTGGGAGCATGCTTACTATCTGCACTACCAGAACCGCCGCGCGGACTACCTGGCCGCCTGGTGGAACGTCGTGGATTGGTCCAAAGCGGAAAAGAACTTCAACGGTTAATCGGCCCCTTTCTAACACTGGCTTACGAAAAGCCCCGCGAGAATTACCTCGCGGGGCTTTTTGCGGTTGGTATCATACATAATGGCGGCGCGGGCTCTTTTCGATTCTCCCGTTGCGAGATCTTTCCGGGCCATTCATCCAGCAACGTCGCTTCCCCGATCCCCAGTCCGCATCGGGCCGCAACCGGTTGACCGTGGCGGTTTGACGGCCTCCCGTCCTCCGCGTTCCTTTGCTATGCGTAAATTCTCTCGCCGCTCCCTCCTCTCCGCTGCCGCCGCCGCCACACTCGGGTTTGCTGGCGGCTGCGGACGCAATGGCGGCGAAACCCTCTACGTCATGGATTGGGCGCACTACATCCCTGTCCGCGTCCTCCAGTTGTTTGAGCGCGAATCCGGTATCCGCGTTCGTTACCAGGCCTATGGCAGCAATGACGAAATGCTCCGTCGGCTCGCTCTCGCGGAGTTGCCCTGGGACGTCGCCTTCCCCTGCCAGCAGCACCTGCAAGCCATGCGCAGGCGGAAGCTCCTGCAGCCGCTCGACCACGCCAAACTACCCAACCTCTCCAGCCTCTCCGCGGACTTTGCCAAGCCCTTCTGGGACCCCCGGCTTGAATTCAGCGTCCCCGTCTCCTGGGGTTGCACCGGTATCGCCTACAGCCGCCAGCTTCAGATGAAGATCGGCAAATGGGCCGATCTCTGGGACGAACGCTTGCGCGAGCGCCTCACCATGCTCAACGACCGCGACGAAGTGCTCGCCGCCTCCTTGTTGAAACTCGGCCTCTCCTTGAACTCGTCCCATCCCGAGCACCTCCGCGCCGCGGGCGAGGAAGCGCTGCGCCAGAAGCGCCTCGTGCATTCCTACGGCACGCTCGAATCGAAAAACCGTCTGCTTTCCGGCGAGTTCCAGGTGGCCCAGCTCTGGAGCAATCTTGCCGGCCAGGCCATTGCCGCGGCGCCCAACATCGAGTTCGTGTTCCCGGAAGAAGGCTTCCCCGTCTACGCCGAAAACGCCGTCGTCCTCAACACCGCCTTGAACTCTGTTGCCGCCCATTCGTTTATTAACTTCTTGCTGGTCCCTGAAGTCGCCGCCATGCTCTCGGAGTTCGCCTATACCCCCAGCACCGTGGAGGGCACCCGCAAGTTCCTTCCGCTACGCCTTCGCGAAGATCCGCTGCTGTTCATGGATCCCGCCATGCTCGCCCGCGGCCAATGGTTTAAGCCGCAGGAGACGGAAGCTCAGGCCCGCCGCCAACTGGTCTGGCAGCAGATCCTCGCCGCGTAAGACCCTCAACGCCGCTGGTTCACGGCGCTCTCAATCGCAAAGGCCACCGAGGCCATTTCGAACAGCACCTGCTCCAGATCCCGGGGCGGGATGTGGGGCC
The DNA here is from genome assembly GCA_034522975.1 of Bryobacterales bacterium. Lineage (GTDB taxonomy): Bacteria > Acidobacteriota > Terriglobia > Bryobacterales > Bryobacteraceae > JACTMJ01. The sequence continues at coordinate 48,890 of JAXHKT010000040.1, forward strand.
CCGGATGGTCGTGCGCCAGCAATACCTGGGCGTCCCCCAGCACCTCTGGGGGAACGTCGTCCGGGGAGATGGAAGCACGGTCGGCCACCTTCAGATCCCGTGGCCGGCGGGTCACCCGCAGGTGCAACCCCTCCACCCCCAGCGGATACGTCTTTCGAACGAACTCGAGCATCGCCTCGCGTTCCGGGCCGTGCAACCGCTCCGCTCCCGTGCCCTGAAAGTGCCAGTCGAATCCCGCTTCCGCCCGCACCCCTTCCCTGCTGCGCAGCGCCACCCCAATTGGCCGGGGCACCGCTACTTCCATCAACACCCGCAAAGCCAGCGACGCGCTGGGCTTGCCGCTTTCAACGGACCGCGCCGAGCCCTTGCCGAACGTCCAGATGGCTGCTCGTCTGCCTTGCGCCCTCCCCCCAAACCACACCGGCTTGGCCGGAGGCAATGGATGGAGAGCTTGCCAGCGTAGCGCCGTTGCCAGCCGCTCCGCCGCGCGCCAGTGCTTGGCGGTATAGATTATCTGCCATAGCACCGCCGCTATTCCCACTGCGATCAGCGCCAGCATCAGCACAACAAGAATCCCGAAGGCCATCATCGATTCTTCGCGTCCTCAGCTTCCCCTAGGCCGCGCCGGCGGCATCCGCATTCCCAGCCAGATCAGAAATAGCCCGGCCGCACCCAGCGGTATCGCCAACAACAGCGGCACCCAAGTCCCCGTTTGGGTTCCCGCGGCCAGTACCGCGCTCGACGGATCGCCGGGGTCGTAAGAAACCTGCACCGCGCTACCCGCCCGGAACGCCTGGCCCGCCTCCACAGCCTCCGCCCTCTCCGCGAAATCGGGATGCTCCTCCCCAAGGGAATACCGCCTTGATCGATACTCCTTGCCATCCACGACGTAGCGATACTCCACCTGCGGATAGTAGCGCCGGTGTCTCAAGTCTCTCCGGTAGCGAGCGTTCACCGAACTCCATACCCGAATGCGCGTATCCACCACTTCGCCCGTAACCGTCGGCCAACGGCTGCTCTCCATCCCCGAATACAAAAACCAGATTCCGAAAAGCAGCAGCGGAACGGCCGCTGCCAGAGCCCCGCCGCCCAGCCAAATCAGCAGCTTTCGATTACCCGGTGTACTGGCCCGTCCGGCTGCGTAGGCCTGGGCAGCGGGTGCCTTCGTCTGCAAAGGCGTCTGCCACGCACGCGGCGGTGGCGGTGGCGGCGGAGAAGTCTGGTTCATAAGAGAATGAACCAGACTTTAGCAGAGCGCCGCCCCTTTTCGCAGAATTTCTACCATCTCCCCCGCTAAAAAAAGAAGCGGAAGCGCACGCCCGCCGTCCGAGGTTGCACCACCCGCGTACCCACAAACACCGATTGAAAATTGAATAGGGCTGTTTGGTCCGTGAGGTTCGAAACCTGGCCGGAAAGCTCCCATAGCTTCCGGTCGTTCCGGTACCGCTCGTAGCCCAGCACCACGTCGCTGATGGTGCGGGGGCTCACGCGAGCCGGTGTCTGGTTTAGCCGCACATAGGGCAGAAGGTCGGCGAAATCCGGGTCCGCGGCCACTTCGGCGGGGTCTGAAGGGTTCGCCACCAGTCCGTAGTCATAGCGCGTCGATATCGTCGCGAAGAGGCCCCGCCGCGACGTCCAGGTGAGGATGCCGTGGACGGAGAGAGGCTGATCGTGGTCGATCACAAATGGCCCTTCGGAAAGCAGATCGATCGCTTCGTTGCCGATATAGAGGCCGCCGCTGAATGGCGGCGTCGAGATCGCCCGCGAATGCGTTACCGACAAACTGCCCGAAAAGCCCTTTACCGGCGTCAGGTTGAAGCGGCCCTCCACGCCATTCACCCGGATCGACCGCAGCGTGATCGGGAAGATGATGCCCGTATCCAGGAAGTTGTTGTTGTCCTGCTGATCCGACGACCTCTTATGGTAGTAGGTCGCCATCACGCTCATCCGAGTGCCCAGGCCCTGCTGCAACCCCACTTCGAAGAAGTCCTGCCGCTCCGGCCGGATTTCCGCCAAAGCGGAACCGAAGGTCTCCGCGATAGCGGGCGGTGCGATGGCGGCCGCTTGACTGCTGGCGCTCAGCAGCAGGTTCTCGTTCGGCGGCGTCTGATACAGGCGATTGTAGCTGGCCCGGAACACCGTGTTGGTGGGCCTCACCAGATAGCTCACGCCAACCCTCGGCTGCAAGTGCTGGCCGTTCACCAGCAACCGGTAATTGTCGTAGCGCAGGCCCAGCGAAACCTGAAAGTTGCCCAGCTTGATGTTGTCCTGAATGAAGCCCGCGTAAAAGCCCCCGGTGGCCTTATCGGCAAACTCGAATCGGCGGCCGCCCCGGGTGAGATCGTGGGGCAGCAGGTTGGGGTTGAAGTCCGGGCTGGCCGGGTCATTGAAGCCCGGGCTAGTGATGCCGAACGAAAAGAATTCGCTGATCGGAAATCGCTGGATGTCGCCGCCGATCTTCAGGCTATGGCGTCCCCGTATGAGATTGAAGCGGCTGCCGTTGGTGAAGGTAGAAAGATGTCTCGCCTGCGAGGCCGTCACGGGCGTATCGCCAGGGCTATCGAAAAGCTGCGCTTGCGTGGTGCGATAGCTCGCCGTGTTGTCGAACGTCGTCTGTGCGTCGAGGGTCCTCACCCAGGCGAAGCTTGCCGAGGCATCGCCCAGATACTGCCGCTGGTTCATCCCCGCCGCGTGCTGCGAACGCAGATTGGCCAGCTCAAAACTGGATCGGCCCGCCATCGCGTTCACCCGGAAGACGTCGCGGCTGTTGGGAATCCAATCCAGCCGCAGAAAACCCCGTTGGTTGTTGCCGCCGTTGTGCAGATTGTCCAGCGAAACCGAATCCAGATAACGGTTCGATTTCATCGTATTCGCCGTGGCTGAATAACCGAACTTGCCAACCTCCCCGGCCACCGAAGTCACCTGGGAAAGCATATCGAAACCCGCCGCCGAGACCATCGATTGGCCCACGAATTTGCGCCCCATCCCCAGCCCGCTCTTGGTGGTGATGCTGGTGACGGCGGAAACCTTGTTGCCAAATTCAGCGGGAATATTGCCCGTGAACAGCTCCACCGTCTGCACGATGTTCGGGTCCACCGCGTTGGCGAACGCCCCGGTGAGCTGGTCGCTGATCGGCATGCCGTCGATGACGAACGTCATCTGGTTGTGAGCCCCCCGCGGATGAATCGCGCCGTTGGCATTTTGCGAGAATCCGGGGAACGATACCAGCACCGCTTCCAGCCCGCGATTGCCCACCTGTAGCGGCAGCTTCTCGATATCCGCTTCGTTCATTTGCAGGTGCGTGCCCGTCTCCTCCGGGTCCACCAGAATCGCCACCCGCTCGGAAACGGTTACCGTTTCGTTCACGCCCGCAAGCTCCAGGCGCACTTCCAGATTTACGCGGATATTCGAGCGCAGGCTGAGTTGATTGCTGTAGGATGCAAAACCCGCTTTGGATACCACCACGTTGTAGGAGTGAAACGGAATGTTGGTTACCGCGAAGCTGCCGTCCTCCGCCGTCTGGATCTCCGCCCGGTAGCGGGTGAGTTCATTCTGCACAAGCACGCTGGCACCGGCGATCGGATTCCCCGACGGGTCCGCCACCTGGCCTGAAATCGTGGCCGTATTTTGGGCGAGCGCGCAAAAGACAACTGCGAGAGGCAAGAGAAGAACACGGAGAAATAGATGCATTAGGAACCTTCCGGCAATAAGCGCAACCGAGGATCGGGGAATCGGGGGATCAGGTTCAGCAGGCCGGTGGGGGTCCGCGAAGGTAGGGCGTGGCATCCCCCACCACGCCGGCCAGCGCAACGCTGCCCGGCGCATTTTTCCATTCGAGCTGGCAAAGCGCCAAATTGGGCGGGGCGGCTTCCGTTTCCCCTTGCATCACGTGCTCGAAGCTATTCAGCGAGCAGCGCCCGTTCGCATCGTGCTTGTGCAATGGCGAGTAAACCGCCAGCGCCAGGAATGCCACCGCCGCAACCATCAGCAAAGCCAACAAGCGTTGCGGGCGGAAATGGATCTGTGACAAGCGCGGCATCGGGAAGCTAACGATAGGATACGGTTTTGTGTACTACGCTTGCAAAGCGGCCCGGCAGCCCGGGAATTTACATGCCCGCCGGTAACCCCCGCCCCCGCATCGGCGACTTGGCATTTGAGGGAGTGAACAACATGAAACCATTTCTGATTCTGGCCACGCTGCTCTTGTCGCTGGCTTCTTACGCCGCCGACGCCAGTGGCAAGTGGAAGGCCACCATCGAGGGCCAGCAAGGCACCATCGAAGTCGAATACAACTTCAAGGTGGAAGCCGACAAGCTCACCGGCACCGTCAACGGGCCGATGGGCGAAGTGGAGATCACCGACGGCACCACGAAAGACGACGAAATCGCCTTCATCGTCGTCGCGGGAGATCGCAGCATCCCCCACAAAGGCAAAATCGTCGCCGGCGAAATGAAGCTGACCCTCGATTTTGGCGAGCGTCAAATGGAGCTCACCGCCAAGCGCGCCACTCCCTAAGCTCATCGGAGGCCCCCGGAAAGAGAAAGCCCGCCAGGTTCCACTAAGGTTCCTGGCGGGCATATTTTTTGCGCCGGCTTCCGGGTTAGAACTCCACGCGCAGAGTGAATTGGATCACGCGGCTCAACCCGCGCTGGCTGGTCAGCAAGCCGAAATTCCCGCTGGTCGGGTCCGTATTCGGGTTGCTGAAGTTGGTGTGGTTGGTGGCGTTCAAGGCGTCCACGGAGAAGCGGGCCCGGGCGGTTTCCGTAATCGGGAAGATCCGCTCGATCTTGATGTCCCAATTGCGAATGCCATCCTGGCGCAGCGAGGTCAGCCGGTAGGGGAACATCCGCACGTGATATTCGCCCGGCTGCTGGTTGCTGCGCCCTTCAAAACCCTGAAATCCAGGCGGGATCGCCCCCGTGCCCCGAAATGCAATAGAGGGGTCAAAGGCCTTGTGAATGTCGCTCGCATTCACCGCTTTCGCGTTAAAGAGCGATTCGACATTGTCCAGATCCCCATAGAAGAAGCGATTGCCCCAATCGGTCGGCGCGCCGCCCTGGCGCTGATAAACCCATCCGATATTCCAATTGCCGATCACGTGGCTAAGGAAGCCTTCCTTCACCGCCGCGCGGCCCTTGCCTACCGGCAGTTCATAGCTGCCAGACCAAGCGATCCGGTGCGGTCGCACTTGGTCGGAGGGGCGCTTGGTCGGCGCGCTATCGAACTGGTTGAAATAAACATCCGCCTCTTCGCTGGTGGCATTGGTATACATGAAGCTGGTAGCCAATCCCTTCGTGAAGCGCCTCTCCACGAGTAATTGCAAGTCGTGATAGGTCACCTCACCCAGTGAGTCTGAGAAATCGACGCCAGGCCGCAAGCCCTGCACTTCACCCATAAAGCCATACTGCCGAATCAACTGATGCCGGCGAATGACGCTGCTGGTAAAGAAGCCCTGCCCGCTCATGTAGCGGTAGAGCGTCGGGTCCGATGTCTGCAACGGCGCCATATTCTTGATGTTGTAAGGATTGGTGACGTTCGCATTCATCAGATCGTCGTTCGCTTGGTTGCGCAGCATCCCGGTGGCCCAGTACTGCTCGGGCACAAAGTCCACGCGCTGATTTACGGGAATCCTGGAAAACGCTCCGTTATAGGAAACGTCCACCACCAGGTTCCTCGCGATCTCCCGCTGAACGCCGATGCGCCAGCGGTGCTGCCGGGCGGGGTAAAAGTCCCAGGGAATCGAACCGGTGAAGCCCCGGCCCACTCGGGGCAGACTGCCCAGCGCCGCCTGGAAAGGCTCGTCGAAGCGCGTGCCGTCGGCGCGCACCGGGAAGGGGTCGCTGAGGGGTGTGCGTCCCGTCCCAATCCCCGCCGCCGTGCCTACGCCACAACAGAAGCTCAGCCCTGCATCGTTCGTGATAGGCGTGGAGGTCGCCTGGTTGTAGCCAAACGTGTCGGGCCTCGTGTTGTTGCTGTTTAACGTATCGGAATACATCCCGTAGCCGGCGCGAATCACCGTCTTCGAGTTGGCGCTCCAGACGATGCCCAGCTTCGGCAAAAATACGCTGCTGCCCTTGGTGAACGTGTCGTACCTGCCCGTGCCCATGTAGGCTGTCCCGCCCACGGGGTTAAAGCTCGCTACGTCCACCTGCGGAATCGGCGCGGCCGCATAGGCGGTTTTCGCCAACGCCGTAAACGGCTGCTGCAGGTCGCCGATAAAGTCCCCGGCGATCCCGCGATTGAACCGTTCCCTCATGCCGCCTTCCCGCTCCCAGCGAATGCCCAGGCTCAACCGGAGCCTATCCGTGAGGCGGAAATCGTCCTGGATGAACAGGCCCGTGCGCGGCGTGGTGAGGAACACCGAATCGTTGGTGTCCAAGCTCATGCCGTTCGGCAACCCCATTAGAAAAGCCGCGAACTCATGGGCGTGCTGGGCGGAAACGTTGTCGTTGTCCGCGCGGCGCGTCCAGTTGTTGCGGAAGCTGAAGCTGCCCGAACTGTTGCCCGGACCGCGGCCCGTCCACCAGTTCAACCGGTGTTGCATCCCGTATTTCAACGTGTGGTTCCCCTTGATCGAGGTCATCGTCACACGCGCTTCCCCAGTCGTGCCGATCGAGCCGATCACCGGGTAGGCGTCGCTCACGTCGGTGATGTTGTTGAAGTCCAGCCGCGGCAGCGCGTGGTTGTCCCCGGCGCGCGCGTCCATATACTGTGGCAGGCCCACATCGCTGGGCAAGAACTGCAATGGCACGGTGCGTTGCGCGCCTTCTTCGAAGCGCGAAATGCTCACCGACGTATCCAGAATGTGGTTGGCGCTAAGCGTCCACAGATAGTTCACCCCGCCCCCTTTGTTGATCCGGGTGAGGCCGTTCGAGTGTAGCCCGGGGAAGCTCTCATACGTCCAGTCATACTCGTTGGCCAGGCGGTTGTTATACTGCCAGCGCACGTTCAATCGATGGTTCTGCGAAACCACGTAGTCATAGCGATTCTGGAAAGCGTAAAAGTCCTCGTTCTTCGGCATCGCGAAGGCAAGGTAGTTGTTAAAACCCTCCGGACTCACCAACCCCGGCACATTGTTCGCCGCCGGAAAGATCTTCGCATACCCCGCCGCCATGGGATTCAGAGTAGGAATCCCCCGGTTGTTCGGAAACGGCGTCCGCACCACCCGGCCGTTTTGCAGCGTCGCGCTGCGAGGGTCGTAAATGGTGTAAAGATTGGCCCCATTCGGCGCGCTCAGCATCTGCGAAAAGTCGCCCTGAAACCATGCCGCCTGCGGCACCGTGCGGTTCACGGAATCCGTCGTCTCCGCTTTGGATTGCTTGATGCCGTTGTACGTAAACGTCCAGAACACCTTGTTGCGTAAATCGACAATCTTCGGAATCAGCACCGGTCCGCTGGCGCTGAAACCATAGTTGTTCGAACGCCCCGTCGCCTGCTTCTGGCTATCCGGGCTCAGGCGTCCGGCGCGCACGTCGTTTTCCCACTTCAACCGCGTGAAGTGCGGCGTCGCGTTCCAGCGCTGCTGCCAGTGCTGGTTGAATGCGCTCCCGTGGAACTCGTTAGTGCCGCCGCGGCTCACTACGTTGATCAACGCACCCGACGAAAAACCGTTCGAGGCGTCGAAGTTCGCCGTCTCCAGCTTGAACTCCGTAACCGCGTCCGCCGGGGGTGTGTACCCCACGCGCCGGTTGGTGCCCGTAATCGGCTGGCCGTCGATGGTGTATTCGTTCTGTCCCACGCCGCCAGCGGTGCTGAACGCCGAGGTCCCGCCGTTGTCGAACGGCCGGCGGTATTCCGGCTGCCCCGTCCACTGCATGCCCGGTGCCAGCGCCGAAAGCGCGAACGGGTTCAAGTCGCTGAACGGTAGATTGATCAGTTGCTTCTGGTCAAGCACCCGTCCGCCCGAAGCGGACGTGGTATCGAGAAGCGGCGTCTCTTCGGTCACCGTGATCGTCTCAGCCACTTCCCCGATCGATAGCTGAATCGGGATGTCGAGACGCGACGCCACGTTGACGGTAATTCCCGAGCGTACGGTCTTCTTGAAACCGGGTAACTCGGCGGTAATCGTGTATTCGGAGGGCTCTAGAAAGGCCACTTCGTAGTAGCCCGTGCCGTTGGTTTGAGTAACGCGGGTCTCGTTGGTGCGGACATTGCTGACGGTCACGTTGGCGCCGGCGATCATCGCGCCTTGCGGGTCGCTCACTCTTCCCGTAATACTCCCACGGGATTCCTGTGCGGCCAACGTGTAAACCATCAGCAAGCCGACAACGATGGCAATCATTGCGGATTTGCAACGCATTTGTGGTTAACCTCTGAAAACATCAGACGAAGAATCAATTCTTCGCCTAGATGAATCTTTGGCAACCAGACAGATGAGTCAAAAGCCCTTTTCCGCTTTTCACGGTAACTTATCATTAATAAGAAGACCTAACCTTATAAACAATAATTAATGATTAGATACGCCCTGCCCCCGCTAAACCGCCTCCCGCACCTTCCGCCAACCCTGCCCCTTATCCAGCAGACGCGATAATTCCTTCACCGTCTCCGCATGAGCCCGCAAGGCTGCCAGATTCGCCGTGGCAACGTCGCTTTCCGCGTGGTCGTAAAGCTCCCGCTCGCGAATCTCCCCGCTCGGCCGGTGGATCCACTCCGTATAGCGCCACCGCTCCGTGCGCAGCGTATAGCCCATCATCTGGCCCCCTCGCGGATACTGGCTGAACGCCGCCTCCTTCCACTTCCGCCCAGGATCTTCAAGCAACGGCATCATGCTCTTGCCTTCGCATTGCGCCGGCACCGGCAACCCGCTCGCCTCGGCCAGCGTGGGATACACATCCACATACTCCACCAGCGCCCGCGTGCTCCCCCCCGCGTTCTTCTGGCCCGGCACCGAAAGCACCATCGGTACGTGCGTATCCAATTCGAAATTGGTGTGCTTGCACCAGGCGCCGTAATCGCCCAGCTTCCAGCCATGGTCGCCCCACAGAATCACCGTGGTGCTTTCCCGCAATTGAAGCCGGTCCAGTTCCGCCATCAGCCGCCCCACCTGCGCGTCGGTATAGCTGACGCAGGCGTAATAGCCGTGAATCAACATCCGCAGCGTCCCCTCGTCCACCTCGCCCTTCGCGGGTATGCCCGCATAGCTGCGCAGTTCGCCCCACTCGGATTTCGCTACCTCCGGCATCCCCTCCGGCCACGAGCGCCGCTCCGGCAGCTCCAGATCCCCCGGCCCATATAGATCCCAATACTTCTTCGGCGCATTAAACGGCAGATGCGGCTTCAGAAATCCCACCGCCAAAAAGAATGGCTTGTCCTTCAGCCGTCCCAACTCGGCGATCGCCTTGTCGCACGTCATCCCATCCGGGTAGGCGTTATCCTCCACATCCGGACCCTCATACGCCGGCCCCCGCCGTGCCGCATTCGCCGCCACCGCCTTCCCTTCCCGCTTCCCCGCCTCCCGCGCCTCCTCCAATGCCGCTTCCCCATGCGCCTCGGTCATCAACGAAAGCGGATCGCGGTACGCTCGCCAGTTGCCCCCTTCCGCAATCCGCGGCTGCCACGGACGCTCGCTCCACGCCTCCGGATCCTCGTCCCGATGATGGTAAATTTTCCCCAGCGAGATCGTCTCATACCCATGCTTCCGGAAATGCCGCGGGATGCTCACGAGTTCCGGATTCACCGTATTCAGCGGCGATTGCAGATCCCATACCCGCGTCGTGTCCGGCCGCGTACCCGTCAGTAGACTCGCCCGCGTCGGCGCGCACACCGCCTGCTGGCAATAGGCCCGGTCGAATCGCATCCCCCGCCCCGCCAGCGCATCGATGTGCGGTGAACGGATGCTGCGGTGCCCATAGCAGCCCAGTTCCGGCCGCAGATCGTCCACGGCAATAAACAGCACGTTGCGCTTCCGCGCCGCAGGCGTCGTCTGCATCCCCCCAAGCGGAGCCGCCATCGTTGCGGCCAGCGAGCCAAATAGAAATCGGCGCCGGTTCATGCGTCGAATGTATCACGCCACCGCGGTACTACCGGGCATCCTCAACGCAACACGAATCCGCAACTCCTGCCGATATGTTCCCTTAGCCGTATCGGCCGAAGGCGGATCGGATCACGCCGATTCGCCCGATTAGTCCCGATTTGGATTAGACCCAGCGGACGGCTTCCACGTTTGTTCGCCAATTCAGCGGCAAAACACAGTGTTTTCACCTTAGTACCAGTATCGCGATGCCGTCTTTTCCTTCCCAATGGGCAGGAGAATCCCGGTTACCATGGCTTGTACTCGGGTAAAACAGGATGAAACTAGTGGAACAAGTAGAGACCAGTCATACGCCTAAAGGCGACCAGTGCATTTACCTCATTGACGACGACATTACCTCCCTCAATTTCATGGGGCTGGTCCTGCGCAAATTCAGCGGAACCGTCCACCGATTCTCCGACCCCGCCAAAGCGATCGAAAACCTGCCCGTCAACCCGCCCGACATTGTCATCACAGATCTGGTGATGCCCAAACTCGACGGTTTCGCCGTGATGGCCGAAGTCCGCAAATTCTCGCACTCCATCGCGATGATCCTGCTCACCGGCCAATCCGAAGTCGAATCCGCCGTCGAAGCCATGCGCCGCGGCGCCTGCGATTACGTCACCAAGCCCGTCAATCCGGAGCGTTTGCAAACGGCCATCGCCCTCGCCGAACAGACCCGCCGCAAAGCGCTCACCGCCGAATCCGGTGCCGAACCCTACCAGGGCGAACTCGCCATCCTCCAATCGCAACTCCGCCAGCTCAACGATTGTGCCCAGCGCGCCCTCATCGCCGCCCTCGACGCCAGGGAACGCGAAACCAAACAGCACTCCGTCCGCGTCAGCCTCTACGCCGCGCACCTTGCCCAGCAAATGGGCCTGCCCTTCTCACGAATTGAAGAAATCCGCGCCGGCGCCCTGCTCCACGACATCGGCAAAATCGGCATCGCCGATTCCATCCTCAACAAACCCGCCGCCCTCACCCAGGAAGAATGGGCGCAAATGCGCAAGCATCCCGAGATCGGCTACACCATCGTCCAGGGCCTCATCGGCGACAACGAAGGCGCTGAAGTCGTCCTCAGCCACCACGAACGCTACGACGGCAGCGGCTACCCCCGCGGACTCAAAGGCGGACAAATCCCCCTCGGCGCACGCCTTTTCGCCGTCGTCGATGCCTACGACGCCCTCACCTCCCGCCGGCCTTACCGCGAATCCATCAGTCACTGGGAAGCGATGCAAGAGATCGTCCGAGGCGCCCGTTCGCATTTTGATCCGGAGGTCGTTACCCAATTCGTCAAGGTACCGGAAGCCCGCTGGGCGGAATTTGCCTTAAGCGCCGAAGAAATCGTCTTTCAAAGCGCAGGCAAGCACAGCAACTCCGACATCCCCCCAGCCCTGGCCCGAGCCGCCGGCCTCCTAGCCTAGGCCCCCGCACGGATATACCCCCCGGCCTGAAACGCAGCTTCGCAAAAGCCCGGAGTAAAGCCCGGGCAAAACCCGCCCGCCCCAGCACCGGCCCTGCCAGGAACGTTCACGGAAACCCGTCCTGAAAGCGCCGCGACGACCCTCCCGTCACATATTTCACCAGTTTCGCCGGCGCCGATTCCGCGAGTGAAAGCGGCGATTGCCGAGTATGGCAAGCCGGAGCGCATCCGGATGGAAGTCAATCCTGCGATGTTGGCCTCGTCCAGTGCGAACGCGACTACGGAGCGCTCCTGGGAATTGGTTGATATTTCACACTCGGTGTGATACAAAACCACCCACACGGATTGCTTTGGTAAGAAGCTGGGTACTGATCACTTTGGAGGCTTGTCGACAATGATTTTCATCAAACGGATCTTGACCCAGGGGGTCTGGATCCTTGTTCTTGCCGCTTGTGCTTTGGCACAAGTGGAGCAGGGTGTGATATTGGGAACGGTTACCGATTCAACGGGTGCAGTTATCGTTGGAACAACGATTACGTTTACCAATGTAGACACCAATGTATCCCAAACTTCCACTACGGATGGGCAGGGATCTTTCCGTTCCATTCCGCTGCGCACGGGGCGTTACAGCATTGCCGCGGAATCTCCGGGCTTCAAACGCTTGGTGCGCTCTGGGATCACGCTAGGGATTCAGGCTGAAGTCCGCCTCGATCTCACTCTGGAACTTGGCGAAACCGCGGACCAGGTGACGATCACCGCTGACGCCGCTTTGCTGCAGACTACTGAGTCCTCGCGGGGGCAGGTGGTGGACAACAAGAAGATCGTCGATCTTCCGCTGAATGGCCGCGACTACTTGCAACTGGCGCTCTTGACCGCTGGAACCAACGTCCCCCCCCCGGGGGCTCGATTCGCCGGATTCAGTGCATCAGGCTTCCGCGTGAGCCACAATAACTACCTGCTGGATGGAATGGATAACAACTCCAACCAGCAGGCCGCTCAGGGCCGTACGCCTCAGGTGATCTCGCCGTCGGTGGATGCGATCCAGGAATTCAAAGTGCAAACGAGCAACTACTCGGCTGAATTCGGACGGAACGTGGGCGGCGTGGTGAACCTTGTCATTAAATCCGGAACGAATGAGTTCCACGGTGGTGCATTTGAGTTCATCCGCAACGAAGCGTTTAACGCCCGCAACTTCTTCCAGCAACCAGGTACAGAGATCCCTGTTTTTCGCCGTAACCAGTTTGGCGCCCTATTGGGAGGGCCAATTGTACGCAATAAGACCTTCTTTTTTGTGAACTATGAAGGCACCAAAGAATTTACAGCGGGCACCACACAACAGACGGTAGCGACACCAAGCGAGATTCAGGGAGATTTCTCGCAGTCGTTCTTCAACAATGTGCCAAACCGGATCTTTGACCCGGCCACGTACAATCCGACGACGCGGGCACGGCAGCAGTTCACGAATAACATTATTCCAAGTTCGCGGATTGATCCGGTGGCCGCCGCCGTAGCGGCGTTCACTCCGCCTCCCAATAGAGATTCGATCATCAACAACTATTTCTCCAACCCGCGTACGGACAACACCACGCATAAAGGTGATCTGCGCATCGACCACACCTTCGGCTCGAACGATACGATCTATGGGCGCTACAGCAAGCAGGACAGTTTCCTTAGTCCTGAGTCTGGATTGCCACCACCCGCCTTTGGCGGAGGCGACCCCGCATTTCAGCGCAATGAGCCGCAATCCTTCGTGATTAGCCACGGACATGTTTTTTCGCCCACTCTTTTCAACACTCTGAAAGTGAGCTGGAACCGGCTGCTGACCTTCCGAAGCTCTCCGTTAGACCGGAATCTGAACCGGGAAATCGGGCTTCGAGGGGCCAACGAGGAGCTCGCTGGCTTCGCAAGATTCGATATTAATGGGTTTGCCGGACTTGGCGCGCCGGCCAATAACCCCCAGTTTTCTGACTCCCAAACCCGGCAACTTACCAACGACCTGTTGTGGACTGTAGGGCGGCACACGATCAAGACGGGTGCGAACTTTATGTTTATTCAGTCCCCCCACCAGCAGGCATTCCAATCGAATGGAGTCTTTACTTTCAACGGCAACTTTACACGGCAGAGTGCGAATAATACCTTCGGAAATGCCTATGCAGACTTTTTGTTGGGGATTCCATTCAATTCACAGTTGTCGAATGTGGCACAGGGAAACCAGCGTCGGCGCATCCATGCTGGCTATATTCAGGACGATGTTCGGGTAGGCAATAGGCTTACGGTGAATGTTGGCGTTCGCTATGAGTACGTAGGGCCGTGGTTTGAAAAGTACAACCGTTACGCAAACTTTGATATCGATGAAAATCGTGCAAACCCCCAAATCCGGCTGGCCCAGCCAGGCGGCATCGCTGAGCGTTCTACGCTGCGGCCAGACTACAACAATATCGCCCCCCGTATTGGCTTCGCCTACCGATTCCGCGAGCGCACCGTGATCCGGAGCGGCTATGGCATGTACTTCGGCGGAGTGGATCACATTGGGGACCGCTACCTGCACGCGGCGGCGCCTTTCTTCTTCCAATCCGGGTTCAACACGGACTCCATCAACCCAACCATTTTGTTGCGTGAGGGATTTCCGGAAGGGGCCACCAGTTCCCGCGTGACCAACCTTCAGACGATTTCGCAGGATCGTACGAACCGGACACCGTACTCCCAGCAGTGGAACTTCACCATCCAGCAGGAATTGGTGCAGGATCTTTCTGTAGAGATCGGCTATGTGGGCACCAAGGGGAACCGGCTGCTTCAGCGCTACGACTCGAACGCTCCGCTGCCGGGACCAGGAAACATCAACGCCCGGCGCCCGGTGACTCGGTTGGAAGTGCCGGGTTTGGACTACATCGTGACACCGCTCGCCGACACATTCCGCAGGGAATTTAGCGCAAACTCGAACTACCATGCATTGCAGTTTTCGTGCTGGAAAGCGCATGTCTGGCGGATTGAACTTCCTCGGTTCGTATGTCTGGTCGAAAGCAATCAGCGATGCGCGGGGCGGAGCAGACGCGGGCGGGACAGCATCCGTGGGTGCGCAAGATAGCAGGAATCTGCGGGCAGAGCGGTCACTCTCTGACGAGCACTTCCCACATCGCTTTGTGTTGAGTTCCAACTACGATGTGCCTTGGGGTCGTGGCCGTCGCTTCCTTACTGACATGCCGAAGTGGGCGGACTTCATCATCGGCCAATGGGCGATGGGTGGGATTCTCACGATGTCTTCGGGCAGGAGGGTGAATATCTCCGTGCAAGGAGACCCGCCAAACGTGGGCACATCTTCCTTCGCGCGGCCGAACATGGTGCCGGGGCAGGACCCGATTCTTCCCGGTGACGAGCGCACGCTGCAGCGCTGGTTCAACACAGGCGCGTTCGTAAGGCAGCCCAACTTTACCTTTGGCGATGCACCGCGAAATGCGGTGCAGGCTCCTGGACTGAAGAATCTCGATTTCGCCATCTACAAGATGTTTCCTGTGGATGAGAAGCGAGTGTTCCAGTTGAGGGGTGAGTTGTTCAACACCACCAACACCCCATTCTTTGGCGCGCCCGGAAGTACATTGGGCGTGGCTCAGTTCGGGATCATCAACAACGCTGCGGATGCGCGGATCGTGCAGATTGCACTGAAGTTCAACTTCTAAGCAAACCCAACGTAAAGGGGGGCAATGGCCTGCGTAAACAAGCGCAGGCCATTGCCCCCCTTTTTTAGGATGGGGCCATCAACTGCCGTAGTCGGCCCCGCTTAGGCTGCGCTCGACGGAGCGCTGCCAGTCGTGGAGCTTTGCCAGCATATCCTTCACCCGCTGTGGCTCCTCAGTGGCGAGGTTCACTTTCTCGGCGAGGTCCGCTATCAGGTCGTAAAGCTCGGGGGCGCCCTTCGCTGGTACGTAGAGCTTGTAGCGATTCTCACTGATCGCCGCGGTTCCGCCGAATCCACTGGTGCGCGGTTTAGGGTGCTTGTGGTTGCGGAAAACGATGAAGGGCACCTTCGAGGTGGGGATGTTGCCCGTCTGCGCTTCCTTGCTGAGGTACTGCTCCGGGTTCTCCCGGGCTTCCCTTTGCACGTCGTAGACCCAGAAACAAATGGGGCTGGGACGCTCCCGCATGACGCCATCCAGAAGCGGCACCAGGCTGATGCCGTCAAGCGTCCGTTGGGGGGTGGGAACCCCAGCCAGCTCGCACAGAGTGGGCAGCATGTCGCTCGTGACCGCCGGCACACTGGTTCTTCGGCCTTCGGGAATGCCTGCCGGCCACTCCATGATGGAGGGAACGCGGATGCCTCCTTCGTAGTAGCTGCCCTTGGCGCCGCGCAGAGGCGAGTCCACGCAATCGGGTACCGGCGTACCGTTGTCGCTGACAAACCAGAACAGTGTTTCGTCCTGGATCTTCAGCCTGCGAAGGTGATCGCGCAGGTATCCCACCGCCCGGTCCATGGCGGTAATCTCTGCAAAGCGCTCCGCCAACCGCTCTGGCACCTTGCCGTGATAAGGCACAATGTCGTCGTCGGTGGGCGTGTAAGGCTCATGCGGGGAGCCAAAAGCAAGCACGGTGAAGGTGGGCCGTTCCGATTGCACGTTCTGCTCAATGAACCGTCCCGCTTCGCGCATCACCACCTCGCTGCTCTCCCCGGGGAAGCGCTGGGGCATCGCTCCATTGCGGGATAGCATGGGGCTGTGGCCAAAGAAGTTATCGTGCGATATCCAATCGCGGAATCCCATCTTGCCAGGGTTGGTGGGGGCATCGGCCGCGGAGGGGCCCAAATGCCATTTGCCGAAGAGCCCCGTAACGTACCCTTTGTCCCGCATCAACTGGGGCAGGGTAATCTCCTCCGGGCGGATGGACATATTGGGGGCGAACGCACCGAAGCGGTTGGAGTTTCGCCCGGTCATCACGCTGCCGCGGGTGGGCGTACACATCGCGGCTCCCGCGTAGAAACGGTCAAAGCGCAGGCCATTGGCGGCCATGGCATCCAGTGCCGGCGTTTGCAGAAGCTTGTGACCGTTGTATCCGGTCTCGTGCCAGCCAAGGTCGTCCGCAATGCAAAGGATGATGTGTTTGGGCGCCCTGCGCCCCTGGGCCAGAAGCGCCGGGCTCGTCAGGGTTGCCGCGGCAACGCCACTGGCTGCCTGATGCAAAAAAGTGCGCCGCGAAGGCTTCTGAGGGTGGATGCTGTTCATATCGATTTTTCCGCTCCCTTGTCCAATCTAACCTGAGACTTGGGCTGTTTCTGCTGCGCCTATTCCGCACTCATAGAGAAGTTACCCATGCGTCGGCACCGCATGTGCAGGGTGGCTGTATGCGCAGCGTCACTGGAAAGGTCAACCAGTTCTTGTGGATCAGAATCCAGGTTGAACAGCAGACACCATGTCCCAGGTCGAGGTATTCGCGCCACCCTGGTGTCTCGCTACGTCTTTTCGCCGTCGTCGATGCCTACGACACCCGCTCCTCCCGCCGGCCTTGGCAGGGACGTCTGCGCGAACCGCCGCTCAATCCCAAACGAACCGTCCATCCCATTCCACCCGATACACCGCGCGGGGGGCGACCGACATAGCTGGCATGTAACACGCCTCGCTCCAACAGCTTACCAATGATTTTCCGCGAACCCCACTGCCCGTTTGCCTCGTTCGCCTCGCCTGCTTAGCGGGTCTGCGCGACGATCCGAACCGCGTGGAATTCCCGTAGGCCCAACAAGCTGATCACCACCTTCGGGCAGTTTCCGGAATCTTCACAGACAAACACGAGTTCCACAGGAGAATTCGGGCTTCGGAAGCGCACGGTTGAATCCGCCACCAGCGCCACATCCCTACCGTTAGCTTCTGCTCTCAGTCCGTTGCCATCACGCCTGATCGCAATCTCATCACCCATGTTTCGGCGAATCGTCTCCGGAGCTTCTATGCGGTATCGCCCGACGTACCTGTCTAGAGTCTCTACCGGCACCCTGACGGGTTGTACTTGCGCGGGACTCGCGAGCTCATCTGCCAACCATACATCGACGATTTTGTGTGCCAGTGCGCCAGCATCCTGAAGCCTCCCCGGGGGGCGCATCTCCACGTTTGAGAGTACAGCGACGGCATAACCCTCATCCGGGTAAAGGGCCAAGTAGGCATTGAATCCGCCAATGTCTCCCCCATGGCTCACCTCTCGCAATCCCTTGTATTCCCGGGTCATCCATCCCAATCCGTAAACCACGTGCCGCCCATCGCTCAGAACCCGCGGCGCTGTGGCAAGTTCCAGCATCTCCTTGCTCAGCAGTTTGCCGTCACGAATTCCACGCGCCAGGCGTAGCATGTCCTCCGCCGTCGAATACACTCCGCCGGCGGCATATGCTCCTTTTGCGTCACCGAGATCGACAGCCGTGTGACCGCCATCGGCGCCCGCTCGGTACCCCGCTGCCCGTCCAGCTAGCTCACGCCTATTGTCGAAACCCGTATTTTCCATTCCCAGCGGAGCCAGAATCTGCGTGCGAATACACTGCTCCCAGGTTCCGCCGGTCACCCGCTCAATAATTCTTCCCAGCATGTGATAGCCGGTATTGCTGTAATTGATCCGCGAGCCCGGCTCGAACTCGAGAGCCGTACGCTTCGCTGCATCCTCGGGGATGAAGTCCGGTACGCCAGCCGTGTGGCTCAACAGGTGTTCCACCTTCACCTGGCCGCCGAATGGCAGGTCGGGAAGAAACTTGTCAATAGAATCGTCGAGCGACAACTTCCCGATCTCCACAAGTTGCAGCACCGCAATGGCCGTGAATGGCTTCGTCACAGAGCCAATGCGGAACCGGGTCTGCGGGGTTATAGGCATCGCCGATGAGACGTCGGCCATGCCGTATCCCTTCAGTAGCAATGTGGTGTCGTCCTGAAGAACCGCCACCGCGGCACCAGGCGATGCGCTACCATTCACCACCGAAAAAAGCGCGTCCACCGCCTGGATCTTCCGCGAGACGGCATCCGCTGAAGGCTGCGCTCCAAGCGCCATTCCGGCGGCAACCGTCAGGCACGCGACAAGGATTGCGCGTCGATTCGCCGTAAGACGAGTTTCATACCTGCTGTTCTTTTTCATACACTTTTCGATACGCGATTTCGCTCCGGATGTTCCAGAATTCGATATCAACAACCAGGGCACACTACTTTCCCCGGTGAGGGACCAGTCGTTTGTAGAAAGCCGCTTCGTAACTGTTCTTCGTGCGCGAGGCAGCCTAGGCGATTGGGGGTGAACCCGCGGTTCATGAACCCGTGCTGATACCGGAACCGGGAGTCTTCGGTGCCCGGGAACCGAAAGGCAGAGAGAGGTGTCTAACGCAGCACAAGAGAGAATACCGGGGATCGATTGCGGGCTGGGCAACGGGTTTGGAGGTGTTCTGATGCCTCGGCTTCTAGCGCGTCCAGTCTTCGTGTTCGTCAGCGCGGTGATGCTGTTGACCGCTGTCCATGTTGCGGGAACGCTCGCTTCCAGGTTCTCGAGCACTCATCCAACCGCCCGCCGGGCGCCTGCCGCGCAATCTCCGCCGGTGTGGCTGCTACCCGATGGGCCCGGCCTAAAGATCGAGTCTTTCTACGCGAGCGCGGCGAATGTCGTCCAAGGAGAGGAGATTACCATCTGTTACGGCACTCGGAACGCGGTGCGGCTGGTGCTTGAACCCGCTGTCCACGATCTGAAGCCCGCCCGAAACCGCTGCATCTCGGTGCATCCGGAGGCAGACACACACTACCGGCTCACTGCCTGGGGCGCAGATGGTGAGCGCGTAACGGAGGCATTCTCGATCAAGGTCCTTCCGGCCCCGCCCAAATTTCTCTTCGTGAACCTGAGCGACTTCGAGATCCGCCGCGGGGACCATCCGAACGTTTGCTATGGCGTTACGGGAACCGCAAAAGTGCGTCTGGAACCGACGCTGAACCCCGCCCCCGTCTGTCCTCGCTGCTGCGTGATGTTAGCCCCTGACCGAACGACGAACTACCGTCTGCGCATCTTCGGTCCGGGCGGCGAAGATCACGTGAGCTTTACGATCAAGGTGCGGTAAACAGAACGCACTCACGTTTCGGAGTTTCGGCGATGGACTCCCTGAAACGTCAAACTTCTGCTTCCTCCCGGGCAGAGCCGGGGGGCCTCCCCCGATAGGCTGGAATTCTCGCGAGACTCTCCAAGCAACCTTGGCGCGGAGACCTTCCTCTGCGGTCAAGCCTGCGCCTGCCTGGAAGTTGTATCCGTGCAGCCGGTACAGCACCTGAGGCATTGCCATGAACCGAACCGGACGCGTGGGAGACGCCTGGAGATTGGTTTCCAGGCCCAATTCCAGCTTGGGGCTGAAGCGTCGAAAGACGGTGTGGTTGCCGAGATAGGCGAGGTCTCGCGCAGGAGACGCAAAGCGGCGCATGCCGTTCATCGAGAAGAATGACCAATCGGGGCTCATCTGCAATCCGAACAAGTGAAGCAGGTCAGTTTGCACTCTCCCGCTTGACCGCTCCCACTCCGCAATTCCCTGCCAGCCCATCAGGTAGTTTCTCCCGGAGAAGCGCTTGAGCTTGCCCTGCAGGGCGAACTTGTAGGCTTCCAGTTGGCCGTTCTCGGCAGGTACCTCAAACTCCACCCCGTATCCGTCGGCAAACGTGTACTCCACCTCTGGCGCCCACTGCAGAACAGCGCGTCCCCCGAACTCGCTCATGCGAAACAGGGAGTTCACTTCCAGTTCTCCTTTCGGAGCGCCTAGCGGTCGCACCAGATCAAACACCATCGGTTCCGGGATCCGCAGCCGCGAACTGGCAAAGGTGGCCTCGTCCACGTCGGTCGGATGAGCGGAGCCCTGCTGGGCGAAACCGGTGCAACCCAACCACACCAAGAGTGTTCCAAGGTAGATCGATCTCATCGCACACCCCCGCGAGTGTCGCGGTGCCACGGATAGGCGCCGCGAAGCAAGTTTGCAAAACTGCGGGTCGGATTCAGGAGGGAACGCACCATCAGCTTTGCCGCCGGATAGGGCAGGCGTTTCTCCAATCTCGCAATTACCGTTGCATCCAGCAGATCTTCCGTTACCATCCATGCAGCTCCAAGGGTGGGTGTGATGACGAGGTCCACTGCCCCTTTTGTCCCCGGTCTCATTCCAACGTTGCCGATTCCTGCCTCGCCGAATGGGCTCAGCTCATAGTGCGTGCTTGTATGCCGCGCTGAAAGCCATCGCTCGAAGACGGCTCTTCCAGTACTCGGGGCTGCGGGAGAACTCCATTCCTTTCCCTCGTGGATCGTTATGCGTCAGGATGTATCCGCTGATCGAACCCTGCATCGGATGTCCCACATAGTTGGTCTTCCACGAGTCCCCGTCGTCCCATCCAGAGAACCCGCGGACGGAAGCCGCATAGTCAGCGAAGAAGGGACCGCGCAACTGCGATCTGGTCTTATGTTGTGTCGCAATCCGTACTCCGTGCTGGATGGCAAGAAATTGCTGAGATTGCTTGAGTACGGCACCCCACTGAATTCGGCCCTGCACGCCGTTCGACTTTTCCGGGCTGCTGGTTCTATCCATGGCGAGCGGGAGCGGCGACACACTGACAATGGCAGGGGTGGCCGATTGGGTTGCCACTGACGCACTTGTGGCGAGGGGCATGGGCAGCCAACATGCCTCGCCGGTGGCTTGCTGAATCGACGGAGGCAGCCCCAAGGAGTCATTCCCTAGGGCATTCGGGCTGAGCGAAGCGAACACGAGACATGCAAGGAGCATACGGATGCTTGCGTTGTCGGCAGATCCTTGCGGGGTAATCCGCGGTAGCCATTGGGACACGATTTCACGCAAACGGGTCGTCATTGTGAGTCTCTCCTCCAGAGATGGAACGGGCATCGGGTTGTGGTAGCTGTACGGACGCTGATATGGCGCTGCGAACCACCGCTTGAGGTGGAGACGCGGTCACATGGACCATTCGCACAATCCGCGAACGGACATCGGCGCTAACCGGCAAGTGCGGTGCGAAGGTGGTTAAATAGGCGGGCTAGACTCTTACAGGAGGAGATCGGCCGGACTTGTCGGAAAGATAGGAAAGAGCGGCTAAGGACTCGTTCGCGGCGGGGCCATCGAAGCCGAGCGTGACGAGTTCCCATTCCCTGATCGCGGTAACGGTACTATCAGTGGGCCGCCAGCCCGTAGCCGTGCAGGCCCCGGAACACGGCAGTGGATTGCGGCGGTGGTACTGGCCATTCGGAAATCGGT
The DNA here is from genome assembly GCA_034522975.1 of Bryobacterales bacterium. Taxonomy (GTDB): domain Bacteria; phylum Acidobacteriota; class Terriglobia; order Bryobacterales; family Bryobacteraceae; genus JACTMJ01. The sequence goes on from JAXHKT010000040.1 coordinate 70,544, forward strand.
GCTTCCCATAGAGCTTCTGAGGAAGCTTGTCAAAACGACCGGCGCCGTCGTTACGCCATACGCTCTTTTCGGTATTGGCGAGTCCATCCAGGACAATAATGTCGAAGTCGGCGTCCGAATCAATGTCCGACAAAACGAACTCAACCGGAGCGTCCTCGCCGAGCATCGCCGATGGAGTGAATGGCGCTTCGGGCGCATCGGTACCGTGGACTGACACCACCTTCCACTCGGTACCGCGCCATTCCAGGTTGGCCTGGGCAACGTCTCTCCTGGCTGTTGCCGGAAGCATGTCCCCCGGAATCAATAGTTTCACCGGAAGCCCGGCGACAGACGCACTCCAGGCGCTGGTCGCAAACAACGACGCGACGAGCGCTAAGATCCAAAGTCGAGCCGTAGGAAGCATCGGCGAATTTAAATGCGGGAGACGAGCATCGATACCCGCCAGGTTTCAGGATACCGTTTGTCCGACGTTGAAATCCCGGCTCGATTCTTACTTCTGAAAAATTCTGTATCAGCACGCCTTCCCTTTTCTTCCCTTTTCTCCGAATTTCGCCACTGGGCTCCAGAGGTGCCATTCCAAACAACCGCGCACCGATGAACTGGATTGACAAAACCATCGCCTGGGTCGCCCCCGGGAAAGCGGGCAAGCGGAAAACGGGGACATTCCATCGCGCAGATCGAATCGTGGCGCGCCGCGCAGTAGCGCTTCGGCTTTCGCGTTAGGCAAACGCGACATCGGGCAGCTTCCGGCATGGCTTCCTCTCGATGGTATCGCGAGGGCAAGCCCTGCCTTAGCTCTTGCGCATCCAAACCTGCGAACGCACCGGCGGTGGCGCCGGCCGCGTGCCATCCGCATTCGGCGGGGGATACGGCGGCGGATACGCCGTGGCCGTCTCCCGGTTCATCCGCACCCCATGCGGAATCGCCAGCAGCGGGCTGCCATCGGCAAACTGCCCCTCAATCGCCACCACCCCGCCCAGCAGATCGGGTTTCCAGACCGCCCGCAGCGCCCCCGTTTCGCGCACCGGCTTGAGGATATCTTGATCAGCCTGCTCAATGTTGTAGATCAGCGGGCCGTAGCGGAGGGCGATTTGCCCGCGGGTCGCTTCGATCTTCTCGCTCGGCTGGATCCGCTGCGGCTCAAGCGGCAGCACGAACTCCACCCGGTCCCCCGCCTTCCATGTCCGAGCCAGCACCGCATAGCCGTTCTCCAGAACCGGCTTCACGGCCGCCCCGTTCACCTGAAACACCGGAGTCTCCGTGATCGCCGGCAGACTGCGGTAAAGCTCGCTCGCATCGCGATTCGGAATGCGCATATAGATAGCGAAGCGGCGCGGCGCGTCCGGGTTCACCGTCAATGCCACCTCGCCCCTCCATGGATACTCCGTCTCCTGCACCATCTCCACGCTGCCGCCCGCCACGCCTTCGATCTTCACCGCTCCGCCCGCATAGAGATTCACTTGAATGGCATCGCTCGCCTTCGTGTAGGTCCACGTCGGCAGCATCAGCAGCGTCCGCGGCACATTTCCCACGCAGCACGGGCACACGTGCCAGGCATAGCGCGCCACTCGCGCTTCCAGCGGATTGTCGTAGTAGAAGTGGCGGGATTCCAGATCCATGCAGCCACCCAGTGCATTGTAGAGCGTATCTTCGTAGAGATCCGCGAAGCGCCCATGCTTCCACATCCGTCCCATCTTCCAATGGAAGAAAATCGCCCCGCAGCTTGAGCACGATTCGTTATACCCGCGGTGCCGCAGGGAGTAATCCGGTCCGAAGCCCTCCGAGGTCTCGCCGCTTCCCACGCCCCCGGTCACGTAATACTTTCGGTTTGAGAGGTTATCCCACACCGCCTTCGCCGCGCTTCGATAATCCGCGTTGCCCGTCTCGATGGCCACATCCGCCATCGCAGAATAGGTGTAGACGGCGCGCACCGCGTGACCCACGGCTTCGTATTGCTCCACAACGGGCAGGTGGCTTTGGTCATACTCGCTCTGGTGCCGCGGCCCATCCGCCGTCGTATACCGGCAATCCAGCAGGAAGCGCGCCAGGGTGAAATACTTCGCGCCCTTCCCTGCCCCCTCCGCTTCGTTTACGAAATGCCCGAACCGCACCAGCGCCTGCTCCATCGCCTGGTGCCCGTCGTACCACGCCTTCTTCGGCGCAGGACCCAGGTTCTTCTCCCAGCAATCGGCCAGCTTCTTCGCACAATCGTAGAGCCGCCGGTCCCGCCCTCCCGTCACGCGATAGTGGCTGATCGCGGCTTCCAGCAGGTAACCCGCCACATAACCTTCGTGGTCGCCGCGATGCTTCGGGTCCCAGTGCCCGTAGCTGCTGGTATCGACGGTTGCTCCGTCGCGCCCCTCGCGCGGCAGCGTGTACGCGGTTTGCAGATACCCGTCGGGCTCCTGCGCCGCCAGGATCTTCGGAATCCAGTCATCCAGCGTCGCCCGGAATAGTTCGAATGCCTTCAGCATCGCGGGGTCGCCTTGCGGATCCAGCATCATCGCCAGGCTCATCGCTTCGATCGTCTGGTAGACCCAGGCGTTAGAGAAAACATAGCCCTTGTGAACTCCGTGCTTTTCCCCGCGCAGCTTCTTTCCGGCTTCCACGAAGTTGTCAATGCCGCCCGGGCCTACTTCGATGTCGGTGCGATTGATCTGCGCAATGCAATGCGGAATCCAATTCACCGCCAGCCCGTGCAGGCGCTGTTTCCAGAACGGGCTGGTCACCCGGAAGGCACTCACCTCCACCGGTTCCCACGGCTTGCCCACCGGAGCGCGCTCCGCCTTCACAGTCAACGTGGAGCTAAGCCGGCTTCTGCCAGTGTAAGCATCCAGACGCAGCACGTACTCGCCCGGAGCACTGAACGTCGCGGTGGTTTCAAGGGAACTCGCCCTACGGAAACGTACCTCACCCGGACCCGATTGCTTGCTCCATGTCGTGCGAATCTGCGTTGCATCGAGGGCCATCGCCGGCGTCCGCCGGCGGCCCTGGTTCCATGTTCGCGTGGTCGATGGCGGCTCGCCCCGCCCCACCCAACCGCGTAAGTAGGTCTTGCCCGGGAGCACGACAACACGGTCCACTCCCGCCACCGCCTGCAGTTGCTGCAAAGGCGCCGGGCCGGGAGACTGCGCCGCCTCCATCGCCACGGGAAGCGCCGTCGCAATCGCCGCGGAAAGCCCCAGCCCCTTGCCTGATTCCTTCACCAGATCCCGCCGCGTCATCCCCGCGTTTGTAGGCTGCTTGCACATCGCTTTCCGATCCTCCCTCCGCAAGAGCATACACTGGAAACGCTTTCAGTAGGCAACCCCTTCGCCCCGGCAATTGGGGCAATTGGCCTGTCGGGAATTTTTGTCCCCACTTTGTGGCGGCGATCACTTTCAGCACGAAGAAGAGTGACCGCAACGACGCCGAGAAGCTGGCGCGGCTCGCGCGGGCCGATCTCAGGGCCGTGAGGGACAGGCCGTGAGGGATATTCACCGGCGTCCCACGCTCTGCCCAGCCACACGTGCCAGCTTTGCGCGAAGGAATGCCACACAGCCCGGCACCTGCGCTCTGCTCAACCCGTGGAGCAGGAGGGGACCGTTGAAGCGGTTGGCGCACAAGAGGCGCAGATAGAGGTCGTAATCAAGCAGACCTTCGCCGGCGGCTTTGTGCCCGGCGTCCCCGTCGTGGTCGAGATCCTTCGCATGCGCCAGCACAACGTCTTTACCCACCAGCGCGAACGCCTCTTCGAGGACTTCCCTCATGCGTGGCAACTCCCCTGCGTGGAAGATATTCGCGGGATCGATGGTGACTTTCAGGTGAGGGGAACCGACCTCATCGAGAAGCTGCCGGGCCTTGCGGGCCGTATCCACGACGTTGTTCACTTCCGGCTCGAAGGCGAGGACCACCTTGGCCTGCTGGGCGATGGCGGCCGCCTCGCGAATGCAATTTGCCATGTCGCGCCATGCCTGCGGGGAGTTGTTCTCCGGATGGTGCCTCCACATGCTGTTCCGGTCGCGCGTTCCCGTGCAGAGGTGAATTGCGGATGTGCCCATCCGAGGGCACGCCTCGGCCAGGACGCGAAGCCGCCGCAGACCCATCCGGCGGTGCTCCGGATCGGGATGACACATGTTGAAGGTGCCCTGCAGGCTGGCGATCTTGAGGCCGCGAGCCTCTGCTTCCCGCCGGAATTTTTCCGGGAGCCCCTCGGGCATCTCATCGGGCATGTCGGGCAGACCGGCACATGCCATGCTTAGCTGCGCGCAGGCCAGCCCGTGGGCCTGCGCCTCATCCAGCCGGGACTCGATCGTCCCCGTGGTGTAGGTGGTGGCGAGCAGGATGCCGATCTGAGGCGACGCAGGATCCACAGCCTGCGGTGGACCTTGCGCGTGCGCGGTCCCAATCACGGCGACCCCGGAAAGCGCCAGAAGTTCGCGCCGATTGGGGCTCTTCCGGGCAGGGGGTGTGGAGGTGGGAGCAACCGGACTCTCCGGGCCGGTCTCCATGCGGTGCTCAGACATCCGCCCGTTGCCTTCCTTCCATCCGGCGAGTCGCATGCATTCCTCCTGGCGCCGCCTGCGCGTTTGCATTCGGCGCGAACGGTAACGCCTAGAACACTATCAGATATCCGGAACGGGAGATCCAGGATGGATGGGCTGGGGACACTTTGTGCCCGGGCAATGCAGAGAACTCAACTCCCGTCGCCCGGCGCACGGTGCCACTTCACTCGGGTGTATACGATGCGGAAGCCTTGGCGTTCGGCGTTGCGCTGGCTGGTGCTGCCGGGCTGGGCGCACATCATGGCGAGGTCGCATTGTTGTTCCGCGGCAAGGCGCAGGCGGGCGGCCAGCAACGCACGCTGTACGCCTCGCCGCCGCAGGGCAGGCACCGTGGACGCACCGTTGAACAGGGCCACGCCGGCATCGCAGCGCAGCGACGCGACCCCGGCAGGCTGGCCATCCACCTCCGCCAGGAGGCACCAAGTTCCTTCGGTGGAGGCCATCACCTCCCCGATGTCGTGCAGAAAGTCCACCAGTTGGGGATGGTCTTCAGCCCAACCCCGCGCGGAGGTCTCCGCCCACACGCGCTCTTCGCCCGCTGCTATCTGGCGCACCCGGACCATTGAATCGGTGCCGGGGGAGCCGCTGCCCGTCTCTGGCGCGTCTTCGCCGCAGGCCGCACGCGCTCCGTGCAACTCCTGGATCAGCACGCTCGTAAACTCCACCGGCACATACCTGCGGCGGCAGAGCCGCGCATGCAGATCGACACCCGCCAGCGGTGACACCTCGTGGTTCACGGCCGCGCCCCGCTCCGCGAAGAACGCTTCCAATTCGGCCAGTTCCTCATCGCTGCCGTGGCTAAGAACGCCCAGACCGAAGCTCTGCGTGATGGGCGACTCCGTGCCATCGAACATCGCCATGGCACCGCCAATCTCCCGCGACGCGAACCCACCATCCGGGCGCAACCGGCTCCGCGCTTCCACAAAGCGCCATCCACCCACTCCCTCCGCACGCTCCAACCGCCGAGCCAGCGCCAGATCCGCAAGAATCTCCACCATTCCTCGAACCGTACCACACCCCGCAGAGCGAATCCTCATGATTCTGGCGCGCGTTCCAGGCCGGACGAGGCGCGGTATGAACGTGGTGATGGATGCGGTTGCAGGTGGCGGCACACCGTCTGACGCGATGCGTGCAATTCGCCAAATTCGCCATCAAATTTGCCAAAAATTCGCCATCAGGCAACGAGGCTGTCGGAGATTGACGCGTCAACGTTCTGCGGCGCACAGACATTTCCCGGCAGCCCTGTTCTACTCTCCAGCATCTAACTGACTGATGAGGAGATTTCGAACCTGTACTCTTGATCAGCCACTGCTGGTAGCGCCTTCCCTTCACGATTGGCTTCCGGAATCGCACCTAGCCAGGTTCATTGCCGAAGTCGTTGCAACCCTCAACCTCCAGCCAATCCTCGATACCTACTTTCGCAAGAACAACCGAGGCGCCGAGGGCTATCACCCGGAAATGCTCACCCGCCTGCTGCTCTATGGCTACGCCACCGGCCTCACCAGTTCGCGCCGCATCGAGAAGGCCACTCACGACAGCGTTCCCTTCCGCTACCTCGCCGCCGACCAGCACCCGGATCACGACACCATCGCCAACTTCCGCCGGCAGCACCTCGAAGAGTTGGCCAAGCTCTTTGTCCAGGCCCTGCAGTTGTGCCGCAAAGCGGCGCTCGTGAAGCCGGGCAATGTAGCGATTGATGGCACCAAGATCAAGGCGAACGCCAGCTTCGCGCGGGGAAAAACACACACCAAGATGAGCGAGGAAGAGCAGAAACTCGGCGAGTTGGTGAAGCAATGGATGGCGGACGCAGAGCGCAGCGACGCCGAGGACGATGCGCGCCTGGGCAAAGGAAACAAGGAAGAAGATCTGCCGGAGAAATTGGCCAGGGCCAACCAGCGGCTGGAACGCCTCCAACAAGCCAAAAAGGAACTGGAAGAAGAAGCCAAACAGCGACTGGCGGAGGTCGAACGCGAGCATCCGCCACGGAAACGGGGGCGGCGGAAGAAGGGTGAGGGCGCAGCGGCAGCGCCCACTCCGGAGCAAGTGCAAACCCAGGCCAAGCACAAGAACCGCCGCAAAAAGGCCCGCGACAATGTCAAGCAACCCAAGCGCTACTACAACTTCACCGATCCGGATAGCCGCATGATGATAGACAAAGGACAGCGTCACCTCATCTACGGCTACAACGCGCAAGCGGCCGTGGACGGCCATGCGCAAGTGATCGTCAGCGCCGAACTCACGCAGGAGGAGACGGACTACCGGATGCTGCTGCCGATGCTTTCCGCGGTGGAAGAGACAATGGGCGAAAAGCCCAAGGCGATCACGGCCGATGCGGGCTACTGGGACACGGAGAATATCAACAGCGACGCGCTCAAAGGCACACTGGCGCTGGTGAATCCCGACGGCGGCAAGAAGAAAGAGGGAGCCGAGAAACGGCGCTCGAATCCGACGATGGAGCGCATGCGGGAGTTGCTCAAGACCGACGAAGCGAAGGCGCTTTACAAGCAGCGCAAGACGATCGTGGAACCGGTGTTCGGGCAGATCAAGCAGCAACGGGGAATCCGGGAATTTCGATTACGCGGAATCAAGAAGACGAAGGCGGAATGGCAGCTAATTTGTCTGACGCACAACCTGCTGAAGCTCTATCACTACGATTGGGCTCCGCAACGGGGCGGCAAGCGGCCGGTGAGCCGCGCAAAGGGCAAGAGCGAGCAAAAAACACCAGGAAATCCCTCCTGCGGGCTAAAAGGGGAGGCTATTCCGGGAAACCGGGCGAACGGAGGGAAAAGAGCGGAAAGCAGGACCTTAAGTGCCTCCGGCCGGAGAAACGGCTGGTACCGATGCGGCACTCCCAAAATGGGCACCAGGGGGTTCATTCCGACAGACTCTTAACCTGATGCCGAATTCCCGGACTTGGGCACATAGTGGAAAACCCCATCATGGATATCACCGTCAGTATTCCGCATTTCCCTCGATGGCGTGTCGTCGTTATCGGAAGCCCTCGGCGACCATGATGTTGCTCTGGCGATGGTCGAGCCGGGTGATCAGCAAATAGCGTTGATCCGGGGAGACCGCCAGCGGATGCCAGGAGGTCACGCCCCCCGCATACCCGGCACGGTAGACGTCCGGGTCGAGGTTTGCCACGACAAAGGGCTGGCCGCCGCCATGCGGCAAGAGCTTTAGAGCCGGGATCGTTCTTGCAGATCGCCTGTCCCAATCAAGAAAGTACACGCCAGATGGCCCCACCTGCCAAAAGCCCAGATAGGCATGGTCGAGATCGGGCAGGATCGGGATTTCATCGCCCCCGGGGAGATCTCTCTTGAAGATGCCTGGCTGTTTGCTCAGTTTGGAGTAGTAAAGGACGCGCCCGTCGGGAGACTCGAACGAGATGCCTCCCCCAAGATGGGTTAGCTGAGACAAGGATTGCCCGTTTGGACGCACCCTCCACACCTCCTGTTTGCCGCTCCGTTTAGAAGTAAACCAAATCCATTGCCCATCCGCGGACCAACTCGGGGAGCCGTTTTCGAACGGGTCCAGGATGAGCGGGGCCACCGGACCGCCTTCCGCGCCAACCAGGAAAATCCCTTGATTGCCCAAGACGCGCATGTCGAACGCAATCCACTTTCCATCCGGAGACCAGTGGGGTGCGCCGCCTTCACCCTGGAGTGATGTCAGTTTTCGCGGACTGGTTCCATCTGCGCGGCACACCCAGATCTCCATGTACCCGGAACGATCCGACATAAAGGCGATGGCACGTCCATCCGGCGAATACTGTGGATGGGCTTCTATGCTGCCGGAAGCAATCAGCCGGACCGGCGTAGGCGTGGTCGGCTTCCCGGAGGTAATCTCGTAACGCCAGATGCTACTTCTGACGAGGAATCGCGTGTAGGCAATTCGCCCTGTGCGCCAGGCCAGCGCCAGCATTCGCGAGTGAGCGGGCAGAACGGCAACCGGCCGGGGAGCACCTCCACCCACCGCCACACGCCAGATTCCCGGATCGGGTCCGCCGCGATCGGACACAAATACCAGGTCTTTCCCATCGCTGCTCCAGGCGAGCCCCGAGATCTGGCGCCGGTCCGTGGTGATCCGCTTTGGGGCACCACCGGGCCGTGGAATCAGCCAGATATCGTGAACCCTTGACGGGTTTTGGCGCGTGAAGGCCAGAGACTCGCCATCCGGGGAGAACACGGGGCGCGCGTCACCAACCGCCCCGGATGGCGGAGACGTGAGCCGGGTCTTCGTTCCGGACGGAAGATGCAGCGCGAATAGCGACAAAGGCTCCCAGTCGCCAGTTCGATCCGGAACGACCAGATCCTCACCCGTCTTTGACCACGCGAAAGTGGTCTCGCCGTCGGTGCTCTGCCAGCGAACGTCCGCGATCTTCCGTTCTCCCCCTCCCGCCGGACCCATGGCCCAAATCGACATCGCTGAGCCCAATCGCCGCACGAACACGATCTGCCTTGAGTCGGGCGACCACTGCGGATAGCGTTCATCGTCGCGCGTATTCGTTAGCCGGAGCGCGTCCCCGCTGCCGACGGCCTTCACATAGAGGTCGAGGTTCGAGGCGTTCTCGGGGCGGTAAGCAAAGGCAACATAGTCCCCGGAGGGTGAGAACGTCGGGTCAACCTCGTTACCAGGCAGATTGACCAGGGGGGAGAATCTTAGTGGAAGGTCGGGCGACCGCGTGATCAACCGCCACAAGGGAATACCGACCACCAGAGCGACGGCGGCGCTACCCAGCGCCCACCGCATGGCCTCACGGCGGTCAATCTGGTTGGCAGGCGTATCACCACTTCGCTCTTCAAATGGCGGCGCCTGGTATTTCCAAGCATCCAGCTCAGATTTGATCGCATAGACCCGGCCATGCTTGCCCCCTTGAATACGGCGGACCGGCAGCCCCCGATGGCGCTCCCATCGTTCAACAGTACTGACGTCCCGGTCCAGGTAAGCGGCAATTTCCTTCCAGGATTCCAGGACCTCCTTTTCTGAATACAAGCCTGAACCGTCCGGCATTGCGAGAGTAGTCTAGCTCAATTTTCCATCCAATCCCACCATTTTCTAGTCCGGACTCCCCCTCAACTTCCGCACAATCCTGCGACCGGCTTCAAAACGAGCGATGTTTCAGGATCATCGTGTCTAGACCGCCAGTCTCCCAATGCCGCAACCTCTTCGGAAATACCGCAAAGCATCGCATGCCCCGTTTTGCCAGTTCGTCTTTTGAGCTCGCGCCCATACAATTCCACCAGAAGCGTGCGGGAAGGCGCAGTGAAACCGATGTGAGTTCGCGGACGCGTTCTGTTGGCCACACGCCTCCACCCAGGCGCTTCTCCACTCACCACGACTTGGTCGTGCAGGTCCGCGGAGTTCCAAGGCCCCACGAGCGAGGCTACTCTTCGCGAGTCTCCCGCTTGTAAGGAAAAGAACGCTCCGGCCAGTCTGGCTTCGCAGGGCGCACACATGTCCTGTGCCTTGAAGCCAGGACAAGGAGGTTGACGATGTACCCGGCTTCCCACCCCTTGGTGTTCTTGCTTGCCCGCCTTTGCGTATGGTTTTGGTCCGTCGCCACTGCTTTGGCAATGCCGCCCACTGTGCGCGACGATTTCGCCGCTCCGCAGCGTTGTGATCTACAAGCCTTCAAGGAGCAACTGCTCCAGGTGGATCGTCGCATCGCGACATCTCCATTCCCTTGCAAAGACCAGGAGCTATTGGCGCGCATCGTCTCGCAGACCCGGAGTTGTCCGCACGCCGAACCCTTACTCGGCATGGCGCTTTACTTGCAAGCCACGTGTTTCGAAGGGGCGGGGGATATCCACTTGGCAACACCAGCATACGAAGAATCTGTCGAGATCCTGCAGGCGGATTCGAAGGCGCCTTACATGCTCGCGGGCGTACTCGCCGATCTCTCTGGACACTATCTGCAGTTGTCGCGGCTCGATGACGCGGTTCGCACTTCCGCACAAGCACTTCGGCTGATGGGAGAACACCAGATTCGAAATGAGAAGGCCCGGCTTCGAGCGCTGACCGCGCAAGCTACCGCCCATACCTATCGCGGACGGGAGAGCGATGCCATCAAGCTGTACCGGCAAGTTCTGTCGGAGTTCTCTCTCTCGGAATGCAAGGAAGGCACAGCGTTATCTGTGGCTGTGGCCACGGTGAACTACGCGGACCTAATTGTGGGCCGTCACCCACAGGAGGCATTAGCACAGATCGATCCACTCGTATCCTGGGCCGCGGATCGCCGCCTGGCCGGCGGAAGCGATGCAATCAACGGTATCCTTGCGCTGGCTAAGTGCGTTCAAGCGAAAGCCTATTACGTCCAGGGGGACTTCGCGGCCGCCGAGTCCCACGCACTGACGGGCATCCAATTGGCCGAGTCCTATTTCAACCCGCTTGACACCATGCTGGCAGATTTCAGGGCGTCCATCGCGGAAATCTATTTCGACAGCAAGAATTATGGTGAGGCCGAGAAATTGTATACAGCCGTCATCGCCGCTTTTGACGATCACGGGATCGTGAATTCCAACCTGCGAGTTGCATTGGTGAACTACGCGGTGATCCTCCGCAAAACCAAAAGAAAGACCGAGGCAAAGGTTCTCGAAGAACGTGTTCGCCAGATCGACGCAAGCCCGGAGGGACTACTGCAGAGGAGCACGGTGGATTGGATAACGATCGCACCGCCTACGAACGGCGGCGAACGGCCCTGATCAACACGAACTCCTGCCGGGGCCATGCAACACTCTCGCGCTCTACGAAAACCCGAGCACCAACACCCACAATCCCTTACCACCCACCCAAAAGCCGGACGCCGGGAGCGTGGAGCCAGAAAGAGGGGCGTGGATTTTCCCAAACAGATAACCCCCTCCAGAGACGCCCGGCCCCGCCCCAAAAGCCCCGAAGGCGGCGACAAATCGCACTCGCCGCCCGCCCATCGCCTCTCCCCGTCCCACCCTCGATCCGTAAGTCACCACTCCACCGTGCCTCGCCGCCTACAGCATGCGCCAGAAGGAGTCTTCCGGCATGTTGCGCTTAAACCGCCGATACCAGAGGCACAGGGGATAAAGTGCGATCAGCGCCATCGCCCAAACCGCCCACGCCATTTCGAGAGAGCCCGCCTCGGGAAAGAACGCAAACCCTGCCGCGGCCAGCAGTGCGAAGTGCGCCAGATAGAAGAACAACGGCGTCTGCCCGAAGACGATCCAGGGCGATCGCGGCGACTTCCACCCTTCAGGCAATCGCACCAGCAGTGCCAGCAGCAGCAGGTTGATGCCCAGGGCCATCAGCCAGAACACCAGGGAGGGCGGGTACTTCACGTTGTTGAGGAACTCCATCCAGCCCGAGTCTCGCGGCAGGCCCCCCCCCCCCGTAGTTCCCGCCCCCATCAGGAAGAAAAAGCCCGGCGCGCAGAGATGGGTGATCCATCGGGTGAGAAACGGAAAGGCCTCCGTATAAGCGCTCATGGCGCCGGCCCAGAACTCCACACCATGCTGCCGGGCGATGAAAGCGCTCGCATGGTCAACCGCCATCACCATCATGATCCATCCACGCAGCGCATCGATGGAAGCGTAGCGCCCCCCCGTCGCCCCGCCGGCCCCCGCACCGGTCTCCGTCAGCACCGAATGCTCCCCCAGCGACCCAGCCAAAGCGTCCCCTCCCCCAAGCTGCTTCCATTCTCCCAGGGCTGCGGAGCTACTATTTAAAAATAGGGTGCTTTGAAGGAACGATCCCCGGCGAGCCCGGTCCCGCAACGCCTGCAACTTCGCCAGGTCGTCGGTGACACGCCTGGAGATACGGGTCGCCTCATAACACGCGGCACGCAACTGCTTGCGCTAGTTGATTTCTCCCAAATCTTCACCAAAAGTGTATGCAAAAGCCGTGCGGGTTTTCCACGGACAATCTGGACGCGATCCCCCTCCAGGACAGCAAGCCCTCGATGGCCCCCCCAGAGTCGCGGTGACGGGGTTCCGAAACCCCCCCCCCCCGGGGGGCACCCCGCCGATTTCCGCCAAACCAGTACCGATATTTCCTTGCCGCCGATTGCGCGAATCGGATATGACCGAACTCCGCTAAGAAACGATCAGAAGCACCCGAGAGAAGTTTTTTTTTTTTTTTTTTTTTTTTTTGCTCGGGAGAGCCCGCCACCTTTTGGGAAAAGAGAGCTACCGGGGAAGGGGCCTCGGGCCTCCCCGCGGCAGAGTACCTTGCCTTGGTATCGAAAGGCTCCGACGGCACAATGTTGTGGGGGGGGGGGGGGGGGGGGGGGGGGGGGCGGCGAGAGGAGAGCATAGGATTCCGTACGCATTGGGTGAGGACGCTGGGATAGGGCCAGAAGGCCGGGCGCCGTGCTGGGCGTCGCCATCGTGATTACGGTGTGGGCCTTGTTCTCGAAGAAGCGAAAAGCACTTCCTGACCATCGGCTACGACGACGACGCACAGGGAGAAGCCGCGAGGCGTAGTCCTGGAAATCGCCAAAGGCCGAGCCAAAACCTTCATCACCGTCATCGAAGCCCGCAGCGGCAAGAAGGTCGAGTACGAATCCGCGGAGGCAAAGAACCATGTGCACGGGTCAGGAAGGCCGTGTGCCGCAACGACCCCAGAATACCAGACGAAACCCGGATTGAGTTTCACAACAACCCCTTGACCCATGGGTGGTTACGTGCGACAATCAAAGGATTACTCGGGTAGTCCACGGGTGAGAAGCGTCTGGATTCCATCAGGAAGAGGATTAATCACTTTGCCAATGGTACCCTGCGAAAAACTGCCGGGGGAGGTGGGATCCTCCCGAGAGCGGTTGGGGAGCCCGACCCACCAAGCGGTCGGCTTTTTTAGTTTGCTAGACACGCGCCCGTGTGATAGCCTTGTGGTGCGCTCAAGGTAGATCATTCCGGTATTCGATCTTTTTGGAGGTGCAGGCGGCATGGCGCTAGGGGCCTCAATGGCTGGCATAGCGGTCACAACCGCAATCGAATCGGATCGCCATTGTTGCACCACATACCGTTTGAACCACCCCGCCGTCAAAGTCCTGGACAAGAAATCATTATAACTAACCTCAACCAATTCGATCCAAGCCCTACGATTGTATTTGGCGGGCCACCTTGCCAAGGCTTTCTCTCAAATCCAAACTTCGCGATTCGTCGAACCAGATGAATTGGTTATTTCACTGAGTACCTGCGAGTTGTCTCTCGCGCACCGCTTGGGTTGTCTTCCAAAACGTTACCGGGATATTGCAAAAACTGCGGTGGCTACTTCCTCCGCCAAGTCCAACTGGTCTGGACAGCTTGGGTATGCAATCTCCACTTGGGTGCTGAACGCAGCGAGAACTCGGTGTCCCGCAGAGTCGGGACCCGACTTTCATCGTAAATCTGGGGTGGGCTAGTCTTCCCGCCAACCCGCTTTTCTTCAGGTCCCTGTAACCGTCCATGACGCAGTATGGGACCTGCCCCTCCTACGAAACGGGGCAGCGTAATGTCCTCCTATTCCCGCTTGGCCAAATCAGCATACGCTAAGGCAATGCGTGGGTCTCTCACACAGTGCGCCAACCACATTGGTTCTCGAACCAGTGATATCGTCATTCGGCGATTTGCGTATGTTCCGCAGGGCGGTAATTGGCAAAATATTCCACAGCGCCTAATGCGGTCTTACACCGACCGCACACGATGCCATACGGGCATCTACAGACGGCTGAGTCTCCACCAGCCATCTGTCGTGATCAGAACTTCCGTAAGAACATGTTGATACACCCCACGAAAGATGATCTCAACTATCCGTACGCGAAGTTTCGGCTCGATTGCAGTCGTTTCCTGACTTCTATACTTTCCACGGCGGCATTGATTCCAACAGCAACAAGTGGGAAATGGGTTCCGCCTCTGCTTGCGAAAGTCGTCTTTGATACGGTCCTTAAAGCGATGGGTGCGGCCACGATATGAAACTATCGAAAGACAATTTAGCAGATGCTCTACGGACAAGCAAAAAATCTACTTTCCCTGGTAGCGGGACTATTTCCTATTACAACCGCTATCGAAGCATCGCCCATTTTGTCACGAATGAGTTGATCCCTATGTGACTCTCAGGCACTCTAGCTGAGGACGGTGATTACCTGAATGATCACGGCCCGGGACGCATAGCAACGGTCATTCGGGCGCGCGTCAGACTTAGTCGGCTTCCCAGGATGTAGATTGACAAGCTATGAACTCTATATGCTTCTCATGGCAATTCAGGTTCACGACATCGGCAACATCAAAGGCAGAGTTGCTCATGAAACACAACCCCGACAGCTCAGCAGTGAAGAAGCTGACACTAAAATGGGACCCGCTGCTGCTAAAGGCTTATTTTTGACATTGCAGAGGCGCATGGCGGACGTCGAGAAGGAGATAAAGATACTATTTGGCGTTTACGTGAGTCCGCAAACGTATTGGGTCAACAGGTAACACCCAACTCCTCGCCGCCATCCTGCGACTCGCCGATGAGCTAGCTGATGACCAGTCGCGCGCTAGCCGTTTCCCGCTGGAAAATGGTCTTATACCCAGGCGTAGCGAAATCTTTCACAGTATTCACACTCGCTAAGATCCGTCATCATCAGATAAGGAAGAAACACGATCAGCTCGATTTCGAGTTATCATCACAAGATGTCTGCAACACTTTTGGGAAACTGACTTCTGATACCTATTTAATTGACGAGATTTTATTGCGAACGCAGAAGATGCATAGCGAACGCACATATTGTATGCGCTTTTGCTTCCGGCAATAAAGCTCGACGCATAACGGTGACGTTACAAATCTATCGCGAACTCCGCAGCCCTTTTATCCAGACGATAGGTAAAGGCTAAAGACAAGGGCTACCGGAGACATCCAACTCCATTTACGAACTTTGTCCGAATACCGAAACCTGTATACAGGGGCAACGTCTACGTGGCTTAACGCTTAAGGCGTTCATCGCGCAGTTGACTGGAGATGTCAATGAATCGATAACAAACAATAATCCGTTTGAAGTCCAAACGCCAGGAGGCATTTCGCAGAGGAAGCGGTATATCTATTCGTCGATGTGGTGCTGGAATATTTCAATGTTCCGGCTGTGGGCCACACCTTTATTCATGGACCCCGCGGCTCGGGAAAAAGTATGATGTTTCGATACATGGAGCCAGACTGCCAACTGATTGCGACTTCAAACCATTCACTTCTCTCGCCTTTTTGGAGTATATGTAATAAGAATCACGAATTGAAAGTTACTGAGCTGGATCGCCTGGACCGACACGCCGCGATTGTATTAAATGAACATCTGCTCACTATCTACGTCGCATCCATACTGCGTCTTGGCCGGTCCCAGATGAGGAGCTCAAGGTATTGGAGCCAGGTGAGCAGTTTCTTTACTCGTCTTCAGGCGGCTCCTCGCGCGCGCGGCTGGCACGGGGAACTGCCCGCAATTCCTCGGGAGCCGACCATCCGTAACGTGATAAACGCCTTTAGCCAGGTTCTCGATGACATGTACGTAGAGGTTGTACACTATTACGCACGCTTGCCGTTGCGATTCACTTTTGTCTATGGTGGGGCGCTCTGTGGCTACCTCGATTTTCTACTACCTTGCTTCGGTCGCTCAGGCAACTACGCGCAATGCCAGCAGGGCCCATCTATCTTCTGGTAGATGATGCTGATAATTTAAATGAGATCCAAACTACGATATTGAATTCATGGGTGTCCGCCAGAACAACGACCGAGGTGAGTATTAAGGTATCAACCAGCTTAACTATAAAACATCACATACCACGGGACAGATGATCGACTCGCCCCACGACTTTCTGAGTATTGATCTTTACTACTGTTTTACTGCTTCTTCAAGCGGTATGTACTATGATCGCATCAAGGCCATCACTGACAAGCGGCTACGACGCTTTTCTATCGATGCGGATCCGGAAGATTTCTTCCGCCTTACGAAAAGCAAGAGAAAGAGGATTTCAAGCAATAGCAAACGAGCTGCGTGAGCAATGGGAAATATCAGGGCGAGGGCATCGCGCTAGTGACGACGCCTATCGCTATGCGAGACCTGAGTCATTCAGGCGGCTGGGGGGGCAGCGGAAGGCAACGTCGACGTACAGATACGCTGGCTTCAACCAGCTTGTTCATCTTTCATCGGTGTAGTTCGATACTTTCTTTGATCGGCATTTGAGATGTATAACGTTGTTAGATCACGTTATCCTGGCCTTGCTGTACTTCAGATAGATTCCAAAGTCCAGGATGAAGTCTTTCGTTCTCAGGCGAACGATTTTGTCTTGGCTGGCTTTGATCGATTGATTCGGACGCGAAGGAACAAACGATCTGGGGAATGGTTGACCTTACCGTCAAATTGAGGAATCTCGTTTCTTCCCTTGGAGGAACGTTTGAGCGGATCTACTTCTGATGCCTCTGAACGTCAGGTGTTTTTCTCTAGCTTTTCCGATTTTCCTGATCAAGATGTCTTGGATGTGTTTGGTTTAGGTATCAGCTACGGCTACTTTCACGAGTCATCAATTGGCAATAAGGAGGGAACTCGCCGTTAAAGGATGTCGTCCTTAGCAAACGCCTTGCTCCAGCGTTCAATTTAGATCCGACGGGATTCTCAGGGTATAAATTTGTAACATCTGCACTTTTGCGTCAAGCGATAGATAATCCCAAGGCTGTCCTTCGGCGAGTGCGAGGGTGAGGGCGCGGGAGTTGGATGATGCTCAACTGGAGCTGTTTTAAGATGAACTATTTGAGAGGTGCGGGATGGAACGATTACCTTTAAATCAGTTGAGCAGTCGATTGCCGCAATCAATCGATGTTTTTATTTGTTCGGCTGGCTTTGAGAGCCGCTGTAAATCCGTGCCGCGAGTACTATCCGGGTTTAATATACCGCACGTGTTTATGCGAAAACCGTAATTCATTTGCTGCTGTTGCGTCAAACGGTCGCGAAATCCGGCAAATGTTTAGTAATGCGAAATCGATTGTTTTTGATAAAGTAGATCCGTTTTCGGTGCTGATGCGTTTCGACGGGCCATTGCGCCGACGTTTGAGCGGACTAAATTGTCGGTGGTCATTGATGTAACGACTTTTACGCATGAGAGTGTACTTGTCATCCTTAAAATTATTAACGAGATTAGGTCGCGCGGCGAGGATCGTCATTGTCTTGCAGACCCTGCTTCGAGTATCGCTCGGTGCCGAACCCTCTGAAAAGTGGTTATGTAAGGGCATTAAGGATATTCGTTCCGTCCTGGGATATCCTGGGCTGATGATTCCGTCCCGCGCCGTTCACTTGATTGTCCTGATCGGTTTTCAAGGCAGAGGAACGATCCAGATTGTTGATGCCTATGAGCCACAGTTCTTGTCGCTTGGCTGCGGCGAAGGCACGCTGAGTGAAAACCATCATGTATTGAATAAGAGATTCTTTGGAATTGTTGCTTCTCGGTATAAAGGGTGTTCACTTTCTTTCTCCCCTGATGATGTCTTTTCTCGTGGGCAGCAGTGCAAAAGCAGGTTGCCAGGGTCCCTGGGGTCAACACGGTTATTGCGCCAATGAACACCAGAGAGTCTGGTGGGCGTTGGGTTGTTCGCGCTGGATGATGATAATGTCCAGCTGTGCTACGCGAGTGCCAGGCACTACAACGTTGAGAATTACTCGAGCGCAAGTAACGATGTGGTTGTTACTTCCGGAGTATTCTCAAGTCGATGAGTTCGGATCTCGAATTCGCCATCAGGGAAGCTGGAAACAATTCTCTGCCTGTAATCCGAACATTTCCGATCGGAATGGAAATTCAAAGTGGGGACAATGCCTACGCTTTCGCTTAATGCAAAGACATGAAAGCAAGAGGGTTAGTCGTCGCTTCAAAGCCTTCAGTGGCGTTACCGGCGACGGGAAGCTGTGAAAAAACCTACCTCCTTTCCGATACATTTCGAGTTGGTTTTGTTTGATCTCACGTAAAATAGAGGCATGAGTCTGTTTTCGGAGTGTGAGCTTTCCTTCGAAGCAGCCCAGAGTGTGTCGGAGCCTTCCTCGGAGCCCGGCATCGCCAGTCCCACCCCCGCCAAGGCGGTACCATCGGGCCGTCGTCGCTTGCACCACATCGAACGCAATCAGCCTACCTTCGTGCTGGTGGATGTGGAGCGGATGCTCGATGAGTCGCATCCGGCGCGGGCGATCTGGGACTTGCTGGGCGGGCTGGATCTGAGCGGCTTTGAAGAGAATGTCAAGGTGTATGAGGGCAGTTCGGGACGCGATGCCTGGCCGCCCCGGCTGCTCCTCGCGATCTGGATTTACGCGTACTCGCGGGGCGTCTCTTCGGCCCGCGAGATCACACGGCAATGCGAGTGGGAGCCCGGATTGCAGTGGCTCACCGGCTTGCAGAAGGTGAACTATCACACGCTGAGCGACTTCCGGGTGAAGCGGGGCGAGGAGATGAAGCAGCTCTTCGGGCAGGTGCTGACGATGCTGCTGATGAAGGATCTGATCACGCTCGAACGGGTGGCTGTCGATGGCACCAAGGTCCGGGCGCAGGTGAACAAGAAGACCTTCAGCAAGCCCGCCAAATTGCGTGCGCATCAGGAAGTGGTAGAGGCGCACCTGGCCGCGATCGAGGCCGATGAAGCGCGGCAGGACTTGAACGCGCGGCAGCAAGCGGCCCGCAAGCGCGCCGCTCGCGAACGCACCGAGCGGGTGAAGGAAGCGCTGGCGGAAGTAGCCGAAATCGCCGCTAACAAGAAGCATGAGAAGGACAAGGAACCCAACGCCTCGTTCACCGATCCGGACGCCCGCTTCATGAAGACCAACGATCATGGGTTGGCGCCCGCCTACAACGTGCAGGTCGTTAAGGACAGCGCCAACGGGCTAATTGTCGATGTAGCGGTGCGCGACCAGGCCCTCGGACGCGGGAACATCTCAATCCGGCGATTGACCGGGTGAAGACGGCCACCGGCGAGGGACCCGGACAGATCCTCGCCGACGGCGATTACACCAACCGCAAATCGATTATGGAGGCCGCCGACAAGGGCGTGGACTTCATTGGCTCGTGGGGCAAATGCGAACAGAACGTACCCGGCAAAGGCATCGATCCGCGCTTTGCCCCGAGCGCGTTTGAGTGGGACGAAGCGACCAACGAAGTCATCTGCCCGGCGGGCAAACGGCTGGTGCATATTCGCACGAATCAGACCGAGGGCAACGGCGCCATCCATACATACGCGGCCAAGCGCGAGGATTGCCAGGCATGCGAAATGCTCACGCGCTGCACGCCCAACAACAAAATGGAAAAGCACGGCCGGACGGTGGGTATTCGCTTGGAAGACGACCGAGTGGACGCCTTCCTAACCAAGATGGAGACCGAAGAAGCGAAGGCGATCTACAAGAAAAGAGCACCGATTGCGGAGTTCCCCAACGCCTGGCTGAAGACGAAGCTGAACTGGGCAAGAGTGCGATCAAGGGGGCTGAAACGGGTGAGCGTGGAAGCGATCTGGCCGGCCCTCACCTTCAACCTGCAACGCTACTTCGCCCTCACCCGCCAACAGGCCCAAGCGGCCTAAATCCGAGCCCCGCAGAGGCCCAAATCCGCGCTCAAAAGCCCTATTTAACGCTGAATAAGAGCCGCTGATGCGGTTTGCTATCGAGAATCGCGCATTCGGCCAGAAATCGGGAATCCCGCTACGGAAAAAGTGCAAAATGGGGAGTTTGTTTAGAATCAACAAGAGTTCTTGCGGGGTTCGGCTGGGAGAGGGGTTCTTTCACAGCTTTGCCATACTGGATTCCCCAACTCTCGAGCCAGACGCGATGCCTGCACCTCGGTGCACCGCCTCCACCCCCCCAGAGTTCGATCCCCTGCAGTTCTCCGTCCGCACGATCCGTTCCAGGAACCCTGCCCACCCCCGGGGGACTACGCCGCCCGCCGATCCTAGGCGCGCCGGATCCACGGCGGCGATATGCCCAGGCGCCGCTCCGAATCCCAAGCAGCGAGCGAACCATCGTCCGCGCCGGGCCTGCAGCGCGCCTACTGAGCCCAGGGAGAAGCTCGCGCCCCGGGAGCGCCGGCGCAGCCCTGGCGTCCATCCGCCGAGCGCAGCGAGACCGAACCAAGCCCCCCAGGGGTTTTCCCCATCGAAGAGCCCCGTGGCGTAAGCCCGGGGTAAATCAGCCTCGCGCCAGCGAGTCCATGGAACAGAAGCGCACGCCGCCCCGTGCGCGACCCGGCATACGGCCCCGTTTGGCCGTGTGACTCCGAACACCGCGCCGCCCCATCGCACCGCCTCCGCCCCCGCCAGCCTGGGCCCTAGCCGAAATTCCTCACCCGCCAGTTGTGTGCCATCGGATGCACCGGCGCCCGCGTCCCCCCTGGAATGCTGCGATTGAATGCTGTCTCCCGAATCGCACACGCTAGGATGGTGACTGCCCATGCATCCGTACTCCTTTCAATTCGAATGGGACCCGGTCAAGGCAGCCGCAAATCGTCGCAAGCACGGGGTGTCTTTCGAACTGGCCGCTTCCGTCTTCTTGGATCCCCTCGCACTCACCATTCCAGACGATGCCCACAGCGTCGCGGAAAGCCGCTGGGTTACGATGGGGAAGGACATGTACGGCCATGATGTGGTGGTCGTCCATACCTTCGACGAAAGCAGCGACGATTCCGGGCGCGTTCGGATCATTTCCGCCAGACGGCCCACCCGAGCGGAGATCACGCAATACGAGGTAGAAGCATGAAGGCGGAATACGATTTCTCCAAAGGGAAGCGAGGCCAGTTCCACAGAGCGGATGCCGAACTCCAGCTCCCCATCTACCTTGATGCCGACGTCCAGCGCTACCTCGCCGAGAAAGCCAACGCCAAGGGAGTGCCTTTGAACGAAATGGTGAACGGCCTCCTGAAGCAGGAAATCCGGTTGATCGAATCCGTGAAGTAATCCCAGTCAGGAGTTCCGGGGACGATTTCCATCCAGTCCGCTTAATTCCCCAACCCTTCAAGCCCGAGCACGACCTGCCCCCGGTGCACCGCCTCCACCCTCCCAGAGTTCGATCCCCGGCAATTCTCCCATCCCACCACGATCCGCATCCGGGGGGGTTGCCCAACCAGGTAAAGACGCCGCCCGCCGTTCCTCGGCGCGCCGGATCCAGGCGGCGATCTGCGCAGGCGTCGCTCCGATCCGAAGCAGCGAGCGAACCATCCTTCGCGCACGGGCCTGCAGGGGCCGTGAGGGACAGCCACCGGCGTCCCGCCCGCTGCCTGCTTGTGGAAATCCCACACGGCACTGCTTTTGGTGCCACAAACCGCCCCGCCACCCCGGCGATCACGGCCACCCGCAAATTCCCGAAGATCCCCGCAACCCCAACATCCAAAACCACTTCCCGCCCACGCGGGCCCCGGGCCCCGGATCCCGGAACCCGGTCCCATCCCCTCCTGCCGCTACAATCAACCAGAACCCACAATCAGGCCCACGCCTTCCGCCTTCCCCCGGCAAAAACAGTTCGCAGTCCATGTTAGTCCCGAAGGGGCGCCTTAATTGTGTTGCCATGGGTGACAACCCGTGGAAAATCAATCCGCCTCGCAAAGCGAGACCATGGAGCACGGACCCAATCGGCCGTGCGACTCCCCCGCGGCCACGCCCACCGCCACCCGGACCATGCACTCCTTGCCCATACACCTTCAGGAAAGCCGCTCCGCTTTCAGCCATCCCGCCAACGCGCCGCCCGCCAACAGACTCCAGTCCCCAAATCCCCCGCTTGCTTCGCTCGACCCCGCAGGCCAACTTCGCCTCATCGAATCCATCGGCAGATCCAACACGGAACTTTAACCCCAAGTAACCCCAAAATCGAGAAACAGCACCGCCCCGCCACCGACAGCATCACGGCCACCAGCAGATTCCCGAAGATCGCCGCAACCTCAACATCCAAAACTACTTCCCGCCCATCCGAAAGCCGGAACCCGCAACCTGAAGACCATTTCCGCCCCGCCCGCCGCTACAATCCACCAGAACCCACAATCAGGCCCAAACGTTCCACCCCGCCCCAGCAAGAACGCATCAGCGGCGCGCAGCGCCACCTTGGAGCACTCGCCGTGTTCCGCGAGTGCGACTCCGAGATCCGCACCGCCCATCCCACCACAACTGCTGCAAAGGCCAACTGCCCCCGCAACGAATTGATTTCCCGGAAGCAACACTGCCAGTTCGTTACTGATCCCGCCTCTCCCCCGGCTCGCTTCGCTCGCCCCCGCGAGCCTACTTTGTGTCATCGAATCTATCGACAAAACCAGCACGAAACTGTAACCCCAAGTAACGCAAGAACCCTCCTCAGCCAATTCCCGGAACCAGCGCCAGCCCATCTACCAACAACCCCTCGCGCCAGCGAGACCACCGAGCAATCGCCCCATTTGGCGAGTGCGATTCCGCAGCGGCCACGCCCACCGTGTTCCCCAGTCAAGCCATTCCGCCCGTTCCCCTTCAGAGTTGCCGTTCCTCCTTCGCGTTCCGGTAGCGACGCCACGCTGCGATTCCAACCGCCCCGCCCACAGCCCCATCCATTCACCGGAATCAACGGAGCCAGACGGATTCCGCATCCCCCCGCTCGCTCCGCTCGCCCTCACGGGCCTACTTTCCCTTATCGAATCTACCGGCGGGTCCAGCCTGCAAACTTTAGCCCCTTTTGACCCCAACTACTGAAATAGCCACCCGCTAACCCACCCCGCCCGTGTACCGTCGCCCCGGTTGCATCCGCCTCGCGCAGCGAGACAAGTAAGCAATCGCCCCGGTTGGCGATGCGACTCCCCGGCGTCAGCCGCCCCACCGCACCGCTCCCACCAGCCAGGCTTCCACCCAAAATCAAGCCAACCGCGGGGAACCGTCACAAGCAATCAAAAGACCTTTATCTCGTTTCCCCTCAATCACGTACAGCCATTCCCCGCACCCCAACAGTCCGTTTTGAAGCCTCCAATTTCTACCATCGTGCGACTGGAGCTTTTCCGTTTATGTCTCACAAACTCAATTCCACTACAGAGCTAGCCGGCTCGAATCTGTTCGAGTTCCCCGCAAACAAGCTTACGCCCCACCAGCAGTGCGCTCTCGAAGCCCTGCGCCAGGGTAAATCGGTCACCGCGATCATGGATGAACTCGATTACCAACGCCAGACCTTCTACGACTGGCGCAATGCCAACCCCGCCTTTCGCCTTGCCGTCGAAGAGGCTCGCGACACCTTCCGCGGCGTCGTCGCCGATTGCGTCCACGACCTCCAACAAACTGTCCACGTCCTGCTCGACGATTGCATCCGCGCCAACCACATCCCCCTCTCCACCCGTCTCCGCGCAGCCGGGCTCTTCCTCCGCTACGCCCGCTCGGAAACCCTCCTGCCCCGCCGCCTCAGCACCATCGTCGGCGCTCTCGACGGCATCTCCCCCTCGTCGCCATCGCAAGGCCCTTCCAGCCCCGCTCCCAACCCCGCTCCCCCTCCGTCCGAGCCGCTCGAACCATCATCGCCGCCATCGCCTCACCCGCCCGCAAACCCGTCCCGCCCACAGCCTCAGAAAACGGATGAATCTGTAAGATCTGTAAGATTCGCCTCGCCGGAGGATCCACCCGCCTCCCCTTCAGACTCCAGCATCCCCGCCACCGCTAACCAAAGCGCCCCGCAAAGCGAAGCCAAACACTCACCGCCAGAACCGGAACCCCGCATCCCGGAACCCGGTTTCCCTTCCGCTGCCCCATCTCTGGACCCCCTTCCGTCCCCAAGCGCAGCGAACGACCCGCCCGAAACCGTGCTAAGCCAGCACTGGCTTGGCAAGACCTTCCTCCACAAGCACGAATCCCCCAAAGCCTTCGAACGCCTCCTCGACAACCACATCCGCGCCTACCAGCCAGCCACTCCCCCCGAAGAACTCCTCGTCTTCCGCATCGCCCAGAAAGCCTGGGTGTTGCGCCGGCTGGAAACCTGGGAACGGGTCATCGCCGATTCCAGCGTCGCCAAAGTCCGCGCAAAGAATCCCAACGCCGCCGCCCCAGCCTGCATCGCGATGGCCCTGCTCGAACGCAAGGATACTGCCCAAACCCTCTTCTACGAACGCACTGCCAAACTCCGCAAGGAATACGAAGACGCCCTTGACCGTCTCACCGCAAAACTCCAAATCCTCGAAGACCGCCGCCATCGAAAGCATCTCCAATTCCACAGTGAATTTCACAGTGAATTTCACAGTGCCAACCCATTCCCCCCGGCTCGCCCGCACATCCCCTTCGCCCAGGCTGCAATTGCTCCGTCGAGCAACCCAAGTTCTGCCCAGGACGATTTCTCGAAATCCCGAACGGGAGCGAAACGCTAGGCAGATCGCCAAAATGCGCGCGGCTCTGAAAGAATAGAGAATCATGCAGGACGGGATTGCGCTCTTTCGTCATTTGATCGCGACCTTGGGGCATCGGTTTGCGATTGCCGCCAAAGACGCTCCGGCGGGATTCGCGGACTACGTGGGCTGCCCTGGGGCGCGAACGCCCGGGCAGCTTCTGGCTCATATCAACGTGCTCCTCGAGTTTTCGACGAATGTCGTGAAGGGTTCGAGCGAACGCCCCGCGGAAGCCTCGCTGGTCTGGGATCAGGCGGTCAAGCGCTGCTTTGTCTTGCTCGAGGCGTTTGATGAGGCTGTGGCGGGGTCGACAGCGAGCGCGTTCCCGATTGAGAAACTGCTGCAGGGTCCGTTGGCCGACTGCCTCACCCACGTAGGGCAGCTCACCATGCTACGCCGGATGGCAAGTTCGCCCGTTCGCGCGGAGAGCTACTTTCGGGTCCGCATCCAGGCAGGGGAGTTCCTGCCTCCGGCATAGGTGGCCGGCTCTGCGAAACCCGGCCCGCAGCCGTTTCCCCACGCGACTTCTTGCGTGAGCACTTGCGCGCATGGCCTGAGACCACATAAAATCGCGCCGGGTGCCGTCGCGTCGAAACAGTAGCGGGGGAACCCGGCGAAGCGTGCAGTAGCGTGAGGTTGGCTCGATGCAAGTGACCGATTGGTTGGTTCTGGCCTGTTACTTTTCGTTGATCGTTGCAATTGTTTGGCGATCCTCGCGGCACCAGAATACGGCTGCCGATTACTTCCTGGCGGGTCGTCACATGAGCTGGTTTGTCGTCGGATGTTCGCTCTTCGCGTCGAACATCGGCTCAGAGCACATCGTTGGCCTGGCAGGCAGCGGCGCTCTCAACGGCATGGCTCAGGCCCATTGGGAACTGCATGCCTGGGTGATGATTTTGCTCGCCTGGGTGTTTGTGCCGTTCTACTACCGGTCCGGCGTGTTCACGATGCCCGAGTTCCTGGAGCGCCGCTTCAACGCGCAAACCCGCTGGGTGCTCTCCGTGGTGAGCCTGGTGGCCTACGTGTTTACCAAGGTATCCGTCACCGTCTATGCGGGCGCCATCGTATTTCAAACCCTGTTGCCGGACGCCTTCGGTTCTCCCGACAACGCCTTCTGGGTAGGCGCGGTTACCGCCGTGGTAATGACGGGCATCTACACCGTGTTGGGTGGCCTGCGCGCCGTTGTCTACACGGAGGTGGCCCAGACTTTCGTGCTGCTGCTGGGCTCCGCGCTGATCACCTATTTCGGACTCGCCCAACTCGGCGGCTGGAGCGAACTGGTGGCTACCGCCAAGCCTCATGCCGAACAGTTTGCCCTTTGGCGCCCGAATACCGACCCCACCTTCCCGTGGCTGGGCGTAATGATCGCCTCGCCAGTCATCGGCATCTGGTATTGGTGTACCGACCAATACATCATCCAGCGCACCCTCGCCGCGCGAAGCCTGCAAGACGCCCGGCGCGGTGCGATCTGGGGCGGCTTCCTGAAGGTGTGGCCGGTGCTGATCTTCCTCGTGCCGGGCATGATTGGCTTCGCCCTGCACCAGAAGGGCCTGCTCGCCATTCCCCTCAAGACCGATGGTTCCGGGGAGATCCTGGGCGATGCCGTGTTCGCGACAATGGTGCAGACGCTGCTGCCCGTGGGGCTCAGGGGCCTGGTGGTAGCCGGTTTGCTCTCGGCGCTGATGTCTTCTCTGGCTTCGCTCTTCAACTCCTGCGCTACGCTCTTCACGGTGGATATCTACGAAAAGCTTCGTCCTGGCCAGAGCGAGCAAACCCTTGTTCGCGTGGGGCGCATCGCCACTGTCGCGGTAGTGGGCTGCGGCCTCATTTGGATCCCGGTGATGAAGAAGATCTCCGAAGGCAACAGCGGCATCTACGATTATCTCCAAAACGTACAGGGCTTTCTGGCGCCTCCGATTGCCGCCGTGTTCCTTTTGGGGCTCTTCTCAAAGCGAATCAACTCCGCGGGGGCGCTCTGGGGCCTGATCGTTGGCTTCGTTCTGGGAATGGGAAAGCTCACGTTGCAAACCCTCACCAAGAGTGGAGTGATTGGCAGAGAGAGCGTTCTTTGGCCGATTGGCGATTTCAATGGCTACTACTTCTCAGGGGTCCTTTTCCTGTTCAGCGTCCTGTTCATCATTGCCGTCTCCCTAGCCACTCTCGCGCCTTCGGAGGAGAAAGTGAAGAATCTCACCTTCGCCTCCGTTTCCAGTGAACTGCGAACAGAGAACCGGGCTAGCTGGGGGATGGTTGATGTCGCGGGCTCTGGCGTGGTGCTCGCCCTGGTGCTGGGCGTCTACGTCTATTTCACCTACTGGCTGTCCTGACGCTGCAAGTGCCGAGCTCCGCGCAACGGGCAACATCGGCGGTCCGATAGACCACGAAGCGAGAGTTCCGGTAGAGAGGCGCAAGCAAATCAAGCTCCGCTGCCCGCGGAACCACCAGGTAGTCAATGCCTTCTCTGGCGAACAGAGCCGCCCGGGAGGGGGTGAACTTCCCTTTGCCCGCTTGATTCCAACGCTGCCACCAAAGCCGCGCGAACTCAATGTCGAAGTTCACTTGGCCGCCCGCTTTCCAATCCACATAGAGGGCGCGCCGCGCGACGGAGCGGAAGACGCCGGGCTGGATGCTGCGCTCAAACCCGGGGAAAAGAAAAACCGCGTCAGGGTGGGTGTTCGCTTCCGCCCAGGCGGAAAGCGCAAGCACCTCCGGGGTGCGGGCATCCTGCGCCATCACATTGGCATCGAAATGCAGGCGATAGATCGCGAATGGAGAAGCCATTAGCAGCCCGAAAAGAATGGTTGCAGCCACGGGGCTCCTCAGTCGTAGCCAAAGAATTCCGGTGGCAGCGGTAGCCAAAGCGGGTGCCCAAAGCCAGAACCCATGCACTCCCTCCCCAGCAGCGAGCACCTGGGAGAAGGCTACCGTGCGATCCAGGAAAACCATGGAGTAGCCACACAGCAGCCAGAACCCGCACTCCATCCAGCGGCCCCTGTTCGATGCGAGCACTCCAGCCGAAAGCAGCGCGACAACGCCCACCGCGTACATCATCGCCAGCGCCCGCGCCGGCTGGGTCTGCGCAGCCACCATCAGGTGGAGCCGTTCCATCATCAGCCAGGCAACCGGAATGGAACAGAGCGCCACGATAGGCACTCCCCAAAGGAACCAGCGCAGCCAAGGGTTTGCATCGGCGCGCAATCGAAAATAGCTAAATCCCGCGGCCACGCACAAGAGAAGATGCACCGCCAGCAGAGACCAAGGCCAGAGGCTCACCCAGTTGTAGCTGGCTCTCACACGCTGCACTTCCCTCAGCCATTCGGGGACGATGGCGAACATACCGCCGGAGCCTCCCTGTGCGGCGATGCTTAGCGTTACGACAGCGATGGCGAGCCCCGCAATCGGAACCCAGTAGCTTAGGCGCCGACGCCAGCTTCCGTCTTCGCGGGAGAACAGCGTCCAGGAGGCCAGGCACAGCAGTAGCGGATAAACCATCACCGCTTGAAACAACATCGCGGCGCCCAGCGCCCAGGCAGCCCCCCACCTTCGGCCGTTCGCCACCAGCGCCACGGCAAGCAGCCCCAGGGCCAGGGAATAGGCGCGCGGCACGGGCTCCACCTCAAACACGCAGACGGTGGGGCCGGCAATGAAGTAGATCATCTGGATGCTGGCCGCCATCCACACCGCCAGCAGACGGCTCTTGCAGAGGGCGAAGCCCAACCAGTAGGCCGCGCCCAGCATCACCGCTCGAAAGACCACCTGATGCGCCACCATCACCGCTTCCACCGGCAAGCCGGTGAGCCTGCGCAGTCCGTTCACGATCTCGTCGTAAAAGGACAGTCCAATATGGGGGTACTGCGCAAGCAGATCTCTTCCGAGGAACTCGGGGTGGAGCTGATGCTCCATCATCACAGTCCAGATCTGGGTGTCGGAGGTAAGGAAATGCCGGCCAGGGTCAATGGAGAAACCGACGATCAGAATCGCCAGCAGCCCGGGGATGGCCGGAATGTGCTCCCGGTAGCGAAGTGCCGTCGCTACCTCAGCGCGGCCGTGTGGATTCCCCATGCCAAGAGAACCTCCATCATAGGACACCCTTCCCTGTCGTCGCACGATATCTGGACGGAATCCCAGGCGACGGCTTTGCTTCGGCTGCAACAAACGCTTCGTCTTCGAGGCGATCTTGCTGGCGTGGAAGATCTGGGCAGGGGACACAAATCCCGAAAAGGCACGTCCCGAATCGGGATTGGACGAGAGAGCTGTTTCGAAGCGGAGCACCGTTGTTGATAGTCTCCTCGCACAAGCAATCGCACTGAAACAACGGCGGGACTCTTAAGTTCTAAGTTCCAGGCACGTTGCAGCGGTGGGTAGTGATGCTACTGGATCGCGACAGGGTGAAGGGGACTAAGTGGTTTGGTACGTGCATAGGTCCTATTGAAGATGCCAATTCAAGCCGATACAGCCTTCGACGCAACCATGACGATCTCCATGCCTAAAATCGAGCGCCAAGCGGAAGTGGAGATCCCCGCCCGTCAATCTCGCTTTTCTCCCCGGCGGTCCTTCGGGCCAGCCGCGGGCTTGGCCTTCGCCGTGGCAGCCTTTGCGTTGTACATGCTGGGATCGGGGCGCTTCACCTTATTAGCCGGACTAATGGAGTTATTCGTCTCGCGGTGGGGAGCTATTGCGTCGATTGCCGCCGTTCTTGCCGGCGCGGCTTGGATCGTCGCAAGAGTGATTCTACGGAGCCAAGCATCGGCAATCCGGAGGCCAGAAGGGGCGCAGAGAATCCCGGATCTGATAGAGGAAAACTGTCGGCTTCGCGAAGAACGAGATTACCACCGGACGGCGGCTGCTGAGCTAATTCGCCAGCGCGACGAGGCTTCGGCAGCAGTCCGGACGCAGACGGAATGCGTGGCCAGCGTTTGCCACGAGATACGCACGCCGCTCAATGGCATTCTCGGGATGCTGGAACTGCTCAGCACCACTTCCCTCAGCGAGGAGCAAGCAAGCTATATTCAAGCTGCCGGTACGAGTGGCCGGATGTTGCGGGGGCTGCTCGGCGACATTCTTGATCTTTCGCGCCTGGAATCCGGTAAACCGGCAATTCGACTCGCGGTCTTCGCCCCGAATGAAATGATGCTGGAGCTTCGCCAGTTGTTGGAACCGGAAGCATCCATTCGGGCGATCCGCTTGGAATGCAAAGTGACATCGCTAGTCCCTGAGCTTCTTGTGGGGGATCCACTGCGCATCCAGCAGGTGATCCTCAATCTGGCTACAAATGCCATCAAATGCACGCCGAGCGGCTCCGTGATGGTCACCCTGGGGGTGAACAGCTCGCCCGGGCAAAGCCTGCTGCAAGTCGTCGTGGAAGACACGGGAGTCGGCATTCCGAAGAGCCATCTAGAGAGGATCTTTGAACCGTTTGAACAAGTGGAGGGTTTCGCTTCAGGCTCCAGCGGGGGTGTTGGCCTGGGCTTGACGATCACACGGAAACTAGTTGAGGCGATGCGCGGGAGCGTCTCCGTTGAGAGCGAACCCGGGGTGGGAACGACCTTCGTGGTCTCGCTCCCTGTCGACCTGCCTCCTGAGACGAAGGCCACCCACTCCCTCGCCAAATTGCGAGCTGGCGTTGCATCTCCGCAAGAGGCCTCGTCGCGTTTGCGGGCGATCGTCGCGGACGACAATCCAGTAAACCGGTTCCTGCTCGATCGCCAGCTCCAGAAGTTGGGTTGCCACGTGCTCACCTGCGAGACGGGCGATGAAGCCTATGACACTTGGTACACCCAGCGGCCCCACCTGCTTTTCACTGACCTCAACATGCCGGGCAGGAATGGAATCGAACTCGCCAGAGCGGTCAGAAATGCGGAGGCGCATGTTTCCACATCGGAGAGCGCAACGCCGACAATGCTGGTTCTGGTTTCGGCTGCGCAATTCGCGGGGACGGGAGTGCCGTTAGAGACTGCGGATTTTGACTCAAGCCTCGCCAAGCCCTTCCGATTTGAGGAACTTGCCCGTATCCTGGAGTTGGCGCGGAGCAGGGCCGCTAGTACTGAGGCGCATCGCTGCGAGGCAAATGCACAACCCATCCGGGCCAGCCGCCCTTCGATGAATTTCGACTTGGCAACAGCGGGCCTGGAGAATTGAGGGGCTGGAAGAGGGTGGGCCTGGGGGAGCGAAGGGCAAGCTCTTCCGGCCCCATTTATCATTCCCTTTCGCCGGTATTGGAAGTTGCAGGTTGCCAAGCAGGTTCGCAATTCTCTACACTTCCGGATAATCCAGAGCATTCCTGGACCCCGGAGAGAGGCCGTCCATGGCACAACCGAATGGCTTTCGTATCGTCACCGTGGGAGTGCCTTCCACCGATGAGAAGGAACATCGCGCGCCGGATGAAGTTGGGGTGGTCCGCGATCTTTTCCGGGAGTATCAGAAATGGCTGATGGTGGACCTCTGTTTTCAGGGATTTGAGAAGGAACTGGCCGCACTCCCCGGAGCGTACGCGCCCCCAAACGGGCGACTACTGCTGGCCTATGACGACAGTGGCGCCGTTGCCGGCTGCGTGGGACTGCGCCCCTTTGACAAAGAGCGCGGAGAGGTGAAGCGGCTCTGGGTTCGGGACCCATTCAAGGGCCAGGGGTTGGGCCGAGTGCTGCTCAACCGGTTGATGGATGAAGCCCGAACCATTGGCTACCAGCATCTGCTTCTCGATACACTGCCCAGGATGGAAGCGGCGCTGCGCCTCTATGAGTCGTGTGGGTTTCGGGAAACTTGGCCCTACACCCACAACCCGGAGCCCGGCGTTCTTTTCCTTTCGAAAGAACTCGGCTGATTCCAAGCTACAACTGCCAAACGGCAGAGCAACGGGACAGTTTGCGAAACGGGGACGGCAATGAAAGCAACGAGGTTCGAATTCCTGCGGGCCGCCGGGGCGGCCGCATCGTTACCGGCGCTGGCGCCGCGGCTGCGGGCACAGACACCCGGCAATCAGCCGGTGCCAGCAGCGCCTGCCCCCGTGCGCCCTGCCGACCTGGGCACCCGATTCGCCGATGTGGTGGCTTTGGCTTCAGAGAACTCCTACCGGCTCTCCTTCCTTGGCCCTCGCTTTGCCTCGCATGCCGCCTTTGAGGCCGAAGCGCGAAAGAGCGTTTTTGACGCGCTGCTCTACCGTCCAGAGCCCGTAGCTCCCGAGCCCGAAGTGCTGGAAACGGTGGATTGCGGCAGCTACATCCGGAAGCGAATCACGTTTCGGACTACACCGCATTTTCGCGTTCCAGCCTATCTGCTGGTGCCCAGGAATTTGAACGGGCCAGCCCCCGGGATTGTGGATCTGCATTCGCACGGCGGCATGTTTCTGTTCGGCAAGGAAAAGGTAGTGGATCTCAACGCCGGCGGCACCAGGAACCCATGGCGCGGCGATGGATCGTCTTCTGACCACCTCGCGGACCTACGGACTCCGCCCACGGCCACCGAGCTGGTGAAGCGCGGCTATGTGGTGATCTCAATCGATGCCTTTGGGTTTGGCGAACGGCGCATTGTGCTTGATAACGATCTGCCCGCGGCACTGGACCGGGATTCGCTGAGCGTGGAAGAGGTGCGGCGGCTCAGCCGGGTGTGCGCGGGAAAGGAATCGACGCTTGTGAAGTCGCTCACGCTAGCGGGCCTCACTTGGCCGGGAATTGTCTTCTGGGACGACATCCGTACGGTGGATTATCTGAGCAGCCTGCCCGAAGTGGACGCGAAACGCATCGGCTGCCTTGGGGTATCGATGGGCGGATACCGCTCGCTCTATCTGGCGGCGCTCGACACCCGGATTCAGGCCGGGTGTATTGCGGGATTCATGTCCACGGCAAAGCCCATGCTCCGCGCCCATGTGGATACCCATTCCTTCATCCACTTCCTACCGGCCCTGCACCGCGATCTCGATTTTCCCGATGTCGCGTCGTTGACCGCGCCGCGGGCGCTGATGGTGCTGCAATGCTCACGGGATGGCCTGTTCCCGTTGAACGGGATGCAGGATTCGCTTCGGCTAATTGGCTCGGCGTACCGGAAGGCGGGGGTGGAAGAGCAGTTTTTTGGGAAGTTCTACGACCACCCGCACATCTTTAGCGTGAACATGCAGCAAGAGGCGTTTGCCTGGCTTGACAAACACCTCAAGCGGAATTAGCGTCCGGTTTTGTACCGTGGAGCGCGGGAGCAACGTCCATGGAAGTGAAAGAGGAAATCGGTCGCGCATTGCTCCTGTCCGGTCTCGTGCTCGGCGTGGCCGGTCTCCTCTTTCTTTTTGGGGACCGGTTGCCGTTGAAGCTGGGTACCTTGCTCGGGAAGCTAGGGCGACTGCCGGGCGATCTCGTCTGGAAGGGTGAGAACGCTACGTTCTATTTCCCGCTGGTGAGTTGCTTGGTTTTAAGCGCGCTTCTGAGCCTGCTGTTCTGGTGGCTGGGTCGCCGCTAGCAGCGATCTCGCTCCCTCCGAATCACGACCCTCGCACTACCCAACTCAAACTTCCGCCATCCCATGGCGAGCGCCAGCAGAAGAAAGCCAACCATCGCGAATGTGGCAGGCTCTGGAACTTCCGCGTAGCCGGCGTAGATCTGCATCGCCGGAACTTCCGCCCCCGATCCTCCGCCTGTTCGCGCCATCTGAATCAAGCCGGAAAGCGTGAACGGCGCGAAGACGTTTGAAACATAGAGAAACGACTGGGACGAGACCTTGGCGAGCGAGATGCTGCCGATGTTCAGGCTGACCCCGTCCACTCGCAGATCGCTCAGTGTGATGGATGAGGAACCGTTGGTGCGGATGCCGATCAAGAGGCCGTTCACCGCGGTGTTTGCCGGGTTGGCATTGATTGTGTAGGTGGAGGGCCCGTCGACGACCGAGAGCGCGGCGGTAGTGCCGCCAAAGCTCATCGAGAAGGTTTGGGGGGCGTTGGAGTTCCAGGTGATCGGAGAGCCCCCCGTCACCAGTCCGGGGGAGCCCAGCGACCCGTTTGCAAGACGAAGTTTGTAGTTCGAAGTGCCGCTGCTTTCCCACCTGACCTGACCGTTGAAGGCCACGGTATCGAAGGTACCCAATGCGATTCCCAGGTTTGCCGTGGGAAGCTGCACCGCAATGGGACGGCACGAGCTGCGGCCATTGGGGCATGTTGCGGCAAGGAGTACGGCTAGTCCTATGCGCTTCACCAACCGACATCGTCCCGTCCAGGAAGCCCTCGACGGAGTGCCCACAATGCGATGCCGCATCACGCATTCGGCGAATTCGAGTGCGGCACCCCCACTGCAACCCCAGATGAAGAGGGCGAAGACACAAGGAAGAGCGAACGACTCCGGCAAGCCAACATTCCTAGTACCAGCGAGGAGAACGGAAGGACGCGAAGGCGAGTTCTTCGAACGAGGAGAAGTATTCTTACGGGACTCGGGGAGAGGCAAGATCGGTGAAGACGTGATACAGCCGCCACGCAACTAGTACCTCTTAGGTCGAGCAAGCGCGGAACGGCGCTGGGCCAGCCTTCCCATTGGCGTCGGCGATGACCGAATTACCTCTTTCCGACCCGCAGACGGCGGTAGCCAGCGATTGAGGGCGCAGACAGGCCGACAGCACGATTTGGAGCGAAGCTGCCAGGCCGGTGGTAGCCAGCTCGTTGAGACGCATGTCTAGAACGGGATATCGTCATCCGAGGCGGCAAAGTTGGAAGAACTGTCTGGCCCGCCTGCATCTCCACCGCCACTGCTACCACCACTGCCACCGCCACGTTCCTGACGGCTTTGGCCACCCGAGTAGCTTCCCCCGTCGTCGCCGCCACCGCCGAGCAGTACGATATCGTCTACCACCACTTCGGTGATGTAGGTGGTCTTGCCCTCGTTATTCTCGTAGCTGCGGGTAGTGAGGCGGCCGTCCACGTAAATCTGCTTGCCCTTTTTGAGGTATTCAGCCACGCGTTCTTTGCCCCAGGCGACGATGTTGTGCCAGTCGGTCTGTTCCTTATTCTCGCCGGTTTGGCGATCTTTCCACTGGCGCGTGGTGGCAATGCTGAAGGTGGTGCGAGCTTGCCCGGATGGGGTGAACTTGGTTTCGGCGTCCCGCCCGAGGTTGCCAATCAGGATGACTTTATTTACGCTGCGAGCCATACCCTCGAAAGTATCACGGAAAGGGCGTAGCGGGAGACGGAAACGGGGGCGTTATTCGGGTTTGGGCAGATTCCTGCCGATGCCCACATCGTAGAGCCAGCCCCCCAGCACGCCGCCCAAAAGGGGTGCGACGATGGGCACCCAGAAGATGAAACCGCCGTCGGTGAGTCCGTTGTTGCGAAATCCGGCGGCAGTGACGAAGAGGCGCGGGCCAAAGTCGCGAGCCGGGTTGATCGCGTAGCCGTGCATTCCGCCGAAAGAGATGCCGATCGCCACCACAACCAAGCCGATGAGGATGGGAGTGAGGATGCCGGAGGGTTGGTTGTTCTGGTCCACCAGAGCGAAGATCAGGAACAGCAGAAGCGCCGTGCCGATCACCTGGTCCAGAAAGCCGGCTTGCACCAGCGCCGGGAAGGTGGGGAAGGTGGTAAAGATGCCCGCCGTTTTTTCGCGCAAGGGATCAAAGCGGTCAAAGGCGGGGAGGTAGTTCCAGTAGACCAAGGCCGCGGCAAGAAAGGCGCCCGCCACCTGCGCCGCCGAGTAGGGAAGCACCTTCCGCCAGGGAAAGCCTCGCCGGCAGGCCATCGCCAGGGTCACCGCCGGGTTGAGATGGGCACCGCTTACCTTCCCCGCCGCGTAGATGCCAAACGTCACCCCAAGGCCCCACCCCAAGACAATATTGGTGAAGCCGCCGTTCACCACCTCCCCTGGCACGCCGGTGCCGAAAAGCTGAACCATGGCAACCGCACCCTGGCCGAAGAGCATTAGGATAGCGGTTCCGAACATCTCGGCGACGAGCTCGACGCGAAGTCCCCTTTGCGGCATAAGGCATGAGTGTATCATTAGGCTGAGTTGGTGCAGGAGCGGCGCACCGGTGCAGGCGGCCGATGCAGCTTCTTCGATGCCAGAGGGGGATCTATGGAGACCAGAAGACGGTGGCTGCTGAGCGTGGGCGGGCTTGCTGCCCTGGCGTTAGCCGATTCCAGTTCGCGCGCTGCCGCCCAAACGACAAAGCCACTTAGTGCCGCCCAGTCCCAGCGTTGGCGCGGGGAACTGAACGAAGTGCTGCGCGACAACATCCTGCGCTTCTGGCTGGAGAAATCGATTGACCGCGAGCAGGGCGGTTACTGCATGCACTTCGATTCAGCAGGGGTGCGCAAAGCCGAGAACACCAAAGCGATCGTCACTCAGGCTCGCACGCTCTGGCTCTTCGCCCGCGCCAGTCGCAACGATTTCGAGGGGCAGGGGATACCCGCGCGCGAGGAGTTACTGAAGGCGGCGCAGCACGGCTTCGCGTTCCTTCGCGACCACATGTGGGATGCCGAGCATGGCGGCTTTTTCTGGATGGTGGACCCCGCTTCCGGCAAGGTACCCATGCCCGCCAAGCACCTCTATGGGCAGAGCTTTGCTCTCTACGCCTTGGCAGAATACTACCGGGCTTCCCAGCTGCCCGAGGTGCTGGCCCTGGCGGACCGGCTGGTGGAGCGCCTGGAAAGGCATGCCTACGACACCCGCTACGGAGGTTATGAAGAGTATTTCGAGCGTGACTGGCGAAAGCCTCCCGAAGGCACCCAGGGTTACATGGGCCCCTCGCATTGGAAGCTGATGAACACCCATCTGCACCTGATGGAGGCTTTCACTACCTACCTCGATGCCCTGGAGACCCCTCTGGCCAGGCGCCGCCTGGAAGAACTGGTGCAGATCCAAAGCAACGCCGTGGTAAGGAAGAAGCTTGGCGGCTGCACGGACAAATACCTGCGCGATTGGACACCGGTGACCGACGGCGCCAACGGCCGGGTCTCTTACGGCCACGACATCGAGAACGTCTGGCTGCTGGCGGATGCGAACCGCGCATTGGGCCACTCAAGCTACCCGCTGCGCGACCTTTTCACCATGCTCTGGGACTATACGCTCGCCCATGGATACGACGCCGGAGAGGGTGGCATCTACTACGCGGGCGAGCCGGGCGAGCCGGCCAGCAACCGGGATAAATCATGGTGGGTGCAAGCCGAAGCCCTGGTGAGCGCGCTGACGATGGTTGAAATGACCGGGGAGCGCCGCTATCTGGATGTATTCGAGAACACCTGGAACCTGGTGAAAACGAAGATGGTGGACCGTGAATCCGGCGAATGGCACCCCAGTATTCCAGCCGCCGGCAGCCCGCGCGGGGACAAAGCCCAAAACTGGAAAGCGGGCTATCACAACGGCAGAGCGATGATCGAATGCATGAAGCTGCTGAAGCGGATGGAAGTGAGGGGATAGGCGAAGCTTGCGTCGCTAGCGGGCCCGGACTCCTTCCGTTTTGGAGCACGCGACTAGACCTTCTGGTTCTGGTGGCCACGGGGTAGATCTGGGATAATAGCCGCGTTTCCTCTCACCGATCGGATCGTTCGGCGAGAAGCCCCACGCGGTGTCTGGGTTATTGATGGTAGGGAAGACCGTATCCAGTTACGACATTGTCGCCAAAGCCGGTGAAGGTGGCATGGGCGTGGTCTACCGCGCGCGCGACCGGCGCCTGGGCAGAGAGGTGGCGCTGAAGTTTCTCTTCCCGGAGATGCTGCGTTCTCTGGAGGCCCGCACTCGGTTTGAGCGGGAAGCGCGCCTGATTTCCAGCATCAGCCACCCCAACGTCGCCACCCTTTTCTCATGCGAGGATTCGGAAGACGGCACCTTTCTGGTATTCGAGTATCTTCCCGGCGGTACTCTGGCGGACCGCATGCCCCGGCGCAAGCAAGCGCTTCCTCCGGTGTCGCTCGCCCGGGGGATCGCCTGGGCCGTTCAGATTGCGGACGGCCTTGCCCACGCCCACCGCAAAGGCATCGTGCATCGGGACATCAAGCCCGCGAACGTGCTCTTCGACGCCGATGACCGCCCCAAACTCAGCGATTTCGGCCTCGCCAAAGCGGAGCGCGACGTGGGCGTCACCAGAGCCGGATCCACCGTAGGTACCGCCGCATATATGGCGCCGGAACAGGCCATCGGTGCGGACGCTTCGCCCTGCTCCGATATCTACTCCTTTGGCGTATTGCTTTACGAACTCTTCGCCGGGCAGCGCCCCTTCGCTACCGACGATCCGCGCGGCGCGTTCTTCCACATCCTGGAATCGCAGCCTGAAGCTCCCCGCACCGCGCGCCCGGACCTGCCGGAGACCCTCAATATCCTCATTCTGCGGCTGATTGCCAAGAGACCGTCCGAGCGGCCCGGGACGATGGACGAAGTACTGGCGGAACTCAAGCAGATCCAGGCTGTCATCGAAGCCTCGGGCCAAACAGCAACCGCCACCAGCCTGATGCCTGTTTCGCTCCCGGAACTGGACAAAGCGATGGTAACGGCTGCTGCTGGGGCTAAAACGCCGAAGTGGCGATGGCTGATGGCCGGGGGCGTCACCGCCATTCTGCTGCTGCTCGCATTGAGCCCCGTACGCGATTGGGTATTGACGGCAACCGGCCGAATTGCCCTGCCAGAAGAGCGCAAAGTTGCCGTTCTGATGTTTGAGAATCTGCAAGGCGGGCCGGAGCAGGAGGCCTTCTGCAGGGGCCTGACGGATTCCCTTACGTCCGCCATCACGCAGATGGGGCAAGCCGGAGGATCCCTTTGGGTGGTGCCGGCATCGGAGATTCGCGATGGCGAAGTGCGCAGCATCCGGGAAGCAAAGGAACTCTTCGGTGTGAATCTGGCGATCACGGGGAGTCTTCGGCGCCTTTCCGACAGTACGCGGGTGACGCTTAATTTGGTGGACGCCGAACGCGCCAAACAGATGGAATCGCGCACCATCGAAGTGGCCGCCGCCGATCTGCCCAGCCTGGAGCCGAAGCTGGTGGAGGCGGTTGCCGCCATGCTGTAAGAGCCAGCCCGGGCCAAACGGAAGGAACTCGAGAGAATGCCCGCGGGGTTAGCCTCAGGCGCCTACGAACTCTTCCTTCAGGGCCGCGGCTTTCTTCCACGTTTCGATGTTCCCGGGAACCTTGACCGCGCCTCCGCAGCCTTCGAAGCAGCCCTCAAACTGGAGCCGAACTACGCGCAGGCGATGGCCGCTCTTGGCGAGGCCTATCTAGCCCGCCATACCCTCACGCAGGATCCGCAATGGCTGGCCAAAGCGCAAACGGTCACCCAGCGAGCGCTCGAAATCCACCCCCGGCTTGCGCCCGCGCAGGTGAATCTGAGCGCACTCTACGCGCGAACCAGCCGCTTTACGCAGGCGATCGCGGCGGGGCGCGCGGCCCGCGACCTCGACCCCTTGAACGCCGATGCCTATCGCGCTCTGGCCCAGGCCTATTCCGGCGCCGGCCAGAATGCGGACGCCGAACGCACTTACCGGCAGGCCATCGATCTCCGCCCCGGCTTCTGGCTACCCTACAAAGACCTGGGCGTACACTACCTCAATCTCGGCAAATTTCAGGAAGCCGAATCGATGTTCCGCGCCGTGATCGAAAAGACGCCCGATAACGAATGGGGCTACCGTAATCTGGCCACCGTCTTTCACTTCACGGGCAGATTCACCGAAGCGGAGACACAACTCCAGTTGGCCGTCGCGCGCAAGCCCACCGGCGAAGCGTATTCCAACCTCGGGACCATTTACTACGTCCAGGGCCGCTTTGCGGACGCCACCGGCGCGTACACAAAGGCCACTGAACTTAGCCCCACCGATCCGATTGTTTGGGGCAATCTCGGCGATGCCCTCCGCGCCACCTCCAATGGCCAGCAGCGCGCTGGCGAGGTTTATCGAAAAGCTGTCGCGCTAGGCGAAAGTCAGCTCGGCATCAACGCTAAGGATGCCCAGTTGCTGCTGGGCCTGGCCCTTTACTCCGCGAAGCTCGGCGAACATGCGGCGGCGGCCCGCTATCTCGGGCGTGCCAGGGAGTTGGTTCCGGGGCGCTCCACTTTGCACTACCCAGTCAGCGATTGTCGAAGAGCTTGCCGGTAATCGGGCGGAGAGTCTCCGCAATCTCCAGCAGGCGCTGGCGAGCGGCTACCCGGTGGATGAGGTCGCGAGAGAACCGGAACTAGCGAAGCTCCGTGAAGACGAGCGATATCGGCGGATCCTCAAACGCTAAGCCGGTTGCAACGCGTAAGGGCGATGGGGACCTTGGAATCATTGAGGCAGAATGGGAGAGGAAATCATGAAAATGCGATCGATGAGAGTCCCGATAGTCGCGGCGATGCTGGTACTCAGCGGCACAATTGCTCTATGGTCACAGGGCCGTGGAAGAGCCCCTGGAAACGATCCAGGAACGGACTACGAAGTGATCGTCACGCCGGGCGCAGCGGATGGAACGCTCAGCTTCACGTATACGGGCTGCGACGCGGATTGCGATCAGCGCCCCGTGAAAGCGAGCGGCCGTTCCAAGCGAAACACGGTGAGTTGGAAGTTTCGTTTCGCCGGCGAGCAGATCGTGATGGCGCAGGTGAACTTTGTGGGCGGAACGCCATTCTTTCAATCCCGCCAGAATCGAAAGAACGGCAAGCGAAAGCACTACGACGACCTCACTGCCAGCGAGCGGGGCGGAACGCTTGGCTTCGCTCAGATTCGGAAGAACCTGAAATCGCTTGCGTGGCGCACCGACGAGGGCGTGAACGAAATCGAAGATGGCGATGAGTTCAAGTACGACGTCGTGGTGATGACTGTCAAAGACGGCAACACTAAGGTTTACGTCGCCGATCCCATCGTCATCGTAAGGGGAAGCGAAGACGGGGACGGCGCGTAGAGCGAATCGCCGGAGAGCGCGGTGGCCCGCTTTCTGGCTGCCACCCGGCGGATGCCATCGCCTACACTCAAGCTAGATGCGAAACCGGGGTTACGCTTACACCACAACCATCAGCAGCAAGTACCACGGCCAGACCCTGCTTTCCCACTTGGCAGGCCTTTACCCCCACTCCACCCTACAAGCCTGGCAGCAAAAACTGAACGACGGCGAAGTCACTCTTGACGGCGTCGCCGCTACTGGAAGCGAATCGGTCAGTTTAGGGCAAACCCTTGTTTGGAACCGTCCGCCCTGGATCGAACCCGACTCCCCTCAGCACTTCGGAGTCCTGTTCGAGGACCCCCATCTATTGGCCGTCAACAAGCCCAGCGGGCTGCCCACCCTCCCCGGTGGCGGCTTTATGGATAACACTCTTCTGCGCCTGGTGCAAAAGCAATCCCCCAACGCAAATCCGGTTCACCGGTTGGGCCGAGCCACCACCGGCATCGTGCTCTTCACCAAAACGGGGCAGGCGGCTTCGAGTCTATTCGCAAACTGGAACACACCAAAAATTCGAAAGATCTACCGGGCGCTAGCCAAAGGAATTGCGAGGCAGGACTTCTACGAAATCCTCACACCTATCGGACTCGTCCCGCACCCGCTCATCGGTTCCGTGTGGGCCGCCAACCCAAATGGCAAGCCGTCAAAGTCATTGGCAAGGGTGATCTCACGCGGCACCGGCACCACCACATTTGAGGTAAGCCTGCATTCCGGCCGGCCTCATCAGATCCGAATCCATCTGGCGTCCATCGGCCATCCCCTGGTAGGCGATCCTCTCTACGGCTTCACCGGCCAGCCGCTCGAAGACCTCCCCGGGCTCCCCGGCGATGGAGGATATTTCCTGCACGCCCAGTATCTGGAATTTCAGCACCCTATCACTGGAGAAGAGATCCATCTTGAGGCAGCTCTGCCGGACGGTTTCCCCGTGCATCCGTAGATCGACTGGAAGTGAAAAGGTGCTGGATGGAAGGTGAATTGGTCATCGTGAGCGAGCCGGAAATCCTGGGAGGCACGCCGTGTTTTCGGGGGGACGCGTGTGCCAGTCGATTCGCTGATCGATTCCCTGGAAGCCGGAGACACTCTGGATGCGTTCCCGGCGCGTCGTCCGGCGCGTCTATTTGTGTCACCGGCAATAGATACTCACGCGAGTTCGAAAGTGTCTAATCCGGTCCCCCTCTCTCAATGGGAGTGTCACGAAAGCGCGACGGAGGGCGATAGTCTCCACCAAAGCCGCTCGTCGTCTCTTGGGAGGCTGAGCCCCGGCCGGTTACGGCGTATCCATTGCCGCGCGCCACGTTGGTGGTCTCTGATTGTGCCCGAGCCAGATTCGGCATATGCTATCGGTGCCGTCTACCAAAACGCCATGAGCGTCAAACCAATGAACGACTCTCTCACGGCTGTTCGGTTGAGCCAGTTTGCCCTGCGCTTCATCGTGATCTCCTCTGTCACGACAGCAATCCTATCGTTGGTGCTGTGGTTCGAAGGGGATTTTGACCGGACGTTTCTTCTTGCGCACAATCCGCTGCGAGACGATCCCACGATCGTCGCCCTTTTCCGTGCGATCACCCGTTTTGGCATGTCCGCCATCTGCCTATTGCTGCTCGCATCGGTGATCGCGTCCTATCGATTCCCGGCTCTCCGTCCAACTCGCCCGGTTCTCCTTGTCGTACTCTTTGCTTTCGCCGCCGCCACCCTGACCGGGGACCTCCTCAAGGAACTTCTGGGGCGGGCGCGCCCGATCACCGAGTTGGCCGACCAGCTCAATGCGACGGGGCGGCATGGCAGTCCTTCGTTTCCTTCTGGACACGCCGCAAAAAGCCTCGCCTTAGCGCTGCCGTTTGTGTTCATCGTCCCTGCCAGCTCCGATGTTGTGCGGCTCGTCAAGCTCGCGCTGATCGTCGTCGCGAGTCTCGTCTGCTATTCGCGAATCGTACTGGGCGCCCACTACTTGAGTGATGTCCTGGCCGCTGCCGCGCTGGCTCTTGCCTGTATCCCTGTCGCCGTGGCGGCGGCGAACGGGATCTACGCTCGCGGAAAGGTCACGCCCGATAAGTTGAATTCCGTGGTCAAGAGACTGACGATCGTCCTACTCGCCCTTACGCTTTGTCTGCCTTTCCTGTGAGGCGCCATTTGGCCATGGTGAGGCTACAGATTGGCTTTGGAGGGCACTTCACCAAAATTCGAAACCGTCTAATCTGGTCCCCCTCTCTCAAACGGAGTGTCAACAAACGCGGGGCTGTCAACAGAGAAACCCGAGAATTCGGGGAGTTGAGAGAGGGCATCGCGCTCAACCACCATGGTTGCGATCGCACCCCGGACGCGCGGGTTTCGAACTGGAGAACGGCCCGAAAGCGCAAATACTGGCGAATGTGTGGGATACGGGCGGGAGGTCAGCGAGGCAGGCTGTCAACGAAATCGGGCGGTGGAAAGTTCGCGTTTGAAGGAATGGCTCCCCTTGGTCAACGGTGCTCGAACTTCTCTCCGCCCTGGCGTGGGGAAGATCCTCAGCCGTGAAGCAGGCGAAGCAGCGGTTTATTGTTCAGCGTCCTTCCAGACCCTCGACATTCGGAACAAACCCTCGGAACGACCTTCCCAAATTCAGATCCTGGCTCCTGCTCGTCTGGCGTCAAGTGGCTGCCGTGGTCAAGAATCGCGCGAAGCGTTTCTTCAAGCTCCTCTATTGAGACGGAGTACATGCCGCCCCTTGCTCCCGCGATACCCGCAGTTCCAGCGGGGCCAAGGCCTGACCCAGAGAATCGCTCGTTGCGCACCTGGTTGAATCCGCCTCGATAATAAAGCTTTTCGAGCCTTGACTTCCAAGTGTGTGCAAAATGCCTGCCGTGCACCAGTCGCCGGCACCGGCCGTATCGACCTGGTCCATCCAAATTGAATGGCTCGCAT
The DNA here is from genome assembly GCA_034522975.1 of Bryobacterales bacterium. Classification (GTDB taxonomy): domain Bacteria; phylum Acidobacteriota; class Terriglobia; order Bryobacterales; family Bryobacteraceae; genus JACTMJ01. The sequence continues at coordinate 114,145 of JAXHKT010000040.1, forward strand.
CGCTGCCAACCCTTTGACTTGGCGCATGAAAGGCGGCTCCTAAATCGAAGTCCCCCCTTCCCCATCGTCTCCAAACAACTAACGGATCTCAACATCCACATCGAGGTCAGGTAGGACGCTCCTGTGAGTACTTCAGCACATGGGTGATTGAGAGCATCTCACGAAAGTGGCCTACGTCCGAGTTCCCCGGAAGGCTCGAACACGATACGAATGCGCCACGTTCTTCGGCATCGCCTTAGCCAGGTTAATTACCCACGTGGCACTCGATCGGCAAAGAATACGTTGGGCTTCGCGAGTATGCGGAAGCACTGCCTCTATGCGCACCAGCTGGAACTGGTCTGTAGGACGGTAGGCGTCGACCGCAGTCGGGACACAATTGAGAGAGAAGCTGTGGAACGGTTCTCCGGAGGAGTTCTGACGCAACCGATGGACAATGATGGGGCCAGGGGCGGTTGGCCCAAGGCAAGCGTGCGAAACATCAACTCCCCAGCGCTTCATGTCGCGAATGATCAGACGCGACGCGGCATCGCGACCTAGTCGCGCGACCGGCATAGAACGCCAGCCAAGGGTGAAGCACGGCAGGAGCATTGCCACACGTTCCTCAGCCGCGCTTCCAGCGGCATGTTAGTATTCTCGTCGAGCATGACGTCAAGCGCTATGAGACCAGTGCCCACACACAACAAAAACCATTTCGCCTCCAATTTCAGGATGTTGCTACAGCCGGCACCTCCACGTAACCGACGTGGACGAACTCTCCTCTGGGTTCCATCTCATCCATGGATGCTAAGGTTCCACATCGTAGTCAATCGACTCAACGTATGCAACCGGGAAGCTACCACCTCCAGGCGCCGCCATCGATGCCCCAAGCGAGCACTTTGCTGCCCAGAGAGCGACGTCATCGGATCCTCCCACTCTAGAAGGACTCTGCCGAGCTGCTGTGAAAAGGTCAAAAGGTCAGTATAGCCAGCGTACAAGGTGACAGAGTCCGAGACACGCTCATCATCTCTCCCGGTACTCCTGGATCAGGTGGTCTGAGCAAGAGGCAGAGCGAGCAGGAAACAATAGAGACACACAAGAGAGAGATAGAATAATGATGCAAGAAAGAAGGCTAGCACGCAGAACAGTGAGGTAGCACGGTTTTGCCGCATCGCAGCGGATCAGACGCCACGCCCCCGCAGCAGGCCATCGTACGGAGTAGCGCAGCCGAGGTTGACCATGCGCTGATCAGTTATTGCCAGCATCCCATAGACCATCAAATGGATACTGATCGTGATTGCTGTTGCTCAAACGACTCGAAAAGACAACGTACGAGCGGGTAGGCGACGCCTTCTGGATAGCGCGCTGGAGATCGATGACAACATCCCGTGACAGAGTCTAAGGGTAGCGACCAGGCAATCTTTTGCCGACTTCTCTTCCGCCAATACCCGCCCCATCGTTGGCGAAGACGGATACTGCTTTCGTCTCGCACTCGCTTACGAGCTTGACCATTTCGTCCGCATTTGCATCGGCACCACTTCGAAGAGCTGTATGCATTGCACCCGGCCTTTCCTCCCGTAGGAACAGTGCCCTTGTTCCTTGTATGTTGCGGGTCAGCATCTCGGTGATCTGTGTGGATCCTCGGCAATCGAATCCAGCGCCGCCAATCGACATCACGTGATGACCGGGCGTCCCCTAGATAAACGGAGACGCAAACTCGCCTGACTTCCCATCCCCCGAATGATTCATGGCACCGATCCCGACAGCATCCCGGTCGCCTCATTTCTTGGCCACCATTCGTTGAAGTTCCTCAATCGAGCTCCTCTATTAAAACCGCCGCGCTTCCACCATTAGGCCGAACCGGAGATCGGCATTACTTCCAGCGATCAGCCAGCCATTGCTTTGCTTCTTGCAATGGGCATGCTCGGGCTTAGAGGGATAGCGGGACATCTGTAGGCCAAGCCGAAGTGCAGGCACACGAAGGGTACAAGCGCGGGCTGGTCACTCGGCCTGAGGTTCTCGAATTCTGATTGGGGAGTACCGTACGCATTCGCTCCGGCGACCGATCCACGTTACGGCGTAAAGCCGAACACTGCGACATTCGTTCGCATTTCCGCTGAACAACTTGGTCAACGGCTTGCCGTTCCGGGAAGTTCATTGGGTTGGTCATTATTTCCTTGGCTTTCTCCCTCAGCAGCTTGTGTTGGGGTTCCGGAGCATCCGAGAGAATGGATTCGTGCCACGCATGAGCCGCGTCGCGATCGGCATCTGAACCAACAAACGCCGCCTGATGACAAGAACTGCTCGGTGTCTCTCCAAACCGCAGCTCGCAAAGTAGTTCTCCATGCCGTAGAAGTAGGGGCGGTCATGTTCGTGAAGAAGAGCGAGGCGGGCCGCATCGACGAGAAGGTGCATCCACTCGTAGCGGCCTTGAAGGATCAGGATCGGCAGCCTCATCCAACAAAATGCCCTGTTGCGGTATGCGTTTCATATACCGATGGATAAGGATTCGGATTAAGGCCAAACGCACATCCGCATCGATTCCGCCTGACTGCGGCCGATAGGCCTCAACGAGGTCATAAATCTCCTTGAGTCGAGAGTCCGTGATCTTGAACTTCCTTTGAACGCTGGCAACATCGTTGGCGAGCCGTTCGACTTTCGACTCCGGTAATGAGCTGGCGATTCAGTTTCTCTAGCAGATCCGAAAGGTTCTCCAACTTCCTGGTATTGAACACAGGCATCTGCCGAACATACCGGCTCGATATGTCTTTTGCGATGTCCCTGAACCGCGCTCTATACTTCGCGCGGTCTTTGCCTGCACTTTGGAGCATTATGTCGAGATTGTCCCTACCAGAGGTGATCCCAGGAAGCTCAGGCTGAGGCTCCGGAGCTGATACAGCGGCGAACATCTCGGTTGGGCGTATTACATCAATTCGACTAAGAATCCAGCGCGACACTCGGACCTCTCGTCTTGCGAACCATACCTGCAGACGACGCAATTGGGTAGGATGAAGCACGTGGGCGTCGTCTAGGATCACGAGTGGTCGAAGGTTCAGGTCAGAGTGGTCAGCACTCGCTGGCACCACGGACAGGGACACACCCTCGATCACGTCGAAAGGATGGTAGGCATCCTGTAGCTCCTTGGGACACGCTGTCAAGGGGCGGCGTGACAAGCCAGCACCAACCAGCCGATAAATTCGCTCCTCAGGCGCTTCGAGCTCGCGCCACAAGGCTTGGTATCGAGTCAGCGCCGATCGCTGGAGAACGCCGGCAGCGGCGTCGCTTCTCGGCTGGATCCTAACGCGTGCCGTGTCGACACCAGGAAATCCCGCAAGGCGACGAATCCGATCTGCAAAACAGCGCGTGACTGAAGTAGCGTTATCGTCAAGCGGAGACTTCAGATCTTCGTTCATAAGGAAACTCCCAATGATTGTCCGATAGTCGGTCTCCATTGGCAATCGACAAGCCAAGACCGCCGGTTGATCATTCACTATCGCGCGGCACTCGATTAAGGTTTTCAGGACAGCTCCAGTAGCTGGAGAGATCCTTGTTCCGCAGTAGTGCCGTCAGTGTGGGGGTAAGCAAACAATCTGGAAAGAGTTGTCTTGCCGACTCCCCGGCGTCCCACACATTCCCATTTGCTCAGCCTGTCATATAGCGCGTCGTTTGAATGTGGAGCCACAGATATACGCGAGCGGGCTCCGGACTTACGATACGCTCAGGAAGGCTTGGGGATCCCTGAGGAATTCAGCAGCTCGTTTGAGAAATGGGTTTTCCATGTGGGCAATCCTCTTACTGAGTGTCTTTGTCGGCGCCGGAAAAGTGATGGACGCATCTGGTGGGCCTGAATGCCCTCCGACTCTGCCCAGAGCAACGACACAGCGTTGTTCGGAGTGTTGTGCTCGATGACAATCGGTAGTCCCACACCGCCGAACCCCAGTTTTGCGTGGTCGACCCCACTCAGCCGGAAGTGCTCGTCATAAATCGAGTGGTCATAATACCGCTCAACAACGTCATGAAACTTGGGATGACTGTCATTGGACACTCGAACTGAATCGGCAGAACTAGCCCATAGGTGAGTTGAAGGTTCGGCAGCCAGTTCAATTCAGGAAGTTCAGCGTCGGACCTGTTTTTCAGCTTCAGATCGATGTTGGCCTTGGCCATGGCTGTTGCGATGTAGTGGTGAACAATGACGAGGAGATCGCTCTCAAAGTGGCCTGTCCGAGTCGCCCGTGAATGTCTATCCCTTACCTTCGGTAATCGTCCTTTCCACCTATCCTCTTCTTTGCGCAGAAGAGTGGTGCCGGTCCCCACAAAATCGTCCAGCAGGAAGACGAATCTAAAGCGAGCGGTTGGGTCCTTCAGTGAGGCCCGGAGATCTTTCAGGAAGCATGCTGCCACTTGGAATCTGTTGATCTCAGTCGTTAGAACAACCTGTTCATTCGAGATCCGGCCAACATTGGCCCGCCGAAACACGTCGATGCGCGCGCCGTCGCTTAGCCCTGAAGAAAAGGCACTTCCTAGGTAGGGATTGATACTGCTGCAGCGCATTCTGCGCGGACCAAACCAAGTACGGGTAGGGAACCCCACATTGTGCTGCTAGGGCCGAGATCAATGTCTTCTCAACAAGATTGGGGTACACGAGCTCAACCATGTGCTGTAGTTCTGCCGCTCCAAGGTAGATCAACTTGAAACGCACGAAGGAGTACGCAATCTCCCTATCAGCCTTCTCGAACTGTTGGAGCCAGTCGGCCAGACACTCGACGAAGCGGGCGCCGGCCATGTAGTCCTGATAGTCGTCCGTACTTGAATTTCGCCACCAGCTGAAGCCATGAGAACTCTTGGCGTGCCCGATCCTCATCCCAGTTCCATTACCTGGCCCAGCACCAGCGGCGATTTCCTGTTCATGAATGTTGACCTTTCACCTGGGCGATTTCAGTTTGAAGACGAAGTGGTGGTTCTTGTGATGAAGCTTTGAAGAGTACGATATACCTTGGGGCCCACGCTTGCCAGGCGGTAGAAGATTCCAGCAGGCTCCGGATCGGGTGATACTTGATCGACGCTTAATGAATGAAGGGCGGCTGGCGAGCAGTTCGTAATCGTTCCCGGGCCATTCGCCTTGGTCACCAATGATCAGGATTGCTCTGGCCGAACACGATGAGAGCCGCTGCTCGACGGCCTTTACGAGGTGCCGTTGACATTTGGCGCGATGACGTCCAAAGAGTGACTCGATCTGACTACTGCTACGCCAGAGATCGCTGCGTAGTGTTGGACTACAGGCCAGATCATTCTCTGCTCGATGCTTTGGCCTCACTGTAATCTGACCGGCGCTTGGCCCTAGTTCTGGAAACTCCGGACTCGGGAGTCTTTTGCCAGGAGGTCCAGACCTGCTTCAAGCTCACCCCCAATTCCAGGCTGTCGGCAGGTGGTTGAGACTCGTCGGTTAACGGAGCGATTTCCGTGCTGATTGTGGTACCCGATGAGAACGTTTACTTGCAGGGATTCCGTCAGGTGGCGGCTGATATCTTTCTGTACTGATCCACCACGGCCCGTAGCGATCCCGATCAGAATTCCGTCTTCAAGCAATTGATTCAGAGCTGTCGCGACTTCGTTGCGAATACCATCGAACCGGTTCACGGAATGACAAAGGGTGCCGTCATAGTCAAAGACCACGGCCCCAAACTTGGCTCTCGCCCAACCAACTGCAAAACTGGCGGTGGTGTTCCTGCCAGTATTCCAACAGTCCGCGCGCCGCAAGTCCTGCCGTAGTTGTTCGAGCAGATTTCCTTTCGATGGCCCAGCGTTCGGCTCGCGCAACTGATCCGGGTGTATCATGTTCGGAACGCCCTGAACGCCGGCAGATTGAGATTCGGCTGCCATATGAAGGCACGCCTGGCTTTCCGGGGTCAATTCCAATTAATTTTGCCTGCTGACGCGGCAATGTGCAGAACTTCGACGATGGCCCGCATGCAACCAACAGATCGATCTCCCTCTACGAGCTTCCGCGATTGCCACGTTAAAGAAGCTCCGCTCAGTCGTTCGGTGCATAAGGCTTGCGAACTCACCGCGTTAAGCGTTAGGATGCCGGTTGAATCGCCCCGCTTTGCCAGCCAGTGGTGGCGCCCGTGCGCGAAGCTGCGGAGATCGCATATCTGGACTGCACCAAGAGCTGCCTCACTGAACTTCGACTCAATGTCCACGGCGGCGGAACGAAGTGGGTTGTCGTGGATGACCAGCAGGTATTCCCGACTGAGGTACTGGTGAAAGCGCGCTCTGCAATTTCTCATCGAAGCTCGCCGCAGGTTGGCCGCAGTTCAGAAAACGACGGCGGCAGATGGACTGGGGTGCCTGCGGCCTGACTGAAGGCCCTGGGTGAACAACAGGCAAGACGAAAAGAGAGAGTTCGGCAACGAACCCATCCTTCCCGGTAGGCAATCCGGACCCAGTGAAATTCACCCATGGTAGTCCCTGGAGCCAACCTGATGGACTCTCCACCGTCGTGCAGAGGACAATTAAGTTCGCCGCAGCTCCGCCTCGACAAGGTGACGAAAAGCCGACAGGATGTCACGATTCTTCCCTGCTGCAGAGAGGATCACATAAGACGCTTCCTTTTCTGGGTGTCGTGGCCATTAACTCCAATGGAGTTATGGCCTTTGAGATACGTCCAAAGAAGTGCTGATGGCAGTCTGCTGTGAACGCAGCAGTCGTAAAAGAACCACCGGATCCGATAGCGATTAGTGGCAGCGCGGCAACACGTCGAAGCGCGGACGCCATCCTATGTCTGCCATCCGGGCCCAATCGTATGCAACCGCAATAATGGAAGTTCGGTAATCTTGTATGGGCTTACCCACGCGATCTCCTTGAACTCATTTAATCTCGTGCGCCTTGCTTCCTGAGCTACTCCACTAAAGCCTTGAACAACGCGTCCGCTGCGTCCTTGTAGAACTCGATGCTGATCTTCGTCCAGAGCTCGTCGGGCAGGTCGTTGAGCTGCCGGCGGGCGGCGACGGGCATCAGGAGCGTCGTGGCTTGCTTGTCGATGGCGAGTTCGGCGATCGCGACCGCGTTTGGGAATCAGTTCGACCGATCCGCCGAGGTTCAGCGGGCCGACGATGATCGTGCCGCCCCGCGGTGCTCCGTTCCAGCAGCGAGCCGGCACAGGGCGACCAGGACCGGCAGGCCCAGTCCGGCGCCGGACTTGTCGGCGTCCATCGCCCGCATCTGGATCGAGAACTCGTGCTCGCGGGGGTTGCGGTCGCCGACGAGCTCCTTGGCGCGGGTGTAGAGGTTCTGCTCGCCGACCCGCACGCTCTCGCGGAAGGCCGGCGGCTGAGGCTGGTTCAGGATCTTCACGCCGCTGCCCGGGCCGACGGTGACTTCGATGCGGTAGAGCCCGGCGCCGGCCTCCCGCCGCTCCGGGACTGATGGCCCAGACCTGGCCCGGCGGCAGGGGGTCGCTCTCGATCGCCTCGTCGCTGTGCAGCTCGGGCGTCGCCACGAACTGCTCGACGCCCTCCACGCCCAGGGTGTAGCTGAAGTGCGTGTTGCGGAACTCGCTCTTCAGGCAGCGCTTCTGCTGCTCCTTCACGCGCCGGCGTGACTCGAGAGCCAGACGGACGATCCACTCCATGTCCTCGTCGGCGATCGTGCATCGTCGGGATCGGGGAACAGCAGCTTCGAGCAGGCCGCTGACCGTCTTGTTGACGCGCCTCGATATCGCGGCCGCTGAGGGCACCGCCCAAGTAGACGCGGCCCTGCAGCGCGGACACGCGGCTACGCCGGCGCAGCCGGTTCCAGCACTCGCTGAGGAAGTCGCTCACCAGCCCGAAGTGGTCCGTCAGGTGATCGTTCGGATTGAGCTTCGGGAAGTCCCAGCCCGGCGCGTAGGCGTGGATGCGGTCCATGGAAGGCGGTGTCGTCGCGCATCTCCGGCGGCAGCGGGCTGAGCAGGTGGCCGATGCGCTGCTGCTGCTCGACGTCCACATCGAAGTTGCCGACCATGACGAGGCCGCCCTCGGCGCGGATGCTCTCCTTGCCGCGGCTGAACTCGCCCGACGCCATGTAGCCCTTCATGATGTTCACGCCGTCCTTCTGATCGAACGAGATGCCGGACACCTCGTCGAAGCAGACCACGTCGTACTGGCAGACCAGGCCGCGCTGGCCGTTGGCGTTGTTCACGAACATCTTCGCCACCGTCGCCTTGCCGCCGGAGATCAGGTGCGAGTAGGGCGAGATCTGCTGGAACAGATGGCTCTTGCCGGTGCCGCGCGGGCCGAGCTCCACCATGTTGTAGTTCCGCTCCACGAAAGGAACCATCCGCAGCAGCACCACCTTCTTGTGCGCGTTCATCGAGCGCAGTCCGGTTCCAGGCCGATCGATGCGGATCAGGAAATCCGTCCACTCCTCGACGGTGAACGCTCTGCCGCCCCTCGGCCAGCGCGTCCAGCACATCCGACTTCGACATCTGGATCGGCCGCAGGGCGTCGATCGCGAACGGCCGCCCGCTCTTCTCCTGGGCGATGAGTCGCGTCGTACTCGAGCGTCGACCTCGGCGTAGAAGCCGTCGGTCAGCATCCGCTCGTTGTCGCGGACCAGCGCGTCGTCGATCCGCACATCCCTCAGCGCGAGGCTGGGGAGCTCCGCGACGTAGCAGTCGTTCTTCGCGTCGAGCTTCGCCCGCACGATGTCGATCAGCTTGACCGACCCTGTCTCCTTGCGCGCCGCGCCTTGAACAGCTCCTCCTCGCCGGTGCGCACCGTGCGGTCCTTCAACTGCCGCTCGACGATCTGCAGACCTTCCTCGATCTCGTTCTCGTCGACGCTGGCGCAGTAGCGGCCGAGCAGGAACTCCACGACGTAGGTCGGCACCGGGTACTGGCGCGAGTACTTGCGCACCAAGATCCTTCGCGCACGAGGTAGCCATCGAAGGCCGAGGCAGCGAGTCTGGTCCAGGTGGTCCATAGTGACATTCATGCCGTTTCTCCCACGCAAGTTGTTTGGCTCGTCAGCACGTTTCCGTCGGGTCCCAGCAGCACCAACGGACCGCCGCGCCTCCTTCGAGATCATCCCGCTTCACCGCCAGGCTAGCTTCCCCGGATTCCCTACCTCTTTCGCCTGGGCAACGATGCTGGTGCTCGCTTCTCTCCAGACTTGTCGCAAGTCCACTCGGCACTCGCGGTTCATTCGAATCCCACACGAACGCGGCAGCGCATGCCGCACTCGCCATTCGACGGCCAGAATCGCCGCGCGCATCTCTCCGCCACCCCGTTCCACCGTCAGTTCGGCACCACACACTCCTGCGGACTGATGCCTCCATGGGCGTAGGTCTCCCCACGCCGGAAGCAGGCAATTCCGGGAGGCGAGGCAATGCGCACCTGTGGATTTCGGTGCCAGGCGGATTTCGGCACCTTCACCGCCGAATCCCCCTTCACCAACGCGCACCGCGCCCACTTCGTCTCTACCAGGTACGGGGGTAGATCCACCTTGGGTAGCCCGCCAGGCAGCAGCAACCAACTCGTGGTCGGTCACCACGCGAACAGCGCGCCAGCCAGAATCCGCCAGCAGCTTGAACACGCGGTCTGCAATGCGATCGAAGCTCCGTGTCCAACTGGTGCACCAGGTCCGCGCCGAGTTTGTGGCCGCGGCCGTCGATCTCTCCGGCACTCGGTCCAGGCTCCTCGTTCACGCCGGCTGGCATCTGCGGATCCGTAGCGTCAAACACCACGAGCCCATCTTTGCGTGAGCCTATCCCGCAGCACATCGGCGGTCGCCGGTTTCCATTTCTCCCCAAGCAGCACGGAAGGGGCAAAACCCTCTCCGGAATCTCCTTTGACCCCGATGAAGATTGGCGTCGCTGTAACCTTGGCGCTGGGCGTCACCGTGGGCAACGGAGAAAGCCGATGACGGATGGTCACCCGCAATGATCGCGCCTCGAGTTTCGCCGCCAGTTGGCCGGCGAGATCGAAATCGAAATCGTCGACAAACACCAAGCACTTGTCTCGCCCAGCCGTGGTTCGGCCCACGCCATCCACAGCCGCCGTCGGCTCCTGGCCCACGAGGGTCTGGAAATGCCGCGCGGATTGGTCCAACCAGGTCTCGTAGCGTCCGTACCACCTTCGCCACGATGTCAGCTTCCGCGCCATTGCGGGGCTGCGCGAGTGCTTCCATGGCGGCGCGATCGCATCGCCACCCGTATCCGCGTACGCCTCCGCGGCTGCCGAGAGCGAGCACCTTCCCGCAAGGGAATGCGCGCGGCACGGGCCAGCATCGCCAGCGGCCGCAACGCATGCGCCCACCACGATTTGCGCCTCGCCCACACCCGACCTGCGCCGCGCCGCATGCTCCGACTTGAGCTTCAGCACCCGCTCGGCACGCGGTGCCGTGGGTGCGCCGGCAACCGTCTCTAGGGCTTTGCGGCTCCCCGCTTCCTTGATCGTTGATGCTTGGATCCCGCGACGGGTCCAGACTCAATGAACCCTGGCCGATTCCAGAGGGTGCCCGCAGCGAGTTGGAATGCTGGGATACAGTTGCGGACTTTCAGCGAAACGACGCCATACCGGTTCCATTCCGTACTCGCCCGAGAGAATCCTCGCGGCAACCTCGCTCACGGGTATCGCCTGTGGATCCAGCCCAAACTCCGATTGGCAAAGCCCGCGAAACGACTCCCAACGCGGGTCCCTTGGCAAGGGATTCGAACGCCGTAGGGTTATCCAGCCAGCGCAAGAAGTCCCGCACAGGATCCTGCACAGAGAGTTTGTCGAAGTCGTCGGAATCCAGGCGCCGCCCTTGAGGGTGCGCAGCTCCACTTCGGCCAGCAGCGGGAGCACACGCAGGAACGCTTCCTCAGTCCGCCGGTCAGCAGATACTTCCAGCCCGAAGTCCACCGTCGGAAACCAGAAGGCGCGCACCGTCCAATCGTGTCCGTTGGCCTGGTGCCACACCTTGCCGCGGAACTGCAATTCGACAAGCGGTTGGAGCGACGTGGTATTTCGCTGCCGCGCGCAACTCCTGGCGATGACTCCCCGGGCAAGAGAGACCCGGAGTTTCTCCGGCCGGATGTGCTTCCGGCAAGGTGCGGTCAACGATACACTTCAGCCAGATTGCGGGCCCCGTGCGGGTTTTCGGATTGTAGCTCCCATAGGTGTAAAGCGTTGGCATTGCGGCCCGGAGCACCGGGATTAGGGGTAGCCATTGGCTGTCGGCATCCGTCCAGAGCAGCGCCACCGGGTCCGCGGCGCCATCCCCGAGGCGTAACGCAGCGTCGAACGATTCCCTGAGTGCCGCCAGAAGCGTTTGTGCAGTGTGGGTGGTCACAGATCCGTTCTCCTACGCGCGCCAAGCGTCAGAACGGAAACTCCAAAGGGCTCCATCCTCCAGCAGGCCGACGGTATTCTCCACGCCGTAGATTCCGTTCACAGGGTCCCCCTTCGTTCGCGGGCGGCTTGTTCGGCGGCGATGGTGTAGTGGAGGTCGTTCCAGCGGGCTCCGTCGAATTGCTTGCCGCCTTGAAAGTCCTCGGTCTCCCCGTCCCAGGACCAGAACCAGGGGAACCGTCCTTGGGCGGAGGGGGGCCCTGCCCCGATCTTTGCCGTATTTGATCTTGGGCGTCACGCGGAGGATACAAGCATCGCGGCGCGTGGGCTGATAGGGCTTTGCCGTGAGCCATGGCCGGATGTTGAGCCGGACTCCATCATCGATGTCGGGGTCCCATCCGACGGGCTGTTTGTGGAGGGGCTTCCAACGCACGAACAAGCTCGTAGGGGTGGCTCGCCGTGGAGAGTCGAAGTTCCCCTTTCAGGTGTAGAGCCGCTACTAAGCGACCGTTGGAACCTTCCACCTAGGCCCTAACTTCTGCTTGTTGGCGGCTGATCCAATCGCCAAGGCTGGCGTAAATCAGCTTTTCCAGCGTCTGCCGTCGCCGTTCGGAGCGGCGAGTTTTTGTGGTAGTTCACGAGAGCGTGGAAGCCATCCTTGCGACCGTTCCTACACATGCCAAACGAACGGACGTTGATGAAACAGCTGGCAGCGCCCCCTCAAAGAACTTATCTCGAAGCCAGGGCTCTAGTGATTCACTCCCCCCGATCAGTTCAGCGAGCTTGGTAGCCGACGATCGTCTGACGCCAATGCCAACAATCCACGCAACCGGTCTGCGGTCGGAGCTTCTCCGAGGACCGAAGAGAGACCAAGTATTCCGTCCGAATCGGCGAGCTTTCGAGGCCATCTAACTCGATGGCAGGAACATTCAGGGAAGCTGGAGCCCGCCAGTCGAGGCCATGCGTATCCGATGAAGCGGGCGACAGCGACCTGAAGTGGTGTATCGGCACCACATGGATGCCCGGTGAAGATCCATTGTGTTGGATCGTCTGAATGTGGAGCAGGAAGGCCACCTTTGTGAAGCTCATCAACCATGCCTCGCCAATAGGCAATGCTCATCGGCACCTTGACCAAAGTCTATCGGCAATATACATGCCATGAGCAATCTCTCTCACGCGTTCTCTATACTGATCGGCGCGAAGATAGGTGAATAAGGACGGTAAATCGCGATCACGGAGTGGAATGACAACCGCGAGTGTATTGTCATACTTTTGCCCGAAATGTCGAAGTCGCCGCAACGTCATTTGTCCTATAGCTACACCAAGTTTGCCCCAGCAACGGTTCCCGCTTTCGTGCATGTCATTGGTTTGTCGCGTGTTTCAGCTGCGTATTGCGCTAACGCGCCTCTCCCGTTCTCCCCACAATATGGCGTAGGACAGACCAGTTATTGCGCTAACTGTGTCATCAGACGAGGACTGGAAATACTCCCAGCGGTCCCCAATGACGACGAGTTCCCAGAAACAGCGGATAAACCGATTTGCGTCACCTAATGAAGCCCCTGATAGCACTCGGTCATATCGTCGAGCAACGGGAAACGTTCGGTTTCGCCTTCGAGCGCTCCAAAGACGATTCGACCGTCAGGATTGGTAAGTCGGCCTGGCCCTGCTGAAGCGAAATGTACTTCGCGCAATAGTGCCGCCTTCTTCTCTTCAGTTGTCGGCATCCGAAACGTCGAGGAGGAAGGTGTCGAGTCCACCGGGGGCCCCGCACTAATGGCCACTAGACTGACATTGACAACCTCGCCGCTAATTGTGGTGAATGCACGGGGACCAAGCCGGACTGCGAAGTTCCACTGCGTTCTTCTAAGGAGCCTAGTCTGATGTCCTTGACCCGCTTTATGGAGCCAACTGTGTGGGGTTAAGAGAGCAACCGAGCCAGACTTTCGACAGAACCTTAGTGCGCGGTCAACAAAGCATGTAGCCAAGTCTGCTCTCGCATCCGTGTGGAACTCCTCACAATAGGCCTTGAGCAACTCATCCTGTTTGTGTCTTCCCGCTAAGTACGGCACATTCGTCGCCACCAACGTGTAGTCGCGGCTTGCCAGAATCCGAAATGCGGCGAGCACGCCACGCGCAGCAATCGCCAATTCGCGCGCTTCATCGCTTGCCTCTCGGCAGCAAGGGCTTCCTCAATGAGCGGAAGAGACGTAACTGAACGAGGTACCGTAAC
>JAXHKT010000041.1:0-134877 GCA_034522975.1 Bryobacterales bacterium
TGTTTTTGGATGTACCTGGTCGTCGTCTTGCTCGGTCCCGCGGCCGTAGTCGGTGCCACGCTTATCGGCAAGGCTCAACCGCCCAAGCGCCTTCAGCGTGGAGCCGTAAAGCTCCTTGCGCTCTAAACCTCTTTGCGGGGATTCTCCAGGTCGGCAAGAAAGCTGGATGGGGTGAAGCGAAGGTCGCCGGGCGGCAGGCCAAGAAACGCCGCGTAGCGCTCTTCGTAGTAGGCTTTCTCCGCGGCTGCGTCAGTGGACATGTCTCAGGCCGGTCTAGCCGCGGGTATCGCGCGCCGTTCGTTATTCCACTGCCCTATCCATAAACGCGTAGGCGATCATGTGCAGCATCGTCATGTGGGCATCTTCAATACGGCCCATGTGCTGCTGATTGACGTGGATGCTGAGGTCTCCCAGCGGTGCCAGCTTCCCACCGTCGCGGCCCGTAAAGGCAATCGTCCGGCAAGGAACCGTGCGAGCGTATTCGAGCGCGTTCACCACATTGGGCGAATTGCCGCTGCCGCTGACAGCCACCACCAGATCGTTCGGCCTAGCAAAATTCTTCAACTGCTCCACGAAGACTTCGCTGAAGCCGACATCGTTGGCGTATGCGGTGATCGTAGCGAGATTGTCCGTAAGCGCCACCACGCGGAACTTCTTGTCACGACAGTAGCTGCACCCTTTCAAAATGTCGCAGGTGATGTGCGAAACGCTGGAAGCGCTGCCCCCGTTGCCGCAGAGATAAATACTCCCCCCGGCGTCGCGGGTTTCGCGGAACCATTCGATGGCCTGGTCCACCTTGGAAAGATCGAGATCGCTGAGGGTCGCTTGCAGGTCATTGAGATAGGAAACGACAAAACTCATCACTTCTCCAATTCATCGACCAGGGCGAGCGCCCCATATAGCACGCTGTCATCGGCCAGGCAGGCGGGCACCACGTCAATGCGGGCCTCGCTCCAACTGGTGATCTGTTTGCGCAACTCGGCTTTCAGCGGCTCAAAAAGCTTTTTGCCTGCCTTGCTGATGCCACCGCCAATCACAATCCGGGCGGGGTTCAGCAGCAGGATGCAGGCTTTCAAACCTTGCGCGAGATCCACCACATACTTTTGGACGAAACGGTGGTCATCCATCAATTCCTTGGGCGTCCGTCCATGATCCTTCTGCAGCCACAAACCAGAGCACATCCGCTCAAGGCAACCGAAGGAACCACAAAGGCATTGCGGCCCGTCTGGACGGATCGTAATGTGCCCCAGTTCACCGGCGAACGAATCGGCGCCCCGAAACAGCGAACCGTTGACGATGAGGCCGCCGCCGATGCCGGTGGAGATGGTGAGATAAAACATCGGATCGCAGTGGGCGCCCGCCCCAAACGTGTATTCGCCTAACGCTCCGACGTTCGCATCGTTGTCGATGATCGCCGGAACGCCCAACTCGCTCTGGATGAGCGCCGGGAAATCGAAATCGTCCCATCCGCCCACGTGCGTGGATTTGTCCACGCGCTGCTTGGAATAATTCACCGGGCCGCCGAAGCCGATGCCGCAGCGGTCAAACTTCAACCGGGCAGACCACTCCTTCGCGATGCCGATCGTCTTTTCCGTCATCCACTCTTTGCCACCCTCGCAATCCGTAACGTGGGTCTCACGCAGGATCATGTGTCCGTCTTCAAAGACGGCGAGAGTGACTTTGGAACCACCAACGTCGATGGCAAGAACGTTCATCGTTTTACGCACTCCGCTGCATGGAGGATCTCATCGGGCGATGCCGTGCCTGTGCCCTTCTTCATGATCGTAATGGAAGCAACCAAATTTCCAAAGCGGGCCGCAAGCACAGGGTCGCCCGTCGCCGCCAGCGCCATTGCCGCCCCCGCGGAAAAACTGTCGCCAGCGCCGCAAATATCTACTGGCTCCTCCACCCGATCGGTAGAAACAAACTGCGCGCCCTCACTGCGGAAAACATCTACACCGTCGCCGCCATGCGTCACGATGAACATGGCAGCTTTGGTGTGGCGGAGAAGTAGCGAGGGGTCACGGGCAATTCCCAGCCGGTCGCAGGCCATCCATGACTCTTGCTCGTTCGTCTTCACGATAACGTCGCGAAAGTGCTCCGCGCGCATCCGCGAATCCACCCAAACGGTCCGATGCGCACCCGTGCGGGCAATCGCGGAAAGGGCCTCCCGGACGCCGGCGGTAACCACTCCGCCTTCGTGGGTCTCTGCCTGGTCGGAAACCAGAATCGCGTCGGCCTCGGCCGCGGCGCGACGGAGCTGGGCAATCACACGGGCTTCCACTCCAGCAGACCATGGCTTGGCGTTGATAAAATCCGTGCGCGGCAAGTCCTCATTTCCTGTAGTCAGGTTGAGGTACTTGGTGTAGGTAAAGGTCTGCGCGCGAGGATCCATCACCATGTAGCCGCTCTCGATCCGGAGGCTGGCCAGCGCCCGGCGCAGTTCGAAGCCCGCACCGTCGTCGCCCTGCACCCCAAGAACCCCAACCTCCTTCACGCCCATCGCCACAAGGTTGTTCGCAACGGTTCCGCCAGCCCCCGGGGTGGCTTCGTAGCTCATCACCGCGACGCGGGGGATGCCCGTCTCACGGGAAGCCTCAGCCAGAGAGGGATCGTACATGCACCAGCGATCCAGACAGATATCGCCCACCACCAGCACTCGCAGACTGGAGATGGCCGCCAGCAGATCCCTGACCACACCAACAGACAGCGGAGCCCCGCCAGCATCTCCAATTGCGCCAGAATCGCTCATCATGATTGCGCCTCCGGCGCGCCGCCCAGCGCCCGCCAAAGCGCCGGAAAAGTTTGCTTGTGAGAGCCCTGGAAATAGTAGCTCCTGCCGCCATCGGCCACTGTTCGCACAAGCATCGTTTTATGGGGCCGGAAATAGTAGCCCGGGTCCGTCTTTGGCAGCTCACTGTGGATGTCGCCATGGATGGGAACCATGTCGAATACGGCGGTGGAGAAATCGTGGATCGTGCGCCCTTGCCGATGCGCGACATTGCGGGACATCGCCAGGGCCTTCAGGTAAACTTCCGGAGCCATGATGGCGGAACCGAAGCTCAGCAGCACGCCGCCTTCCAGGGCTTCCACCGCAGCGGCAAAGATCAGAAAGTCCACGTAGCTGGCCGCTCCCAGTGCTGCGCCATCGCAGTTGGGATGCTCATGCAGAATGTCGTAGCCAATGCCTACATGAACCGTCACGGGAATCCCCAGGCGATAGGCCGCGGCAAAAACGCTCACATCTTTATGCGCGAAATCGCTCGACAGAATGCGGCGCCCCACATTTTCTCCCAAGCCAAGGCCCTCGGCGGCGGCTTCACGAATCCAATCGTTCAGCTCGCCGGTTTCCCGCCATAGCCCGAACTCGCCGCTGCGAATATACCGTGCGACGCTTTCGGTGGTCGCGCCAATGCGCGCAAGTTCATAATCGTGAATCGCGCCCGCACCGTTCATCGCCACATGCGAAATGGCGCCGCGTTCCAGAAGGTCGATCAGATAGCGGTTTGCGCCAGCCCGAAGCAGGTGGGCACCCATCATCAGGATCCGCGCCCCGCTTCCTTGCTGCTTGCACGAGATGTGCCGGGCCACTTCGGCAGTTCGGGGGTGAGCTGGCGGGCAGCGGCATCGGCCAGTTGCGGCCATTGGGAAATCTCGAGATCGTGCTCGCGCTCGGCAAGCGGTTTGATCTCAAGACGCATCCTGTCGAACGTGCGATACCGCGTGCTCATCGTCCGGTGCTTCTCCTCGCGCGGGCTTCATCAATCGAACAGCGCGGCGAACAGTTCGCCGTGTTGGCGATAGTGAGGAACGACATAATCCGCGCCCACCTTCACCAGCCGGTCGCGCTTCCACTCGTCCACTTTGGCGCAATCCGGCTCGTCGGTAGCCACACCTACCGTGACGCCGCCCACCTGATGCACGTTCTCAATTTCCACATACCCGTCGCCGAAGCCAAGAAACTCTTCGCCCTTAAACTCCGCGTTCGCGATGATCCGCTCAATCAGGATCTTCTTCGAGAAGCTCTTGTAATCGTCCAGCGCGCCGAAAACTCCGCCGTCGAAATAGCTGCTGAAGCCCAGTAAATCGGCCTCGTGGCGCATATAATCCTGATCCGTGCCGCTGGCGAGAAACATTTTGAAGCCCCGCGCTTTCAACCCGTCAAGGAGGTTGCGCGAACCTGGAACGGCATAGGTATCGGGGTCCACGCTGCCTGATTCCAGCGCATCCAGGCGATCCTTGATCTTTTCCTGAAGCAGATCGAGATAGCGCTTCTTATAGACGACCGCATCCTTGGCAGTGCCGCCGCGCGATTCAATCGCCTCCACCAGCGCAATCATCTGGTAAATGGTCTGCTTGCCGGTAAGCCTGCCCACGAATTCGCGGACAACATCCTCAATTTCGGCGTCGCTTTCTCCGCTCTTGCAGGCATGAAGCTCTTCGGTCATCATCGGAACCATCACCTCCATCCACCCGGCGCGGATGAGCGAAAGAGTTCCATCAAAATCGAATAGGGCAACGCGGGCGTGGGTTGCCTTCCTGGAAGTAATGATTTCAAGCACTATCGGTCATTGTCGCACGGCTAAGAGAGGATGTCGGGCGATGCGGCGTGAGAGCGGCGCGAAAGGGAGGAGGTCAAGCCAACTGCATTGAAGATGACGAGACCAAAGCAACGCCAATAAGCGATGCGAAAAGCAGACAAAGCGATGCGAGGAGCAAAGCAGCAAGAAGCGGGGCAAACGCTGGCCGGCTCCTTGCCACGAAAAGGAACCTGTATGGCCTAGTAAGCAGTAGGCATTCGAAGGTCGGAGGATGCAAGCGCGCGATCTAGCAGATCCACAGCCTTGGGCTCATCCAGACTCTTGGCAACGCTCACTTCGGCTACCAGCATTTGCCGGGCCTTTTCAAGCATTTTCTTTTCGCGGAACGAAAGCGGCTTGTCGGATTGGAGCCTCACCAGACCCTTGAAGACCTCGGAGATGTCTCCAAGGCTGCCCGTGCGCATCTTGATGGAGTTCTCTTTGAAACGGTTCTTCCAGTCGCTGTTGCCACGAACGATCGCCGCAAGCCAGAAATTCGAGCACCCGATCCACTTCCTGCAATTTCGTGATCGGACGAAGGCCCACATTGCCGACATGGCTGAACGGCACCATCACAGTCATCGTGCTGTACATCAGCCGAAGCAGATAAAAGCGCTCAAACTGCGATCCGAAGGAGCGGGAGCTTATATTCTCAACGGTTGCCACCCCGTGATTGGGGTAAACGACCTTTTCACCAACTCGAAAAATCATCATTGGTTCTTACCGCCTCGTGTAATCAGGGTTTTGGATTACCTATATTAAAATTATTGTTTCGGCCATGCCAATGTCAACCATTGGTCCTAGAACTTTCCCCGCTCATCGCCTGACGGAAACGCCCCCGAAGGCGCTATCTTCATATTTCTAAACCACTTACGATCCCAAGTTAAAGTTCATCGAAGTGTGACAATTTCCCGCTCCCGGAAGCGGCTCATAAGGGAAATCGATGAAACACCACCCGCGTGTGGTTTGTCAGAACCGGATCGACAAATGGGGGCAATCTACGCACTTATGGGCAGCGAAATCGGCTGCGGGCCACGGATGAAAGAGGACCACACTTCGCGCGCGGGCCTGGACCACTACGGGGCGCGCCGCCCCATCCCGAAAGTAAAGGGATTATCTAGCGAGCGCTGATCGTCGTGGGGTTCAAGACGACCTGGTCACCCTCACGGAGGCCGCCCGCCACGGCTGCCAGCGTCGCGTTGCTCAGTTCCACCGTCACAGCGACTTTCTCAAGCTTGCCATCCGCTGAGCGCATCACGAACGCCTTGTCTCCGTCAAACCCGATCGCGCCTCGGGGCACCAGCAATCCGTTTTCACGGCTCCGCACTTCCACATCGGCAAAAGCGGACAGGTCGGGAATCACGCGGGGATCGAACTTGTCGATGGTCACCCGGATGGGGATGTTACGAATATAGTAATTTTCCCGCCAACCGCCCGTTGCCAGCGCGCCCAGCCCGGTCACTTTTCCGGCAAGTTTCAAATCCGGGAAAGCGTCCAAACCGATCATGGCATCCTGGCCAAAGGCGAAACTCTCGCTCTCACTCTGGTTCACCGCCGCTTCCACCACCATTTGCGTGGGGTCCACCACCTTCATGAAGGAGCGACCCGGGCGCACCTGCTCACCCTCGGCAACCTGACGCATTTCCCCGCCGTTAAAGTTGGATTGCAACACCACCAGCCCGTTGCGTGGGGAGCGGATGGTGAAGCGGTTCAAATCGGCCTGAAGGTCCACCAGATCCTGCTTTTGGTCCTGCACGTCCAATTCCAGAATCCGGATATCCGCCTGCTGGGATTCGCGCCTCAGCGCCTCGTCTTTCTGAAGCTGCTTCAAGCGGGCATCCGTCTCTTCCGCCGCCAACTTCAGAATCTCCGCTTCGATTTCGCTCTTTACCTCAGCCGTCTTCAGGTCAAGGCTCGCCTTGTCTTTATTGGCTTTGGCCACCAGAAGAGTCTGCTGAAAGTTCTCCCACTCTACCTTCAGGTCGGCAACCTTCTTTGCCAGATTCGCCTCGGCCACTTCCACCAATGCCCGCTGATCGTCGAGGTTATCCTGTAGAACCGTGGCGTCAAACTCGGCAATCACATCGCCCTTCTTGACTGTCGCGCCTGCCGGAGCCAGTTTGATGATCGTTAGCGAGCGGTCCAAGCCCCGGGCGCGCACTTCCGGAGCACTGATGTTGGCGAAATCCACCGCCGCGGTCTGCCCCCCCGCGCGAATACTCTTCACCAGTTTTCCCATCCGCACCGGCGCCAGTTGCGCCACGGGAACGACGGGTCCTTTCTCCTGCGCCTGCTGGCGCGTTGCCACCCATGCCACGCCGGAACCCACCAGCGCAGTCACCACTACAATCGCTACCCAGCGGCGCGATTTCTGTGGTGGCGGCGGCAGGGGAGCAACCGGCTGCGGCTGTCTTCCCGGGGTCTGTTCAGGCTGCGGTGTGGGCTGGGTTAGCGCGGACATAGTTCGAACTCCGGGCGGATTTCTGTCTTAAGTTTGATACAAATAACTAGGCGACGCCGCAAAAGCTTCGGTTACCCGAAGAAAACGATCAACTAGGTTCTCCAACCGTCGCACGAATCCCATTGCATTCCATCTATGCGTATTGTGCTCTTCTACTACGGCAAAGTGCGCGACCGCAACGCCCAGGCAATCTGCGAGGAATACCGCAAGCGCTGCCAGCGCTACGGCCGCTTCGACCTCCAGGAACTCAAGCCGCGCCAGGAGACCTGGGATCAGCCGGGAGCCATGAAGGTGCTGCTGAGCCCCGATGGAGAAGCCTGCTCCACCCCCCAATTCTCCCGTCTGGTGGAATCCGCACAACTCGCCGCCAGGGATTTCCATCTGGTGATCGGCCCCACCGACGGCCACCCTCCCGAATGGAAGCAGCGGGCTGACCGCCTCATTAGCCTCTCGCAGATGACCTTCCCGCACGAACTCGCCCGCGCGATGCTTTGCGAACAGGTCTACCGCGCCCTCACCTTGCTGGCCGGGCACCCATATCCCCGTTGACGCTAAGGCCCAAGGTCAATCCGGTAGTCGACAAACAGGTCGCCCGGCTGACCGCCGCTCACCGCTTCCGCGAACCGCTTCCATGCCTCCTCGGGAAGTACGCCCACCTCCGGCTGCTCAATCGCGGCAATCGATGGCGTCGCATAGAGCACGCGCCCGCGGGTCTTCCTGTGCAATTCAGGCCGTAGCAACGCCGCCGGCATCTCCCAGCGTTTCCGGTCCTGCGCAAAGATCTCGTCGGTGGGCACTGCAGCCACCAGTTCCGGGCTCTTCATCCGGTCCAGCGCCGTCCGCAGCGTTGCATTCCCGCTGCCGTGGTGGCCCACCTTGTAGAACACGGTCCGTTCCAGCAGTTCGCCGGCGGTCACTGTTCGCGAACCCCCCGATTCGTCTTTCACATCGAACTTGAGGCCTTGCCAGGATTTCCAGTTCTCCAATTCCGCGTCGCCCACAAAGAGCATCACTTTGCCGGATTCCACCAGTTCGAATGCCAGCACCAAACTGGTGTTGTTGATCGAGCGATCCAATTGGAGCGCCAGCGACGCCGCCGAGTGCAACCAGTCTCCGTCAATGCGCCGCCAATCCTCGCTCGCATAATCTCTTAGTAGCGCGAGTTTCGCGCTCCACGTGGCAGCGTCCGTCTTTGCGCTCAGCAACTCCTGCCGCGGAAACTCCTTTCGTTGCACCTCGCGAAACACGTCTTCTTCCGGCAGTGCCCGGGCCGCATCGAAAGGCCGATGGCGGTCAAAGAACTCCAGTTCCTCCGGGTTTCCCGTATTGGCCGCGCCCAGCACTCCCGCCATCCAGGCCCCATGCGATCCATCTCCAACCGCTTTCTTGAAGCCTTCCTCTTCCGCTGTCCGCCCCTGAACCAACGCCTCGCGGTCCATCGGCGGACCCAGCACATACACCCGCAATCCGCCCGGCACCCAATCGAAATCCATCACCTTTCCCGGCTCCAGATAGGAAGGCGCCGTCCCGAAACCTGCCGTCGCGAACGACATCCCGGTGTCGCTCCGTCGCGAGAAGCGCGCGCCCAGCGCCGGGCCCGGCTCGGCTCCTCCAAACCCCAGCAACTCCGCGACGGCACTGCCGCATTCGCGGTCGTAGACCACCGGCGAGGAAGCCAGCCGTTCCGCCGCCACATGCGCCGCCGACGCCATCTGCCGATGCCGGGCCTTTGCCTCCTGGGCGATTGTCTGCAACGGATCTTCCGTCCAGGCCACCCACACCCGTTCCGGCTCCAATTTCCGCAGGATTTCATCGGCGTAGTAGAAACCGGCCACATGGTCCCAGTGCTCATGCGTGGCCACCACCGCCGCCATCGCACCACTCTGATCCGGTGGCCCATCGCCAACCGTCGCCACCACGTCGCTCGCGATCCGCTGCATCGTTGCCTTCTCGTCGCTGGTGCCCACAAAAACCCCGCAGTCAATTAGCACATGCTTCACCGCGGCACCATCTCCAAAGCTCAGCAGAAAGCAATCGCCCAAACCAGGCCGGTACATGCGCACCCGGACGCCCGGCCCCACCCATGCCTGCTCCTTCTTGACCCGCTTCGTTGTGGCGGCCATCCGCTTCCTGCCAGGGGCTGCCTTTGTCGCTGCATTCTTTCTAGGCATGGGGGGCCTCCTCAATCTGGTCTTCGGAATGGATCATCGCAAAGCGGGAACCTGGACCCGAGAACGGAGAGTGAGCAAAGTAAGTGAAGCCCCGCCCAAAGCCCATAGCTTGTCCGCGCACGTGAAAATCCTGCTCAGCCTCAGCCCGGTGCTTGCTCGAAAGGCTCTTCCGCACGATGTAGCGAATCATTCCCGTATCGCAATTGCCCACGATGGTGGCACCGCCCTCAAAGCCGCTGTGGTCGCGACGCTTGATCCAGAGCAGGAACTCCCGCTCCGTCCGCCCCTCGGCATTCTCGCGGTCGGCGAAGTTCAGCGCGTGTACCTCCAGGCCACGCCGGCTGCCATCGCTGGGAAGCAAACCCGCTTCCTCCAGGGCGTGTTCGCGAAAGCCCGTCCGGTCTTCGGCGAGGCCCGCGTCCAGCATGTGCTTGGTCTGGATCCGTTCCAGTTTCAGCATCTGGTAAATGGCCTCTCGCGCGGGAATGCCGCCGTTGCCAAACTGGTCAACCGGCGCCGCCGCACGAATCGTCCGGGCGCGGGCCGCGATATCCCGCTGGCCGTCAAGATCCCAGTGGGATAGGGCCTGCAGGTCGGGGAGCGGCCACGGGACGTTTCCTTTGGCATTGGCGATGCGGCGCACGATGTCCCCCACCGCACTCATCCTCGCCAACAGCCTGCGCATAATGCCGCTCTCGTTTAGCAATGTCACCGTGGGGTTGCTGGGTCTGCGCCAGCGCAGCGAATCCTCTGAGAGGGTGCGCACATCATGCGGATAAATCCCCCGTGCCCGGAACGCTTCAATCAGTGCCACCCGGTAGCGAAGCGGATCGTCGGGGAAGAGGCCCGAATCCAGCGTGATCAGCGCCCGCAGATAGTCTCCGAAGGTGAGGTCGCAGGGCGGGCAATAGTCAAGAGCCCGGATGCACATTCGCAAGAGATGGTTCGCTGCCCGAGCCGCTTCATCGGCGAAGCGCCGGATCAGATCCGGGTGCAATTCCCCGTCTCGCAACACGCCCGTCCCATCGGAGGCGATGCGGCCGAGATCGCGAATGCGAGATTCGTAGATGGAAACGAACGCGTCGAAGAGCGCCGCTACCAGCACCGCCCCACGGGCGTGCGGCTCCGTGCTCCGCGCGTATTGCGCCGCGTCTGGCTCCTGCCCCAGGTAGCTCCGCAACGCGCCGTGCAGCCCGATCCCCTCACCGAACTGCCGCGCTAATTCCACCAGCAGGCTCTTCGTGCGAAGGCTCCCGCGAGTGCGGGCCAGTTCCTTCTCTAAAATTCCCGGCAGAGAGAAATGCTGAAAGATCGCCACAAGGTCCGCGAACGCTTCGTGGAAAGCAAGCATATCCGGATTGGTGGGCCGCACCAGGTCTCGCGCCACACCATCGAGAATGGCGTGGGTCATCTCATGGGCAACCACATCGTGCGATAGGCAGGTGAACACCATACCGCCGGGATGCTGCCCGGCCAGGCCGGCTGGGGTGGAGGGAAAGTAGCCGAATAGCACTGCCTTCTTCAGCGGGTTGTAGTAAGCGTTGCGTGCACGAAGTGCATGGGGATAGAGGCGCAGTTTTCTCACATACTGCTTCTCCTCCCGGCCATCCATCACCGGGGACCACAGCACCTTCCGCCCCAGCGCTTTCTCAAAGCTCTGGATCGTCCGCATCGCAACGCCATAGACCATCTGCTGATGGAAGCTGGGGTTGCCCTCCTCCGGCGTGCAGCCGTCCGTGGCCACCAGATAAGGGCTTTCCAGATCCACCGGCGGATAGAAGCAGCCGCTCGCCGGATCGTGATCCACAACCTCTATATACTCGCCCGATGGACCCGGCGCCAGCGGCTCCCAGGGAATGGCGACAGTGGTTTCCTTCACCGCTGCTTCTTCCAAAGTGGCGCCCGCCGAAGGATCAAACGCGAACACACGAAGCCGGCGCGCGGAGGGCATTGGGGCGCGTTCTTTCAGCCGATCCGCCACCAGCCTCGTCCCCGCTGCCACCGCGCCAGCAGGGCGGTCAAACAATTCATCGCCAGATGAGCGGCCCAATCCAGCGCCTGATCCCCGGCCCTGTTTTCCCGCTCCCCCCGCCTTCATCCGCAACACGCGCTTCAGTTCGCGCGAAGCGTAGGGGCTTTCGATCACACCATCCGCAAAGGCCCGCGCCCGCGCCGGGTTGCCACCTTCCGCGAACAAACCATCGGCACCGGCATCGCCGATCAACTCCTCAAGATTTGGGTCCCTATGCAACAACTGAGTCAGCTCGAGATTGAACGAGGCGTCCATCTCCCCTTCGCGATCCGTTGCTGAGAAAACACTCCCGCGCAGTATTTTGAAGAACGCCAACGCCGCGGAGTCTTTCTGCTGTGCGGAGAGCCCCCGGCGCGCCGCCTGGGTAGGCGCAACCGCCATCGCCCGATCCGCTTTCAACACCCCGCACCCGAAGTATTTCTCGCAGTCCGGGAAATTGCGATCCGCCGAACCGCAGAGTGCCTTGCGCACCATCTCCACTTTCTGCCAGTTTGGCCAGCCCGTCATACCGGCTTTGTGCTTCTGCAACCAGAGCGCCGCCGCGGCCGCCACCTGCGGGGTCGCGGAGGATGTTCCCTCTCCATCCGAATCGATGATGTCTCGCGAATCGATCTCCGCCCAGGAGATGTTCGGCGTGAACGCGGCGATGGCGGTCTTCATCTTCTCGCTTGGCCCGTAGTTGCCCGACATCGTCCCGAAAGACAAGACATACGGCTCTTCGTTGGCCATGATCCCGCAGGCAGCCAGCACCCGCCGGAAGCGCGCCGGATATACGATGCTCTTCGGCCGCCCGTAGTTGTTGCCTGCCGCTGTCACCAGCACGATCCCTTCGTCGTAGGCGCGATTCACCACGTCGGCCCACAGCCGCGATGCCACCCCGCCCATGCTCATCGACACAACGTCGACAGCGGTGCTCGCGTCCCTCTGCAGCGTCAGCAGGTATTCGATCGCTTCGGCAAACGCGCTGGTCTTCAGCATCAGCACGGAATCCGCCACCCGCAAGGGCACCACCTCAATTTCCGGCGCGCCTCCGATCGGCCCTTGCAAAATCCCGCTATCGGCAAGGCGCTTCACCGGCCCGCCAGCCAGCAACGCAATGGTCGCCGTCCCGTGTCCAGGGTTCTTCAGCAGCCCCTTGCGGTCCGGGTCGGCGGCGTCCGGCTTCCCGTCGCCCGAGAAGTTCTTCTGCAAGTCTTTGCGAATGCCCCGGGGCATCGCTTCATGCTTGAAGTCGAAGCCGACGTCAAGGATCGCCGCCCGCACCGGATGCGGGTTCTGGATACCGGAACGCGCGCTGCGGAGCGCAGAATAGTCGTCGTCCAGATGCCAAGCAAAGCGGTCTTTCCCGTCGGACGTGAGCGCGCGTGGGAAGCGGCCAGACTGCGCGTTCTCAATGCCACGGTCTTCGTCCGGCCCGCCCGCGAACAGGCCGCGCTGCGCTTTGGTCGCGGGCACCGGCCAGAGGTTTTCGCAATCGGGCTCAATCACCAGGCCATCCCGCGCCCGTTCATGGGCAGCATCCCAGAGTTCGGCCACCGTCGCCTGTGCACGCAGTTCGTAACCAGCCCATCCTTCCGCGCCCGCACCCAGCTTCCAGGTGGATGCCAGTTCAAACTGGTTGCCCGCCGCACCCAGCTTGCGGGCGGCCCGCAAGTCCGCGCCGCCCGTCTTTACAAGAAATCGCGCCTGCTGTGTCCGCACACTCACCCCCTACTCTCTAGCGCGGCAACGGCGGAATAAACGGCCCAGAATTCTTCCACCGGGATACGAACTTCTTCCGCTTGCCCCTGGCACCGCGGCACGCACGCCGTACAATAACATGCAATGCAATCCCTCAGGCTCCACCTTATTCTTTTAATTCTTCTCTGTGTCTCCGCAATCGACGCTCGCGTGGTTTCCATTGAGGCCACTAATCGCCAGCCAGTACTCGAAGGCAGACGTTTCGGCCTCGCTGGAAGCTACGAATCGATCACTGGAAAAATGCACTTTGTGGTGGATCCCGCGAACGCCGCCAACGCCAGCATCGCCGACCTTCTTCTGGCCCCCCGCAACGCGTCCGGTGAAGTGGAATTTTCCGCCGATTTCTATCTCATCCGCCCCAGTGATCCCGCCAAGGGCAATGGCACCGTGCTCTGCGAGATCAACAACCGGGGCGGCAAGGGGATGCTCAGTTTCTTCAACGGCGCGCAAGGGAACCCGAACCCGCACACCGCGGCCCATTTCGGCGACGCCTTCCTCCTGGAGCGCGGCTTCACCTTGCTGTGGGTGGGATGGCAGTTCGATGTGCCGCGCGAAGCGGGCCGCATGCGCAGTTATGTTCCCATTGCAAAGAACGCCGATGGTTCCTCAATCACCGGCCTGGTGCGCGCCAACATCATCGTTAGCGATACGGTCTTTGCCCACTCGCTGGCGGATCGCGGGCACATCCCCTACCAAGCCGCTTCCCCCGGCGATCCCCAGAACATCCTTACGGTGCGGGAGACCCCGAATGGCCCCGTCCAGACCATCCCGCGCGACCAATGGAAATTCGCCCGCTGGGAGAATGGACAGCCGCTCAGCGATGGCGGCAGCCTCTATCTCGAGGGCGGCCTCAAGCCCAATAGGATCTACGATTTTGTCTACGTCGCCAAAGATCCGCCCCTTGCCGGACTCGGCATGGCGGCAGTGCGCGACGCCATCGCCTGGTTGAAGCACCCGGCAGACCTCACGCAATCCCTGACGCCAGGCCATATTGAGCGCAGCATTGGCTTCGGCATCTCCCAAAGCGGGCGCTTCCTGCGCACCTTTCTCTACGACGGCTTCAACGAAGACGAAGCGGGACGCCGCGTCTTCGATGGCGTGATGGCGCATGTGGCAGGCGGCGGGCGCGGCGGCTTCAACGTCCGCTTCGCCCAACCCTCGCGCGATGGCCACCCCTACCTCAACTTCCACTACCCCACCGACATCTATCCCTTTTCCGATACCTCCCAGCGCGACCCGGAAACGGGCCTCGACGAAGGCATCCTCTCCCGGTATCGCGGCAAAGAGAAGTTCATTCCGAAAATCTTCTACACGAACTCCTCTTACGAATACTGGGGCCGCGCGGCATCACAGATCCACACCACCCTCGACGGCAAAGCGGACCTCCCTCCCGCCCCTGGCACCCGCATCTATCATTTCGCCGGCACCCAGCACGGCACCGGCCCCTGGCCACCTGAACGCAGCATCGGCCAGGAGTACGCAAACCCCAACCAGATCCGTCCCGGCATGCGTGCCTTGCTTGTCGCCATGGACGCCTGGGTGCGCGACGGCGTGGAGCCTCCTCCCAGCCGGCACAGCCGCATCGATGCCAGGACGCTGGTTGCACCCGAAGCGCTTGCTTTCCCCGCGTTGCCCGGCCGAAACCTGGCCGCCGTAAAGCGAAGCGACGCAACGCAGCAAGCCTGGCGCGCCGACTACGGCCCCCGTTTCCGCACCGGGCGCATCATTGACAAAGAGCCCCCCGTCCTCGGCAAGCCCTTCCCCTTGCTGGTGCCGCAAGTCGATGCCGACGGCAACGAACTCGCCGGCATCCGTCTCCCCGCCGTCTCCGTACCGCTAGCCACCTATACCGGCTGGAATCTCTTCAACGAGAACAACGGCCCCACCAATGTGATCTCCAACATGGTGGGCAGTTTCATCCCCCTTCCCCTTACGGGAAGCTCAGGAAGAGAAATAATCTGCCGACCTCAACGATCCATCGCCGCCCGCTACTCGCAGCGGCGAGGAACACCTGGGAAGAAGCCGAGAAGCTGGTGTGGACGCTGGGTGAAGCAGCGCCTGATGCTCCCGGCCGACGCAATAGCCATAGTGGAGGACTCAGGCAACAAGTGGGATTGGATGCTTAGCGATCCGCGGCGCTAGAGATTCCGCTTCCGGATCTCGTCCGCCAGATAATCGGACGATCTCCAGGCCAGCGCCAGAATCGTCAGCGTGGGATTCTTGTCGCTGGCCGTCGTGAATGCGGCGCCGTCGGGAACAAATACGTTCTTCACTTCGTGCATCTGGCAGAAGCCATTCAGCGCCGAACGTTTCGAATCCGCTCCCATCCGGCAGGTCGAATGCTCATGGATGGCGCTGCCGTAGCTGTCGATCGTGCCTCGCGTGTAGGGCAGCGGCTCAATCTTTCCGGCCGCGAAGATCTGCTCCACCATGTCGTACATTTCCTCAACCATCGTCCGCTCATTCTCACCAACGCGGAAGTGCAGATGAGGAACGGGAATGCCGAATTGGTCGACGTCATTGTCATTCACGGTGATGCGGTTGTCCTTATAGCCGAGCACCTCGCCATAGGGGTGCATCGCCAGCAGCGCGGGATAGCGTTGCTTCACCGAATTCTTGAAATCCGCCCCGAAGCCCGGAATCTGCTTCGCGAAGGAAGGCGGACCGTGCGCTCCCGTATTCCAGAATTGCGACCCATAACCACGCAGAAACTTACGGTTCGAAAGCGGCCTCCGGTGATTGAAGCGCGGCAGATAGATGTGGGCGCCGCCAATACCGTCGTCGTTCTGCGTGGCCGTCCCTAGCAACTCCGGAGCAAAGCCATAAACGTGAAAGCGCACCTGCTCGCTCAGGTAGCGGCCGATCACATCGCTGCCGTTGCCGATGCCGTTGGGGTAATAGCTCGATTTGGAGTTCAATAAAATGCGCGTCGAATCCACGCACGATGCCGCCACCACCACCACATCGGCGTAAACGCGCCGTTCCTGTTTGGTCTTGCGGTCGAAATACTGCACGCCATCCGCCAGGCCCTTATCGTTCACCAGCACCCGCGCGGCAACGGCATTGTCGATCACCGTCAGCTTCCCCGTCTTCAGCGTCGGCTCAATCAGATAGTCGCTCGAGTTAAAGAAGGCGCCTATGTCGCAGCCGCGCCCGCAAGCTCCGCAAAAGTGGCACTTTGCACGCCCATTGTGCGCTTTCGTAAGCACAGCCCGGCGTACCGGCACAATCTTGATCCCGGCTTTGTCCGCGGCCCGCATCAGCAACTTCTCGCCGCAACGCGGCGCCGGTGCGGGCAGGTGGAACTTACTGCCGGGCAACGAATCCTGGTCGTCGTCGCCGCCGCAAACGCCAATCAGTTGCTCCACTTTGTCGTAGTAGGGCGCAATGTCCTTGTAGCGAATCGGCCACGGAATCTCCCAGCCGTCGCGCGCCGGTCCCTCAAAATCAAGATCCGAGTAGCGCAGCGAAACGCGGCCCCACACATTGGTCTTTCCCCCGCGCCCCCACACCCGAATCAAATCGAACGGGTCCTTCGCATCCGTGCGATACGGGGCAGTCTCCCGGTCCACGAAGAAGCGCGGCGGCTGTTGCCCTTTGCCGTAGCGGTCGCGTTCCTCCCAGGGTTTCGTATGGCTCCAGAACGTATTCCTGTTCCACTTCTCGCCCGCATCTAGCATCAGCACTTCAATGCCTTGCCGGGTTAGGTTCCAGGCCACCATGCCGCCCGCCGCGCCGCTGCCAACCACGATTACCTTATGGCGCTTCCTCCCCCTCTGGATTCCCGGTGTCGCGGCCGAATCGGCTTGCACGCTCATCCCGCCACCCCCGGCTCGCTATCCCCCGCCGCGTGCTCATGCGTGCAGCCCTTAAACTCCTGCACGTAGGTGTTCGCGTTCCAGCCGAGTTCCTGCATCAGGCCGCCCTTGGTGCGGTAATAGCCGTCAATCGTAAGCTCTTTGAGCGCCACGAACGCCTTGCCGTCCTCGCTCGAAAGATCCTCGCTCATGCGCCGCAAAACGGCGTCCTGCTCTTCGGCCTTGAGCGCGACGAAAGACCTGCCCGCCGCGCCTTCCACACGAGCCAGCGCCGTGGCCACTTGCCCCGCGATGCCGCTCTGCCTCGTGGCCATAAAGTCGATTTCATCCGCCACGCCCACGTCCGCCGCGCCGGGCGTGCCGGTGCGCGGGATCATGCGATCGCAGACCGCCGTCAGTAGATCGCGCTGCGCGCCCTTGATGAGTTGCGGCGTATAGACACTAGCGGGTGAAGACGCCACGCCGTGCGCGTGCTGCCCCACGGCGGGCAAAACGGGAAAGAGGGCAGCGGTTGCGGTGAGGGCCTTGATCGCGGCGCGCCGGTCGATTGACGACGGCGTCCTCCCCTCCGCTTCCAGCCCCGGCATCCCCTCCGGAGAGTTCTGGGTTTCGGACATCGTCGTTCCACGATATCAGAGCGCGCTCCACTTCACGCTTCGCGCCAATCCTTCAGGCTCCCAGTGGGAAATCGAAGCAATCCGCAAACGCCTAAGCTCCGGCCGGCGGTGGGGCAAACACAACCAGCACCACCAGTTTGCCCGGACCATCATTGCGCAGGCTGTGCTCCACGCCCGCCGGGGCCAGCGCCAGATCGCCCGCCTGAAAATGAGACCGCTCTTCCCCAATCGTCAACAGCCCGGAACCTTCCAGCACGTAGTAAATCTTGTCCTGGCCTTCATGCACATGCGCTTTGTGTTCCTGCCCGGCTTCAAAGCAGTTCATGCCGGCAGAGAGCATCTCGCCCCGCACCAGATCGCATTTGCCCATCTTGCCAGATCGAAACTCGGCCCGCTCCAGGATGTTGGGGATACGCATGGGTTCTATTGTGGCACCAAGACGCCTCTACAGCGCATATCTTTTCGCCACCGCGTCGCTCAGCTTCACTCCAAAGCCCGGTGCATCTGGCACCGCAATCTCCCCATTCGCGAAGATTTCCGGGGGATCCAGCAATTCGCCCCGCCACTCCGCTTCGCCCCATTGCATCTCAAGAATCTCGAAGTTGCGCATTCCGGCGCAGACTTGCACCGTGGCCATTGTGCATCCCGGTCCGCTGGGGTTGTGGGGCGCCACGGCCACCCCATGGGCGAATGCCATCGCCGCGATGTGCGACATCTCCAGCAAACCGCCGCAGAATTTCGCGTCCGGCATGATGATGTCCACCGCCCTTTGGCGGCAGAGTTCCGCGAATCCCTCCACCGCAAACAGGAACTCCCCACCCGCCATCGGTTGCGAAATCGCGTCCTTGATCTGCTTCGTCTTCGCCACCTGCGTAGGCGGCAACGGCTCTTCATACCAGCCCAGTCTCGCCGGCTCAAGGCGCTTGGCGAGCTTGATGGCGGCCTCAACGGTAAAGAAGCTATGGCAATCGATAAAGAGCCGCACGTCATCGCCCACGGCTTCCCGAATGGCCATCACACAGGCCACGCCGTTGTCCACATGCCCAGCGATCTCCGCGGCGCTTCCGGTGCGCGGGTACCCGTCGAAGGGCGCAGCTTTGATCGCCCGATATCCTTCCGCCACCGCCCGCTTCGCACTCTCCGCGAAGCCCTGCGGATTCCGCTGCCGCGTCGCGCGATTGATGTTCGCGTAGACAGGCAATCGGTCGCGCACCTTGCCACCCCAAAGCTGATAGCAGGGCACGCCCAGCGCCTGCCCGCTCAGATCCCACAGAGCCTGCTCCAAGGCGCAGAACGCCGTTACGTGCGGCAGGCCGCCCAGCTTAGCCCGGCTCCAACCCTTCTGACGAAAGCGCTCAATCTCAAGGGCGGAACCGCCGTTCAGCAGCGGGTAGAACTCTGCGAAGATCTGCTCCATGCGCGCAAGATCCTCGCGAGTGGTATTCGAATACCCGAACGCATCGGAAGCCTCCCCCAGCCCGGTCAGCCCGCCCTCGGTGCGCAGCCGCACAAATAGCCACACCGTCCGCTCCGTCGCGCGGACCGGAATCAACTCCATCCCCGCGATCCGCAAATCCTTCGTCTTGGCCGACTGCGAAAAAGCAGGCACAACAAACGGCAGCGTCGCGGGCAGTGCGGAGAGAAAGTGGCGGCGTTTCATCAACACCAGTCTGCCATCATTGGACTGGTGGGCGCCCCTCAAGCTCGTCCCCCTTCGCCTCGCCCTCATATTGAATGCTCGATTCCGCGGTCGCTTTGCGGAAGTCCAGGTTGTGCAACGAAAGCGCGATCCGGCGCGAATAGCCGAACAGGATTCGCAGTGAAAACTCCCCGCTATACCGCGTCGGGAACCACACTCCAGGCGCCACCTCGCCATACTCCAGCCGGAAGCCCATCTGTTTGACGTTGATACCCAGCAACGCTCGCACCGCCATTGGAATGCCGCGCGCCTGTGTGGTGGTCACCAGCAGCGGTTGCAACGTTTCGGTATCCACCAGCATCTCGCCTTTCCACCAGCCGGAAGGGCGATCCCCCTCTTTCTTCACGGGCACAAACGTGATGCGAAAGACCTGCCTTCCCCGATAATCCTCTTCGCCATCGAGCGTGAACTCGTGCCGCTCCACCATCTCCGCCGATACGGGAAACAGGTTCTTCGGAAGCCCGTCGCGCGCCCCCTTCTCAAAAAGAAAGTCGTCCGCGAAGCCATCCACCA
This sequence comes from Bryobacterales bacterium, assembly GCA_034522975.1. Lineage (GTDB taxonomy): Bacteria > Acidobacteriota > Terriglobia > Bryobacterales > Bryobacteraceae > JACTMJ01. The sequence goes on from JAXHKT010000041.1 coordinate 19,632, forward strand.
ATTCGCCGTCCAGATCCATCTTTCCACTGCGGTATTCGGGGTCGCTGTATGGATGGACTTCCTTGCCAATCGTTACTTTGCCTTCAAGCGAAATCAAATCCCGCTCCATCCCGTCCACCTTCGGCCTCACCTCGTAGTGCCTCAGTTCCTCTCGGGCCAGCTTCCCGTTCGACCGCAGAAAGCGCACCAAGGCCCGCTGGCCGAAGATCCAACGGTTGCGGTCTTCCTTCGCCGCGGACTGCTTCTGAACCACCCTATGCAGGATCTCGTGGACGCGCGTGGCCCTCGCCGCCTCACCAGCTTTGACCGCCAAGGGAAGCGCGAAGCACAGCGCGACTATGGGCAACCATCGCAGCTTTTCCCCTGCAAGCATCAAGTGGGTTCCCGCCTCCTCCCCGATACTGCTAACTACGAATCACGCCCGCCGCCAGGATGCGCAAATCCGCCCCACGGAACGCGAAATATGCGGCAAGACGCCAGAAATCGCTATTGTAGGAGGAACGAAACACGAAGCAACACCCCATGGCCATGACTGCTCCCCCCTCCGGAAAGCGGCGTCGCGTTCGCGCTAGCGCCTCCCAGACGAAGATCGCGAAGTCCAGCCCCATCGTCTCTGTCAAGAATGGCCGGGCCGCCCGTGATCATTTCGAAGATCGCGAGTTGTTCCTCGATCGTGAGCTTAGCTTGCTCCGCTTTCAACGCCGCGTGCTCGAAGAAGCGCAGGACCCCTCCAACCCTCTCCTTGACCGCATAAAGTTCCTCGCCATCGTTGGCTCGAACCTCAATGAGTTCTTCATGGTGCGCGTCTCCGGCCTGATGGACCAAGTGGACGCCGGCGTCACCACCAGTCCGGACGGCCTCCACACCCCTGCCCAGTTGCTCGATCAACTGCGCGGCGAAGTGCTCAAGCTCATGACCGAGGCGCGCGAATGCCTCACCAGGGAACTGCTGCCCGCTCTTGCCGCTAAGGGTGTCACGGTTTACCCCTACATGAGCTTGAACGCCGCGCAAAAGAAGAGCGTCGATGCTTACTTTCGAGAGATCATCTTCCCCATCCTCACCCCCCTGGCTTTTGACCCCGGCCGCCCCTTCCCGCATATCTCCAACCTCAGCCTGAACCTGGCCATCACCATCCAGGACAAGAAAAAAGTGCAGCGTTTCGCCCGCCTCAAGATCCCCGACACCATTTCGCAGTTGGTGCCCGTCCAAGCGCCCGCCGCCGGCCAGCAAGGGCGTTCAAAGGAAGCTCCCCTGGGCTTCGTGATGATTGAAGAGGTGATCGTCGCCAACCTCGAAACGCTGTTCCCAGGGATGAAGATTCTCGAGGCCCACCCCTTCCACGTCACCCGCGACGCCGATACCGAGATTCAGGAGCTTGAAGCCAGCGATCTTCTCGAAACCGTGGAAGAAAGCGTCCGCCAGCGCCGCTTCGGCAACGTCGTGCGCCTGCAGGTGAATGACCAGATGCCGGACGACGTGCTGCGCATCCTGCTCACCAACCTCGAAATCGAAAGCGTCGACGTCTACCGTATGCGCAATCCCCTGGGGATCTCGCGCATGATGGATCTCTACGGCATCGACCGCCCGGACCTCAAGGAAGTCACCTTCGCCCCGCGCATCCCCCGCCGCCTCAACCCCGAAGAGCGAAGAGGAAGACATCTTCGCCGCCATTCGCCGCAACGATGTGCTGGTACATCATCCCTTCGATTCCTTTCAGCCCATCATCCAGTTCCTTCGTCAGGCGGCGGCTGATCCGCAGGTGCAGGCCATCAAGATGACCCTCTACCGCGTGGGCCGCAACTCTCCCGTGGTCGAAGCCTTGCTCGAAGCCATCGAAGAAGGCAAGCAGGTCGCCGTGCTGCTCGAACTCAAGGCCCGCTTCGACGAAGAGAGCAATATCGAATGGGCAAGGGCGCTTGAGCGTCAGGGCGTGCATGTGGTCTACGGCTTGCTCGGCCTCAAGATTCATTCAAAGATTGCCCTTGTGGTGCGCCGCGAAGGCAACGTGATGCGCCGCTATATGCACCTCGGCACCGGCAACTATAACGCCGTCACCGCGCACCTCTATACGGACCTCGGCCTGTTCACCTGCGACGAGCAAATTGGCGAAGACGCCACCGATCTGTTCAACTATCTCACCGGCTATTCCGCGAAAGCCGATTACCGCAAGCTTCTCGTCGCCCCCATCGATTTGCGCGCCCGCTTCGGCAAGCTGATTGAGCGCGAAATTGAACACAGCAAAGCCGGCCGCCCAGCCCGCCTCATTTTCAAGATGAACGGCCTCGTCGATCGGGAGGTCATTCGCCTGCTCTACGACGCTTCGAAAGCCGGCGTGCAGGTGGATCTGCTGGTGCGCGGCGTCTGCATCCTGCGCCCCGGCCTCAAGGGGATTAGCGAGAATATCCGCGTCGTCAGTATCGTGGGCCGCTTCCTCGAACATAGCCGCGTCTTTTATTTTGAAAACGGCGGCAACGGCCAGATCTACATGGGCTCCGCCGACCTCATGCCCCGCAACCTGAATGAACGCGTGGAAACTGTCTTTCCCGTTGAAGATCCAGAGATTGTCCGCCATCTCCGCGAAGACGTGCTGGAGCTTTATCTCGCCGACAACATGAAGTCGCGCGTGATGCAATCCGACGGCAGCTATCTGCGCAGGCACCCCGCGGAGAAGGAAGCGCCGCTCAATGCCCAGCAGGTTCTTCTTGAGCGCCGCAAGCAGGCAAATTCCCTGTAGGGCGGCCCCATGGAAACCAATCTTCGCGCGGCGCTCCCGCTTGGCCGATTTCTGGATCTGCTGTCCGTCTTCCTGGGCGCCTTCCTGCTCTTCCAGATCCAGCCCATGGTGTCGAAATACATCCTCCCCTGGTTCGGCGGAGCGCCTCTGGTTTGGGCCACCTGCCTCGTCTTCTTCCAGTTGCTGCTCTTGGCCGGATATGGCTACGCCCACCTGCTGGTGTCGCGAGTGCCGCCTCGCGGCCAGGCGCTGCTCCACGCCGCTTTGTTGCTTGCCTCCCTCACCGCGCTGCCCGGCATTCCGTCAGAGAGTTGGAAGCCTACGGGTGGCGAACTCCCCACAACGCAGATCCTGGCCATGCTCGCCGCCAGCATCGGCCTTCCCTATTTCGCGCTTTCCAGCACCTCGCCGCTTGTGCAAGCCTGGATCGCCCGGCATCGTCATCACCTCGTCCCTTACCGCCTCTTTAGCCTTTCCAATCTCGCTTCCATCCTTGGCCTGCTCAGTTACCCTTTCCTCATCGAACCGGCTATCGGTCTACGCCAGCAGTTCTTCGCCTGGAGCGCGCTCTACGCGCTTTACGCCCTCGGCATGCTCTCGCTCATCGCCTACACCTTCCTGCGATCGCACCCCGCCCCGCCGTCCGGCCACCCGCTCCCGGCCGATGCCGAATTGCAACCCCTCGCCCCATCCCCCACCGCGAAACAGCGCCTCGTCTGGCTCGGCTTGGCCGCCTGCCCCAGTCTGCTTTTCCTCGCGTTCACCAATCACCTCACCCAGGACGTCGCGCCCGTGCCGTTCCTCTGGGTGCTGCCCCTGGTGATTTATCTACTCACCTTCGTCATCTGTTTTGAATACCCCAACCGCCTGCCCCTCGGCTTTCTCCGCTGGGCTTCCGTGGCGCTGATGGTGGTGCTGGCGCTCTCGTTCCTGCTGCCGATACTGGTGGCCAGCTACATCCCCGAGATGATTCTCTATTGCGGCTCCCTGCTGGTGATCGGGCTCTTCTGCCACGGTGAGTTGTACGCGCGGCGGCCCGCTCCACAATCCCTCACCGCTTTCTACTTGATGGTTTCTGCTGGGGGTGCTCTGGGCGGCAGCTTCGTCGGCCTCGTCGCGCCTTTTCTCTTCTCCGGCTACTACGAGATCTATGCGGGCCTCGCCCTCTGTGGCGTCCTCGCGTTTCTCGTGGAAATGGAACGAGCCAAAACCCGCAAGCCAGGTAAATTCGAACTCGCCCCAGCCACCGCCGTACCCCTCTTCGCCGCCGCTCTGGCCGCCGCCATTCCCTTCGCCATGGCCGGTGAAAACCATATCCGCGCGGCCCGCAACTTCTTTGGCGCGATCACCGTCACCAGCATCGTTCCCCAGGATTCCTCCGCCCAAAGCGGCAACGAGGCTTACCGCCGTCTTGACCACGGCAGCACCCGCCATGGGCTGCAATTCGCTTATCCTCCCCGGCGTTGTGAGCCCACCACCTACTTTGGCCCAGACGGCGGCGCGGGCCTTCTGCTGAACACCCTCCGCGAAACGAAGCCCGCCATTCGCGTAGGCATTATCGGCCTGGGCATCGGAACCCTCGCCGCCTATGCCCGGCCCGCCGATGCTTACGTCTTCTACGAAATCAATCCCCTCATCGAAACGATCGCCCACGACGATTTCGCCTATCTCAGCGAGTGTTCGCCAGGCGCCGCCATCCGCATCGGCGACGCCCGCGTCGAACTCGAAAAGGAAGCCCCCAACGCCTACGATGTCTTCATCGTCGACGCCTTTTCCGGCGATTCCATCCCCACCCACCTGCTCACCGAAGAGGCCTTCCGTCTTTACCGCAAGCACCTCGCCCCCAACGGCAGCATCGCCCTCAACATCAGCAACCGCTATCTGCAATTGGCCCCCGTCGTGGCGGCGGGAGCGGAGGCGATCGGCTTTGAAGCGAAGTTCATCCTGAACCCCGGCAACGAAGATCTCGGCACCTTCACCTCACACTGGGCCATCCTCTCTGCCCAGCCCGAACTGTTCGACGCCCCCGCGCTCCGCCCCCGCATCGCCTCATCGGCCCAACCGGAAACGCTCATTCACTGGACTGACGACTACAGCAACCTCTTCCGCGTCCTCCGCTGAGTTCTGCCTACTCCGGCGCCGCCGCTTCCTCTGCGATCGCGGGCGCATCTTCCTCCTTCGCCTCAGGCGCTTCCGCAAGGAACTGACGTGGAACGGAAACCGTGTTCATCATGCGTGCCCCAATGCCCGGAATCCATACCCGAAACTCGCCGCCGCGCTGGGATAAACCCGGCTCGCAAGGGTCGGGCCGTTGCACTGTGGAAGCCCCCAGGAACGCATAGACCGGCGTGTTCAACTGCACCAGAACCAGCCGCGAGCCGGGGTCCGCGCAACCGAGGCTGATCTCCCCCACCGGGAGAAAATTCCCGTTCGGGCCGATGCGGCAGCCCGAATGATAGAGAAAGCTGCTGAAGCCGCCAATCACGCGACGATCCTGCAGAACGAAATCGTCAAACAGCATCCACCATTCGCAAGGGGTAGCGGTATATGCCACCCGGGCGAATCGGAAGAGGCGGGTGCCACTCGGCAGCGGCTCTTTCGCTTCCGGGCTGCCGCCAAGAAAAATCGACCTGGAGAGGCTGGTGGCCGCCTCGGGGTAGGAGAGGGTTTCGTTGAGAAGGGGCATGGTAAAGGGGTGGCGGATGCCGTATCCCGCCTCCAAGTAAGGGTATCGGAAACCAGGCGCGAAGGCGGCTCACTGGCCAGCGATTTACAATTGATGCAGCATGCACCCCTTCTATCTTCACGGCACTGAGATTCTGCCGCATGGCCAAAAGAGGCTCTCTGCGGGACAGGTTGGATTGATGAACGGTTGGGGCGTGTTCACCACCCTGCGCGCCAAGGATGGCGTGCTCTTTGAATACGCCCGGCATTGGGGGCGCATGGTGAAGGACGCCGAAGCGATGGCGGTGAAAATGCCCTGTGGGGAGATCGAGCTCCAGCATTTGCTGCACCGCCTGCTGGACGCGAACGATGCACCCGACGCAACCGTGCGGGTGGTGGCGCTGAGGAACCGCGGCGGCATGTGGGAAGGCGACGGCATCGACCACGATAGCGAACTGATCGCCTTCAGCGCGCCCCTAAAGGAATGGCCAGACGGCGTGGAACTCGGGGTGCAACCCCACGCCCGCTATGCCGCGTGCGAATTCGCCGGAGCGAAGATTCTCTCCTGGGCGATGAACCTCACTTGGCTCGAACGGGCGCAGCGCAAAGGCTTCGACGAAGTGCTGCTGCTCAACGAGCACGGCGAAGTGAGCGAGTGTACCTCTGCCAACGTCTTCGCGAAGTTCGGTCCGGAATTGCTCACCCCGCCCCTCTCCGCCGGCTGCCTTCCGGGCATTACCCGTCAGTTGCTACTCGATACTATCGCCGTGGATGGCTACCACACGCGGGAGGCCGTGCTCACTCTGGCCGATCTTCGCCGGGCCGATGCCTGCTTCATCACGTCCAGCACCCGGGACCTCCGCGCCATTCGTTCGATTGAGGGAGTACCGGTCAAGCAGGACGCCTCCTGCATCGCCAAGTTTCAGGAAGCCTTTGCAAAGCACCTTACCCTGTACGTCCGCCAGCGCCAGCGCGGCCAGCAGCCCGTGTAGACTGGGAACGCAGCCGTTGTTCGGCGTGCCTCCGGGCCCGCCCCCCTCTCGCCATGCCAGAACCATTGCCAGACATCACCGCCACGCCGCAGCCCACGCTCCTTCAAACCCGCGAAGGGCGGGTGTTGCATCTCGTCCTGAATGTGCCCGAAACGCGGAACCAGTTGAGTTTTGCCATGTGCCGTGAACTGGTGGCGGCGCTGCAGGATGCGGAACGCGACCGCAGCTTGGGCGCTGTTCTCCTCAAAGGCGCTGGCGCGGCGTTTTGCACCGGAATGGATCCGCAAGAGTTGCTGCGCGATGGTGCGGTGGAAATGGGCTGGATCCACGAAGAGCTCTTTACCCTTGGCGCAAAGCTCACCACGCCCGTGGTCTGCCAGGTACACGGAACGGCCCAGGGAGCGGGCGTAGGCCTGCTTTGCAACGCCCATGTCGTGATCGCCGCCCAGGGCACCACCTTCGGCCTCACCGAAGTGCGCATGGGCAATTGGCCCTTCATGACCTTTCGTTCCCTCGCCGCAACGGTGGGCGAGAGGCGCGCCACGGAACTCGCCCTCACCGGCCGTATCTTCGGCACCAACGAAGCGCTGCAATACAACCTCATTCACGCCGTCACGCCGCCTTTCGAACTCGAAGATCGCGCCGAATCGACGGCCCGGATGCTCGCCGATTCCAGTCCGGAATTGGTCCGGCGGGGGCTCGACTTCATCGCTCGCACCCGCGGCATGGCATGGGGAGAGGCGGGATCGCTGGCGCAACAGATCCGCACAGAGTGGTTCCGCCACGAGGATTTCGCCGAAGGCATCAACGCGGTCACCGAACAGCGCAAAGCGGAGTGGCCATCGCTGCGCGCGGGGAACGGCAAAGCACCCAGTTAACGGGCCACGTTCCAGGCTTCCGCCAAACGCTGGGCTCCCCGGCGGCGGTCCTTGAACAGATCCACCATCACTTCGCCGCTCTCGCCGCGCAGGCGCAGGCAATCGAAAAACAGCCCCTTCTCGAACTCAATGCGGCTGAGCGTGGCGTGCGGCACTTCGTCGCTCCGCCAGCCGGTGAACTTTTTCGCGACGAACACAAACCGATCGTCAAGCAGGCAGAGATAGCCTGCCCGATTCTTCGCCCGCTTGCCGCCGCGCCGCATCACGCCATGCAGCGCAAAGGGGGCCTCGGCATCGTACTTCCTGCGAAGGTAGGCGGCTGTTGGCTCAGGCAACGGAGAAGCCAAGGCGGCGAGCGCGGCAGCCAGCCGCCGCGGCTCCGCGCCGAGCGCTTCCGCATCGGCAGCGTTGGGGCCTTCCACGTCCTCGGCGGCGCTGAACCACGTGGAGAGCAGCGCCCGCAAGGCCATCCATTCAATCCGAAGCACCCGAAAAACCGTGGGTGCCAGAATCAGCACCACTAGCATGAACACGCCCACCACGCCGCCAATCAGCAACGGATGCTCCACGGCCAGCCATAGCCCCACCGGCACCGCGGCGTCGCCCGCCAGGCTCAGCGCCACGTTCGAAAACGGTTCCGGACTATGGTTCACCGCAAGGCGCGTGGCTGCCTTCGCCGAGTGGCTGGTAAGCGCCGCGCCGCCCGTCAGCAGCACCAGCAGAAAGCGCACTCCAGGGTCGACGCCATCAAAAGCGGCAACGCTCAGCGCCGCGGCGCCGATCGGGCGGATGAAGGTGTGGATGCTATCCCAGGCCGAATCGAGCCAGGGTATCTTGTCTGAGAAGAATTCGATCAGCGTAGCGAGCGCCGCAAAACCAATCACCCAGTTGTTGCCAAGCACGGTGAGTTCCGAAAAGCTATCGTTCAGCCGGAGCCAATCGAAGCGGACGGCCACTCCCAACGCCAGCACCGTAAGGTAAAGCCGAATCCCGGCGAGAAACCCAATGCCCGTGGCCGAAGCGATCAGTTGTAGCGTATCCATTGTGTTCGTCGTTGTCCCAGTCTTACGCCTACCATTAGAATACGCGCTTCCGCGCGAAACCTTAGCCGGATTTTCGAATTCTTCCAGCCCGCGAGATCTGGCGGCACGATCCTCTCAAGGGCAAGCGGGCCGGGCATCCTCGCCATGGCAATGCTGCCACGGAGCAGAACCGCCGGACCAGTTTCGCGAGCCGGCTGATTTTAGAACATCAGTTTCAAACCAAGCTGAATGCTACGTGCATTCGTCCGGGTGCCGCCAATCACGCCGAAGCCCGGAGCGCCCAAGGCAATGCCCGGGTCCTCGAAGTTGGCGCGATTGATGAAATTAAAACTCTCCGCGCGGAACTGCATTCTCCACCGCTCCGTAAAGGAGAAGGTGCGGATCAGGGAAAGGTCCAGGTTGAGCAGGCCGGGACCGCGGGTTACGGAACGGGCTGCGTTACCAAAGGTGAACAGTGCGGGGGCCGCCAGCGCCGTGGTGTCGAACCACCGCTCCACCGTCCGCTGGTCCGCCGGCAGTGTGGGATCGCGCAGGATGTTTGCCCGTAGCGCTCCGGGGTTGAAGCAGTTGCAATTGTTCACCTGCACGGTGGCGCCAATCGGCGCTCCCCCTTGCAGTACCGCGATCATCCCAAAGCTCCATCCCTTGATGATCACGTTCTTGCCGGGCAACTCCCAAACGCCAGATGCCGAAAGGCGGTGCCGCACGTCGTTGCCGGATAGGGCGTTCTCCTGGCTACGGTCGTAGATGTTCTGAATCCCGCCCGATGTCGCGCCGGCTTCGAAGCCGCTGGCAACATCGTCCATAAACTTGGAGAAGGTGTAGTTGGCCAGAAAGTTGACGCCGTCGGAGAAGCGCTTCTCGATCTTGGCATTGAAGGCATGGTAGTCGGAATTTCCCCAGAACGGAGCAATCATCGTAACGTTGCCAAACTGCGGGAAGGGCCGCCGCACTTGCGCGTTGCCAGCCGCCATTTGGTTCAGCGGCACCTGGTTGATGGAGGTGTTCGGGCCGTTCAGTTTCCGCCCCACATTCCCCATGTAACTCATCTCCGTAATGGTGTTCCAGCCGATTTCACGCTGGATGGTGAGGTTCCACTGTTGCGTATAACCTAGCTGCCGGTTGCGGTCATGAAACTCGGGAGAGAACTGAATCGGGCGTCCGAAAGGGACGGCCCCGAAGCCTGGACCCAGATTCGCCGTCGCCGGCACCGCAGGCATCCCGTCGCGGAGGAGAAACGGCGCTGTGATTCCATTGTCGGGGGTCTGAAAGCTTCCCGACGTCTCAAAGCCGGCCGATGCCGAGTTGGAGCCGGGCAGCGGCGGGCCGTAGAAAATGCCATAGCTCGAACGAATCACCGTGTTCTTCAAAAAGCCCGGCTTCCAGGCAAAGCCGAAGCGGGGCATGATGTTGTTGTAGTCTCCATCGTAGACCGTCCGGCCCATCCCATCGAGGCTCGCAAAGGTGATGACGCCGGGCGTATTGGAGACCGGGTTGATGGTCGCGCGGTCGAAGCCGCTCTGCCTGTCGTTGGCGTCGATTCGCGGCGTATGCGTCTCCCAACGAAGGCCCAGGTTCAGAGTGAATGTGGGCGTAACCTTCCAATCCTCCTGAATGAAGCCGGCGTAGTAGATGCTGGTGCGATCCAGTTCCAGCGTCTCCCGGATGTTGGCCGCGGTAGGGAAGCCCATCAGCAAGGTGGCCAGCCCGTTGCCGCTGCCATTCACGCCCGGGCGGGCGGTTGGTTGAATTCCGAAAGTAAAGTTCCCCGAGGCAGCGGGGAACCAGTTGTCCACGTTGCGCCCATAGCGCACTTCGCCGCCGAACGACACGGAGTGACTGCCGCGGAACCAGGATACGGAATTCACGATGTGGTGGTCCCAGATGGGTGTCTGCAGACGCTCATGGTTTGTGTTTCCCATTGCGGTGTAGCCGGTTGTATTCACCCGCGGGAAGGCCCGGTCGCTCACGCCACGCAGGCCCAATTGAGTAGGCCAGCCTTCACCCAGTCCCGCGCTTTGGAAATGGAAGCGACGCGGCTGGATGTTCACTCGCAGATTGTTGATTAGCGTAGGCGTGAACTGGTGGAGATACTCGGTGAGGAAGCTGTACGCCCGGCGCTCCTGCGAGTTCGCGTTGGGGTCGGATCCCGTTACCGGGAACACCGCTGTCGAGAAAGTGGGGAAATCGTGGACGACGATCCGGCCGGAAACCCGGTCGCGCTCTGTGAACACGTGGTCGATCTTCGCCGTCGTGGTGGTAATGTTCAGCGCGTTCACGGCATTGGCGACGAAGTTGTTCGCGCCCGCGGCGTTGGCGCCGGCCCGATTCGAAGTTGGAAAAAACTGCGACATGGCGATGCCCACCGGATCCATGCGGCTCCTCGGTATGACGTTGCCCGCGAACGGAAGCCGCGGGTTCGTGAAGGGGTCGTAAATCGGCTGGGGGCTGCCGTTCGCATTAAAGCTTTGGCTGAAATCGCCACCAATCTGCTGCGTGGTTGGCACCGTAAGATTGCGCGTGACGCCAATGCGTTGCTTTTGCCACTCCGTGGAGATGAAGAAGAAACTCCTGTTGCGGCCGTTATATACCTTCGGCAGCACGATCGGCCCTCCAACGGCGAACCCAAATACATTCCATCGCAAGGGCGCGCGCTCGGCTGCAAAGAAATTACGCGCGTCCAGCTTCTCGTTACGAAAATATTCGTAGAGGCTTCCGGTCAGGCGGTTGGTGCCGGACTTGGTAGTGGTGACCACGACGCCCGAAGACGAGTTGCCATATTCCGCGGAATAACCGTTCTGTTGCACGCGGATCTCCTGCACGGCTTCGACGGGAGGATTGAACAGCGCTTGCGGCGCCTCGAGCGCCACGTTGGACGCGTTTACGCCGTCTAGCAGCCACTGTTGCTGGTCAGCCCGTCCGCCGCCCACGGCGACGCGCGGCCTGATCACGTCGCCGCTCACGAACACCGCGTTGCCCATCAGACCCAGCAATTCGCCCACGCGGCGCCCATTCAACGGCATGTCGTTGATGGTGCGATTCTCAATCAACTGGCCTACGGTGGCGGATTCGGTATCGAGCAAAGGCGCGCTGCTATCCACCGTCACCGTCTCTGACACCTCGCCGACGTTAAGCGCGATGTCGATGCGAAGCGTTCGCCCCAACTCCACGACAATACCCTGGCGTACATAGCCCTTGAAGCCCGGCGTATTGACGTCCATGCGATAGGTGCCCGACGCCAAGTAGGGGAAGGTATACTCGCCGGCCTCGTTTGCCGTCACACTCTGGGAAACGCCGGTCTCGGTCTGCACCAGGACAAGCTGGGCACCGGCAACGCGCGCCTGGGTCGGGTCCGTCACGATGCCCGTGATGGTTCCCGACGACACCTGGCTCCAAAGGGTGCCCGCAGTCACAAACAGGTAAATCAAGGCGCAACAATAGCTCTGGAATTGGCGGAAAGAAAACATAGACCCCTAACCCCTTGTCATCAAAATAAGTATCGCTATCAAATCACAAATGCTTCATGTTGTCGAGACTTTTGTTAATGACTTTGTCGGGCCGCGAGTGTCTCCACCCCAAAATCCCCTTTCCTTGCGGCAGAAACCCGAACGAAGCCCGACGCGATACGCGCCGATGACGCCTGCCTCCGGATCGAGCGCAGAAAGGGAACCTGCTTCGAAGTCGCTAATCTCTATATTCAAATCACTTGAAGGAATGAGCGTCGATTAAGTTTTATTCACTATTAATCCCGCATTTGAACTTTACCCGGCATTATCCGCATAGAACCAATCCCACAGGATGCGGGGCCTTAAACCCGAGCCGCCGTTCAAGGATTGCCACGGGCGGGAGGCCGCAAAAAATGGGAGCCGGTTAGGTTGGAAGCACAATTCGCTAAAGTGATTTTTTACAGTAGCTTACGGCAGAAACCAGCCTCCTGGCTTTGTCTGGATTGTCCGGATTGTCCGGATTTTTCCGGACAGTCCGGACGCCTTGCAGGGCGGCGATTCTCTCGCCGGGGTGGGTCTTTTCGGTTGTCACAGAACACTGGCAGCATATGCCGCGTCGAGCAGAGCGCGAGGCCCAGCCGGAAGACGGGGTTTTCCCGCACGTCAGAGTGTACGTTTTGCCTTCGCCAAAACGAACCATCGGTTCAGACCGAAAGCCGCATCGAGAATCTAAGCGGCTTCGTTTGTGCGGTTTAGGCCTTGAGAGATCGTTCCTTGGCACCGGTGACTGGCGGGTGCCGGCCATCGCTTACGGGGCCGGTTGGCGGCTGAGTTTGTCTTCCTCGTCCGGGCGGCGCGTCAACTCGCTGTGCAGCCGCCGGTTGAGGCCCGCATCGCCGCGCATCCACACCCACAAGCGCAGCACCCCATCCTGGTGGGCGGAAGCCACGAAGCTGCCATTTCTGCTAAAAGTGACGTACTCGGCTCCGCAACCGCCCGCGCTCGGCATTCAGCCAGATCCGAAGCGCGCCCAGCCGGCCCTGGTGCCCAGCCAGCATCCGCCGCATCTCTTCCGGTGCGACCCAATCGCGCCGCTCGCCGATCTGTCGTTAGATCTTTGGTAAAAGGGTAAGCATGAGCGAGCAAGGTGGCGCGAGTTCCTCGCCGCGGAAGGCGTCGACGACTGGGTGGTGTTGCACGGCGGAGCCGCCGCGAGCTTTCGGACCGGCTCTTTGGGCGAGTCGGCAAGTTCTCGCTGGCGCCATCTGCCGTATCGTGGGGCTCCCGGGGCGTGGAGTGCTTTTGACCCTTGCGGACAACAGCCTTACCGTCCGGCTAAGCCGCGACATTTGGCAACTTGAAGGCCATCATCTTGAAATGGCGCGAGCGGTTTCGGCGGCCGCCCGGCAACAAGGCGCGCTTTCCGACCGCGCCGCCGTGCAAGAGGTACAAATTGCCATCGCGGCAAAGATGGAGGCGATGGACGTTGGTTTTTGGCGTGCCGTTCTCGGCTATGCGCCGATGGCCGAAGACAATGCGGTTGATCCTCTTGGACATGGCTCGACAGTATGGATGCAAGAAATTGCACAGGAAAAGCCATTGCGGCACGCGATGCATCTGGATGTCTCTGTGGCGCGTGAGCAAGTAGGCGCGCGGTTGGCGGCAGCAATAGCGGCTGGCGGTCGCATCGTCGACGAGTCGCATGCGCCATCGCATTGGACATTGTCCGACCGTGCTGGCAACCGCGTCTGCATTTGTGCATGGCCAGATGGGGGCGCCGCAATGGATCCATCGGAGTAGCCGCATCCTCGAAAGGACCTGGGAAAGCTGTTGCTCTGGAGGACGAAGCAAAATGGTTCGCAGTGAAATGGACCTGGTGCGATGGCACGTCAGCGCACCGGACTGCCGTTTCCCGGAACTGCCTTCGGTTGCCGGAATACGCGATCTCTCGTGGTGTCGCGTGCGGCCTAGGGATGGCCGAATTCGTCAACCATCGGGATGAGTTGCTGGTATACGTGATGGGGAATGGCGGAGTCCCAATGACCGGTGAGTTTGGCGGTGATCACACAGCCAAGAAAAATGGCGACGACGCCGGCTGCCATCCATTCGGGACGAAAGAAGCGGGTGGCGCGTGAAGCCGGGACGCCGATCACTTGCATGCCGAGGGCGTCCTCCACCGGGCAATTGCTGACGCACTCCATGCATCCCAGGCACTCGGCGGAGCGGATCTGCACCAGCCGATCTACCGGGAGATTGGAAGGGCAAGCCTTGGCGCATTTGGCGCAATCGATGCATTTTTCAGGAATGCGGCGAATACGCAGCGGACTCAGCAAACTGGCCAGGCCCGTCAATGCGCCATATGGGCATAGGTAGCGGCACCAGAAGTTTGGCGTGAAGAGCGACATCACGGCCAGCAGCGCGATCACGATGGCTCCGGTGGGTCCAAGGTAACGAAAGAAGTTCAGCATTTTGACGTCGGCTACCACGCCGTAGGGCGAACCGGCGAAGGCGGCGATCGCGGCGGCGGACATGCTGCCCACGGCGTAGAGGAAGAGGCCAAGCAGGATGTATTTCAGGCCGCGCAGCGCGATGTCCAGCCAGCGCGGGGGAAAGAACATGCGGCGGGTGAAGCGCCTCCCCAGCTTCCAAAGATATTCGGAGAGCGTGCCGACCGGGCAGAGCCAACTGCAGAAGGATCGCCGCAGCAAGAGCGACATGGCGACGAAGCTCACCAGCAGCACGCCGGCGGCCGGGTGCAGATCGGGAATGCGGCCTGTCAACAGCGTGTACTTGGTTTGCATCAGCCCCATGATGGGCAACCAGCCTTCTACGCCAGCGGGGCGGGAAACGGCAAATGGCGCGGCAAAGCCTTCGAACTGGCGCACGAAAAGAAGGAACTCGGCGCAGATCCAAACGTTTAGCAGGGCGAAGCCAACCTGGGTGGCGCGCCGATAGCGTTGCGCCCGGCTTGCGTCCTTGCGGCGCAAGTACGGCTTCTTCGGTTTCTTCTCACCCTCCAGGGCAGCGGGCGGTGTTACGGCGCAGGCCACGTCTCTATGGTGCGGCACCGGAGGCCGGAGCTTCCGTGACCCCAGTCACAGCTTGGTTCAAAATTCCGCCGCATCCTGAAAGCGGATGCCGGCGCGCCTACAATTCGGATTCGGCTTCGTTCCGCAAGCCTTCCGCGTCAAGCACGTGGATCCGCCGCCGCTCGATTGCCAGCAGCCCCTCGGCTTGAAAGCGGCTCAAGTTGCGCGATACAACTTCCCGCACGGTACCCAGGCGCATGGCCAGCTCTTCGTGGCTGGAAGGAAGCGCGAATTCGACGCCGCCCGCTTCGGTTTGCCAATCCAGCAATTGCTGTGCAAGCCGCTGCCGCACGCTGCCGAAGGTCACCGCCTGCACCAGCATCACCAGTTGCCGCAGGCGCTTGCCCATCACCCGCAGCATCTTCATGGGGATCTCGGGATGAGAACGACAGACGCGGTAGAAATCGTTCTTGGCGATCAGGTAGGCCACCGTCTCCCGCACGGAGACCACGCTGGCCGGGTAGGGTCCGCCGTCGAAGATGGGCACTTCCGCAACGGTGGATGGCGCGGCCTCGAGCGTCAGCATAATCTCACGCCCCGAAGACGTGGTCTTGACGATCTTCACCACTCCTTCGCCAATGAGGTAGATCCCTTCACAGGCTTCACCTTCGGCGAAGATCACCGTGCCAGGCGCATAGCGGCGCTCCACGGCGAGGTCGCCCAGGGCACTGCGTTCGGCGTCGTCGAGGGTCGAGAACATCGGGATCTGTGCGAGTGTCAGTTCGGCTCTGGATGGAGATTTTGCCATGGCCTGTAGAATCGAACCCCACTGTAGCGCATGTGGCATCTGCGTGGCGGTCTGCCCGGTAAACGCGATTCTTGAAACAGCCGGCGGCACCCGCATCTCAGACCTTCTCTGCACCGAGTGCCTGGGTTACGCCGAGGCGCCGGTTTGCATGTACATTTGCCCGAGCGGCGCGATTGCGTTTGCGTCCCGGGCACCCTGGCAACCCAACCGCGGACAAGGGTTCCGCGCACATCGGGAGATTTTTGGATGAGCGAGAAATACGTACTGGTAGAAGACCTGCGGGAGCACACCACCGTGCCCGAGCGGGGAATCCTCAGCACCACTTTACAGACGGACGATCGCAGCAAGATCATTCAATTTGTCTTCGCGCCGGGCCAGGAACTGAGCGCCCACACCGCGCCGGTTCCGGCGATTCTCTATTTCGCCAAGGGCGAGGCCGATCTGACGCTGGGCGATGAACAGAAGCAAGCCGCCGAAGGCACGCTAGTCCACATGGCCGCCCAGCTTCCCCACGGCATCAAGGCCAAGACCGAAGTGGTGATGCTGCTGATCATGCTGAAGGGCTGAGGAACCAGGGGAGAGTTGGAGCCTCGCTGGAGAGGAGGGGAGACTATGCGGGCTTAGCGCGCTGGATGCCACTTCCGATCTGGTGGCCATTGGTTTGCTGTTCGCCGCAAACATCCTCGCTCTCCTCATCCCCTTTTCGCTGGGCCGTGCGCACGGGGCGGCCGGGAAATGCGAGATGCATCGCCGAGTCTGCTTCCAGTGCCGGCGATCAAGACGCTTATCGAGCGGAGCTTTCGGGCTGCCTCGCGCGGCTCCTCTATAATGAGATTCATGTCCACCGTGATGGCGCCACTGGCCACCGTCGAACAACTCGCGAAGTATGAAGTCGTTATCGGCCTGGAGGTTCACGTCCAGCTTGGCACCAATACGAAGATCTTTTCATTGGCGCCCAATGCGTTTGGCGAAGCCCCCAATACGCTGGTGACGCCGCTTTGCCTGGGCATGCCGGGCACACTTCCGGTGCTCAACAAAGGGGTGGTGGAAATGGCCGTGAAGGTGGGGCTGGCACTCCAGTGCGCCATCCGCCCGGTCTCGATTTTCGCGCGCAAGAACTACTTCTATCCGGACCTCCCCAAGGGCTATCAGATTTCGCAATACGACCAGCCGATCGCCGAACACGGATGGATCGACATCGAAGTTGAGGGAGAAACCAAGCGCATCGGCATCACCCGAGCGCACCTCGAAGAAGACGCGGGCAAGAGTATTCACGAAGGCTTTAAGGATTCGTCGAAGTACAGCTACGTCGACCTCAACCGCTGCGGCGCGCCTCTCGTGGAGATCGTCAGCGAGCCCGATATGCGCAGCTCCGATGAGGCCTACGCCTATCTCACCGAATTGAAGCTCGCCCTCCAGTTCGCGGGCGTTTCCAATTGCGATATGGAGAAGGGCCAACTGCGCTGCGACGCCAACGTATCCGTGCGTCCGGTGGGCCAGGAAGCGTTTGGCACCAAGGCGGAGATCAAGAATCTCAACTCGTTTCGCTACGTCAAGATGGCTCATCGACTACGAAGTCTCCCGGCAGGTGGGTGCTGATCGAAGCCGGTGGCGCGGTGGTGCAGGAAACACGCCTTTACAACGTGGGCAGCGGTGAAACCGTGAGCATGCGCAGCAAGGAACATGCTCACGACTACCGTTACTTCCCCGAGCCCGATCTGCTGCCACTGAAGATCAGCGATGCCTGGTTGAAGGCGATTGAAGCGGACCTTCCCGAACTTCCCGCCGCGAAGCGCAAGCGCTTCCTGGAAGAGTTCGGCTTGCGCGAATACGACGCCCAGGTGCTCACCCTCACCAAGGAATTGAGCGATTACTTCGAGGCCGCCGCGCGCGCTTCTTCAAATCCGAGAACGGCCGCCCAACTGGGTGACCGGGGAATCCGCTGGGCGCGCTGAAGAGCGCCGGCAAAGAGATCGCGGATAGCCCGGTTTCGGCGGAGCGGCTTGGCGAGCTCGTCTCCCTGATTGAGAAGGGCGAGATCTCCGGCAAGCTTGCCAAAGAGATCTTCGCGAAGATGATGGAGACCGGCGACGCCGCCCCCACGATCATGGAGCGCGAAGGTCTCAAGCAGATCTCCGATTCGGGCGAACTCGAATCGATTGTGGATGCGGTGATCGCGGGCAATCCAGCCCAGGTGGAGCAATACCGTGGCGGCAAGACGGCGGTGGCCGGCTTCCTGGTGGGCCAGGTAATGAAGGCGTCTCGCGGCCAGGCCAATCCGCAGGCCGTGAACGAAATCCTCCGGCGGAAGCTGGACGACTAGAGGCACATCCGATTGCGCCATCGCTATTTCATCGCGCTGTTCCTGATGGCAATGGCGGCGCTGCCGCTCCTTGCCGAAGCCTCGAACTCCGTCTCTCGCAAGACCCGCGAAGAGACCTTCCGCGCCGTTTGGGAAACGGTGCGCGACCGCTACTACGACCCCACTTTCGGCGGCCTTGACTGGGATGCGGTCGGCCGAGAAATGAAGCCCAAAGCAATCAACGCTCCCTCTGACGAAGCTTTCTATCAGGTGCTGCAAGAGATGGTGGATCGCCTTGGCCAATCGCACTTCAGCGTGCTGCCGCCCTTCTGGGTGGGCACTCGCCATTTGAGCCGGCGCGGCGCGGCCACGGCGGGCCTGGAACTCGCCGAATCCAATGGCCAGGTGCTGGTATGGCGCATGCGGGAACCTGCCGCCGGTTCAAAGGGGTTGCGTCCAGGCTGCGCACTGCTGGAAGCGGGCGGCACCTCGCTGGGCGCGCTTCGCGAACAGACGCTCACGCAAACGAAAGGGAAAGCCGAGGGCGATCGCCTCTTTCGCGAAGCGGTGGAAGCCCTGCTGGCAGGGCCTGCCGGAGAGACCGTTGCAGTCAAATATTCCTGTGGCAGCGCCGCGCCGGAAGCGGCCAATCTGCCTCTGCGGTATTCGCAGCGCGAGCGCTCGGAAAGCCTTGGCTTTATGCCCAGCATGGAAACGGAGTTTGAAACGAAGCGGCTTCCCGGCGCCATTCTCTCCATCCGCTTTAACCTCTTCGTGATGTCGCTTTTGCCTCGCATCCGAGCGGCTATCCAGCAGGCGGCCACCGATGGAACGCGTGGTATTGTCTTCGACATCCGAGGCAACCCCGGCGGCATTGGCGCAATGGCAAATGGCATTGCCGGGTATCTCGTCAAAGACCAAGCCAACATCGGGGTGATGAAGATGCGTGGCGCCGAATTGAAGTTTCTCGCCTTCCCGCAGGATGGCGCATTCTCCGGGCCGGTGGCCGTGGTGGTGGACGGCAACTCCGCTTCCACCTCCGAGATCCTGGCGGCGGGCTTGCAGGAAATGGGCCGTGCCATCGTGGTGGGAGAGCGAACCATGGGCGCGGCGTTGCCTTCCTTTATCGTGGATTTGCCCGGCGGCGCGCTGCTGCAGTTTGCCGCCGCCGACTTCGTGACACCGAAAGGCTTCCGCATCGAAGGGCAAGGCGTCACCCCGGACATTCCCGTTTCGTTGACCGCTGAGACCTTGCTGGCGGGCAAAGACGCTCCGCTTGAAGCGGCGCGCGACGCGTTGGACCGCAAGGCTCCGCCCGCCACGGCGCCAGACAACGGCGGCTTTATCGTAACCGGCAACTGAGCCGTCGCATCCCAAAACCAATCGCCTGGCAAACTTAAAGGAACTGTATGAAGACCCGCACATTCGCTTTCCTTGCAGCGTCCGCCATCCTGCTGCTTGCGTTCAGCCTTTTGTCGTCTGCCCAGACGATCAGCCCCGCGCAGAGCGAGGCGAAAGCGGACAAGATTCTCGAACGCTTCCTCAACGTCACGGGGGAGCTCGAAGCGCTGAAGAGCCAGACCTCGCGACGCGACAGGGGCACGATGACGCTCACGGGCTTGGGTGTTTCGGGCGACGTGGAGGTGCTGGCGAAAGCGCCCAACAAGTCTCGTATGACGATGAAGATCGCCGGTATCGGAGAGATCGTGGAAGCCTTCGATGGCTCGACGGCATGGGTGCAGGACCCCATCCAGGGCTATCGCGAGAAGACCGGCCTCGAATTGGCCGCCACTCTCCGGCAGGCCGATTTCTTTATGGCCGCCAACTACAAGAAGCATTACCCGAAGCGCGAATGGGTAAGTGCCGAAACGCTCGATGGCAAGAAGGTGGACAAGCTGCGGTTGCATCCCACCGAAGGGGCCCCGGAGACTTGGTTTCTTGCCCAGGATAGCGGCCTGCTGGTTCGCATGGACTCGGTGTCGCACCTACCCCAAGGCGATATCGAAAGTCAGGTCTACCTTGAGGATTACAAGATGATCGATGGCACGATGGAGCCAATGCGCATCCGCGTTGTAAACCCGCTCGCGCCCATCACGATGGAACTCACCAGTTCCGAAGTGAATATCGAACTGGACGACAGTCTGTTCATAAGCCCGCGCAAAAAGGGCCCGGAAGAAATCATCATCGTGCAATAGCGGCGAAGTTTGGCGGCAAAATTCTCGCTGACGGGCGCGCTCTGGCATCATGAAACTAAGCTGGGGTTTCGCTCGAAAATGCTTTCCGTCCGCGCCAGTCTCATTACCCGCTTCGAGGTGCTCGGGCTGTTTGCCGACAGCACGGCGGGCACCACCTACGTGGCCCGCGAGCGCCATCGCCAGCCGCGATCCGCGGAGCGCCAGAACGGCGATACGGTGTGCCTGCAATTTGTAGGTTGGCAGCACAGTAGCGAGCGGCAGCGGGAACGCTTCATTCACGAAGCGCGCGTCGTGGCCGGCCATCCTCACCCCAATCTGCTGCCCATCCGCGAGGTGATCGAAGGCGACGACGGCGCGCTGCTTGTCTATGACTATGTGGCCGCGCAAACGCTTTCTCAGTTGCTGGCGCATGGCGCGCTCCCCGCAAAGCAGGCTGCCGCCTACATCATCCAACTGGCCGATGCGCTGGAGACGACGCATCGTTTGGGAGTGATCCACGGCGGTGTGGACCCCTCCACGGTTCTGGTTACCGAAACCGGTCTCATCAAGCTCTTTGGCTTCGGTTCCGCGGCGCTTCGCACGATTGAAGACGAGTGGCAATTCCATGCTACGCTGCCCGCGTCCGCGGAGCACCATGCGCTCGAACGTCTGCGCTTGCGCCGGGCCGGCTATCGCGCCCCGGAGTGCTTCGCGGGCCTGCCGCCGGACTCTCGCTCCGATGTCTTCTCACTAGGCTGTTTGTTTTACGAACTCCTCAGCGGCAAGCGGGCCTTCGCGAAGAAGAATAGTGAGCTTACGGCAAGAGCGGTAGTGGAAGGTCCGCCGCGCCCGATCCCGGAAGTCGCCGATGGCGTCCCTGGCGAGATGGTACGGGTGTTGCGCCGCTGCCTGCGCAAAGATGCGGATCGCCGTTATCAGCACATGCTGGATCTCAAACTCGACCTCCAGGAACAGCGCGAGGACCTGGAGTTTGCGGAGATCCTGGAGAGCGTGGAAGCGCCGGGCACGCGAAAGCGCTGGTGGATTTTGCCCGCGCTAGCCGCCCTTGCGGCCACAGTCTATTTCGGCGGGCATCGTCTCTTGTTTCGCGCGATCGCTCCGCATGAGCCCCCGGTTCCGGTGCTACGCGCCCTTACCACGGGCGACAGGCTTAGCGCAGACCCGGCCATCAGCGCCGATGGCAAAACGCTTCTCTTTAGCAGCGATCGCGATGGCGGCAATCTCGACATCTACGTGCAGTCGCTCGCCGACGATTCCGTGCGGCGGATCACGGAGGATGCCGCCGATGAGCGTGAACCGGCGCTTTCGCCAGACGGTCGCACGATCGCCTGGCGATCGGACCGGTTCGCTGGCGGCATCTACGTTGCACCCGCCGACGGAAGCGGGGAACCGCGCTGGATTGCGAACCAGGGCCGCCGCCCGCGTTTTTCGCCAGACGGCAGCCAGATCGCCTTCTGGGCGCGGACGTTGCAGGCGGAGGAGGTGGGAGGCATCTTCGTCATTCCCGCCTCCGGCGGAACGCCCCGGCGTCTGGCTGCCGATTTCCATACGGCCCTTTATCCCGTGTGGTCCCCCGATGGACGCTACCTCCTTTTTCTAGGCGCGAAGAGCAAAGGAGCGTGGCTGGATTTCTGGGTGGTTCCGGTTGAGGGCGGCCAGGTTGAGAACATCGACGCCTACCGTATTGTCCGGCGGTGGTTTATCGAGGCAATGGTGCCGGATGCCTGGGTGAACGAAACGCTCTACTTCACGGCACGGACTGACCGGCAGAGCAGCGTATGGAAGCTGCGCTTGCCCTTGACAGCACGCTGCCGCGCGGAGGGGGATTCGCCAGCGCGACTCCTGCGCGAGACGTGGACCAATAGCCACGCCAGCGTGGCCGACGATGGCCGCATCGTGTTCGCCGCCACGCGGGACAGCATCAACTTGTGGGAGGCTCCACTGGACGCCGAGGCCGGCCGCATCACGGGAGCGGCCGCAGCGCTTCTACTCCAGCCAGGGCTCCGACCGGTGCGCCCCTCCCTAAGCCGCAGGATGGCCGCTGGCTGGCATTCACGTCCGATCGCGATGGGCAGCAAAACGTCTGGTTGCGCGACACCGAAAGCGGCCGCGAAGAGCGCGTGACGGAGAACCCTCATGCTTTCTTTACGCCCACGGGGGTTGTCACTCCCGATGGAGGCTGGCTGGCCTATACACGCGGTATGAGAAGCGGCAAGACCATTACCTACTCTGCGGGCCACCACGGGGCGATGCGCGGCCACCGTGCTGTGCGACGATTGCGAAACGCCGCGAGACTGGTCTTCAGATGGCAATGCGCTGCTCTATTCACGTTCGTCCCGGAACTACAGCATTGGCATGGTGGAGCGCGGCACGGGAGTGCGCACGCTGCTCGCGCAGAGCGACCGATTTCCCATCCTCTCGCCCCGATTCGGCCCCGGGGACCGGTGGATTGCCTTCCACGCGATGGAGACCCCCGACGTTCGCAAGGTGATGGCGCTGGCTATTTCCGGCACCTCCTCCGCCGAAGAGCGGCAGTGGATTCCCGTCACCAGCGGGCGCATCCTCGACCGCGGTGCGCAGTGGTCGCCCGCAGGCAATCTGATGTATTTCATGTCGGAGCGCGACGGCCGCCGGAACATCTACGCGCAGCGGCTCGACCCGCAAACCAAGCAGCCCACCGGGCAGCCATTTCGTGGTCTACGAATCCAGCAGCCACCCGCCGCTCGCTGCTCAACGTTCCTCGAGGCCTCGCCGAACTGATCGTCCAGCCCAACCGCCTGGTCTTCACCATGGGCGAACTCAGCGGCAATATCCTGGAGGCGAACGCCCGCTGTCTCTCCAGCGGCAGGCGCTAACCCCGAGCGCCGCGGCGCACGCGGCAGGGTTACGGCCTTCGAGCATCAGGATCTGAATCTGCCCCATGCCTTCGATCAGCAGAGCGCACCGGTTGCCCGGGCTTCAGTTGGCCAGGCCAGGCCGCGCAGACTGGCGAGGTTCGCCGACCCGCCGGTTGTTCAATTCGTAGATCACGTCGCCCGTCCGCAGCGAATTCTCATCGGTGGCGAGATCCGCGATGATGCCGGCCACCACCACCCCCGTGAATCGGCGCAGCGGCGGCAGCAACGGAATCACTTCGGCACTGAGGTTCACGGCCAGGATGCCCAGCGGCGCCACGACGCTTTGCTCCCCTTCAAGATGAGCAAGAATCCGGTCGGGGTCCCGCGGCCGCTCCAGCACCGCCACGCGCTTGGAAATCTTCCGCCATTGCGGA
Organism: Bryobacterales bacterium; assembly: GCA_034522975.1. Classification (GTDB taxonomy): domain Bacteria; phylum Acidobacteriota; class Terriglobia; order Bryobacterales; family Bryobacteraceae; genus JACTMJ01. Next base: position 42,994 of record JAXHKT010000041.1, read on the forward strand.
GCAACTTCGAGAGTGATGGTATCGCCGGCGTGCTGGTAGATGTTCACTCCGAACTGCCGCGCGTTCTCCATGACCTTGCCATCCAGCGTCAGCACAATATCCTCGGGCTGCAAGCCGGCGGCTTCGGCCGGGCTCTTTGGCGTTACATCGGCCAGGATCACGCCCCACGCCTGGGGCAAAGTGAGCGCCTCCGCCATCGCCGGAGTGATCGTCTGCCCCACCACCCCCACCTGCCCGCGCCGCAGCGCGCCCGTCCTTGCGGATCTGCTCATAGGCGGTGACCGCGCAATGTTGCGGGGACGGCAAAACCCACGCCGTCATTGGCTCCACTTGGCGAAAGGATGAAGGTGTTGATGCCCACGATCTTCCCTTCCGCGTTCACCAGCGGTCCGCCGCTATTGCCAGGGTTGATGGCCGCATCCGTTTGCACGTAGATCATCGGGTCATCCAGGTTCACCTGCCGGGCCACGCTGCTGACCACGCCCATGGTGACGGAATTCTCCAGGCCGAACGGGCTGCCGAACGCAATCGCCACCTGCCCCTGCCGAACCATTTCCGAATCGGTGAACTCCAGGTAGGGCAGCTCCTTCCTCTCAACCTTCAGAATGGCGATATCGGTCTCGCGGTCCATCCCCACCACACGCGCGGGAAGCAGCTTTCCCGCGGGCTTGACGCACTGAACTGAAGCGCAGCCCGGCTTCCGCCGCTTCCGGCAGCAGCACCTGCACATCGCGCGCCGTGCCCACCACATGCGCATTGGTGACGATGTAGCCGGAAGGGTCCACTACCACGCCGGATCCGTTACCCGCGCCGCGAGCTGAATCAGCGAGGTGCCCCCTTCTTCCGACCAGCGCCAAGCCGCGTCGTCTGTATCTGGACCACAGCCGGATCCACACTGCTCCACGAGGTCTTGCAGCATATCGCTGAAGGCTCGTCCATCGTCGGTGGTGGCACGCGATGGCGCCGGCTGCGCGGCCAACGAAAGCGTCATCGCCAGATACAGCACACACCCGGCAAAGCGGAGAAATCCCCCAGTGAAACGGAAGCGGAAAGGCATCGTAGCCTCAGTATCGCAGACCCCCATGGTTCTTCTCGTCAGCACCCCGGCGAATCGCCGGCGACACTGATCTTACCTGCAAGCCACACCTCGCTATGCCACGATAATGCTTACACCATCGGCAGCCGTCTCTTGATCGTTCTGGGCGTACGCGCTTCGGTGTCTGGCTCCATTGCTCCTGATCCGGGCATCGCCCGCACTGGGCAGCCCAGGACGCACCCAAGGAGTACCGCCGCCGCGTGAGTGCCGTGCGCGCCAGTTGCCCTGGCTTGGCCGCCTTCTGGATTTCACCCTGCGTGAGCCGAAGGCCCCCCATCGCTTCCTTGCATCATCGCGGCAGATGGCGAGGCATCCGCCTATCCCCTCGACGCCGTGAACTACGTGCGCAGCTATTGGGAGGAAGGCCGGGAAGCCAGTTACGCCGATCTGCCGCTGCTGGGCCGCGGACCCTTCGGAGCATGGCTGTCTATTTCCGCAACGAAAGCGATGCCACACTTTCGGCCCACCCTGCTGCTGCGTCGCGAAGCCTTTCATGCTTCGCCGCTGGATGTGGGCGGGCCCGGCCGCTCTGTTTCGATGGCGGTGTGGATGATTCGCGAGGGCGGCAACCACGCCATTGCGGGCATCTGGCACGAAGGGACCGATCTCAAGATCGTTCCAAGCCCGCCGCCACCGTGCAGGCAGGACGCCGGCAGTATGCCCTGTTTGCCGGGCTTGCCGCCCAACGATGGCGCCGCCGCGGTTCACGTATCGGAGAACGGGCGCAGTTCCTTCGGAGACCGCTATGCGCGCAATCTGGCCACCACCCGGCGATTGATCCCCACCGTCGCGCCCGGGCGCCACCCGGAAGCGACTCGACGCCGCCTGGAGCGCGGTCGGCTTCGTCTTCGACAATGCCCGCAACGAGGTGACCGCCTATCTCGATGGCTTGGCGGAGGAGCACTGGATTGAAGATCCGCTCAGACATCCTTTCTTTCAGTGGCCGGCAAAGGGCTGGCAGCAGGCCCAATGGCATCGCATGAAGGGCTTGCAGGAGGGGGAAGATCCGGATTTCGCCGCCGACCAACTCTATGAACCGCCCGAAGGAAAGCCGCTGCGGCGAAGCAAGATATCCTCGACTGCCGACGAACGCATCGAGGAGCTGCAATTCCCCTACACGCGCGTTCGCGAAACATGGAGACTCTCGCCGGCGCGCGATTGGGATTCCGCGCCTCCGCGACGAGGCGGTCGTCGTTGGCAACTGGTTTCCCGCGAACTTGTTGCGCTTAAGGCCAACCCCTTCTGGTTTGGGCACGATCTCTATCACCCGGCCCATGCGGATGAGGGCGGCCCCTTCACCATTGGGCGCGTGATTCACAGTTCCCGTGGCGTGGGCACTCGGCAATACATCGGGGGCGTGGCTGTCTACAATCGCGCGCTTTCGCCCAAGGAGATGGCCAAACTAGCCGCGATCGGACGGGAGGGTTCAGCCGGGCAAGGCCGTCTTCGGCTGCTCCATACGGGCACTCCCGCAGAACCCTAGCGGCAGGCGGCAAGCTACTTGGCAACGGAGGTGGATTGCACCATTCCCAGGAACTTGCCGGCGTTGGCTTCCACCGTTTTTTCCGGGCCGGTGAACTTGAAGAAGACCGCGCCTTGCGGGCCTTGGGCGATGGCGCCCATCATGCGGAAGCCAGGTTTCTCCGCGCTCACCTGCATCATCGGGCCCGAGCTCGAAAGGTAGGTGCCGGTGAGATCCACCAGCGTGATGGGGACGCTGCCGTCGAGCTTCTGCGTCTTCACTTTGGTGGCGGAAGAGGAGCCGTCGGGCTGCTTCATCTGGCCAATCCAGCGGTCGATGTTCGCCTGCACGCCGCCGCCTTCATTGGGGCCGAAATAGAAAACGGCGCACTCGCCCGCTTCCGGGTCTCCGCTTTCGGCGGGAGCGCTGTAGGTTGCCGCGCGCATCGGCACGTTCCGCCTGGGGGGTCCAGTTGCCGGGAACTGCTCCAGGCGAGACCACCCGCCTGTGCCGGGGCCTCCGGCGCCGGAACCGCTGGCCGCGCCAGCGCCCCTCGCCGGCAGCCATCGCTCCCGCGGCGGGTTGCATGCCCGCCCGTGCTGCTGGCGCCGCGGCACAGGAACGGCAGGGGCCGCACCGCCATCATCGGGCGGCGGCGTGCTTGGAGGTGTTGTGCAGCCCGCCGTCCACAGAGCCGCCGTGGCCAGAATCGCCATCTACCATGTCTTTCGCATACGCAAACTCCTTCTGGACTCCACCACGCGCTGTAGCCGGGCTTCACCCGGACGTCCATGAACTCCACCCACTTGCCGGGCTGATGCGCCTGCAGTTCAATCCGCCCCGGCTTGAGGTTCTTGAGATCGCTGTATTCGAGCACCGTCTCGCCGTTCACTCTCACCCAGCAATCGGCGCCTTCGGCACCGATCTGGAAGAGGTACCACTCTTTGATCCTCAATCCGCGGGTACCGGCGCGCGCTTGTAGTGGTAGAGCCAGCCCGTGGGGTAGTGCGCTTCCGGCACGTTATGGACCTGAACCTCATACTTGCCGGCGATGGCCGTGGTCTCACCATCGAGCGGAAAATCCACGCCGCTGTTGTGGTGCTGCGGGCCGCGAATGTAGAGCTGCAACTCAAAATCGTCAAACATCTGTTTCGTGCCCAGGTTGCCGCTGCCATCGCACCAAAGCACCGGGCCGTAGCCCACAAAGCGAACCGGCGCGCGCTCGCTATTGTCGGTGATCATCCAGTGCTTCGCGATGTCTTCGGCTGGTTGCCAGAGCACCGTCCAGCGGTCAGTGGACGGGAGTTCCTCGATCTGCAGATTGTGAAACTTCAGCGGATAGCCCAGGCCTTCGAGGCCGATACTGCCCTGCCGCAGCCGCCGCGCCAGTTCGGGGTTGCTGGCGCACCCGAGATCCTGGACCGATTCCTTCGTTCGTCCACACCTGAAGCGTGGGCCAGTCAAAGCGGATGCGCATGGTGTTCCATTCGCGCTTGCTCTTGACGTTCACTTTGCTGGGCGCCACCACCGGGAAAATGGCCCCCATCGAATTCGTCAGCTGTCGGCGTCCATCCGCCTGCTGGAAGATGTTCACCTTATACCCGCACGAACCGAGGCGAGGCCCATAAAGGGGCGCGGCGAGGTATACGCCGCCGCTCGCTCCAAGCCAGCGACGAAGAACTCGAGCGGAAAGGTGGAAGTTTTCGAACTTGCGGGGGTCTAGGAGCGAAGCCACGCCGGCCAGGTGGAGGAAGGGCTCGCGCAGATGGCGCCTTCGGCGACATAGAAGGCGCTTTCGGGGCCGTTCGACCACATGCCATCCGGAGAGATCCCTGCCATTGAACAGCGGCTGCGCCGGACGCTGCCCGGGCAAATGCCGGGGCCTGCCGCCGAGGGCGGCGCTCAGAGAAACTGTCGCGCCGCATTGCCTCATTCTTGTCGGGGCCGGGGCCCTTCTCCGCGCCACCATGCAAACCGCGCCCCTCGCCAACGGCCCGGCCCAACTTCGCGGCCTCACCGCGGACGGGGCCCCGGATGCAGCCGCAGCGTGCCAAAGTGCCGCAGCTCGCGCGCGACATCGTCGCGCCAGACCACCAATCTTCGTGATGAAATTGCCGAAGTTCCCCTCGCCCTTCTGGCATGCTCATCCAGGTCGCCCAGCGCGAGGTTCAGGCCCACCGTGCGCTCGCCCAGCGCCGGGATTCCACGTACACGCCGGGCTCTACTTCCACGCAATCGGCAAGTGAATCGCCCACTCCATCACAAAGATAGCCCCGCCCCCCGCAGCGCCGGCTGGCGCAGCTCCTCGCACCCCTCGTAGATCCAACCGGCTGAGTAGAGCGCTCCAGGCGCTTCGCGTCCGATGCGCGGCTCGCCCTCCATCAGGCCCCCCACGCCGCACCCCGCCCAACCGGGATTTCGTCGGAGGTCTGCAGACCACTGGCCAACTGCGAAGCATCGCCCCTGGCGCTCCTTCGCCGCTGGCCACCGGATTTGTGGCGTTCATCAGGAGGAATCTCCATCTCGTCGCCAAACCACGGGTAGCCGCGCGGAGAAGTTCGTACGCCATTGGAGTTGTTGGCGGGCAGCCGAGCGCTCCGTCTCGATGCCACTAGAGCACATCATCAGTGACCAGGAAGGGCGAAGATAGAGGCGCCGCCATCGTGCTTCACCCAGCCGCGCAACGACGAGGTCCGCGGGGGAACGTGGGGGTGGGACTGCGCCACCCAACCCATCCACGCCCTGGATGGGCAAGTGGCGCTCAGCATACTCGCCGCCTGAGCGATCACGCCGTCGACCTCAGGAGTGGAGCCCCTCAAGCGTCCAGGCACCGGGGCGCCGGAATCGGCGAGCAGCCCCAGGTTCTTCTCCAGGCGAGCTCGCCAAAGAACCGCACAGGAGCGCCACCAGCATAGCGCCATCACGAATCGCATCGCCACGAGCCATCGCGACGGTGGCTTCAGCCCGCCTTCACCGGGTCGTGCCTAGAACGCCGATCGCCTTCGATCTCCACTTCAGCCAGGTATCGCGCGGGCTTCATCGCTGGAGGTCGGCCCCAGGGGTTCCCGTGTAGACGATCGTCACCGGGGTACACATCCGATATACTTCGAAATCTGCACCAGGATCGCCGGCAGATCGAGATCAGCAGATCGGAGGCGCACCGCTTCTGCATTACCTTGCCGTTCAACCTCGATCTGCTACGACCCAGGATTGCCATAGTCTCACCGCGCCGGGCGATGCACGGCCCGAACGGCCTCGAACGAGCCGAACCCTTCGCACGCCACCATTGCAAGATCCTTGTCCGGCCTCGTCTTGCCAGAATCACGTTCAGAAACATCGTTGCCGCAGGTAACGCCGAAGATCGCCGCTTCGGCCTGGGCACGAGTGGCATTGCGCAGCGGCTTGCCCACAACAATCACAATCTCCGCTTCGAAATGCACATTCTTGGCGCCGGGAGGAATGACGATCGGATCGCTCCGCACTCTGCAGGCACCAACAGCGGCTTAGAAGAATACCCTCCGGCTCGCGCTGGGAATGCAGCGTCGCCGACGTGGCTGCTGTAGTTCAGCCTGCAGGCAATCACCTGTTTCGGCTCACAGGCGGATGGAGCAGCTTTGCATCCTTGCCAGGGCAGAAATGGTTTGCCCCGTGGGGCCGTGGTCGACCCAGAGTTCGCTCGATCAAAAGGCCCGAATCTAGGTCACCTTCCAGCAGACCCATAGCGCGTGGATCACATCGCGCCCCAGAAGTGGGGATACGGCGCCACTTAGCGCCGTCAGCCGTGCTGCTCTGCGCCTGTGCTAGGCCCGTCTTCGGCATCGCGCCCGCCACCATCGGAAGCGGCACTCTACGGAGTGCTAGAAAGGCTTCTGCGGCTACGGCTCATCTCGCTTCGCCAGAGGAACCACTTCACCCGGCGCATTTGCGCACGGCCCCGCCGCGCTGGCATCATACCAGAGACGAGCATGCGAGTCAAGCGAGGGTCAGCGCGCGGCCAAGCGCAGTCAAAGCGTGGCCAATGCATTTGGCGGCTGCCTTCGAGCACCTCAGACGACCAGCAACGTGATGATCGGGCAGTCTCTCACCTACGCTCGGGATCAATCCATCATTCCGGTGCCGTGGGCGGCGAGAAAGGGCAGGAAAGAATAGAGGCGCTCCTGCATGTGTTTTTCCAGGACACAATGCGCAGGTAGCTGTGCCGTGCCGCCGGCTGATTTCGCGCCGTGCTATTTCCCGGGGTCGGATTTCTCCAATGGTAGAGCACGCTGCGATCTGGCCTACGCTCGCAGCGCGGCGAGTGTAGGGTCGAAGGCCAGCAGTTCCCGGCGCATCTCATCGAAGGGCTGCTGCGTGGGCCACAGCTTTCCATCTTGGCGAGCAATTCGGCTGGTATGCGCGTGGTGCGAGGCCAGCTCGCTCGAACACGCTTCAAAAAGAACCCGGGACGCTCAATCCGTAGCGGTCCATGTGGCGGGCCGCGCTATCGTCCAGCAGCGTGAACCCATTGCGGGGCAGGAGCACTCGTGGCCCAGCAATTCGTCGTAGAGCTGGGCATGACTGCGACAAGCGTAGGCATTCTCCGGCACCGCCCACGAGGGCAGGCGGTAGGCAGCAGATAGTCCTGCAACACCGGCCGCAGAAGTGCGCTAGGCGAAATCGCATTTGCGCGGGCGGTTAATTCCGCGGTAGAGAAGGAGCGCTTGCCGCTGGCAAACCCTCCGTTACGGGCCTTCAGATTCAGCCGCTCTTCCCCTTCCAGCAGAAAGAAAAACGACGTCTCCGTATCCAGATGAACCTGGGCATGGTAGCCGGAGGATTCGAGGGCTTGGCTCCGCTCCGCCACCCTGGGCGCTAGGGTGGCGAACTGCTCCACGGCGCGCGCAAGCAGAGGTACGGCCAACTCCCGAATTCCGGGTTGCAGCGGATCATCGAAAAAGCACCCGGTGCCTGCCCAGAATGCACTCCACCAAATGGCGAAACGCCTGGGCGTAGGTGCGGCCCTCAAGATAGGCCTCCGCCGCCAGAGCGGCCACCTCATCGCCAAAAGGCAGATGCGCAAAGATCCGCTCCAGTTCCCCGCGCCGCGGCGCCGGGGCGGGCCGGTATCCCACGGGCCGGGATCCCGCTTGAATGCCGTTCGTGGCCTTCGGCTCGGCCTGGTAGCGAACGGGTTGCCGGTCTCCGTCAAACAGCCACGCATGGTCCACTTCCGCCAGATCGTGGTCTTCGCTGGCCAGCCAGAATACCGGGACCGCCGGGACCCCGCCGGCTTCCATCGATTCGGCCACCCGCACCGCTGTCAGCGCCTTGAAAATTGTATAAGCCGGGCCTCCCAGATAGCCCACCTGCTGTCCGGTGGCAATCGCTACCGTGCCATCCAGGCTGAGCTTGTCGAGCAATGGCGAGCCCGGGTTCTGGCTCGCCAGCGCCTGCACGATCCCCTTTCGCCGCTCGCTGGGAAACGAGATGGCATCGGCCGCCTTGGCCAGGGAATCGGGAGCATAGGGCGCATGGGTGTAAAACGATGCGAGATTTTCAAAGCGGTAGACGTAATCGAGCAGCAGACGGCTGGAGCCGGGCAATCGATCATGTCGCAGGCAGTGAGATTCCATTCGTTCGACCACTCCGTTCAGATGACGGCGCACCGCTTGCGGCTTCGAAACGATTCGCCTTTCGTTCTTAGGAAAAGCGAAGCCGCCTTCGCCTCTAATAGTGTAGAGCACTGCCAATGGAGCGCAGGCTTGCCGCGAGCGTATTTTGCCGTCCCGGCAACTGGGCTAAACCTGCGGGCAGGGCGGCGCGTCTATCCGATGAGCGCTTCTGCGACAATATCAGGAAGTGCGCCGTTTTTCGGAAAGGAATCACCCGTTGTTGAGAATAAGCTCTTTCGTTTTCAGTGGCCTGGCCCTGTTCGCGGTCGCGGCGATCGCCCAGAACGCGCCGCCCCCGGCCGATGCCCCGGCAACCGCTCCCGCGGCCGAAGCGGCTCCAGACCCCGCGGCGAGCGTCGCCCCCGATGCCGTCGTGCTCAGCGTGGGGCAGCAGAAGTTTACCCGCGAGCAGTTTGAGAATCTCATCCTCGCCCTTCCCCCGCAGTTGCAGGCAGCCGCCCGCGGACCGCAAAAGCGGGAATTCGCCCGCCAGATCGCCGAACTTTTTGCCGTCGCCGGGGAAGCCGAAAAGCGGCAGCTCGACACTCGCCCGGAACTTCAAATGAGGCTGAAATACCAGCGTGACAATATCCTCGCGGGCTTTCTCTATCAACAAATGGTGCAGGAAGTCACCGTGGATCCGGCCCAGGTGGAGAAGTTCTACGCGGAAAACAAGGACTCTTTCGAAGAAGTCACCGCCCGGCACATCCTGGTGCGCTTCAAGGGCTCCCAGGTGCCCGCGCGCGGGGATGCCGCGGAGTTGAGCGAAGAGGAAGCGCTAACCAAAGCCGCCGCCCTGAAGGCGCGCCTAGACGCGGGCGAGAAGTTCGAAGAACTGGCTAAGGCGGAATCCGACGATGTCGGGTCCGGGCAAGGTGGCGGCAGCCTTGGCACCTTTCCCAAGGGACAAATGATTGCCGAGTTTGAGAACGTCGCTTTTACTCAGCCCGTTGGCGAGGTGAGCGAGCCGGTGAAGACGGCCTTCGGCTACCACCTGATTCTGGTGGAAGACCGCAAAACGAAGACGATCGAAGAAGTGAGAGACGAGATCGCCGAACAACTCAAACCGACTGTCGCCCGGGAACAGTTGAAAGCGCTCACTGAGGCGAAGGGCGTCACGTTGAGTGAAGACTACTTGCGCCTCCGCTCCCGAAAGCGATGTGCCGCCATCGGGCGCGCCCTGCTGGTCAATAACCTCCTCAACGCTCGCTGGTCACCGATTGCGGCGCCGCCACCTTTCTATTGGAGATGGCGGCGCGACAAGTTCTTGCCACTGGCGAATTCCCGCCAGCCTGCCGGATCGACTAAATCCTTTTCTTAGAGACAGTTCCCGATTGGCTGACGGCGTGCGAAGGCATCGCATGTCTACCGCCGCCACCTCTGCTGGCCCGGCGGGGACGGATTCGGCCGTCGTCGATGGACGCATCGGCCGGCCCCCATTGCGCTTTCGGTTAGGGAGAGCCTTATGCTAGACCGCGTTGCACAATCGCTTGAAGTCTATCCTGGATCTGCTGGCGACTCGCCAGAAGTTGGTGGCCTCCAACATGGCTAACCTCGACACGCCCGGTTACCGGACCCGGGATGTCGATTTTCAGCATGAGCTGAGCGCCGCGCTGGCCCGAGGCGCATCGGGCAATACCAGGCGCGCCTCCGTTTCGCCCACGCTGGTGGAGGTGGAGGGCTTGGCCATCAATCACGACGGCAACAACGTGAGCCTGGATCGCGAAGCCAAGATGCTGGCGGAGAATGCAATGCGGTTCGAACTGGGATCGTCCTTGCTTGCCAGCCGCTTTCGCACCATTCGCCTCGCGATCAAAGAAGGGAACTCCTAATGAGCCTGATGGATTCGCTCGCCATTAGCGCCTCGGGCATGGACGCCCAGCGCGCCCGCCTGCAGGCGCTCGCCGAAAACCTGGCCAATGCGGAAACCACCCGCACGCCCGGCGGCGGACCGTATCTGCGCAAGGATGTGGTTTTCGAATCGAGCGCCATTCAGGGAGGCTCGTTCAAAGACCACTTCGCCGCGGCGATGGATCCGCCCCAGATTGGTGTCGCCGTGCGCGAAGTTCGCGAGGATCCGCGAGCCGTGGAGATGCGCTATCAGCCCGGGCATCCCGACGCCGACGAGAAAGGCTACGTGGCGTATCCACGCATCCAGCCGGCCGAGGAGATGGTGAATTTGCAAAGTGCCGCCCGGGCCTACGAAGCCAACATCGCCGTGATGACCGCCACCAAGGACATGGTGCGCCGCTCGCTGGAGTTGTTCCGCACCTAGACGTTGGCCCGGGTACTTTTCCCGCCGGCAAGACATTCGATTCCGCCGCTACGCCAAGAGGAGAACCGTTTCCCATGATTCCTTCGATTCCCGCAGTCACCAACGGGTCTACTTAGGCGGGCAGGCGATCACGCCGCGCCAGGCGCCCTCCCTAAGTTCTTTCCACCCGCGCACCCTCGCCCCAGCAGGGTCGATCGGGGTGCCCGCCGCCGCGCCCGCCGCCTCCTTTGCGGACGAGCTTGCAGGCGCCGTCGCCCAGGTGGAGAGCAGCGCCAAAGCTTCCGGCGATTTGCGCAACCGTCTGTTGCGGGGCGAGAACGTCGAATTGCACACGGTGGCGATCCAGGCGCAGCACGCCCAGGCGTCTTTCGAGTTGCTGCTGCAGGTGCGGAACAAGCTCATTCAGGGCTACCAGGAGATCATGCGCATGCAGATCTAGGTTCTCTTCGTCTTTTGCCTCAAGTTCTTTCCCGCATCGGCCGATAAACGCCTGAATGCCGGAAAGAAGCTCCAGCCCCGCGGACCCGCCACCCGTCGATCCGGCGACCAGGGGGCGAGAAGCACCCGCGATGAGGCGTAAAGGCCCGGACACGAGGGCTGGAGAGCGAAGACTCTGCCGCCCGGCGAACAGGAGAGGACCGGGATACCGGAAGGGGTCCCGATAGAAGGCGTTATGGCGCAAATCCTCACTCTACTTTCCAGGCTTAGCCTCCGGCAGCGTTTGAGCATTGGCGTGGTTGCCGTCGCGCTGGTGGCATCGATGTACACCTTCGTCAACTGGCAGACCGAGCGAGACTTTCAGCCGCTGTTTGACAATTTGAATCCGGAAGAGGCCGGGCAGATCGTCACGCGGCTAAAGGAAGCGGGAATTCCGGTGCGCCTCAACGAGGCGGGCACGCGCATTCTGGTGCCTTCCGCGCAGGTGGCCGAGCAGCGCCTTAGCCTCGCCGCCCAGGGCTTGCCCCAGACCGGACGCATCGGTTTCGAGATCTTCGACCAAACCAATTTCGGCGCCACCGATTTCACCGAGCACATCAACTACAAGCGCGCCATCGAGGGGGAGCTGGAGCGCAGTTTGCGCACGATCCAGGCCATTGAGCAAGCCCGTGTCCACGTCACCTTCGCCAAAGACTCCGTATTTCTGGAAAACAAAGAGCCCGCCAAGGGCAGCGTGATGGTGAAGTTGCGCGCCGGGGCGACGATGGATCCCAAGCAGTCGGCGGCAATCGCCCATCTGGTGGCGAGCGCGCGTCGAAGGGCTGCGGCCAGACCAGGTTTCGATCATCGACATGCGCGGCAATCTGCTCAGCCGCCCCACCAAAGAAGATGGCGACGACGGGCAGGAGGCGCCGGAGGCAATTCTGCAATACCGCCACCGGGTGGAGCAGGATCTGCAATCGAAGCTGGGTTCCACGCTGGATCCGCTACTTGGCCAGGGGCGCTACCGGGGCAGCGTTTCGGTGGATCTCGACATGACCAGCGGCAACGAAAGCGCGGAGGTCTACGATCCCGAAAATTCGGTGATGACCAGCACCCAGAAGCAGGAAGACGTCAGCAGTGGCGCTCGCAGCGGGGGTGTACCCGGAACGGCATCGAATCTGCCGGGGGGCAATGCCAGCGTGCGTCCGGCGGCCACTGGCGTGGTGCGCCGCTCAGAATCGGTGAACTTCCAAACCAGCCGCACCGTGCGAAACACGGTGGTGCCGCGAGGGGTGCTGAAACGGGTTTCGGTTGCCGTGCTGCTCGATCACAAGTTGCGCTGGGAAGGCACGGGCAAAGATGCCAAGCGAATCCTCGAAGCGCCCAGCCAGCAGACCGTCGATAGCATCCGCGAACTGGTCACCGGTTCGCTCGGCTTACAGGAAGATCGCGGCGATCAACTGGTGGTGGAAGCGCTGCCCTTTGACGCGACGATGTCCGAAGGCCCACCGCCCGGCAGCGCTCCCGCGCCGGATGCCAGCCCGGAAACTCAATTGCCCGAATGGCTTTCGTTTCTTCCCAAGGATGTGCCTTTGTGGGCCTGGGGCGCGGGAGCCGGAGCGCTGCTTCTGTTGCTCCTCGGGGGAGCCTTGTTTGTGCTGGGAAGGCGGAGGAAAAAGACCAAGGTGTCGATGGCGCCAGGGACGCCGGCACTTGGCGCACCCGCCGGGGCGGCCATCCGCCGATGCTATGGGTGGCACCGGAATGCCGCAGATTCCCGACGGATTCGACCAAAGCAACGGCAATCTGGAGGCGTTTATTCAGGAGCAGCAGGAGCGCTTGAAGCTCAAGGAGAATGCCGCCCTCGCCTCGCTCAAAGGCGTCAAGCCGCGCAATGAATCCGACGTGCTCACCGGCCACTTGATTGAGACCGTGAGCCAGGATCCCGCCGGAGCGGCGCAGATTCTTCGAAGCTGGCTGACGGAGGACCGCCGATGAGTTCCGCCCCCGACGCCTCCAGCACCGCACTGGCCACGCTGCCGCCCCCCGAGAGCGGCAACAAGAAGCGCAGCACCGACAAATTCACTGGTGCTCGCAAGGCAGCCATGTTGCTGGTGATCCTTGGGGAGAAAGCCGGTGCCGAACTCGTCCGTCATCTGAGCGAGGACGAAGTGCAGACGATCTCCAAGGAGATCGCCCGCTCATCCACGATTACGGCGCAGAACGCCGACGATATTCTCGAAGAGTTCTATCAGATGACCGTCGCCCGCGAGTACGTGGTGAAGGGCGGCATGGACTACGCGCGCAAAATGCTTGTTGGCGCTTTCGGCAACGAGCCTGCCCGGCGCATCCTCGACCGGCTTGCGCAAACGATCGGCGAGGATGCGGCAACCTTCGACCCCCTGCAGAAGGCCGACCCGCAGCAATTGGCCAAGTTCATCCAGAACGAACACCCGCAGACGATCGCCCTCATCCTCTCGCACCTCAATACGTCGCAAGCCGCGGCGCTGCTGATGTCGTTGCCGCAGGAGTGCCACGCCGACATCGCCACGCGCATGGCGAATTTGGACCGGATCTCGCCTGAAATCGTCTCGCGCATCGCCGCGATCATCGGCCAGAAGATCCAGGAACTGGGCGAATACAGCCGCGAATCCTATGGCGGCGTTCAAGCGGTGGCGGAGCTATTCAACCGGCTGGATGCGAACTCCACCAAAGAGATTCTCGACCAGATTGAGAGCAACGACGAGACATTGGGAAAGAGCATCCGGCACCTCATGTTCGTTTTCGAGGACATCAACAAACTCGATGCCAACGCGATCCGCGAGATTCTCTCGCGGGTGGACCGGAAGCTGTTGACGGTGGCCCTCAAGGGCACGAGCGAGGTACTCCGCCAGCACTTCATCAAGGTGATGTCGGGCCGCGCGGCGGATATGCTTCGCGAAGATATGGACGCGCTTGGCCCGGTGAAGATCCGCGACGTCGACGAGGCCCAGCAGCAGATCATCGAGGTCGTGCGCCAACTGGAGAACGAAGGCTCGATCAACCTGGGCGGCGGTGGCGGAGAAGAATATGTCAGCTAAACTGCTGCCGGCGGAGCCTCACCGGGAGAGCCCGCGAGATAGCTTTGCGGCTGGCTGGCTGGCGCTGGCAAGCGCGGCGGAACCGGGCGGCCGCAAGCCCGCCGGCGCACGCGCCGGCCTCGACGCGAACGCCGGGCCAGAGCTCTCCATGAGGAGTTCGCCGCCGTGCAAGCGGAACTCGAACGGGTGCGCGCGCAGGCCGAATCGAGCGCGGGCGCCTCTTACAAGTCCGGTTTCGACGATGGCTTCCGGCAGGGGTTAGCGCAGAACCAGAACGAGCTCGACAGCTTCCGCAACCAGATTGCCGCCACCTTGCGCAGCGCCGAGGCGGCGCGCCGCGGGTCGCTGGAGCAGTCCACGTTGGGCTCGTAGCTCCATCGCAGATCGTTCGGAAAAATCCTGAACCGCGCAGATCCGATCGTCCCGATGCGCTCCAGGGCCTCGCCAAATCGGCCTTGGAGCGGCTCGCCGGCAAGACTGTGCAGTGCGTGCGCATCCACCCGGAAGATCTCCCCGTCGTCGAGAAAGCCCTTGCCTCCCAAAGCGGCAAGCGCGCAATCCGCGTGGAGGCGGACGCCTCGCTCGCTCGCGGTTCACTGCTTTTCGACACCGACTTTGGCACGCTGGACGGCTCGATCTCGACGCAGCTTGAAGAGATCGAGACCGGGTTGACGGACCGTCTTCGCAGGAGCGCCCGATGATCCGATCGCAGCTTTTTGAAACGAATACCACCCGCGAATTCCTCTCTGGCCGCGAGTTTAGCCGCTGGACGGGCACGGTCACCCAGGCCGTGGGGCTGTTGATTGAATCGATCGGCCCGATGGCCGCTCTGGGCGATTTCTGCGAAGTGGAAACAGCCAGCGGGCGCCGCATCCGCGTCCAGGTGGTGGGCTTCCGCGACCAGCGCGTTCTCTCCATCCCGCTCGAAGAAACCGATGGCATTCACCTGGGCGACACGGTTGTGGCGAGGCCCGAAGCGGCGCGTGTCGAAGTGGGTCCGCATTTGCTTGGGCGCGTGCTGGATGGCTTTGGCAACTTCCTCGATCTACCGGGAGCCGGTGCGGACGAAGCCGGGACGGCATCCGCCCGCCTGCCCGAAGGCCTGAGTGCCGCGCCGCGCCAGCTCTACGACCTCTATCGCCAGCCTGCCAATCCTCTGGACCGGGAGAACATTCGCAAGCCGCTGGCCACGGGCATCCGCGTGATCGACGGCCTGCTGCCTTGCGGGCAGGGCCAACGGATCGGCATCTTCGGCGGCTCGGGCGTCGGCAAGAGCACCTTGTTGGGCGCGATGGCCCGGCACAACGCCGCCGACGTCTCCGTGATCGCCCTCATCGGCGAACGCAACCGCGAAGTCCGCGAGTTCATTGAAAACGACCTTGGTCCCGAGGGCCTCAAGCGTTCGGTGGTGGTCGTCGCCACTTCCGACCGCCCGGCCCCCTTGCGCGTGCGCGCCTGTTTTGTGGCGATGGCGGTGGCCGAATACTTCCGCGATCAGGGAGCGAACGTCCTGATGGTGATGGATTCGGTCACCCGCCTGGCCATGGCGCAGCGCGAGATCGGCCTGGCCGCCGGCGAGAGCCTCCCAGCCAGAAGGGCTATACCCCCTCGGTCTTCAATCTGCTTCCCAAAGTCTTCGAACGCGCCGGCAACTTTCCTCGCGGCTCTATCACCGGCTTCTTCACCGTGCTGGTGGAAGGCGACGACTTCAACGAACCTATCTGCGACGCCGTGCGGGCCATCCTCGATGGCCATGTCGTGCTATCGAGGGACCTTGGTTCGGCTGGCCACTACCCGGCCATCGACGTTCTTCGCTCGGTGAGCCGCCTCTCTTCCCAGATCAGCGACCGTCAGCAATTGCAGCATGCCCGCTCATTGCGTGAGTCGCTATCGCGATATGAGCAGGCGCAAGCACTGATCAATCTTGGCGCTTACAGCAAGGGCGCCAATCCCAAGCTTGATACCGTGCTGGCGGTGAAACCCGAGATCGAGCGATTTCTGCGGCAGGAACCCGATGTCGCCTCCCCTCGCGACGAAACCCTGCGCGGCCTCGGACGTCTCGCAAGTATGCTCGAAAGGAGCTAACCGGTGAAGGCATTTCAGTTCCCGCTCGAAAAAGTGCTCGCCTTCCGCAAGCGGCAGTGGGAGGCCGAGGCGGCGATTCTCGAATCGCTTATCGCCAACCGCGCGCACCTGGAAGCGCAGCTGCATGCCGCGTGAGCCGCGGCGGCATCGAAGCGTTCCGCGATCGCCAGCGCACTTCCGTTTCGAGCGCCGGCCTCGCCGAGTTCCGCTTTGCCCAGGCCAGTTCGCGGGAAGCCGCAAAACAACTCGAACGCGCGCTTAGCAGCCTGCGCAACAAGATCGCGGCGCAACAGAAGGCCTTTCTGCATGCCCGGCGCAACTACGAACTGGTGCTACGCCTGCGCGAGAAGCGCTATGCCGAGTGGCTCCGCGAGGCGAATCGTCAGGAAGAAGCCGACGCCACCGAAAGCTACCTTGGGCGCTTTACCCAGCGCCGCTTTGCACTCAATTCCCGGACGCCTGTGAGGCTGGCGTCCCCCGGCGAGATTCCGCTTCCGTCCGAAGAACCCGCAGGTGTACGCTAAGCCGGCCAATGGCTTCAGCAGTCCGCACGAGGTATTCCCGGGCCAGTTCCGGCTGGCTCTGCTCGAGCGATTCCCGCACCCCTGGCAGTGTCTTCACTCCATAGCCGGTATAGAGGCCCGGCGCATAAATGGGATGCCGGTACCAGGGTCTTCCGGGCAGTCCTGTCGTCAGCGCCAGTTGGCGCTCGGCCTCAAGCAGCTGCCGGGTTCGCAGGCCGGCAGCTTGCCCGGTCGCGCAACAGGTCCGGCAGATGGCGGGCGGCCCAGGTATTCCACTCCCCGCCCTCTCTCGCGAGGAGGGCGATCGCGCCGTCCAGCCGCTCGAAGTCGAGAGACACACGGCGTTCCCTTGCCAGAGCAGCTACTTCCTCCCGGTATTGCTTCACCGTTGCCGCGAGTTCGGCGAAGTCGTAAGGCAACAGGGGCGCGGCGGAGAGACGGAGCAGAGCCGTCAGCATCACATCGCTCAACGCTTTTCCATAAAGGTGCCCAGGGTCGCAATACTTTTCATACCAGGCCACCGTGTCGTAGATCGAATGGTAAACGCCGGCGCCCGGGCATCCGCCCCCAAACCCGAGGTTCAACGAGGGCATCGTGATGTGGTGGAGGAACGGCGCATAGTCTGAGCCGGACCCCGCCGCCTCCACCTCGAAGGGGCGGGCTTCTCCATCCATCTGGCTTTGCACGCGCACCCTCGCCTGCAGCACGGAACGGCCGCCAATCGGGTCCGGGACATCGCT
Organism: Bryobacterales bacterium; assembly: GCA_034522975.1. Classification (GTDB taxonomy): domain Bacteria; phylum Acidobacteriota; class Terriglobia; order Bryobacterales; family Bryobacteraceae; genus JACTMJ01. Next base: position 60,327 of record JAXHKT010000041.1, read on the forward strand.
CAGCACCTCGCGCAAAAATGGGGCAAGATGATGGGAGCCCCCGCCGCGATCTGCTCGTGCCGCGGTTCGATCCGAATTGAAGTAGGCTACCAGCTTGCTCTGCAATTCCCGGCCATGCTTCTCCACCCATTCCGTGGAACCGATGATGCCGAACTCCTCGCCATCCCAGAAGCAGAGCTTGATGGTGCGGGAAGGCTGCCAGCCGCCCTTTCGCAATGCAGCCAGCACGCGAGCCGTTTCGAGCACCACGGAAGTCCCGCTCACCGGGTCGTTGGCGCCGTTCACCCAGGCGTCGTGATGGTTTCCATAGAGCACCCACTCGCGGGAAAGCCCTTCCCGGCATCGTGGCGATCCAGCCGTTGAGCACGGGCCAAGCGGCGCAAGGCTCGTTTCCACCACCAGGCGCACCTCCGCGCTCTGCCCCGTCTTCGCTGTCCGCCATGCGATACGTCAGGCGAAGCCCCCCTTGCCAGTCTCGCGGGGCCTCTTTGCCGCCAAGCGCTTCGAGCAGCGGACGGGCATCGTCGTGCGAGATGGGCAGCACCGGGATCTTCAGAATCGTGGGCGCTTCTTCCACTTCCAATCGCTTCACCCCCGGCACGCTTGGCACGAATGGCGTTGTGGGGTCGCCCGGATAGATGGGCATATCCATCACACTGCCCCGCTGCACGCCCTGGGGCGGACGATCCGGACGGCCCTCGGACAGTAGTGGATTATCTTCCTGTATCGATCGTCTACCGGATGGGGGTGAATCAAACAGCCTACAGCGCCGTTCCCTGGGCAAGCTTCTCGTTTGATGCTCGGCCAACTGCGCCCGGTAGCGCGCCGATCACAGTCTTCCTTCGACCGAGTACGCCCATCGTGCTGAAGCGCCTGGTAATCTTCCGGCGTGCCGTAATTGACGTATACCAGCGGGGCGGTGACGTCGCCATTGCCCGCATAAGCGTTGTAGGTGGGCAACTGGTTGGCATCGCCCGAATCGCGATCCTGGTCAATGGCCGGTTCCTGCGTTGTCGCCACGTAGCGCCGGGGAGAGAGCATTTCGAGGTGGCGCCGTCTCGGGTAAGGCAGCAGCACCTCGAACGTCTCGAGTTCCGCTTTCCAGCCCCATCGCCGCAGGTTGCCCAGAATGTACTCAGCCACTTTGCGTGATGCCGGCGTTGCAGCGTGCATCAGGTCTCCGCCGCCATCGGCGCGCATGAGAACGCCTCCCACTCTGAGCGGCTTCTCATGAGCTTCGCGCTTTCGTCTCCAGCTTGCGCTGCGCTTCCACGTTCGCGTCCGGGAACCCGCGCACGATATCCTTGAGCGGAGGTTGCGGTGGGCCATAGCAAGCCAAAGACGGTGACAAGCAGGCTGGGAAGAAGAAGTGCGTTCAAGTATTTCATGATGGGAGAATCCGGGGCCAAGAGGCGGACGAAGCCCGAAAGCGGCTGGAACAACCAGAATAACAATCGGCTCCATACTGGAGCGAGATCGGCGCAGGCGGTTCGGCGATGGCAACACCGTACAAGCAAACTGCATTAAAGTAAGGGAACCGTGTCCGAAAGCGCTGGCGAGTCAGTTACCAGGCTGCTCCATGAGTGGCGGGAAGGCGATACCTCCGCCCTGGAGCGGCTGATCCCGCATGTCTACGATCATCTGCATCGCCTGGCGAGCCGTTCCTTCTCCCGCGAGGCGAATGCGCTCACGCTGCAACCCACCGCGCTGGTGAACGAGCTTTTCTTGCGCATGCTGAAGAGCGATATCTCCTTACAGGATCGCGCTCACTTTTTTGCGGTTTGCGCGAAAGTGATGCGTGCCATTCTCATCGACCATGCCCGCACCCGGCAGCGCCTGAAGCGGGGCGGCGAATTTGTGCGGGTGACGCTCAGCTTCGAGCCGGCGTCCACGGAACCCGACATTGGGATCTTTGAATTGAACGATGCCCTGGAGCGGTTGAAGGAAATCGATCCCAGGATGGTGGAGATCGTCGAAATGCACTACTTCGGCGGACTCACTCACGAGGAAATCGCCGAGACCGTCCAGATTTCCCCCTCTACCGTTTTTCGCGACCTCCGCATGGCGAAGGCATGGCTGAAGAAGGACCTCAGCCGCCCGGCTGGCAGCTAGGCGCGGCCCCAATCACTGCGGGCGGACCAATGGCACCCGGGGCTTGGGCGTGGTGTCCTCCGCCTTGAAGACCAGGGTGACGGTTGCGCTATGGCCCTTCTCATCGCGGTCCACTTTGGCCACGCTACTCCCCAGGGATTCCATCAACTGCCGCTCCCGGATCTGGGCCAGGAAGAAATCCGGGTAAAGCGCATTGAACGGCTTGCCCGGATCCATGGACCAGAGCTTTCGCAGGCCCGCCTCGTTCACCAGGTCGAGACCCTCGATCTTCAGTTCCTTGAAAAGATACTGCGGACCCTCATTCACCATCACGGTCAGGTCCGCGGTCTTCTCCTTGAAGTCCAACTCAGGATCGAACTTCGCTTCTGCCTCGATATAACCTTCGCGCTTGTATCTGCTCAGAATCTCCTTGACGCCCTCGGCCACCGTTTTCATTCGCGCCGTCTCGCCGATCGGGAACTTCCCCGTCTTCAGCAACTCCGCTTCCGGAAAGACACTGGTTTTGATGTGCGCATCCTTAAGCGTGAACTCCGGGCCTTCGTCCACCGTCACCGTGACGCGCACACCTTTTTCTTCCGTAAGGGCTACGGCTTCGATTTTTGGGAATGTCACGCCGAGATGGCCGATGGCCCAATATGCCGGCACGATCTCATTGTTGAGCACGGTGCGAAAGCGATCTTCGGTGAACATCAGCCCGGTGGCGGTCTGGATCAACACTCGCCGCAGTTCGAGCGGCTCGATTTTGATGGACCCCTCGAAGCGAACGTCGGAGATGGAGGGAACGGTGGTATCGGGCCGGTACATCACGGAGAGATCGCCGCCCTGTTCGGCCCAAACCTGGCCTCTCACCTTCATTTCAGTCCCGCTAGCAGCCAAGTATTGCTCAATTAGGCGGCTGTAGCGCTGCAGCGCGGGCACGGTGGCGGCGGACTTGCCATCGTAGGCGGGGTCGGCCTGCTCCAGGTATGCCAGCAGTGCCTCGCGTTCGGCGGGGATCTCCTCAAAGCGAATGGGATAGAAGAGACCCGTTTCTTCCACCTCAAAGGTGGCGATGTAGCCTTCCTGGGCGGCGGGCTTTTCAAAACGATAGGCGACGCTCTCAAAAAGTCCCGTGTCCATCAGGGCCAGGTGGGCGGCGGAGAACGAATCCTGATTCACTTTCTGGCCAACCTTCAGGCCGCTCAATTCTCTTATTTTCCGGGCGTCCAGGCGCTTGGCGCCTTCCACCCGGAAGGCCAGCAAAGGGAAGTAAGTTGCCGGGTCGATCTTCCTGGCCGCAATCTTCCCCGGCTTCTTCGCGGTTGCCGGTTCCTCCGCTACTCTCTCTAGCGCTGGCGGCGCAGCTTCCGCCGGCGGCGCTTTGCGAGCAGGGGGGCGACGGGCAACGGACGGAACCGAGCCGGGGGCGGTTTGTGCGACAGCCGCGGCAGGGATCAAGACAAAACCGATCACCAGCAGCCAAGAGAACGAAAATTTCACCATAGCGATACACCAATTGCCCAAGCGGCAACGACCTAACAATTGTACGGGCGGCTATGTGATTGCGTTGCTGCCCGCACGTCGGAGTCGCACCGCGCCCGCCGCGGGCCGAACCCCAGAATGCCACACCGGGGCTCCCGTGATGAACCTTCACTCATGATTTCGCTCAAATCATTTCTGTGTGCTATCGTTCTTTGGACACGTCCGTCCTAAAGGAAAGCGGGGTAGAGTCCGATTATTGCAGGTGCTTCGTCGTACCTCAGGCTTCCCTTGTGGATCTGGGTGGGGAGCGTCACTTGGGCTACCTCTGGCGCTGCGGAATCGGCAGAAACCTCCGGTTTTTGAAACGCTACCCGTACTGTTGGAATCTCTCCTGTACAGGCCGAAGGGCCAGACTGAGTGTTCCTAGCCGGAGAGGCCTTTGATCCCGAAAAGGAATGAACTTCGCAATAGACGAAAGGAAGGGTAAATTCGATGACGGAAAAAGAAACAATGCAGTTCCGTTTCGCGCTGGAGCAGGAGCTGGCGGCCCTTGATTTGCGTGCCCGCGGCCGGGAAATCCTCGAAATTTCCAACGAAGCGGATCCCCTTGATGTGACGCAAAGCGCCGCGGCGCGCGACTTTGAAGCGGGTAATATTTCCCGCATCGCCGCGAAGGTGCGCCAGATTCGCGAGGCCGTTGCACGCATTCAAGATGGTAGCTACGGAGAATGCCAGCGCTGCGAAGAACCCATTGCCATGAAGCGGCTGAACGCGGTTCCATGGGCCGGTTATTGTATTCACTGTCAGGAAGCTATCGATCGCGACCTGCACGAGCTTGGACCGGGTGCGGAATCCGATCTCGCGGCCGCTTAGACCTGCGGGGCAGATCTCCCGGCGTCCGTTTGTACAATCCGCATCAGCCTTTCAGGGCGGCTCCGGCCGCCCTTTTCCTTTCCGCGTGCTAAGCCGGACCAGCGGCACGCGGCCCAAGACCTCCACCAGGACTTTTTTTCACGGAGTGCCAAACTCCCCACGATAAGCTTACTTTCATCCATTGAACGAACATTGGAATCGCGGTGAGGAGGCATTCATCACGATTCTAAAATCGGACACTCCGAAACAAATCCCCAGTTTCCAGGCCTCTTCATGACGTGGATGCTTTTCGTCCGGCCCGGTTCAGGACGGGCTACCGGGCAGCGAAAGCATCGCTTTTCCCAGGTTGCGAACGCGGTGCCACATTTCTCTCGGGTGGTACACGACGCCCAAATCAGATTATCCAGTGGCTGGCATCGAGGGCACCACGCCGCCCCACTATTGGCCGCCCAATTACGAAAGGAAGCCCATGAGACGCTTTTTTTCCACGCCCCTCCCCACAATTGCCGCATTCACCCTTCTGTTGCTGCCGTTTGCATTCGTTGCAGGCTGCAACGTGGATCAGACTCGCGAAGCGAAGGCTCCCGATGTCGACGTGGACGTCGACCCGGGCCAGTGGCCGAAGTATGACGTGAAGTGGGCCGATGTGGATGTTGGCAGCACTACGAAGACCGTTACCGTTCCCAAGCTTCAATTGATTCAGGAAGAAGAAACTGTTGAAGTACCCTACATCGACATCAACGCTCCGGGCGCTGGAGATCGTGAAGACCGCACAGTAAGCGTGGAGTTGGAAGTGCCCAACGGCGCTTTTGATGTGGATATCAAGGAAATTCGCGCGGCTGGAGACACGCTCTGGGTGATCGCTCAGCTCAACGCGACCGACCGCAAGACCGATGGCTCAATCAATCGCGTCTCAGACCAGGTGATTATCCGCGCTCCGGAGGACCTGGAGGTACGCAAGGTGATTATCGGCGAACGCCCCGATGGTACCTACAACCAGCAATTCACGTTTTACGGGAGCCGGGAAGCGCTTGATCAGAAGATCCCCGCCGGCAGCAGAGTAATCTATTCAAGTTAGGCGGCGGAAATGCGTCTTGAGTGGAAGACCGCTCGCCGACGGTAGAACAGCAACCACCCCTGAGCGGCTTTCGGGTGAGCGGCGGAAATGCCCACTCCCCAAGAAAGATAGCGGCCGGCAAGCGATTCGCCGGCCGCCGTTCATTGGTGGCAGACGGAATGCCGGAGGATGGGAATGGACATTGCGGCTTACTCCGGAGTGCTGCGGTGTCCGGTTTTTTCGGCTTCTTTCAGGGACATTTTGAGGACGCCTTGTGGCAAGCGCTTGCGCCAGAATGAGGCCAGGACGGAACCGGAAATATTCATCCATGGTCCGAAGATGGCGGAAGCCAAGGCGGCGTCGGAGCTCTTGAGGACGTTGATGGCGAGGGCGGAACCCATGCCGCCATTCTGCATTCCCACTTCAAAGGAAACCACGCGGGCGTCGCGCTCGGCCATGCCGAATAAGCGGGCGCTCCAATAGCCAAACAGGTAGCCGAAGCCGTTGTGAAGCATCGCCGCCATAATCAGTAGAGGACCCACCTGCAGGAGCTTGTCGCGGGAGCTGGCAGTGATGATGGCGATGATGAAACAGATGGAGACCATCGAGATGACGGGGAGCATGCGATCAAACCAGCCGGCCCGGCCATGGGCGAGCTTATTGACGACGAGCCCAGCCACGACGGGGGTGATGATCATCCAGAGGATGTCGAGGGCCATCGCACTGAACTCGATTTCGACGTACTGGCCGGCAAGAACCTTCATGGCAAGCGGCGTCATGATGGGGGCGAGCAGGGTGGTGAACGACGTGACGGTGACCGAGAGAGCGACGTTCGCGCCGGCAATATAGGCCATGACGTTGGAGGCGACGCCGCTAGGGCAGGAGCCGATGAGAACGACACCCGCCGCCACCTCCCCTTCAAAACCGAACAGGCGGGTGAGCGTGAAGCCGAGCGTGGGCATGATCGCGAATTGGGCGACGACGCCAATGAGCACGGCTTTGGGCATCTGGAAGGCGCGCTTGAAATCGGCCACGCTGAGTTGCGTGCCCACGCCAAACATGATGATTTGGATGAGCGGCGAGATGAGACCGGTGAGCTTGTAGCCGCCCCAGGTGCCGAAGGTCGCGGGATAGAACATCGAGAGAGCGACGGCGGAGAAGACCCATAGGGAGAAGGCGTAGGTGCGGATCTCTTCGCCAAGGTTCACCCAGACGGCCGCCATGACGAGCGCGGCAATCACCCAGGGCGCCGAGGCCATGGCCGATTGCGAAATCCAAATGCCCACGCCCAATCCCGCCGTAAGGATGGCGCCCAGCCCGAGGACCTGCCGGTAACGTTTCATAGACTCCCGCCGCTTTCAATAAGAAACCCGGGCGGCCGAAAAGGCGGCCCGGGTTGTAGTTCCTGTCTTCATACGGCCAGGGGCGCTTCGCGGATCAGCTCCAGAGCCGGTCGTTGACGCGCGCCTCGTTCCACTCGTCGGTGGGCTCAAAGAAGCCGGGCTCGCGGAGGTGCTGCTTGACGACATCGAGGACGACTTCGATGCCGAGGCCGGGGCCAGTGGGCACGTTGGCGAACCCACCCGTATGGAGAGGCTTGGGCAGGCCTGTGACCATGTCTTCCCACCACGGGACGTCGACTGAGTGATGTTCCAAAGCAACGAAGTTTTCAGTGGCCGCGGCGCAATGGATGTTGGCCATGAAGGAGATTGGCGAACCCGCAAAGTGCATGGCCATAGCCACGCCGTACTCCTGGGCCATGTCGCCGATCTTCTTGGTTTCGAGGATGCCGCCGGAGCTGGCGAGATCGGGATGGATCATATCCACGGCGTGCTTCTGGCAAAGTTCCATGAAGGGTTCTTTGAGGTAGATGTCTTCACCGGTGAGGGTGGGGATGTCGACGGCGTCGGTGATCTGCTTCCAGAGATCGGGATACTGCCAGGGAATCATGTCTTCGAGCCAAGCGATGTTGTACTTCTGCAGGGCCTTGCCGAGGCGGATGCAGGAGTTGACGCCGATGTGGCCGAAATGGTCAGCGGCGAGGGGGACTTCCATGCCCACGACGGCGCGGACTTTGCCGACGTAATCGGCCATGAGTTCGACGCCTTTGTCAGTGAGTTCCATGCCGGTGAACATGTGCTGGGTGCGGCTGAGTTCACGGCTGGTGATGCCTAAGGGGCGGCTGACAGTGCCGGGGATATCTTCCACCAGACCGACGCCGACATCCATTTTCAGGAAGGTGAAGCCGCCGTCCACGCGGCGCTTGAGGCGCTCGCCGAAAACCTTAGGGTCAGAGGTTTGAGGGGTGTCGGCATAGAGCCGCACCTTGTCGCGGAACTTGCCGCCGAGCATCTGGTAAACGGGGACGTTATAGGCTTTGCCGGCAAGATCCCAGAGCGCCATTTCGACGCCGCAGACGCCGCCCGCCTGCCGGGCGTGGCCGCCGAACTGTTTGATCTTGCGGAAGAGCTTGTCGACGTTGCAGGGGTTCTCGCCGAGGATGCGGCTCTTGAGCATCAGAGCATAGCGCTTGTCGCCGCCATCGCGGACCTCGCCCCAACCGGAGATGCCCTGGTTGGTATCGATGCGGATGATGGGAACCTGCATGGGCGCATCCTTGATCCAGGCGATGCGCATGTCGGTGATCTTCAGTTCCGACGGCTTTGAGTTGGTGTTGGTGTTTTGCGGATACGCTTCGAGGTCCGCGCTTCCCAGGAACGCCGCTGTTGCCGCGCCGGCGCCGGCTTTGAACAAGCCGCGGCGCCCTACGAGTCTTTCCGTCGCTTTCTTCATCGTCCCGTCTCCTCCACTCGCACTTCGCTTTCTATGCGCACCGCCTGCGCTAGTTCTGACGCTTTGCCTTTTCCTTGGCGGACCAAGCTTCAAACTCCTTGGTCATCGTATCGGACCATTTCGTATCGATCTGGCCGGGCGTATACTTCCCTTCCCGCAACATCTGGTGGCCCCACTTGTCGCGCAACTGCACGTTTTCCGAAGTGGTGGCTACCTTCTCAGCGAGGTGGGGAGGAATGAAGGTGAGCCCTTCGGGATCGCTAACCACGATGTCGCCGGGAAGGATTGTGGTTTCACCGATACGGATGGGCACGTTGATGCCCACCATCATGACGTCCTTGATGGCGGAGGGGTCGACGCCCTTCACGAATGCCTTGAAGCCCTGGATGCCCTGCATGCCGGATACGTCGCGGACCGAGCCATTCACAATGAGTCCGTTCTTTGATTTGGTGAAGATCGCCGTGGCCAGATTGTCGCCGGCGAAGGTGCCGTCCTTGATTTTGCCGAACATATCCACCACCAGCACATCGCCTGGCTGCAGAGTATCGATGACCCAGGAATTCTGGCCCTTGCTAACGCGACCTTCTTCGGCGCCCTTCTTATTGATCATCTCGTTCATATCCGGGCGCACGGGCATGAACTGCGCGGTGACGACACGGCCAACCATGCGCTCTTCGCTGGGGTTCACGAGATGCCAATTGCCTTCGAACTGATAGTTGAAGCCCTCGCCGCGAAGGACTCCCCATGCTTCTTCCGCGGTGGCGGTCTTCAATCTCTTGAGAATGCCGTCCGGCACCAGCGGCCGGCCGTCGTCGGCGCGCGCGCCTGTCCACTTGTGGGTGATGGCGATCCGCTTTTCTTTATCGAAAGTGCCCAGTTGCGCGGATGCCATTTGTACTCCAAGGCCGACGAGGGCCAGGGCGATGGCGATGCGCAAGGGGGCTAGCGTCAAGGCGTTTGTCTTCCGGGCGGACGTTGCTCTCATGCGAAATCTCCTTAAGAGGATTCAGGCGAAAACAACGACGATTCTATACCAACGCAGGAGGGAGTGGAGGGGCGGTGCGGGAACCAGGGCAACGGAACACGAACGTGGGGGTGTCAATCGCCGTCCTCAGTCCAGTCGCGCTTCTTCTTGCGCTTGCGGTCGCCGTCAAACAAATCGGAGAGAAAAGTGGGCGGCGCAAGCAACAGCGACATCCCCATAATCAGCAACGTGAACAAAACGATCATCCAGATGGCAGGGCCGTCGAGCGTCATCGGTTAGCCTCGCTTTTTTCGTCCGTCCGGAGGGTTCTCGCCGGTTCCTTCGAACGCGGGGCGAGGCGGCGCTGTTGGGAGGATCGCGCGCGATTGCGGATCGAATGCGAAGGTCTTTCCCTGCCGGTAGGAATCCACGCCCAGTTTGATGGCGGTCATGATTTCGAGGGCCAGATCTTCGTTCAGGACAGGCTGCTTTCGGGCACGCATGCTGTCGAAGAAGTTGTCGTGGTGAAGCTGCGCCATGCCAGGCCCATCATCCACGCCATGCAATTTGCCGGACGTTGCGAGGACGCTCTTTTCGCCCGCGAAGAGCGGCTCCGCCAGCACCCTGACGCCTTCGCGTTCAAAGGTGATAGTACCCTTGTGGCCATAGATTGCAGGCGGCAGATAGCGATTGCCGGCTTGATTGGCCATGGATGAGGCGGCGGTGATGTAAAAATCCGGATACTCCACCGTGGTTGCGTAGGTGTCTGGCACTTCCCGATCGCGGAACTGATAGATGCCGCCCGAAGCGCTGACGCGGGTGGGATACTGCGAACCCATCACGAAGAGCAGCGGACCGATGCGGTGGTAGAAGAGATCGGTGGCAATGCCGCCCGAATAATCCCAATACTTGCGCCAGCGAAAGTAGCGTTCGGCGCTGAACGGGCGTGGGGGGGCGGAGCCAAGCCAGCGCTTCCAATCGATGGTTCGCGGGCTGGCTTCTTCTTCGACGTAGTAATTCCACTCGCCGGTGAGGCTGTTGCGGCTGTAGGTGGTTTGGGCCCAAAGCGGCGTGCCGATTTCGCCCGCCTGGACGAGTTCCCGCGCGGCGTGGTAGCGGCGGTCGGAAAGGTGCTGGCTGCCAACCTGGAGCACGCGTTTCTGTTGCTTGACGGCGGCGCTGACGTCGCGGGCTTCCTCAATGGTGAGGGTATAAGGTTTCTCAAGATAAACGTCGCGTCCGGTGGCCATGCAATCGATGGCCATCTGGCCGTGCCAGTGGTCGGGAGTTGCGATGAAGACGGCGTCGATGCCGCTGCGTTCGAGCATCTTGCGGTAATCCACGAAGCCATCGCTTTCGCCGAGGGAGCAGATGTCGCGGGCACGGTCGCGATAGCGGGTATAGACGTCGGCCACGGCCACCATCTCGATATCCTTGCGCTCCGCGGCGCGGGGGGCGAGCATCCGGAGGTGGGAGGTCCCTTTGCCGCCCGTGCCAATGGCGGCGACACGAATACGGTCATTGGCGCCCAGGACGCGGGCGGCGCTCTTTGCGCTCACGGCAGGCTTGAGCGAGGATGCGGCGGAGGCCGAGACGGCGGCGGCAAGCCCGGCGGAAACGGCGAAGAAGGAACGCCGGGAGGCTCTGGCGGGTTGCGAAGCAGCGACGGGAGCGGGACGGGAATCGGGCATCAACAGACCTCCAATAGGCGAAGCACAGTAGGTCAATTAATCGTATCAACTTCAGGCGCGGGACTGCGTCAGCGGATTCGCAACGCCGGGGCCGATCGATAGAGAGGAAACGCCGACTGCAGACGGTGGGAACAGAGCGATTTCACCCCGGCTCTTCCTAGGGGAAATACCTGTTCATTCCTGGAACAACGACGATCTTTTCACTACTGATTATAGGAGACCGGTAATGCCGACAATTGAGACGATCAACGACCCGCTGGTGTATGAATTGCGCGATGTCTATCACCCGGATAAGCAATTGCTGAAAGCGCTGCCGGAGATCAAGAAGGCGGCGAAGGATGAAGATCTGAAAGGCGCCGTGGACTCGCATCTGGCGGAGACGCAAAAGCAGGTGGAGCTGCTGGAAAAGGCATTCTCGCTGCTTGGGGTGGCCGCGCGGGCGAAGAAGTGCGAAGCGATGGAAGGGCTGGTAGAGGAGGGGCAGGAGATCAAAGAAGAGGAGATGGACGAGCAACTTAGGGACCTTGCTTTGATTGGCGCCGCCCAGAAGGTGGAGCACTACGAGATGGCTGCCTATTCGACGCTGTGCGAGCTGGCCGAAGCTTCAGCGCACGGCGACGTGCAATCGATCTTCGAAGAGATTCTGCAAGAAGAAGTTTCGGCGGACCAGAAACTATCGGAGATTACAGCTTCGATTCGCCAGAGCGTCCCGGTGGCATAAAGGCACCCCGGAAACACAATCAGACGGAAGCGGATCTACCCATTGGCGCCAGTGAACTGGCGATGAAAGCAACGAAACAAGGAGGACGAACGATGAGAACAATGATTGGGTTTTGCTCCATCGCCGCGTTAGCGCTGCTGTTCGCGACTGGCTGCGACCGGAACGATCGCGCGGAAGTGAACGATGCGGCGCGCGAGGCTGGCCGCGAGACTTCAGAGGCGATGAAGGAAGTAGGACAGGAAGCGAGCGAGGCGTGGAACGACCTGAAGAACGCCACCTGGGACCGTCGAGTCGGAGTACCGGGAGCACCCGGCCAGCCGAGACGCTGCAACAAAGCTGAAAGAGCAGATGGAAGATCTTGACGACAAGATTGAAAAGAACGCGAAAGAAGGAGCTGCCGAGCTGAAACAGCAGTGGCGTAGCCTTTCCGATGAGCGCTCCGCTCTGGAACTCCAGATCGACCGCCTGGGCGATGCAACCGAGGATGGATGGGATAAGGGCCGTGATGCGGTTGGAGAATCGATGAGCAAGATTCGTCGAGAGATGAACGAGTTGAAACGGAAGATTGGCTAGGTGGCTCCTATCGACAGGAACAGTGGCAACGCTGGGCCATTTTCGGACTGACAACCCCTCACAAAGTCTATTGCGGCGGCACAATGCCATATCGATATGGCATTGGTGCCGCCGCCTCTTAGGCGACTGAAAGTTAGGGATCCGGATTTGGGGGGCTCAGTTGCTTCCCAGAACGATGGGCGGAAGTTCGGCTAGAACAGTCCACCAGGCAAATCGGGGGAGGGTCGAACGGAGAGATTTCGGGCTGGAGGCAGTAAGGCCACTCCAGCAAACTGGGGCATCGCGGGCGTACGGGCGGTCTGGATGTCGACGGTACTATCTCCCACCATGAGAGTCTGCTCTGGGGATGTAGCGGCTTCTTCGATCAAGCGAAGCAGACCTTCGGGATCGGGCTTTTTCGTTTTGAAGGAATTGCCGCCATAGACCCGAAAGAAGGCGTCGCCAAGGCCGAGCCCGGCGAGAATTTCTTTGCTGATGCGGACGGGTTTGTTGGTGAGCACGGCTTGGGCGATGCCAGCCGAGGCAAGAGATCGGATGACGCCCTGGGCTCCCGGGTAAAACACGGTATGGTCCAGCGAGTGATCGCGGTAGAAATGGATAAAGAAATCGAGGGCTCGGGCGAGTTCGTCGCCGGAAAAGCCTTCGCCCATCGCCCGTTGGATGAGCAGGGCGGCACCATTGCCCACGTAGGATTCGACAGTGCGCGGATCAAGGTCGTCAAGCGCGATGGCGCCGGGTGGCGTTGACGGAGACGACGAGATCCATCTTCGAATCGATGAGCGTCCCGTCCAGGTCGAAGACGACGAGTTTGCAATTTTGCAGCTTACGGTTCACGGGAGCGGGGAATCCTTTCCAGAGCTAGCGGCGGATAGAGGGCTGCGCTACGTGCTAGCGCGGCGAAGGCTTTGTTTTTCCGGCTGGACGCTTGGGCGGGGCGACCTGTTGCTCGTTTGCGGCGCCTTCTTCCGGGGCTACGAAGGGAGGGCTATGCTCGTCCCATGTTTGCCGGATAAGCTCCGCGTTCTGCGCGACCGCGGCCTTTACATCGGCTGGCGCAAGGGCAGATAGAACACTTGCACTCCACATCACGTAGGGCGCCACCACGGAGCTGCTGATCGCTGCGGGAGGGCCGCCGGGCGTGAACGCAAGAAGCGCGAAGAGGATGACTGCGCAAAATAGAGACCCCTTCAAAAGACCGAAAGCGGCGCCAGCCAGCCGGTCAACCAAGCTGAGCCCGGTTACCTGCAGCACCTTGGAAGCGGCGCTGCCAATAAAGCCGCCGATGACGACGACTCCAAGAAAAATCACCCCAAAGCCCGCCATCCGCGCTACCTCGTGGGAGGAGACATAATCCATCAGGAGAGCGGCGACGGCGCCGTGGAACCAGAGGCCAAGCAACACGCCGAGGATGAGAGCGAGCAAGCCGGCGAGTTCCCTTGTGAATCCGCGGACGACGCTAGCCAGAACGCTGGCGCCGACGATAGCGAGCAGCATGAAATCAAGATAGTTGAACCGTTCCATCCACGCCATCACTGCGCTCAGCTAGAGCGCCACCCCCGTGAGAAGCCGGTAGGCTTGCATGTATTTCTCGCTGGTTTTGTTGGCCACGGCGTCGGGCAAAGGTGGAGCGGGATCCGTCTTGTCCCAATCCAGGGTTTCCAAATAGTCGCGCACGTACTGTTTGTCGTAGGAGGGCTGGGGCCCGCCGGGGCGCCATTGCGCTTTTGGCCAAAAGCGCGAGGAATCCCGCGTTAAGCACTTCGTCGGCCAGCGCAATTTCGCCATCGATGAGTCCACCGATTCGAACTTAGTGTCGGCGATCAGAATGCCCCGTTCGGCGGCGTAGGCGGCGGCTTCGTTATAGACGGTGAGCGTCAACTCCCGCAACTGACGAAGGTATCCGGCGGGGACGAGTTGGGTGGCGTCTTCGAAGCTGACGTTGATGTCGTGCCCGCTCTGGGCTTTTGTGGCGGGGGTGAAGATGGCCTCCGGCATCGCTCTCCCGCAAACCGGGCGGGAGAGAAATGCCGCAGATGCCGCGGTTGGTGCGGTACTCCTTCCAGCCGGAGCCGGAAAGATAACCGCGAGCCACGCACTCCACGGCGAACATAGCAGCCTTACGCACCAGCATGCTGCGTCCCTCGATCTGGTCGCGGTAAGGATGCAGCAGGCCTGGAAAATCAGAGAAATCCGCGCTTACCAGGTGATTTCGGACGATGCCGGCGAAGCGCTCAAACCAGAACACGGAAATCTGGTTGAGGACGTGGCCTTTCTGCGGAATGGGCGTGGGCAGGATGCAATCAAAGGCGGAAAGCCTGTCGGTGGTAATCAGCAGCAGATGGTCGCCGAGGTCGTAGATATCGCGCACTTTACCGCGAGCGACCAAAGGGACATCGCCGAGATGAGTGCGGAGGATGGCGCCGTTAGGATGGCGAAAAGCTTGGTTAGGCATCGGAATACCGCTGCTATCGAGTTTACTTGACCCATCCGGCTATCGGGAGAGAGCTGTAGAAAATGAAACGTTCAGGTGGCTTTGGGGTGAGTAGCGGGGTAGCTGGGGTTGCGACGCTGGCCGAAATCGAGCACCTTGCACATCGTTTCGCCGGAGGCGCTGGTTGCGGATGCGACGCTTGATTCCTGGTTGCCGAGGAATCCGGCAGACCAATCCCGGAAGCGCGAGACGGGCATCGGACGAGCGAAAAGGAAGCCCTGCACTTCGTCGCAACCGCTCTCAAACAGAAATTGGAGTTGTTCGGGAGTTTCGACACCTTCGGCATTCACCTCGATTTGCAGGCTTTTGCCGAGTTCGATCATCGACCGGACCACGAGTAGCTGCGATAGCTGATGGCGAGGTGTTGCACGAAGGACCGGTCGATTTTCACCTTCGTGAACGGGTAGTCGCGGAGGCTGGAGAGCGAAGAATAGCCGACGCCGAAATCGTCGATAGCCATTCGAATACCGTTGCGGCGCAGGCAAGCGATGGTATCCCGAGCGGTCTCCGGATTGCTGAGGACGGCGGTTTCAATTAACTCCAACTCGACTCCGGAATCAGGCACGCAATGGGAGCCGAGAATGGAGAGGGTGTTCGAGAGGAAGCGGGGATCCAGCATTTCCCACCGAAGAAACGTTCACACGTCTGTTCATGCTGCTCGCCCCATCCAGCTCCGCCAGGTCTCAAAATTCTCACAGACCGTTCGAAGCACCCAGCGGCCGATATCGCACATCTGGTGGGTGGCTTCGGCCACGGGCAGGAACTCGCCGGGCGGAATGAGGCCGCGGTCGCGATGCCGCCAGCGCAGCAGGGCCTCGACGCCGGAGATGGAAAAGTTGTGGAGGGCGATCTGTGGCTGCAGGACAGTTCGAACTTCATTGTTTTCGAGCGCCAGGGCGATCTCCTCCAGGGTGGTCGTGCGGCTGGCAACCCGCCGCCCGAACGGCGGGTAAAGCCACCCGCCCGGCCTGGACTGCCGGCGCTATCGACGATGCCGCCGGTGGCCGGCAAGTGATGCCCCTCCGAGCGGACGAAGGCGCCACGGCGGAGAGCCACGCTGAGGGCGGTAACCTCGTCGGGCTGGGTGGAAGTATCGTCCTTGGGCCCAATGGGATGCCCGGGATGCAAGGCTGCCGAACGGCCGGCGGAGTCGATTTTGATTTCGTCCAATGGCATCCCAAATCCAATCTCTGAGCACGCCCGCCCCGCCACTTTGTAAAGAAGCAAGCCCTCATCGCGCCGGGCGTGGCCGATAGCGGGGATTGCGAATCCCTTTCGCTTACTTTCCCCTCATCGTCAGCGCCGAAACAGTCTTGAATGAGAAACAGCGAGAGGATGGGGAATCAGGCCCGGGAAACGCGACTGGCGCAAGAAAAAAAGGGCCGGATCCCGAAGGTTCCGGCCCTTTTCGCCGAGTCGCGAATTCCACCCCGCTGTCGGGGCTTATTTCTTGCGCTAGCGCATCGCTCTGGGCGGCGGAGGCGCGGCAGCGCCGCCTCTATCTCCCATCTGGTTCAGAACCGTGAGTGCGGTGGCCACCAGCGAACCGGCGTCCGCGAGGTTGGCGGGCAGCACCACCGTATTGGTGGTCTTTGCGATGTTGCCAAGCTGGGTGATGTATTGTTCGGCCACGCGAAGGTTCACCGCGTCGTGACCGCCTGGCGACTGGATGGCGTCGGCAATACTCCGAATGCCTTCGGCGGTGGCGTTGGCGATGGTGGTCAGGATGGCTTGGCCTTGACCCTCGGCTTCGTTGATCTGCTGTTGCCGTTTCGCTTCCGAGTTCTTGATCGTTTCCTGCTTCACGCCCTCCGCGGTATTGATCTTCGAATCGCGGACGCCTTCGGATTGCAGAATCGCGGCGCGCTTTTCGCGTTCGGCTCGCATCTGCTTTTCCATCGCGTCAAGCACGTCGCGCGGCGGCGTGATGTTCTTGATCTCATAGCGAAGCACCTTGACGCCCCAGGGGTCTGAGGCCAGGTCGAGTTCGCTTACCACTGCTCCGTTGATCGACGTCCGTTCTTCGAAGGTCTTGTCGAGGGCGATTTTGCCGATCTCGCTGCGAAGCGCCGTTTGGGCAAGCTGCGTGATGGCGAAAACGTAATTCGAAATGCCGTAGCTGGCCCGTTCCGGGTCAACCACTTTCAGGTAAATGACACCATCGACCCCTACCTGGACGTTGTCGTTGGTGATGCAGATCTGCTCAGGGATATCGATAGCCGATTCCTTGAGAGTGTGCCGGTAGCGGATGACATCGAAAAATGGCGTGAGCGTGTGAAAGCCCGCGTGCATCGTTCCCGCATACTTGCCTAGCCGTTCCACCACGTAGGCGCTCTGCTGTGGCACCACGACGACGCTCTTGGCGATCACCACCACGCCAAGCAGCACCACCATGAAAGCCACAATCAACAATAAAAGTTCCATGCTTGTCTCCTGCTCCTCTAAGGTTTCCCCTTCTGGCCTGACGGCGCGATGCGGGGATGCTCAAACCATGTCTTCGATCATGTCTATCGGGGCTAGTTCGCGCACCACCAGGGTGATGCCCTCCACCTTCTCCACCTTCACCCGGGTGGTTTTCCCGATGACGGCCATGTTAACGTTTCTGGCGTTCCAGGGGCTTCCCCGGAGAATCACTTTCCCTACTCCATGAGCGGGAATTTCGTCCACCGTGGTTCCAATTTCTCCTACGAGGCTGTCTACTTCGCGACTTGGCATGTTCCGGTGCAACAGATTGCGCAAGCGGTCGCGCAGGGTTAGAAGCGTTACCAACGCCACCAGCACGAACACCACGGATTGCGAAATGGCGCCCTGGGTGAGGCCCAGCGCGGTGGTCACCGATGCGACGAGCGCCCCCACGCCGAAGAACATCAAAAAGAAATCCGTCGGCATCAGCACTTCACCGACAATCAACAGCAGGCCCAACACCAGCCAGATCCACCACGCCTCCGACATTGCGAGTTCCATGCACACCTCCATTTCCTTTACTGTCTCTACGGCTAACAATCTGGATTCTTGGCGGATTCAGATTGGAATATACCCGATATGCCAAGGCGGGCGCAGGGGAAGGAAAACCGAAACTGGAACGAAAGCGGTTTGTGAGGATGTCCGGGATGTGGCAGGATGTCCTGGCGGGCATACGAATTCCGCAATCGTGCTACGCTGAAGGCGCCATGCCACTTCGCCCTCCAGTCATCGCTCTCCTCGCCCTTCTGCTTGCGGCCAGCCTGGGTTGGAGCCACTATACCTGGCTGGTGCGGACGCACTATAGCGCGTCTGGCGATACGGCCTATCTGGAACTGGGGCACGGGCACGACTTCCCGGTGAGCGAAGAAGCCCCGGCCACCACGCATCTCAAGGCGTTTCTCGTCGGGGAGGATGGCAGCCGCAAGCCGGTGAAGATGGCCACGACGCCGAAATCGCTGAAGCTGGAGGCGAAGCTGGCTTCAAAGAAACTCGCCCGCGTCTATTACGTGAGGGACCGTGGCGTGATGAGCCAGACCTCCGGCGGGTGGAAGGATGGGGGACGCGATCAGTTCCCCGATGCAAAAGCTTCACGGAAAATTTTGCAGTACGGGATCGCCTGGGTGGGGTTTACGGGCACCACGAACAGCTCCGCTCCGCTGGGCCTGGAACTGGAGTTGAACTACGAATCGGGGCTGCGCGGAAGGATGGTTCGGGCGTGGCGGAAGGGCAAACCCGCTCGCGAGGGTGGAAGTGATTGCGGTATTGGGCGAAGACCGCGAGATCAAGCTGGGCAAGACGGATCGGGATGGTTATGTGAAGGTGCCGGGAACAGTGCCGGAACGGGCGCCCGTTTTGTTCACCGCCAGCGTAACGGAGAAGTCCGCGAAGGGCGCCAATTACGACGAAGACGCTCTTTCGTGCAGCCTGGCGCTGCCCGCGGAGTAGGCTGCGATGCATGTATCCGATGGCATTCTTCCGGTTGAGATCTGCGTTGCCGGATATCTACTGGCAATGGGCGGAGCAGCGCTTTGCAGCCGGAAACTGGAAACCGAAGAAGTGCCTCGAATGGGCCTGCTGGCCGCGGCTGCGTTCGTGGCTTCGCTGGTGAACGTGCCGGTGGCGGGAGTGTCTATCCACTTTGGATTATTCGGGCTGGTTGGTTTACTGATCGGCGTACGGGCCGTTCCGGTAATCTTTGCGGTGTTGATCCTGCAAACGTTTCTCTTTCAGCACGGTGGTTTTTTGGCGCTGGGCGTTAACGTCGTGAATATGTCTGCCGGCGCTTTGGTGGCGGCGGCGATCGGGCGTTTCGCTCCAGGGCCTCTTGCCCTGCGCGCGGCGGCGGCTGGCTTTGCGGGGATCTTTCTGCCAGCGCTGCTGCTATTGAGCGAATTCCAGTTGGCAGGCTACGGACGAAGCGTGCTGCTGCTGGCGGGAGTTTACGCGCTGGTGGGAACGCTGGAGGGCGTGTTCACCAGCATGGTGATTGCGTTTCTCAGCCGCACCAGACCTGGCTTGCTTAGACAGCTTCGCGAGGCCCGTATCGAGCTTTCCGCTGCACCGGCGATCCCGGTGGCACCGGCAAAGGAAGGGTGGTGAGGGCGGTATGAGTTTCGCGTTTGGGAGCACCCGGCAGGCGGCAAGAGTCTTGCCGTTATGCGCGGCGATGGCGTGCGCGCTTTGCGCCCACGATCTGCAGACGAAGGTGGAAGTGAGGCCGCCCTTCGTTGTGGTCTCCGCCACCTATGACGGTGCAGAAGCTGCCAGTTTCGTCGGCATCACGGTGCATGCCCCCGCAACGGCAGGCATTAAGGCCGACGCTTTTCAAACCGGCCGCACCGACGACAAGGGCCACTTCGTGTTTCTCCCCAGTGCCCCCGGCGCATGGCGCGTGCTGGTGGACGACGAGATGGGCCACCGCGTGGAGTTGGTAGCCACGGTTGCTAATGCCGCAACGCCTGCGCCCGCCGCGTCTGGCAGCAACGCGGAAGGCCGCAGCGTGTTCGAACGCTTGGTGGTGGGGCTGAGCATTCTTTTCGGTGCCGCCGGATTTCTCTACGGGTGGCTGGCCCGCCGCCGGCGCTCTGCGTGAAGCATGCATTCGCATTCCCAGCACGGCACGGCATCTGAGCATCCGGCCGCGGCACCAGAGCCGCGCAGCCGCGCTGCGGATCTGCGCGTCGAATTGGTGGCTGTGCTGCTGGCCATCGCGATTGTTGGTTCCGAACCGCTGGGGCAACTCAGGGCCTTCTCGCTATATATCCCGCTGGTGGTGGCGTTCGTGCTCTTTGGAGAACGCTCGCTGTGGCCGGCGCTGCGACGTGTGTTGCCCGTAACGCCGCTGCTGGCGATGCTCGCACTGGGCTTTCCGCTCAGCCGGGCGCTCGACGCCTGGATGGAGAGCGGCGGGGGCGGGAGTGCCTCCATGGAGCCCGCGGGATGGACCGCCGCCGCGCTTGTGCAAGCCGGATGGGCCGCCGCGGCCTCTCTGTTTCTGCGGGCGCTATGCGCCATCACGCTGCTCTCTTCGCTGGTGCAAATGTCCGGCTTTGCGCGGATCCTGACGGCGCTGCGGCGGATGGGCCTGCCCCTTGCCGTGGTGCTCACGCTCCAGCATCTCGAACGCTACCGCTCCCTGATCGCCGAGGAGTGGCGCCGCACGAATCAGGCGCGGGAGGCGCGCTCCCCCGGTGGATTGCGCTTTGCCTTTGCCAGCTATGCCAACCAGACTTCGCTGATTTTTCTGCGGAGTTGGGAGCGCAGTGAGCGCATTCACTCCGCGATGGTGTCGCGAGGCTTTCGGATCGACGCGCCGCTTCCGGCAGCCGCCCCCTCGCCGGGCTTTGCTTGGTGGCGCATCCTCTGGCTGCCTGCGTTCGCGCTGCTGATCCGCCTGGCGGTATGATCTCCCTTTGCCCATGGAGAGTGCCACCCCATTCGCAGATCCCCCTCGGACCGCAACCCCGCCAGCGCCGAACGCCGTGGAGGTGCAGGGGCTTCGCTTCGCCTATGGGCCGGAGAGGGAAGTGCTATGCGGTGTGGATCTGGCAATTCCGCGAGGGCACAAAGTGGCCTTGCTGGGAGCGTCCGGGGCGGGGAAATCCACATTGCTGCTGCACCTCAACGGCATCCATCTGGCCCAGCAAGGGCATGTACGGGTAGAAGGCTTGGCCGTGGAAAAGGACCGATTGCGCACGGTCCGGCAGCAGGTGGGCCTGGTCTTCCAGGACCCCGACGATCAGCTCTTTCATCTCACCGTGGAAGAAGACGTCGCCTTCGGCCCGCGCAATTTCGGGCTAAGTGAAGCAGACGTGCGGCATCGCGTACACGAGGCGCTTGAACGGACCCATCTCAACGGGTTTGAGGAGAGGGTGAACCAGCACCTATCCTACGGCGAACGGCGGCGGGTTTCCATTGCCACCGTGCTCGCCATGCGGCCTGAGATTCTAGCGCTGGATGAACCCTTCGCCAACCTGGATCCGGCGATGGTGAAAGCCCTCATGGCTTATCTGCGGCGCTTCGAAGGAACCGTGCTGCTTGCATCACAGGACATCCTGCCTGCGCTGGGATGTTGCGATTCGATTGTGATCCTGCACGAAGGGAAGGTGGCTGCCTATGGGGGAGTAAAGGAGATTGCCGCCAACCGCGAACTGCTGCGGCGGTCGGAGCTCGACTTCTGGTATCTCCGCGAAATTCTCGACGGCCTTGAGCGATAGAGTGGGAGTATGCCGAAATTCAGAGCACTCTCTCTTATTCTCTTTCTGGTCGTGACTTCGGCCTACGTCACCGGGGCAGACTATTTCGTGAGCGCGAGGGGCAACGACAGCAATGCGGGGACCTCTCCACAAGCGGCCTGGCGAACGCTGGAACGAGCGAGCCGGGCGCGACTACAACCGGGCGACCGTCTGTTGCTTGAAGGCGGCGCGGTGTTTGAAGGAACGCTTTCGCTGGATGCAACGGATGCGGGTACGGCGGAAAAGCCGGTGACGGTCGCTTCGTATGGTAGCGGCAAAGCGCGGATTCTGGCGGGCAACGGTTACGGCGTGTTGGTGAGGGATGCGGGGGGAATCGTCATCGAGGATCTTTGGGTGGGCGGCGCCGGCCCCAAGCACAACCACGGTGGTGGCGTGGCCGTGATCAACGCCCTGCCTGGCGGCCGCAAACTTGAGCATGTTCGCATCCGCCGCGTGGAAGCCAGCGGCTTCGGCAGGACGCGCAAGGAGAGCGAGTTCCATCGCGCTTCCGGCTGCGGCATCTTCGTGGGCGGGGATCCGGAAGACCGCTCCGATAGCGGCTACCGCGACGTCATTATCGAAGACAGCAAGGCCTATGACAACGA
Organism: Bryobacterales bacterium; assembly: GCA_034522975.1. Lineage (GTDB taxonomy): Bacteria > Acidobacteriota > Terriglobia > Bryobacterales > Bryobacteraceae > JACTMJ01. Next base: position 82,366 of record JAXHKT010000041.1, read on the forward strand.
GTATTTCGGAATCCTGGTAAGCAGCGCCAACGGTTCCCCGAAAGACGATTCGCGCTATGCAAACGAGAACGTGATCATCCGGCGCTGCCAGGCTTACGACAACCCGGGCGACCCGGAGTTTGTAGAGAACCACTCCGGCAGCGGCATCCTGCTTAGCCACTGCGATGTCGGGCTGATTGAGCACAGCAAGGCCTGGAACAACGGGGACCGTTGCGGGTCAAAGACCGGCGGACCGGTGGGCATCTGGGCGTGGGCGGCCAACCGCGTCACCATCCAATATTGCGAAGCGCACCACAACAAGAGCCCGGGCCACGACGGCGGCGGATTTGATTTCGACGGAGGCGTGAGCAACTCAGTGATGCAATACAACTACAGCCACGACAATGAGGGCACCGGCTATCTCCTCTACACCTACCCCGGTTCCATTTACCGCTTTGAGAACAACATCGTGCGTCACTGCGTAAGCCGTAACGACGGCTACCACGATCACCGAGCGGCCATTTGGATTCGCAACGACGATCAGGGCGGCATCCACAATCTCGAAATTCACCACAACACGTTTATTTATGAGCCGGTGGGAAACGACAACGGCGTTGTCTCAGTTGTGAATACCGAAGGGGTGCGCTTCCATCACAATGCGTTCATCACCAGCGGGAACGCGCCGCTGATCAAGCAAGAGAAGAACAAGGGGCTTACATTTCAAGACAACCTCTATTCGCCGGGCAGGGGCGGGTTCCGGGTGCTTTGGGATGGCAAGGAGTACACGGATTTCGCTTTGTGGGCGCGGGAGACGGGCCAGGAACGCTAGGGATTGCCGAACTGTGCGAAGGCGGTACAGCCAAGGATGGCGCGTCTGCTGATAGTAATAGCAGCCACAATCCAGGGCCTGCATTTGTGGGATCGCAATTCGGGTTTTGCTGATACACTCTCCGGCGGGGGGGACTGCAATGCTGATGAAGATTCTGGTTGTGATCCTGGCACTGCTGGCGGCGTTCGCGGTGTTTGTGGCGATTCAGCCGGCGGAGTATGCGGTTAGCCGGACGGCGACGATCCCAGGATCGCCGGCGACGGTGTTTGGGATGGTAAACGACTTTCACGAATGGGAGAAGTGGTCTCCGTGGGGGAAACTGGATCCTCAAATGACAACGAAGTATTCGGGGCCGGCCAGTGGAGCGGGGGCGGTGTATGAGTGGAAAGGGAATGCGGATGTGGGCGAAGGGAAGATGACGATCACCGAGAGCAACGCGAACGAGCACATCGGGATCCGGTTGGAGTTTGTCGCCCCGTTTGCGTCGGTGGCACAGACGGATTTTCACTTTAAGCCCGCCGGGGAAGCGACTGAGGTTACCTGGAGCATGAGCGGGAAGAACGGCTTTGTGGAGAAAGCGTTTTCGTTGTTCATGAACATGGATGCGATGATTGGCGCCGACTTTGAGAAGGGCCTCAACCAGTTGGCCGCCGCGGTGAAGGCGCTTCCGGCGAAAGAAATGGAGACAGACTCCCCGCCGGCGGTGGCAGCGCCGTAGATAGCGGAGAAGACGTTTCGGGATGAACGGCGAATTCGTTCGATTCGGCACGGCCCACCTGGGCGTGCTGGCGGCCACGCCATTGCTGGCGTTGCTGCTGGCGTTCGTCGCGAGGCGGATGCCCCATCTGAAGAAAGCAGTGCGAGCAACCCTGGCGCTGGCATTGCTTGTTGTGGATCTGGGCTGGTTTGCAGTTTTGATCTTCCACTACAAGGTGGGGCTGAAATGGGCATTGCCGTTGCAACTCTCCGACATTTCCATTCTGCTTGCTATCTTCGTGATCTTCACTCTCCACCAGCGGGCCTTCGATGTCGTATTCTATTGGGGCTTGACGGCGGTGCCGTTGGCGATGATCACACCGAATATCCCTAGGGCTTTTCCAGACCCCTACACGATCGTCTTTTTCATTCTGCACGGGCTGCTGGTGGTGGTTCTGCTTTACCTGGTGTGGAGCGGAACGCTGCGGCCCAGCCGCATGTCGGCTGTGCTTTCGTTTGTGACGCTCAACGGATACATGCTACTGGTGCTGGCGGCGAATGCCATGCTGGGTACGAACTACATGTACTTGATGCAGAAGCCCGAGCAATCGTCGCCGCTCGACCTTTTCGGACCTTGGCCCTACTACATTCTGGCCAGCGAATTTGTGGCGGCGGCGCTGTTCGGGCTGTTGAGTGTGCCCTTCTGGCGCAAGACTTCGGTGAAGAGCTGATCGCAGTGTTTCACCGGCGGCATCGTGGTTATTCGGTCTCCGCGGAATGAGCGAATTTTAGTTTGCTCTTGCCAGCCCAGCCCCGTTCGACGCCCACCACTTTCCAGCCGGTAGCTTCACGCCTGATGGTCACCTGGACGTCTTTCTCAGCGTGGTCGCCCACCAGGCGAACAACCAGATAGGTGCCCTGCGCGGCAGGGGCGGAAGCGGGAATCGCCAGATTGTTAGCACCAGGGATAGGCACGGATTGGCGGGTATGGTTGTCGAAGGTGGCCCAGGATGCCTGGTATTGCCGGGGCGGATAATGACCGTGCTTTGCGCCGAGGTCGTCGAAACGGATAGACCCATCTTCGATGCGGAAACGATCGAGCGGAAGCAGCTTGGCGAAGAAGGTCGTGCCGATCTTATTGCGGCGTTGGATGAGGCACTCCACCACCCAATCCCGCGCCGCGGCGTTGGAGTATTCACCGGTATCCACAGCCCAGCGGATCTGATCGTCGCTGATGGCCATCACCTGCTTTGCGGACCAGAAGGCATCGTCGGGGAGGGCATTGTGGAAGGCGGGGTTGATGTACTCCGGGCGCCAGGTCTCCGGGTCGAAAGTCCTCCATTCGAAGAGCCCTACCGAAGGATAGTGCGGGTATTTTGCGCGCGCCCATTTGGGCACATTGAGGCCGAAGGTGAAGGCCTGGGCGGTCACCTCATCCCAACTGAACAGGAAGTTGCCGCTGCGGGGGCTGTTAGGGCGGGCGCTGGCGCTGCCTAGAGAAGAGCCGAAATCGATGAGGTAATGCTTGACGAACTGAAGACCGTTTTCCTGGACGAGCGAATCGTGGGAATTGATGTCGCGCGAATCGTCGTGGCCCAGCCAGGCGCAGGCTACCCAGAGACCGCGTTGATCGCGACGGTGCTCGTGGGGATAGATGTCGTTGGGGTCGTCGCTGCGGGTGCCGAAGTAGCGATGGGGGCCAAGCGGCTTGCCGGCAATGTAAAAGCTGGCACTGGCGCGGTAACGGCCATCGGCCATGCGGGGCACCTTGAGCAGAATCTCCGTGATGTCGCGGCCGCTCATCGATCGCTCCTCGCCGTCGGTGCCTTTTAGCTTGGCCTTTGGATCGACCTCCAACTGGTCACGGGAGAACGCAACCAGGTAGTTCTCCGGAACGAAATAACCCAGCGCGTAGAACAGTTTCGAAGAGATGGTATCGGCGCTGGTGGCCAGTTCCGGGTGCCCGAGCGGATCGAACTTCACGACATACCTGCGGCCGGCATCGTCAACGATGGTGAAGCCGGGCGTGATGCCCTCGTTCTTCGCCGCCACCACACGCCACTTGCCGTTGGTGGACGGGGCGTTCGCCAGGCTAGGCCCAGCCTGAATCTCCGCCTTTGACATGGGCTGGAAATAGTTGCGGTTTTCATACCAGGAATTCGCCGGCACCTCGCCGAGCGTGTTCACGGCCTGGGCTTCAAAGTAAAGCAGTTCGCTGTTGGCGTCTTTCTTGAGGCCATTCAGTTCGCCTGGAGGGGCGAAGGGGTAGACCAGGAACTCGTAATAGTCGCTGAGTTTACGCAACTTTGCATCTTCCACGTGGCGCGGGGCGGGCGCTTGCCACAGGGGGTCGTCGGGATAAAACTTGGGAACGGAGAGCGAGGCCGCGATAGGCAATGCAACGGCGAAGAGCGCAAGCAGCGTACCCGCAACGAAAGGGCGCCGCCTGGGGCTGCTGCGGAAGATGTGGCGCATGGCACGGGCTCCTTTCATTTACTGGATGACGAAGTTGCTCGAGGTTCGCTGGATCGCCGGGGCGAAGGCGTCGCCGAAGGAAAACCAGACCTGGTAGCCTTCATGGCTGAACCCGACGTCCAGGCGGATGAAGGTGTTATTGCGGGCGTTAAATCGCATTCCGGCGCCGATGGCGGATTCGAGGTTATTGAAGTCGAAGTCGCGGTGGTGCTGAAAGACTTTTCCGGCATCCGCGAAGAGCGCCATATCCATGCCACTGAAGACTTCCCAACGCCATTCCGCGTTCATCAACAAGCTGTTGTCGCCGTAGAAACGGAAGGGCCGATAGCCGCGGAGATCGCTATTTCCTCCAAGGACGCTTTGCAGGTAGAAGGGCACCGCCTGGCCGTCACGGAGGAAGGAATGGTTTGTGCGGGCGCGAAGAGCAACCACGCGGCGTTTGTTGAAGAAGGGAAAATACTGCTGGAGATCGACGGTGAGCCGGCTGAAATCGAAGCGGTTGAGCTGGCGGTCCTGATAAACATTGTACTGCGCGGTATAACTGCCACCGGCGCGCGGGCCGCCGGGGTTGTCGCGGTAATCGACCTGCGCGAAACCCCCATAGCGGAATGCGTTCGCTTGTTGATCGAGGCCGGGTGTGGTGGCAGGGGAATACTGCTGTTCAGTGGAGATCAAATTGTCGTTGGTGCCGGGCCCGGTGTTGACGTAGAGATAGCCTAGGGAGCCCCCAAGATTGACGTAACGAACAGGCTTGAACGTGAGCGTGGTATCGATGCTGGTATCCTCCAGCCGGTAGTTGCTGCGGCCGTCTTTCTGGGAATCGGCGCCGGGGCCGTAGTAATCGAGACGCGGGTAGTTGTGGCGCACCGCTTGAAAGCTCCATTCGAGCTTCTCGTTGGCAAGTTTGGGAGCGGTGAGTTCAAGATCGAGCTTCTGCGCGCCGCTGAAAGAGATCTGTGCGGCGCTGCGCACGATGAAGTTGCCATCGGCAAGGTCGCGACGCAAGTATTCGGGACCGATGGCGAATCCGGCTCCCGGTGCGAGTCCCCCGAACTTGATGCGAAATCCCGCGAAGCCCGCGGTGAGACGTTCGAGGATTTTTTCGTCCTTGACGCGAGAGAGAGCCTGTTCCCACTTGTTGGGGTCGTCGGGTTTGAGAGAGGCGGCCTTCTTGTCGCGAGCGGCTTCGATGACGGCCGCTCGGGTTTGCGGCTGCGCATCCTGCGCTGCAAGTGCATCCTGGGCGAGGGCTGGAAGCAGGGTTGCAATGGCAAACGCGAGCATTCGGGCGGAGTAGCGGACGAACCGGCGCAGCTGAGCCGAATCGAAGAGGATTTTCATAGAGCATTCGGCGAGACGCAAGGCGCACCATGAAGCGAGCGGTTGGAAACACTGGTCACTTCCCATGCTGCCTCATGTTCGTCGCATAGGCAAGCATCAATACAAAGACGTTGCCACACCCAGGAATGTGTCAGGCCGCGCCTTCTCCTTCCGATGCCTGTTCCGCCGATTCCGCGCGCTTTTGGGCAAGTTCTTCCAGATTCACAATGATCGAGTAGTTGGAGCGCCGGAGATCGTCAAGTATTTCTTCGCGGGAACGCCGCGCCGCGGTTGAAGCGATTTTCGCGGAACTGTCCTCAAGAAATGGCCAGAGTCTCTCCCGGATATTCGGAGGAAGAATGCTTTCGAGGTATTCAAGCGCGGTCCCACGCAGGTGAGGATCATTGGTATGAAGGCCCTTGAATGCGATCTGCAGCGGTTCGCGGGGGAGCACCATGGAGAGTAGCGTGAAGACATGCTCCAAGCCCTTGTTGGTGCGGTCCTTGAGCACTTCATCGAAGTAGGGCTTCTCTTCGGAATCGTCAACATGTTCGAGGAGTTTGTAGCTGCTCCAAACCGTTTTGCTGACGAAGAACTCGCGCTCCACGGCGCGAAGAATACGCTCTTTGTCGACGATGAGGCCGGCATCGGCGCTGGTGATCGCGCTTAGCGCCTTGCCGCAGCGGAAGCGCACTTCAAAACGCTGGTCGCGCAGCCCTTGCAAGAGTGCCTCGGCGGTGATCTGCAAGGGGCGGTTGCCGAGGATGCGAGGGATGCGGCGGCGAATGGCGAAATCCTCATTCGCATTGAGCATGGCATCGGCAAGCTGGCCCTCTAGCGGGCAGGGCGCTTTCCGGAGGACACGGATGACGAGTTCGGCCACTTCGTCCCAGGCGAGCAAGCGGACGAGGAGAGGCACGAGAGCGGGATCCACGGGTTCGCGTTTGAGCAGCGCCTCCCGGACAGTTGCGTAGTCAGAGGAACGCAAACGGGCGATTTGTTCAAGGAGGGGGTCGTCCCCCGGCTTAGGACGAACACGGCGCGGCTCCGTGCCGGGAGCAGGCGGGGCCAGTTCCTCCGTGGGGATGTGCCGTGTACCGGATTGTTCGACTATTTCAGAGCGCTTCAGCGAGAGCGATGGCACTTCGGCCAGCGAGCCAAGAACGATGCTATCGGCGCTCCAATTGGGGAGGGCGTCGCGCTCCTCCACTTCGCGAGCGCGGGAAATGAGGCTGTTTTCGAGTGTCCCGACGTAGAGGCGGCCGAGACGAAAGGTGATGAAGCCGGCGCCAACGCTTAGGACACAACCAAGGATGAGCAGGCCGGTGGAGCCGCCGGTTAAGCCGGCCAGGAGCAGGCCTTGCACAAGGAAGCCGCCAGCCGCTTCTCCAAGGCGGTCGGCGCCCACATCGACGATGGTTTTGGTGGCGCGCTTCTCCTGATTGGTGACCGGGGTGTAGCAGATCTCATATCCCGACCGGTAGATGGAACCGCGCGTGACGGTTTCGGCGCCGCGCATCCCGATCAGCCCGCCGAGGCCGGGGATGGCAATGTGGCTCAGCACCCCAAGAAAGTATGAGACCGGCAGAGCGAAGAGGCTCTGAGTGAGCCCCAATCGTTCAAAGAAGACCTGAGCGACGAAGGTCTGCATGAGGAAGGTGACGAGGCCGCTGAAGGCATAAAAGAGAGCGAAAAAAGTAACCAGATTCTCGCCGCGGCCAACGAGTTCAGTGACGCCAGATTTGAAGACGTAGTCGAGCAGATTGGCGCTCATCGTCACAAGAAACACGAGAGAAGCGAGGGTGAACAGATAACGATTCTTCCTGAGGATGCGCAGACCCGCCGCGAAATCCGGAGCAACGACGGTGGCCTGCGGTCTTCGCGCAGGCATGGTGAGGCTGAGCTTGCGGATGAGCAAGAAAGCGAAAAATTGCAGGGTTCCCTGGAAGGGCAAAAGAATGGAGGGGCCAAAAACGTCGGCGAACTGGTCCGCCACCACGCCACTCGCCAAACCGCCGAAGGTACCGCCGGCCGCCACTCGCCCGAATAGGCGCTTCGCCTGACGAGGGTCAAAACGTTCGTTGAGCAAAGACCAGTAAGAGGAGAGCAGAATAGCGTTGGGCCCGATCATGTAGAGATAGAAAAGGACCGAGGAAACGTGGGGATGGAGGAAGTAGAGCCCCCACAATACGAACTGCAGGACGGAAGCGCCAAAAAGCGCCCAGGGGACGAGCACGGCCGGGGACTTGGTGGCCAGTTTGCGCGACCACAGCAGCACCAGCAGAAGCGAAGTGACCGCCGCGAAGATGGTCATCCGGGGCAGCGCTTCGACGGGGAAGTTTACAAGAAAAAGGGAATCCCGCGCCGCCTTGCCGCTGATGAAATGGGCCATCAGAAAGACCGCACCGAAAATGGCGATCCACGGCGCGCGGTCGGGCTTCCCCAGGCTATTGGTCATATGGCGGCAAGTGCGGCCACAACCAGAATTGCCTTTGCAATCGGCCCGCGGCTTCGATTGACGTCTGCGCGAAGCCTGCCCTTTCGGAGCGGTCTGGCTGTTTCACTATCAGTATCACCGATTCGGCGCCGGGGCCGTCGCCCTACCGTGCTGCCCTACCGTGCTGACGTGCTATGCCCCCAGGTCCCAGCGGCGGAAATAGAGCGCCTGCCTCGCGATGGGCAGAGTCCGCTTTTCGAGATCGCGCATCTGGGTTTCGTTGAGAGGCGTGAAGGTGGCGGCGAAGGCGACGTTGTCTTCGATCTGCTTTACGTTGTCCACGCCGATAATATTAGTGCTGACGGGCAGAGTGAGGTTGTAGGCCAGCGCTTCGTTGATGGTGAGCGTGCCGGGCTTGGCGGTTCGGAGGCGCTCCGGCTGTTCCGCGGCGGGCGGGGGCGTCCAGGTGGAAAGCATCCGGCTGCGGGTGACCACCTTCATCCCCACAACGCCCAACCTCTTCTCAATGGCCAGCGGCAAAAGATGCTCAATGAAGCTGAGGTAGTGGCGGTCGGCCGCATTTACGGCCATCAGGATGGTATCGAAGGGGAAGCGGCGAATGGCTTCGAGGAGGATGTTGGGCTCGTAGTGGCCGGTGACTCCCAGGAAGCTGGCCATCCCCTCATCACGGGCTTTCTCCATCGCCTTGATGGCGCCATTACTGGCGAAAATTTCGTCGAGCTGATCCTGCCGCTGGAGATTGTGGATCTGCCAAAGGTCAAGGTGATCGGTCTTCATGTGACCAAGTGTCTTTTCCATCAGGCGCATGGAGCCGTCGTAGCTGCGGTCATGTGTCTTGCTGGTGAGAAAGACTTCCTTGCGGCGGGATTTCATCACCAGGCCAAGATGCTGCTCGCTGGCGCCCTGGCCGTAGGAAGCGGCGCTATCGATGTAGTTCACGCCAAGGTCAATCGCCCGATTGATGATGGCGATGGACTCATCCTCTTTGCCGGGGATTTCGAGCGTCGCCTGGCCGCCGAGACTTAGTTGCCCGACGCGGTAGCCAGTGAGGCCGAGATTGCGCATCGGCATGGCCGCGGCGGTTCTGGGGTTGTGAGGAAGAGGATTCTTGCGCGAGCCGGAAGCCGTGGCTGCGGGCAGGCGCTCCTGCAACTGAGCTTCTCCGCTTCCGGCGGCGAGAGTTGCGCCTCCAGCGGCAACGGTGATCCCGGTTCCAAGGAAAGTACGGCGTTTCATCTGATCTCCTTTTCTCTTTTCGACTCGTCATTTTCCGCGCAAGAGCCGCGAACCGATCGCGGTCTAGCTTGACGCCCGTTGACCCTCAACGTATTTCGATTGGGGACCGGAGTCAAGCGGGGAGGCGTGAGAGGCGAATTGACACGCCGCCGGAAAGATGGATATCGTTGCGAATCATGGGCTATGGGGGCTTGGGGCCGCTGGGTGTTCTCGTGTTCAGCCTGGCGGCGAGCGCGTTGCTGGCGCAGCAATCGCAGGCGCCATCGCTGGAGCAGACCACGCTGCGGCGCTACTGCTTCGGGTGCCACAACAGCAAACTGAAGACGGGAGGGCTGGCGCTGGATGACGCGAGCGTTGCCACTCACCCGGAGACCTTTGAAAAGGTGCTGCGGCGGCTGCGCGCCCGGCAGATGCCCCCGGCCGGTCTTCCCCGCCCCGACGATGACACGTATCGCGCGCTGATTGCGTCCTTTTCGCAATCGCTTGATAAGCGGGCCGCAACGCATCCCGACCCTGGCCGTCCCGACACCTTCCGCCGCCTCACCCGCGTGGAGTATCGCAACGCGATTCGCGATTTACTGGCGCTGGATGTGGATGTCTCTACGCTGTTGCCGCGCGACGACGCCAGCCACGGATTCGACAACGTCACCGTGGGGGAACTATCTCCAACGCTTTTGGAACGATACCTTGGGGCGGCGCGGAAGATCAGCCGATTGGCAGTAGGCACGGGCATCCGAGGGCCCGGCGGGGATACGGTGACGCTGCGCCCCGATCTGACTCAGGAATCCCATGTGGAAGGGCTGCCCTTCGGCACCCGCGGCGGTGTGCTGCTGCGGCACACCTTTCCGCTCGACGCCGAGTATGAGTTGGTCGTCCGCTTGGCGCGCGACCGGAATGAGCACGTGGAAGGCCTGCGCGAAGCACACGCGCTCGAAATGCTTCTGGATGGCACCAGCCTGGAGCGATTCGAAGTGAAGCCTCCTGCGCGAGGGCAGGATCATCAGGCGGTGGACCAGCATCTGCGCTTGCGGGCCTTCGTGGCGGCGGGCTCTCATTCGGTGGGCGTAACCTTCGCTGGACGGCCGTCGCTGCTGCTTGAGACCGAACGGCAGCCCTATGAAGCGCACTTCAACATGGACCGCCATCCGCGCATCACGCCGGCAGTGTTTTCAGTAACCGTGAATGGCCCTTACAATGCGAAGGGGCCTGGCGACACGGCGAGCCGGCGGCGCATCTTTGCATGCCGCCCGGAAACGCCGGCGGCGGGGGATTGCGCGGAGAAGATTCTCGGCGGGATTCTGCGCCGCGCTTATCGCCGTCCGGTGACCGCGAAAGACCTTGCCGGACCGCTGCGTTTCTTTCGCGAGGCCTTGCCGCGCGACGGCTTCGACGGCGCGATCGAGATCGCGTTGCGAGCGATCCTGGTGAGCCCGGAGTTTCTGTTCCGGGTGGAGAGCGACCCGCCCGGTGTCGCGCCGGGGGATCCCTATCCGCTATCTCCCTTCCAGCTTGCCTCGCGCCTGTCGTTCTTTTTGTGGAGCAGCATTCCAGACGATGAGTTGCTGGCCAGCGCGGAGCAAGGGAAACTGAGCGAGCCCGCCGAACTGGAGCGGCAGGTGAGACGGATGCTCGCCGACACCCGGGCTTCCTCGCTGGTGACCAACTTCGCCGGGCAGTGGCTGCAACTGCGCAACCTTGATGCGGCCACGCCCGACATGCGCCTGTTCGCCGATTTCGACGATAATTTGCGCCAGGCCTTCCGGCGGGAGACTGAACTCTTCGTGGAAGACGTCGTCCGAAACGACCGCAGCGTGTTGACGTTCCTGGGTGCCGATTACACCTTTCTGAACGAGCGCCTTGCCAAGCACTATGGCATCCCGCGCGTGCATGGCAGCCACTTCCGCAAGGTGGCTTTGGGGAACAACCGGCAGCGCGGGGGTTTGCTTCGCCAGGGAAGCATCCTGACGGTGACCTCTTATGCGACGCGCACCTCTCCGGTCATTCGCGGCAAGTGGGTGCTGGACAACATCCTTGGCATCCCGCCGCCACCGCCGCCGCCGGAGGTGCCCGCGCTCAAGGAAAACAACGGCGTGGGCAAAGCGCTGACGGTGCGCGAACGGCTTGCGTTGCATCGGGCTAAGCCGGCCTGCCAGGGCTGCCATCAACTGATGGACCCGGTGGGTTTCGCGCTGGAGAATTACGACGCGGTGGGCCGCTGGCGGCAGCTCGAAGAAGCGGCCCCGATTGATGCGGCGGGCGGCCTACCCGATGGCAGCAGCTTCGATGGCGTGGAAGGGTTAGTGCGCGCGCTGCAATCGCGGCCCGAACTGTTTGCCACCACCTTGGCCGAGAAGCTGCTCACCTATGCGGCTGGACGCGGCGTCACCTACGCGGATGCGCCGGCGATCCGGCAGGTGGTGCGGGAAGCCGAAACGAACGGGTTCCGCTTCTCCTCGTTCATTCTGGGTATCGTGCGCAGCCCGTCATTTCAGCAGCGGAGGGCCTCATGATCATCACACGCAAGGCGCTGCCGCGCCGCCATTTTTTGCGCGGCGCCGGCGCCACTCTGGCGTTGCCGCTATTGGACGCGATGGTGCCTTCTCTGCGGGCGATTGCGTCCACGCCGGCCAAGCCCGTGCGCCGGCTGGGCTACGTCTACATGCCGATGGGGGCGCATCTTCCGGCGTGGATGCCTCCAGGCGAGGCTGGCCCGCTGAGCGAACTCTCGCCTTCGCTTGCATCCCTCGAGCCCGTGCTACGTCAGGTTTCCGTGCTCAGCAATTTGGATCTGCAACCGGCTTATCCGGGAACGCACGCCACTTCCAACGCCGCTTTCCTTAGTGCCGCCAAGGCGAAGTGGACTGAGAGCAGCGACTATTACCTGGGCACGACCGTGGACCAACTGGCCGCCCAGCGCATCGGCCAAGCCACGCGGCTGCCTTCGCTCGAACTGGCGATGGACCTGCTTGAGACAGTGGGCCAGTGCGATAACGGCTACGCCTGCGTGTATCAGAACAACCTCTCCTGGTCTTCGCCAACCACGCCGCTGCCCGCCGACGCGCACCCGCGCACTGTGTTTGAGCGGCTCTTCGGTGATGGTGGCAGCGCGGTTGAACGGCGCGACGAATTGCGGCGCGAAGCAAGCCTGCTCGATTGGGTCCGGGAGGATATTGCGCGTTTGCAGAGGCAGCTCGGCCCCGGCGACCGCGCCAAGGTGAGCGACTATCTCGATACCGTGCGCGAAGTGGAGCGGCGCATCCAGAAAGCGGAAGCGGAAACGGAGCAGGGATCGCCCATCGACCTTGACCGGCCCATCGGCGTACCCCATGCCTATGCCGACCACGCCCGGCTGATGTTCGACTTGCAGGTGCTGGCCATGCAGGCGGACGTCACTCGCGTGATCACGTTCCAGCTTGCCCGGGAAACCAGCAATCGCGCTTACCCGGAGATCGGCGTGCCGGATCCACATCACCCTCTGACGCACAACGGCGGCGATCCAGAGAAGCTGGCACGCGTGGCGAAGATCAACGCCTTTCACGTATCGCTGTTCGCTTACTATCTCGAAAAACTCGCGGCCACACCCGACGGCGACGGCACGCTGCTTGACCATTCGTTGATTTTGTACGGGAGCGGAATGGGCAATTCAGACATTCACGACCACCGCAATCTGCCGGTGCTGGTGGCCGGTGGCGCGGCAGGCCGGCATCGCGGCGGCAAGCACATTCGCTATAAAGAACCAACTCCCCTGGCGAATCTGCACCTTACGCTGCTGGACAAGATGGACGTGCCTCTCGAAAGCTTCGGGGACAGCACCGGCAGGCTGCACGAACTCAACGAGCCGGCTGCGCTCTGATGGGGGACCGCATGAATCGCCTGCTTCCTCTCTTGGCCTGTTGCTTGGTGCTGGCTTCTTTCGCGAACACCGGCAATGCCGCAACCGAATCGGATGGCACGACCGCTCTGCATCGGGCAGTGCATACCGGCGACGTGGAACTGGCCACTCGGCTGGTGCGTGAAGGGGCGGATGTGAACGTGGCCAACCGCTACGGAACGACCGCGCTTTCACTCGCTTCGGTGAATGGGAACGGTGCCATCGTTGCGTTGCTGCTTTCGGCCGGGGCCGATGCGAACGCCGCTCTCCCCGGTGGCGAAACTCCCTTGATGACGGCTTCGCGTACGGGCAGCCTAGCGGTGGTGAAGGCTTTGCTAGTGGCGGGCGCGGACATCGATGCCCGCGAGGAGGCACGCGGGCAGACGGCGTTGATGTGGGCCGCCGCCGAAGGCAACGCGGATGTGGTGGCTGCGCTCATTGCGCATGGGGCCGATCTTCGGGAACGCCTCGAATCGGGATTTACGCCGTTCCTGTTCGCTTGCCGGAATGGCCGGACTGAAGTGGTGCAGGCACTGTTGAAGGCGGGCGCAGAGGTCAATGAGAGCATCGTCCCCGCGGAGGGTGCAAGGCGCATCGGCGGCGCGCCGCGACCTGGGACTAGCGCCCTTCATCTGGCGGTTGGCAACGCTCACTATGAGCTGGCCGTGCTGCTGCTGGAGGCCGGCGCCAATCCGAACGCCGATGCCAATGGCTGGACACCGCTGCATTCGATCACCGGAGTGCGCAAGCCGGGTGGCGGCGATAACAACCCGGCGCCCTACGGGACAGGCAGCATGAGCAGCCTGGATATGGTGCGCGCGCTCAAGAAACACGGCGCCAACCTGGACGCGCGGATGAGCAAGCGGATCAACGTCGGACTCACCAAGCTCAACACGCTGGGCGCCACGCCCTTTCTGCTGGCTGCCCGCAGCGCCGACGCGCCGCTGATGCGATTGCTCGCCGAGTTGGGCGCTGACCCGCTTTTGCCGAACGCCGACAACTCCACCCCGTTGATGGTGGCGGCGGGCTTGGGCACACGCTCACCGGGAGAAGACGCGGGGACGGAAGCGGAGGTGGTGGAAGCGATTGATGTCGCGGTTGCGCTTGGCAACCACCTCGATGCGGTGGATTCGAACGGCGAAACGGCAATGCACGGGGCAGCTTACAAGAACCTTCCCGGAGCCGTGGAAGCGCTCATGCGGCATGGCGCGAACGTGGCAGTGTGGAACGCCAACAATCGCTTCGGATGGACGCCGCTACGCATCGCGCAGGGTTATCGCTTCGGCAATTACAAACCCTCCGTGGTCACGGTCGCGGTGATCGAAGAGGCCCTGCGGAAGGCGGGCGCGACAGCAACGGAATCCACGGGAAGGGGCCGCTCCGATTACGAAGCGCCGTAGCCTGGCACCCGAGGGAGGTGATAGGTTGTGGAGACGACGGCCCGCTGCCGCGGAACCGCTCGCGGATCGGAAGGAAACTCGATGAAACTACCGCTATCCCACTCCCCCCTCACGCGTCTTGTTTGCGCCGCTTTTTGTGCGGGCACCTTTCTTGTTTCGGTCCATGGCCAGACAACCGCCAGGGAGCCTGAGATGAAGTTCGGCATTCCTATCGTGGCTGGCCCGATGGATTCCGTGTTGCTGAAGGACTATCGGCCCGAGGTTTCGCTGGTGGTGAAGAAAACCGAAGTGGCGAAGGCGCGCTTTCCGGTAATCGACGCGCACACGCATACAGGGATGAGCCACATACGCACTGCCGCGGATGTTGACGCGTGGGTCCGCACGATGGACGAAGTGGGCGTGGAGTACACGGTGGTTTTCACTGGCGTCCACGGCGACAATTTCGCGCGGCAGGTGGCGCTGTTCGCGGCCCACCGCGATCGTTTTCAGCTCTGGTGCGATCTCGATAGGGAGAAGATCGAAGAGCCTGGATATCCGCAACGCGCAGCGGCAGCCGTGGAGCGCTGCCACGCGATGGGCGCCAGAGGGATCGGCGAGATTACCGACAAAGGCTGGGGGATCCAACGCGAAACCCTTCCCGAAGGCAAACGGCTACACTTTGACGATGCCCGTTTGGACCTTGCCTGGCAAGCTTGCGCGCGGTTGAAGATGCCCGTGAACATGCACATTGCCGATCATCCTTCGGCGTGGCAACCCCTTGGGCCAAAGCAGGAACGAACGCCGGACTTTCAGACCTTCAACCTCCACGGAAAAGACGTTCTTAGCTACGAGGCCCTGCTGGCTAGCCGGGATCGCCTGCTGCTGCGGCACCCGAAGACCGTCTTCATCGCCTGCCACTTCAGCAACCAGGGCAACGATCTGGCCGCGCTCGGAAAGGTGCTCGAGCGCTTCCCGAATCTCTATCTGGATCTTTCCGCGAGGGACTACGAAATCGGCCGGCAACCGCGTAGCGCGGCCGCGTTCCTGACGAAATACAAAGACCGGGTGATGTTTGGAACCGATATGGAGCGCGACGCTGCGATGTACCACGGCTGGTGGCGGCTGCTTGAAACAGCCGATGAGTTCATTCCGGGGCGCATCTGGTGGCCCTACTACGGGCTGGCCCTGCCAGATCCGGTGCTCAAAGCGCTCTACCGCGACAACGCCAAGCGGCTGCTCAATTGGAAGCCGTGGTAGCTGCTTTGCGGAAGATCGCAATGGCTTCGATCTCCACCAGCAGATCTGGCCGGCAGAGGATGGCCTGGATGCCGGTGGAGGCGGGCAGCGGGTCGAGGCCTTGGCCCGCATAGAACGATGTGCGCTCTTCGTTGAATGCTGCGTAGTCGCGCTCAATGTCCCGCAGATAGCAGGTGGTGCGCACGATGTCTTTCCATGTGGCGCCCTCGCTGGCCAGCAAGCCGGCGATATTGTGAAACGTCCTCTGGCATTGGGCGCGGAGATCTCCCACATGGACGGTGTCTCCGTGCTCGTCGATGGAAGCGGTGCCGGAGATCAGAAGTACGACGACATTGCCGAATTCCAGATGAAGCCCGCGAGAGAAGGAGCTAGGCTTCGCGTAGGCAAACGCTTCATTGAGCACACCGTGATTTGTGATGGCCTTCTTTTCGATTGACTGGACGGCGCCGGCCTCCTGGATCAACTCTTCAAACGTCATTCACTGTCTCCTTGTTGTGGTTGCATGTTCGGGTTCTGGCAAGGCGGGGCGCCGGCTCGCCGTCCACCTGGTGGCATCTCGCCGGCCAGGGCTTCGCGGATGCCGGCGCGTTCCGCTCCTACTCGTTGGATGACGCCAAGCAGATTCTCCGTGGCCCGGTAGCTCAACTGCGCAAAGACGTCGGACGATTGCGCAAAGCGCTGCTCTAAGCGGAGCATGAGCGATTGGTCGAGGCAGGCCAGCGTGGGCGTTTGCAATCTCCCCGAAAGCGATGCGCAGGCGCGGCTGCTGGCGGATGGACCCGCGACGATCTTCGTTCGCGGCGGGAACGCTTTCGAGCAAGCGATGGTGCAAGCGGGGGGCGCAATCACCACCACCTGATCCGCTTCGCGGGGAACACCGGGGTGGCCGAGGCCGCTGGTGTCGATGCGCAATGCCGGGTGACGCCCGCCCGCTTTCAGAAAGACCTCGGCAAGCATTCGGGAATCATGGTCCGTTCCAGCGACCAGCAAGAACGGCTCAGGGCTTAGGGCCTCCCGCATCTTTCGGGCAATCTCGCGATTCCCGGGCGCCCAGGAGAAGACCCACGGGACGCCGGCGTGGTTCACCGTCTCGTCGGTCGATATGGGATCGACGATGGGCAATAGCGCCTTGGCCGCGATCTGCGCCACCAGGTGCGTGGTCGCGCTATCGATGCCGCCGATGAGCGCGGAGACGGGTTCTTCGTAGACCAGCTTGACGATGGAGGAGGCACCGGCCCGCCAGGCATCGTCGCTCCAGCGGGGCAGCAGGCGGAAGGGCGAACCATCGCTCCCGCCCGCCGCATTCGCATCTTCCACGGCGAGGGCGGCGCCCATCCATGCGGTGCCTCCCCACAGATGCGCAGGGTCGGGCGGACCGAAATAGCCCAGCAGAATCTCGGCCGGACGCGGCTGGCTGGCGCCTTCGCGGGAAGGGCTATCGTAGGCAACGGGCGACTTTGGCCGCGCTTTATAGGGGATCTGCGCGAGGCATGGGGCGGCGCCGAGCAAGCCGAGGCAAGCGCGACGCGAAAGCGGCTGCGGGCGAGGCACGCTCATCGCTGAGCCCCCGCGTTCGTGGCACCGCGAAGGAGGGAGAGATCCTTGCGCGAGCGGTATTGCCAGACGCCATTTTCGAAAACGGCAAGAAAGACCTCGCCTCCATCGTCGAGCGCGGCGGTGAAGGGGATCTCGCCTGTCACGCCCGGCCATGGCTTTTCGCGCGTAGCCAGGATGTCGCGGATCTTGGCGCGATTGAGGCCAGCCACCTGAATGGACCAGAGCAGGACGTTCATGCCGTCGTAGGCATGCGCGGCGTAGGTTTCAGGCGCTTCGCCGAAACGCTGCTCAAAGGCCTTACGGAAGGCGGCGAGGGTGGCGTCTTCTCTCGCCGGATTCCACGGGTATCCCGCGATCACGCCCTCCGCATTGGCCCCCGCGATGGTGGCAAACTCCGGCGACACACAGCGGTCGCTGCAAAAGTAAGGTTGCCGCATTCCCGTCGCGCGAAGCTGATTGAGGATGAGCGCACCTTCGCGCGCATCGCCCCAATGCACGATGGCATCCACGCGCGCTTCTTTCAGCCGTTCCACTTGTAGCGCATAGTCGTCTCCACCGAGTTTGTAAGCCATCTCGATGACGACTGGCCGGCCGAGGCGGCGCGCGCTATCCTTCACTTCGCGAACGCCGAAGCGACCATAGCGATTGGAGGCACGAACGATTCCGATGCGCTTGTAATCCATCTTGCGCACCAGGTAATCCACCAGCAGGTATCCCATCTGCCGGTCGTCGCCGATTGTACGGGCAACCCACGGAATGTTGGTCTCGATGAAGGTGGGGTCGGTATCCCCGGTGTTCACCATCACGATCTCCGCCTTGAGCGCCACTCGAATGGCGATATGCGAGTTGGCGCTATCGATGGTGCCAAGGATGCCCCAGGTTGGCTGCTTATAGACCATGTCGATCACTTCGTTGCCGGTGGAGCCCCAGAGGCCGTTGTCGTTGGCGACGGCGAGTTCGAAGGGGATTTTGCGCCGCAGGTAGCCGCCCCTGGCATTGGCTTGCTCGACAGCCAATTGCGCCCCTTGCAGCATCTTCTTGCCCAGCGCTTCCTCATGGCTGGCACCGCCGGTGGCCACGGAAACGGTGTGGGAGATGGGCCCGATGAAGCCGATTTTCACGGAGTCGAGCGCCGCGGGCTCGGGCAATGCGCGGCCCGGGCCGGTGTATTCCATCTGGAGCAGGAAGTGGTTCTTATAGGGCTTCACCGCGCCGAAGGGGGCAACGTCTCCGGCAGTCCTTGCATAGCCAAGGTCTTCCCGCAAGGGGATAGCGGGCACCTCGTTGGGGCCGGCGGCGTTGATGATGCGCAGCACTTCCAGGGTATGCGCATCCACTTCAATTCCAGGCGGCACGTCCTGCGCATGGAGCATGGAGAGCGCACAAAGGATTGCCACGAAGACCTGGCGCATCATCGTTCCACTCCCTTCACCGGGCTGGCAGCGGGAATCGCCGGGGAGAGCCCTGGATAATACCCCTCACCGATACCCCAAGCCAAGCCCTTGGCCGTGGCGACGAACACATCGGCGCCGTCGACGTCGATCCCCAGGATGTAGTTATTGGGGAGGTTGAGATCCATCTCAACGCTCTTCAGCACCGTCTTATCGCGGGTGACGACGGCCTTACCGGCAGCGCCCTTGGGGTCGCGTGTGTAAGTGACCCAGGTGTTCGACGCCGCATCGACGATGGCGCTGGCGCCTTTGTCCGTGGCGAACCATGCCTCATTCGCGCTTCTGCCGCGAAGGTGATTGATAAAGTCGCTGGCCAAGCCGGAATCCATGTTGTAGTAGGCGCGCCACTTCCTTCCGTCGTAGCGGCAGGCGCCAAAGTAGCTGGAGACCCACAAGGTTTTTTCGATGTAATTCGCGGCGGTGGTGATGACGTGTACGATGCCGTCGTCGCGATAGAGATCGATCTCCATCTCGCCATCAGGGTCAAGGTAGTCTTTCCATCGTCCAGTGGCGACGTCGTACTCCAGAACGCCACTACCCCAGACGGCCAGATGTACTTTGCCGTCGCGGTATTGAACGCCATAGTTCCAGATCTCTTCCATCGGGGCGTTCTTCTCCGTGAAGATCTGCCACTCCTTGGTGATGGTGTTGAAGCGGCTGGCGCCGGCGGTGGTGGCCACCCAAACGTAGTCGTCCTGCACCGCGACGCCGTATGCCACGTCGTTGACGATGCCGCTGTTCATCTGGTGCCAGTGCTCGAAGCGGCCTCCGGAAAAACGGGCAAGACCGCCGCCAAAAAGAGAGAGCCAGACTTCGCCCGTGTCGTGGTTCACGTCGATGCCGCTGATCACGCGCCAGGGAAGCCCGTCGGCCTCGGTCCAGCTTTGGATCTTGCCGCTGCGTTTGTCGATGCGGGCGAGTCCGTTTTCCGTTCCCGCCCAGATGTAGTTGCCGTCCGATTTGACGGCGAAGATGTGGTCGTTCGGCAGGCCGTCCTTTACCGTGAACTGCCGCCATTGGGTGTAGACGTACGGCATGCTCTGCTGGGCAGAGGCAAACGTCGCAAGAACAAGAAGCAGAATGAGAATGCGGTGCTTCATAGCGTCTTCAGGTACTCGATGAGATCGTTGAGCTGGTCTTTGGTGAGATCGTTGGTAACCCCGTGGGTGTCGTAAGGGTTATGGACGGTCCATATTTCTTCAAGGGTGTGCGCGATGCCGTTATGCAGGTATGGCGGCGAATCGTAGATGTTATTAAGGTGAGGAACGTCGAAGTCACCTTGGCGATCCAAGGAGTGCTTGCTGCCGACATCCACCCGCTGACGATTCGTGTAGTAAGGAGGGGTGTGGCAGGTAACGCAGCGGTTCGCCTCGGGGATCTCCTTGCCGCTGGCGGATACGTTGCGCTCAAAAAGCGCCTTGCCGCGCCGCTGCGCCGGGCTAAGCGGACTACCGGGTTGCCAGTATCGATTGGGCGGCCGGGCGATGGTGGTGATGTAAAGGTCGATGGCGGCCAGTTCCTCCGCGGTGAAGGGCTGGATGCGCGTGAAGAAAATGGAGAGCCGCGCACCGCACTGGCGGGAGAGCGACGGGTTTGTGCCTTCCCACTTGAAAGGAGCGGTATCGTTGATGCCGCGCAAGGTGCGATTGTCGACGGGGCTGATGCCCAGGCCGTCTGCTTCGATGTCGTAGGTGAGGCCGTCAACATGCCCATCGGGATGGCAACTCGAGCACGAGAACTGACGGCGGAAAGTGATCCCGGCACTGTGAAAGAGGCGCTCGCCCAGCCTGGTTTTCGTGACAAGCCGGGGACCGCCAAGTTCTATCGCGGCTTTCGTTGAGAGTGTGGCAAGGTCAATCACAGAGACGGAATCGCTGAGCGAGTTGGCCACATACGCGACCGTGCCATCGGGACTGACGGCGATGCCGCGGGGGCGCTGGCCGACAGCGATATAGGCCTCCACGAAATGCTGCGACTGGCCCAGATGATTTGGCAGCACGTCGCGACGCGTCTCCGCCGAAGAACGCTGAAGCAGCGCCAGCAGCTTGGCGCAATCCACCACCGCTACACGGTCAGTGCCAGAGCTAGTGACCAGCGCGTAGCGGCCATCCGGCGTGAACGCGATTGCGGACGTATCGGCGAATCCGCGGCCCGGCTGGTCGAGCAGCACCTGGTCCACAACACCATCGCGAGAGAGCACGGCCAAGCCATTGGTGATGGACCAGCCCTGCAGCAGGCGGGTCATCGGCACGAGGTTCTTCGTTCGATTCATGGTGGCCAGAGCGAACTCCCCGCTGGGGTGCCAGGCGATGCCCATCATCAGATTCGTATCCGGCGCTTTCCATCGCTCGCCGACAATGGCGCGACCGGCGTCGATCACGGTGACCTCAGAGTGCGAAGGCTGCCGGAAACCGGCGAGTTGCGCGTAGGTATTGGTGATCGTGATGCGCTCTCCATCGGGCGACATCGCGAGCGACCAAGGGCCACGCCCGGCGCTGAGGCGCTTCGTTCGCGTGAGCGTCGCGATGTCATAGACGAAGATGTCGTCGGAGGACGTATTCAACACATAGAGCCGTTTACCCGCTTTATCCACAAGGACGCCATGCGGCTCGTCGCCCGCTTCCAACGTTTGGGTCACTCGACGGCCACCGGCATCGATGACGGAAACGGTATCGTCTTCGCGATTGCTGACGAAAGCCGTTGCCCCATCGGGCGTGAAAGCAACATCGCGGGGAGCGCGGCCCACGGGAATCTCCGCTATTTTCACCGATTGCCGCGAATCGACGATGGCGACGGCAGCGGCCCCTTCGAGCGTTACCCAAAGTTCGCTGCTGCGGGGCCGGAAAGCGAGACGCACCGGCGTCTTATAGATGGGCTCAGCGTCAAGCAGATGAGCATTTCGGGGGGTGGCGGCAAGCGGCGGCGGCACCGTTGCGAGCGCTTCGATTGCGGTGCCCGGCGCTGGCTTTGCGTGGGCGATCCGGGCCCAAGCCGCTTCCACTTCAAACGCCTTCGAGCCGAGTACGCTGACGTGCGAGTTCTTTTCCACGTGGCAGCTAAGACAATCCCCCCTGGCCCCCAGGCGCAATCCGGCTCGCTGCGCGGCTTCGCGATTCGCCATTACTTCGGCGCGCGCATACTCGCTGCCCGGGCCATGGCAGCTTTCGCATTGGATGCCGTCTTCGGCACGGAAGCCGTCGTCCTTTTGCCAGTCTTCGGCGTTGTATCCGGTGCTATGGCAACCCAGACAAATGGGCTCTTCCCAGGGCTGGCGTCGCAGCCCGCTCAATCGCGCGATGGCCAACGATTCCGGATGCTTCAATACTTCCCAGGCACGGGCATGGTTGCTCTGCCGCCACTTCGCAAACTGGTGCCCGGCTTGAGGGCCGTCATGGCAAGCCGCACATGCTTTCGCGCCCACATAGACCGGCTGCACCGGCGCAGTGGCCAGCGGCAAACTGAGCCAGGCGAGAGCGAACATCGCGAGCGCGGCGGCCCTCTTCATCTCGCCACCACCGCCGGGTGAGACAGCTTCAGAATCTGGTTTGCTTTCACGTTCCGATGGAGATCGGTCTTGCCATCCGGCCAGCGGACCTCTACCGTCGCTTCCTCATCGCTACCCAAGCCGAAGTGAAGGCGCGCCCCATTCTGCGAAAGGTATCCCCGCACCGGGTTAACGTCGTCCACTTGAGTTAACGATTTCGTGCGCACGGTAACGCGAGCACCAACGGCTGTGCGGCTGCCGGTGGCGAAGCCCAGCCGCGCATCCACCTGCAGCCAGCGGTTGCGGTTGCCGCCGTCGTTGCGAAGCAGGCGCGGAAGATCGTTCAGATTCACAACCAGCAGATCGAGGTCGCCATCGTTGTCGATGTCGGCCATCGCGCCGCCGCGCCCGACGTATTTCTGTTGGAAGTATTCGCCGGATCGGGCCGAGACATCCTCATAGCTGCCGTCGCCCCGGTTGCGGGCCAGCGTATCTTCCTGGACGTATTCATGGTGGGCGTTGCCATGGACGGTGAACACATCCGGCCAGCCGTCGTTGTCGTAATCGAGCAACGCCGAGGCCCAGCCCGCATACTGGCCCATCACCACAGCAAGGCCGGATTTATCGGTACGATTTTCGTAGGTCTTCGTCGCCGGGTTGAAGACGCAGCAGGCTGCAATAGTTGAGGTCGGGAATGAAGATATCCAGGAACCCGTCGCGGTTCAGATCCGCAATCGCTGGACCCATCGAAGCGACACCCTGCCCGTGCTCGCTGTAGGCCAGTCCCGCTTCGAGCGCCTTTTCGACGAAAGTCCCCGTGCCCGTGTTCTCGAAGTAGTAATTCTCCATCGCGTCGTTGGCGACGTAAATGTCCGGGAACCCATCGTTGTTGAGGTCCGCGGCGCTGGCGCTCATCGCCCGGCCGTTCTCCTTAAACACGCCGGCCTCTTTGGAAACGTCCGTAAAGGTGCCGTCTCCGTTGTTGCGGTAGAGAGCATCCGGTTCTCCGCGGTAGCTCAGCGGTCCGGGGTATCCTTGCGCCGGATAGAAATCGCGGAACTTGCCATCGTCGTAGAGCAGGTAGTTGGCGACATAGACGTCGAGCCGGCCGTCGTTGTTGAAGTCAAGCCATACAGCCGATACGCTCCACTTGGGGTTGGCCAGCCCGGACGCCGCGGAGACGTCGGAAAAGGTGCCGTCCCCGTTGTTGCGATAGAGCGTGTTGGCGCCGTAGTTGAGCAGGTAGAGATCGGTATCGCCGTCGTTGTCGTAATCGGCGGCGGAGCATCCCGTCCCATAAACCGCGGAGGCAACTCCGGCGCGCGCCGTGACGTCCTCGAAACGGCCCCCTTCCGGAGTGGTCCAGTTCCCGCTGTTGCGGTAGAGACGGGCGCCGCGTTTGCCGCGAAGATCCCGGCCCTGGTTGTCGCTCACGCCCCGTGTCCAGACTCCGGTGATAAAGAAGATATCCTCTAAACCGTCGTTATCGAAATCGAGAAAGCAGGCCCCGCTGCCCGTTCCCTCGACGATGTTGTCGAGGTGATGGTCCCCGTAGCTATGGCGAAACGAAATGCCCGCGGCTTCGGTGATGTCTTCGAATGAGACCGTGGGAGCGAGGGCGGCGGACGCCGCCACGAGAAGGGCGAAAAACAAAATGACGGGCTTCATCTTCCGCCTCCTCGGAGCGAAGCTCCGGGTGATTGGCTAAGGTTTACGGGCGGCTTTTCGATCGCCATCGGCACGCGGTTCGCGGGGGTGAGTTCGGGATCCTCATGGCAACCGATACATCCGCGAGACTCCTTGTTGCGGGCGTAGATCCAGGCCCCCCGGCGAAGCACGGCGCCCGATTGATCGAGCAGTTCCAAGCGCAGTGGGCGATTCGCCGGCACCCTCAAATGAAACGAACCGTCCTGCTCAACCGGGCCTTCCCCAATGGCGTCGCTCTTGCCCGCCGCCTGTGTGAACACCCTCACGCTTCGCACCATGCCGCGGGGCATCTGCTTCTCTCTTGGAAGGTCGTTGACATAGACGCTCTGGCAATAAAGCACCGCCCATTCCACGGACGGATCGACAACGGAACCCCTGCCATCGGGCAATGCTGTGGGGGCCACCGGTTGAGGCTGAAGAAGATGCTGCGTGGCGTCGCGCACAAGCCAGGTGGAATTGCGCAGAGAGGGATCGAGACGGGCGATCCCGAAGGCCCCGGTATCGCGTGCGGCGACCAGGATCGAATTTCCGGGTAGAGCCTTTGGAGAATGGAAGCGGAGCGCGGATTCTCGCAGTGCGGGCGCGATGCCGCCTTGCGGCCGCTGCAAGCTCATCGTTCCCAGGCTGCCGGCACCCCATGGATCTGTTTGGCCGTCTTCGATCACAACGAGGCTCTCCTCGCTCTGTACGGCCGCCATGCGAAGCGCAACAGGAGGGGCGCCGGAGAAGAGTGCGTAGTCGGTGCCGTCCAGGTTCACGCCGAAGAGCCGGCTTGGTTTGCTGGAGCTTTCCCGATAGGAAAAGACCACGCGCCCGTCGGGTGCCACCACGGGGTCTCGCACTTCGCCGGGAAGAAAGGTGATCTGTTGCGGCGGCACGTTTCCCGAACGCGCCATTTCCAGGGGAACGCTATGTAACTGGCCACCCGCTACGAAAGCCACCTGGTCCCAGGGTGTGGGGGCGTCCAAGGTGAAAAAGCGCGATTGATAGACGGGCTGGCGGCAATCCAGATGGAGGCTCGTCAACTGCTTGACGTCGTTGCCGTCGAGGGAACTCTCGAAGATCTGCCAACGGTCCGCCGCCCGCCGCTTTCCTGCAAACAAAACCCGCAGACCGTCAAAGGAAATCGCGGGATCGGCCGCACTGTGGAAGCCGGTCGACAGCGGCCGGGTGCCGCCATCCGGTTCGCGCCGCATCAGGCGGGCGCCATCCCAACTCCCCGGCCGTGCGCTTGCGGGCAGGGTGGTATAGACGATGGGCACATCGGAACTCCCGCTATCCGACAGGGGCGCCAGAGCAACCGCCGGGGAGAACACCAGAAGGAGGAGTGCTGCGATCTGGGGAATCTTCAGTCGCATAGAGAGTTTTCGCTCGGAAACTCTTTGATTGACCATCAAGTATATCATCGCCCAATCAGCCCTTCCGCCGATACAGACACCGCTAGAGCCACCCGGGGAGAGGCCCGGTGAGTCGCTCGGGGGGATTGCCGTTGCCCATTCGAGCACCTGCTGGTGATTCCGACGCGGGGTATTGTATCCCCGTTCCGGCCCTCGCCGGCGCAAGAGGAGTGCGGGCGGCGGGCGTCAGGGAATCAGAATCAGCTTGCCCGCCGTCTTCCGGGATTCGAGCGCTCTGTGCGCTTCGGCGGCTTGCTCCAGTGGATAGCGGGAATCGACACGCACATCCAGCTTGCTTTCGCCGATGAGGACGAAGAGTTCCCCGCTTCTCCACTCCAACTCGGCGCGGTCCAGCATGTAATGGGCCAGGTTCGGGCGGGTGAGAAAAAGCGAACCGCCGCCGCTAAGCTCCAGCGGCGATACGGGCTCCACCGGGCCGCTCGATTGCCCGAAACTCACCATCATCCCCCGCGGCCGAAGGCACTTCAAACTTCCGTGGAAGGTGGTGGCGCCTACGGAATCGTAGACCACATCCACGCCCTTTTCTCCTGAGATTCGCTTCACGGCGGCGACGAAATCTTCCTGGGTGTAGAGCACCACGTGGTCAGCGCCCGCGTTGCGCACCAGCTCCGCCTTCGCCTCAGTGGATGTGGTGCCGATCACCGTTGCGCCTAGCGCTTTGGCCATCTGCACCAGCAGCAAGCCAACGCCACCAGCCGCGGCATGGATAAGGGCGGTGTGGCCACTTTGAAGAGCGAAGGTAGATTTCACCAGGTAGTGCGCGGTGAGCCCTTGCAGCATCGCCGCGGCTGCAAGTTCGAAATCCACGCCTTCGGGAAGCTTCACCACCACGCGAGCGGGTACGGTGACGTATTCGGCGTAGCCCCCGGGGCTCATGCACCAGGCAACGCGATCCCCCTGGCGCAGGCCTTCCACGCCCTCGCCCACCGCCTCCACCACCCCTGCCCCTTCGACGCCCGGGACAAAGGGCAGCGGGTTCTTATACAGGCCGGAGCGGTGATACACGTCGATGAAATTCACACCGGCGGCCTTTACCCGCAGCAGCACCTCTCCCGTGGCTGGGGAGCGCGGCTCAATCTGGCCCAGGCTCAGCACCTCGGGGCCGCCGTTCAACAGAATTTGAATCGCCTTCATCGGAATCGCCTACTTCCTTTTCGTCTCAATCGAGTACAAGATGCGCGACGGGGGCATTCCCTAGGATAGCCGGGAGGATGGCTTCCAGCCGAAGAGAAGCCGTAACGCGCGGCGGCTATGCACAACCAGGGCGAAGAGCAGCAGGTAGAACAGCACGAAGGGGAATGCGAGCAACTCTCCCAACATCCTGAAGGAAGCCGTGCCCCGCAACCCGAATCGCTCGGCCACCATGCTCTTGGCATTGCGCCAATGGGCGATATCCAGCCAGTAGCAATCGGCGTTCTCATTGGCGATCAACACCTTCGCGGGAAGCTGCAGGGCGAGCGCCCATTTCCAGCGCAAGAGCATGGGGGAATTGGCGCACAGCAGCACCAGGCCCTGGTAACCCTCCGCCCGCAAGCTCTTCACAAACGCCGTTCGACCGGCGCGGCCCGCATGTTGCTGGCTTCGATAGAAGTTTCTGGTACCCGGCAACGCTCCCGTCTCCGGCATGGGCAGGCACGAGAAAACATCCACCTCCACCGCGTTTCCGCAGACCTGGCGAAGCACCGGCAGAAAGCGCTCGGTGAGGGCGCGCGGTCCGCTCTCAACTAGCAGCACGCGGCGCATGGGCGGAACTGTCTTGCGGAAGAGGTAGCGCATGGATGGCTTCTTCTTCAGAGGAACAAAGCCCTGGACGCCGTGTCAATGGAGCTGGCTCGGCGGATGCCGCTAGCGGCCCACGCTACCCTTAGCGTGCAGTGTAAGTCTGGGAGACGCCCAGCTTGTTGCGGAGCTGGATATCCACCCGGGCAATGGCGTTGACGTCGCCCTGGATGGGGAAAGCAGCGCGCATGGCGAACAGCCCGCCAGTGGTGGAACTGCGATAGAACGCGCCGAAGATGTCGCCCACCGTGGCCTCCACGCCGGACGCAGTGCCGATCGCACGGCCATCGGCGTCAAAGAAACGAAAGACGGCCAAGCTGGCCGAGCGCGTATTGTCGAAGCCGCTCACACTGACGGTGAGGGTTCCCGACGCCCGCTGCAGATTGCCCGAAGCCAACTTGGGCGCGTCGGAGCGGATGTTGAGCTGCACCGAATGCTCCCACTGGGCAAGGGTGGCTACCAGGCGGATTTTGCCGGACGCGGTGCCGGTTTGAAAAAGCGCCAGCTCGCTCGAAGCCCCAGCAAACTGCGCCTTGGTCGTCCCGGCGGGCACCGTAAAAGCAATGCTTCGCGAGTTGGTCGCGACAAAGCGGATATTGGCGTCGTCGGGCATCTCCCCCACATCTTTCTCGAACACAAGGCTCAGGGTGCCGCTCACCGGCTGGGCCGCCGCGGAAACCAGTTCAATGCGCAACTCCGCCTGGCTGGCGCTATCCAGATCGGTGGCGGAAGGCAGCATACGGAAATCCGGCACCGTTCCGGCGAGACCGTTGCCCACCAGCTTGATGGTGCGCCCATCCACGGCGAGGGTGGCGTTGATGAGGCCCGTGCGTACTGGACGGAACTCCACCTTAAATTCGTAGAAACCGTCCGGCGGCACGCTACGGTTCGATTCCGGCGCTTGCACCAGGAACCACGAAGCCGTTTCCCCGGCCAGCGTGGGCGGGGCGATCACCACTCCCTGGCCGGTGCTGTTCACGATGCGGAAGTTCTTGATGAAGCCTTCCCCGATGCGAACGTTGCCGAAATCGGAGGTGGAGCCGTTGATGAGCTGACGCTGGCCCAGCGTATCGATCTCATACATCACGGTGCGCCCCGAGGCGGAACCGCGCAGCATGAAGACCAGTTGATCCACCACCAGGATGGCTTCGTAGGTCTGGGGCTTGGGGGGCAGGTAGCGGATCTCGAAGGTGTATTTGGCGCCGCCCGCCAGGGTGCCGGGCAGTTCCGTCCACATCGGATTGAAAGCCTTCGATGTGCCGGTCTCCTGAATCCGGAACGTATTCACGGTGAGCGATGGGCTGCCCGCCGTATTGCGCAACTCAAAACGCAGATCAAGGATGTCGTTCTCTCGAAGCGGGGTGATCGTACTGAGATCGAGCGTGGCACCGTTGGCGAGCCGGGTGGGAGAAACCCCGGGAACAGGTGCCCAGGTAAGCGGGTCCTTGGTCGCAGCGATAAGCCACAATTGTAGTTCCGCGCGCAGCATCGGTACCGGAAGAAGCAGCAACAAGAGCCAGAGCGCGCGCATCAGTTGCCTCCCCCGGTAACCGTGATGCTGGGGCTGCCGATCCCGATGACGGGCGGCCCGGAACTTCCCCCATTGCCGCTACTCGTGGACGAAGAACCCCCGCTAACCACTCCCGCCGCCACGGCTCCGCCTGCAGCGGCCGCGGCCACCACCAGGATCAACAGCATCTTGCCCGCTCCCCCCGGCTTTCGCTTCACGGTGACGTAAGAGCCGGAGTCCGACGGAACCACATTCGGAGCTTGGTAGTCGGCAGGCGGCGCGGGGGGCGGAAGCTCGCGGGGAGCAGGTGTCACGGGCCTGCGGACCATCGCCTGAGCCGGCAGTTCGGGGGAAACCTCGCTGGCGCTTTGGCCTAGAACTGCGCGGGCGCTTGATGGCTTTCGCCCGGGCTCGACGGCGGCCACCGGCGGTGGCTGCTGCGACGTCCGCGATTCCGCCGGTAGCGGAAAGGCAGAGGGCGCCGCAACCGGGGCGGAACGCAATTCGCCTGGATCTGTTCCTTGTCGAACCGTGGCGGCAGGGGGCACGTCGCGCACTTTGCGGCCCAACTGCACCTCCACCATCGCCCCAGCGCGAATCTCTCCGTAGGCGGCAATCACGTGCAGAAAGCTGGTGCCCGCCTCGGCGCGCCAGTCGAAGCCCTGCACGGTGGCCATGCCTTGGCGGTCCGCGATCACCACTTCCGTGCTAAGTCCATTCAGAAAGACACCGCCCGGCCCCGCCTCGGGCAAACGGAAGCTTAGCGTGGCGCCGGGCACGGGCATTCCCCATCCATCCAGCACCTGCACCCGCACCTGGTTGGCGGAGAGCGCGCCGGCAGGCTCGGAGAGCGGCGCCGGCGAGAGAATCTTGATTTGCAGACGCGTGGGGGCCGATTGCCCCGGCTCCGGATTCCCCGTAGAAGCGGATTGCGAACGCAGCGGTTGCGCCACCAGGCTTACGCAGAGCAAAGCCACCCATAGGGGAGTGAGCAATCGGGACAGTTCCCGGATTGCGCGCATTGCCATTGCATTTCCGCCCATTCGCGGGTCTCCTCCGTGGACGCTCTCGGTTTCTGGGTCTACGGCGTCTATGGAATTAGTCCCCCGGCGAGGGGAAAATTCTCACCCAAAGTTGGGCAGGGCGCAAAATTCCCGCAGAATGGAGGGATGCCGCGCCTGTATCGCGGCGGGTTCCCATGTCTAAATCCATCTCTTCCACTGCGAATCCACCGGGCGGAATACGTCCGGTAGCTCTTACGATTGCCGGATCCGACCCCAGCGGGGGGGCCGGAATCCAGGCAGACCTCAAGACCTTTCACCAATTCGGCGTCTACGGGCAGGCCGTACTCACGCTGCTGACGGTGCAGAATACGCGTAGCGTCGCCCGCGTCCAGGTGATGTCGCCCGGCTTGGTGACTGACCAAATTCAGGCCGTCGTCGGCGACATCCGCCCCGCTGCCGCGAAAACCGGTGCGCTAGGCAGCGCGGAGATGATCGCCGCCGTTGCCGCCGAAGCCGCCAAATTCGATTTCCCGCTGGTGGTGGATCCAGTGATGGTTTCCAAACATGGCGCCCCCCTGCTGCCTGCCTCCGCGCATCAGGCGCTGAAGACGCTGCTGCTGCCGCTCTGCTATCTGGTGACGCCCAACTTGTATGAGGCGGCCGAACTCACCGGCATGGAGATTGAGGACGCCGAAACAATGAAGGAAGCCGCCGAACGCATCGCCGGTATGGGCCCGAAGGGCGTGCTGGTGAAGGGTGGTCACCTCACCGAAGAAGCACGGGATATTCTCTTCGTGGATGGCGTCATTCACGAATACCCCTCGGAGCGCATCGATACCCCCCACACGCATGGAACGGGATGCACGTTTAGCGCGGCCATCACCGCCTGCCTGGCGCGTGGCATCGCCCTGCCCGCCGCCGTTGCCGTCGCTAAGCGCTATATCACGGAAGCGATCCGGACGAATCCGGGGCTCGGCCGGGGGCAGGGTCCCGTAAATCACTTCGCGCCCACGGGTATTGACCGGATCCAGTCCTAGCTCCTGCCTTCGACGATGGGCGCCGCCAGACTGGATTTCGATCAAGTACAATACCCACTGACCTGGTAATCGGCCCACCGGCCCGTTCGGTGGCACCACCCCAGACAGAGGAATTCCGCACATGACCAAGACACTCTCCATCGATATCGGCGGCTCAAAAGTGAAGGCCATGGTGCTCGATGAGGCCGGCCAGCCCATCACCCCGCGCGAACGGATGAAGACACCGCAACCGGCCACACCGGTTGCCGTTCTCGAAGCGATTTCCGAATTAGCGGGAAAGCTGGGGGACTTCCATCGGGTATCCGTAGGCTTCCCTGGCGCGGTGCGTCACGGCGTGATTGAAACCGCCCCCAACCTGGACCCGCTTTGGAGGCAGTTTCGCCTGGAAGATGAAGTCTCTTCGTTGCTCAGCCGCCCTGCCAAAGTTGCCAACGACGCCACCGTGCAAGGCTATGGCGCCATCTCCGGCGATGGCGTGGAACTGGTGCTCACGCTGGGTACGGGCTTAGGTTCGGCGCTCTTTCGATCTTTCCTGCCCCAACCTCGAATTGGCCCACCATCCCTTCCGCTACGGCAAGAGCTATGAAGACCTTTTGGGCCAAAAAGCGCTTGACCGCGACGGCAAGAAGAAGTGGAACAAGCAGATCCAGAAGGCCATTCAGCAGTTGTTCGACTTGTTCTACTACGACCATCTGCTATTGGGCGGCGGTAACGCGGAGTACATCGATTTCGAGCTTCCCGCCCACGCGCAACGGATCCCCAATATCGCCGGAATTGTAGGCGGCGTAGCGCTATGGGATCGCTCCGCTATTGGCGCGGTAAGCAGCGCCGGCTAATCCACCATGTACTGCCCGGTGGCTAGGCGTTCGACAAAATCCAGGTCGCCGTCGAGGAAATCGTAGCTTCGCAAATTTTCCCGCTCTTCCCAGCAGAACTGCGCAAAGGCGAGATTCTGTGGGGTGCCCGTAAATTCGCGCACGGAGAAGAAAAGCAGCACCACTGTCGCGGCGAGCGGCCTGGCCGGGAACCGCGCGTTCGCAGTAGCCGGGTACTTGCATTCGTAGCGGGCAAGTTCCTGGCCGATGATGGCTTCAATGCCCAACTCCTCCATCAGTTCCCGATGGAGGGCCTCCTTCGGGCTTTCCCCCATCTCGAGTTTGCCGCCCGGAAACTCCCACTTCAGGGGAAAACTCCCCCCTTCGCGCCGCTGCGCAATCAGGAACTTCCCGTCCCTTTTGATCACCGCGGCGACAACCAGAAGTGGCGATCGCGGCACAGTCATGATATTGGCTTCGCTCTATGCTAACAGGCAACGAGGTTTCGTGTTTACAGGTGTGAGCGCGTGCAGAGGGAGAGGCGACGCCCGTTAGTGATCCGCTACAGGCGTGATAGCGGAATAGGGTGGGCGTGGCCGGTGCCGGAGTCGCACTCGCCAAATAGGGCGAATGCTCCACGGTCTCGCTGGCGCTCGGATGCATTGCCCCGGGCTTACGCCACGGGGCATACACGATTGAGCCGGCCCTTCGGGACTAACATGGACCAACAAAATGGCGCTGCACGCCGCTGGTTCGCTGATAAATAGCGGGGTGGTTGGCGGTCCCATGGACGGACAGGGCAAGCCACGCATGGCTCGGCAAGACAGCCTCTCCTGCGTACTGGCGCTCACCCCAGAAACGGGCCAAACACCGATACAAGTGGGGGCACTTGGCGTTCCAGCCATGCTGATACGCAGGCTTTACAGCCTCACAGGTTAGACGGCTTACACGGCCTCCGGCGCAAACCAGAGTAGCGAACCCACGCCCGCTCCCGCGCGCCCATTTTCATGATCGGGGGTGAACCCGTGGTTCATGAACCCGTGCGGATGCCGAATTCGAAAGATTACTCTTACGCTTACACTAAAGAAAGGATGCAATGACGCCACTGATACTCCCCAACAGTAGTACGATCCCTGAAGAACCAGGAGGACTTCGAAACGGTCTCGAAAGCGGCTTATCAGACCCCAGTTTCTTGAATAGACTTTCGTATTACCTCATTAGTTTCCCCCTCGCGGAAAGACTCATAACTCCAATTATCGCCAGCGCTACACAGCTGGCGCGAAAAACGTTACGAACAGTTTCTGTAGGTGCATTTTCCTGCGGTTTATTGCCAAAGACAACTGATAGCACTATACCAAATAGCACAATCGATATAAAAAGCGCTTGAAAACCTCCACTCACTCTAGCCCATCTTCTTGCGCGTTGATTGCTACCATTGAGATTCGGATCGATGAACCGAGCCCATCCCATATATAGGTCAAAATACTCACTTGGATTGAGAAATATAGACGTGATATGAACCAGCGCAAAACTTGTACAGAGAATAACCAGTACGTACTCCATCGCTACCCACTCGTGTCCAAATTAGCCAAGCACCACCGAAACGAGGTGGCGCCCTTCTGCTAGGGTGAGAATCAGTTCCCGCAAGGACGAATCTACCCTGCCAGAAGGAGCGCCATGAATCGAGTATCCAGCATTTTCAGCCAGATGTTTGCGTTCGCGCATCAGGCATGGCCCACTTTCTGCACTCCATTTGGCCCACCTGAGTGCTTGTATTCTCCCTCATTGTCCAGGAAGGGTGTGGCCCACCCGGGCGGGAGTGGAGCGGGCTTCGTCCGTTGGGGATCAGGGGAACCCTTTGACCAATTGGTGAACCAACTGTACCAGAACGAGTTACGCTGTTCGGAAGCTCCTGGTTTCGGGGGACAGATGAGATGAGACGGCTGGTTCAGATGCGATAGTGTTGATCGCGTCGAAACAACCTTCACTAAAGGAGAACCAGCCATGAAGAATGCTAACAAAGCAGTGACGTCGATCCAAGCCAAGGCGCTGTGCGTGGTGGCGAAGGCGGAAACGCGGAGGAAGGCGAGTGGCGCCCGCAAGCCCGCCGCGAGGGTCGCCAGCAAAGCGGTTGACGAGCCTACCACGGCGCCGGCAGCGAAGGCGCTCTCGGGCGAAACGGTGGGCATCGACGTTGGCGATCGCGTGAGTCAGTTTTGCCGCCTGGATGCCGCCGGCGAGATCGCCGACCAGGGCCGTCTGCACACCAACGCGGCCAGCATGGAGAAGCACTTCGCCAAGCTGCCCGCCGCGGTGATTGCCCTGGAAGCGGGCACGCAATCGGGCTGGATCGCGCGCTTGCTGCGGCACTTTGGCCACCAGGTGATTGTGGCCAATCCACGCGATCTGGCCGCCATCACTTCCAGCAAGAAGAAGAGTGACCGCAACGACGCCGAGAAGCTGGCGCGGCTGGCGCGGGCCGATCTCAAACTGCTCAATCCGACCTACGTGCGCAGCCTGGAATCGGCACGCGATGCCATTCCGTTGCGGGCAAGAAGAAAACGACGGCGGACCTGAAGATTTCGGTTGACCAGTGACAGCCGTCTCATGGAAGGATCCCCGCCTCTGGCCAGTACTCTTTGATGCCAATCGAGAGACCATCGAGCCCAATCCCAACAAGCTACGGCCGGGCATGCAGCTCAAGATCCCCGACATTGCGGACCTTACACCATCCCAAAAGACGGAACTGCGCAACCGCGGAAAGAACTGGAAAAACTCCTGACTGAGGCTGGCCCTGGGTCACCCGAAAGCGGCCGGTGCACTCACTGGGTAAGCTGAAGGGAAGCACGCACGAGGCGTAAAGGTCCCCGCTCTGCAGGTCGCGCTCTCCGCGGGTCCGCGCCATCCGGGCAAACCCGTGAATTGCGAGCGTCGATACCGCTTCCGGAGTCAGGCCATGCAACGGAATCGCGTACTCGCTGCGGCACTGGCGCGGAGTGGCCACACTCCGCTGTGGGCGGCCATCCACCAGAAACTCAATGCGATCCAGATTCTCCGCCTCCACGTTCACCCGCAGCCGCCGCCTTTCGAGCACATTGCCCGTGGTCTCCAGCCGGTATGCAGCACGCGCGGCAAGCCGTTCACAGGCGAAGCGCAACAGATCCCGGCTGTCATGTAGCACATCGTCTTTCGTACGGGGATGCACCAGATCGCATAGGACACCGGTATCTTCCAAAGCCTGCCCCACTCGCTTCCCCTGCCGCGTGCAGCGGCGGATGGCCACCGCCAGGGCCGCATTTCGGGGCAAGGCGCGAAACGGCATCCCCGGCGTCTGGCCAAACACTTCTACCAGATCCTCCTGGTGTGTCCAGCGGCTCGCTCCGCCCCCGCCCGTGTTCGCATCCTCCCCAATCACCTCGCCGATCTCGTGGTCCTGAAAGCCCGCGCAAAAGATATCGGCGGCGCTGTACGCTCGCGCGTTTACCAGCAATACAACCGGTGCGTGGTAGCGTTGCCCCAGCGCGTTGATGGTGTCGGCATCGCTAAGCGGTCTTCCGTCGGCCAGCGGCGAACCGCTCACCACCTGTTCCGCGATATCGGGAAGGGTGGCCACCGATAGCTCCGCCGACGCAATCGAGACTCGCGTCACCTTCTCTGGGCTGTCCCGCTCGAAATCGAGTGCCTGCAGTTCCTGCAGCACCTGCTGCGTCAAATGCTGCATCAGCAGGGTGTTGGCAAAATGGAAAGACTGCGGCTCAATTTTCCGTGGCGTGAACAGTTGCAGTAGCCGCTCCGCATCCTGAATGCTCCCGCCCGGGTTGCCGCGGATATCCAGAATCAATCCGTGCGCCGCGCGTTCGCGCATGAGCCCAACAATCCGCAGGAACTCCTCAAAGAAGAGATCGCCACTGTCCCCCGCGCCGCCTGCGAAGCGCTTGATTCTCAGATACCCGAAACGCTTGTCTCTCAACTTGCCTCTTAGCTGGAGGGAAGATGGATCGATGCCCGCATCGCCCGGTTCGGAATCCGAAAAACAGAACTCAAACGTGTCGGGCAAAACGGAGTCCCGCGAAAGTCTGGCCCGCGGCGCAGCCGGCGCTTCGCCTGCAGCCTCTGTTCCCGATGCCGGGCTCTCTTCCACCGCTTCCGGCGGCGCCACATCGTAGAAGTTCAGGTTGAGACTGCTGAAATCCGGCTCGTCCTCCGCATTGCCCCGATACTCACGCATTAATTCCTCACGGCACCAGATCAGCTTCTGCCCAGCGCGGGTCTGGTATCTTGAGTCCGCGATACTCACCGCTCCCCGACCCCGAAACAACTTCTCTTCAAAGCCCTTGGCCACGATCCAGGGCAGCACGATTCCCCGCGCCTTTCGTCCGCCGCGGCTCCCTTCGGCAGCGATATATTCCACCACCACATACTGTCCGTCCGGTGGCAGCGAGAACGTCAGCGGACGCAAGGTCATCGCGTCAACACCCCGCGAGAACTTTGCCGCATCATTGCCCCCGGCCTCCAGTTCCGCAACCGAAAGCACCGCCCGTTCGATTGGCACACCATTCCATGCCAGCACCTCGGCCGTTGGCGCGAAGTGTGGATGCGAGAATCCATCCATCACGCTAGTGACCAGAAAGTGACGTTTTGCGTGGTCCGCGTCCACATACCATTCCATATCGAACGGGAGGAACGCCATGGCGCCTCGATAGGGACTTGGTAATCCGTAGAAGGTGTGGGCATCCCGCACGCTGAAGAAAATCTCCAGCAACTCGGAATGAAACGCGCGCTCACTCAGCCCCGCGGCCCGCACCCTGAGCAGCCGAAGCCGCTGCACAGGCTCCACGGCGTAACGTGCCCGCTTGAATGGCAGGTGCGCGTAGATCTGGTCCATTGTGAGGATCGCCTGGTCAACCAGGTCCTCCTTTTCGCCTACCGTGAGCGGTGTGCCCTCCGCCTGCTCCAGAAACTCCGCCAGCCGTTGAAGCGAAAGCCCGGGCAGTTGGAGAAACTCGCGATTCGCCAGAAGCGCGGCCTCGGCGGCCTCCACAAATTCACGGCCGTCCTCAAAACGCATCGCCCCTCCTTAATGCCTTCCGGCCTTGGAGCCCCCAAGGCTACCAAGGCTACGTTTATCTTGCTTTTCTTTGAAACAGTTGTAAACTACACACGCCGGCGAATCCGGCCCGCCCTTCCCCACCTCCGGTTCGTGCGGAGACAGGATAGGGCATCACCAAGGAGAATTCCATTGAGGGACATCAAGAAAGCCATCGCGCTCCTGCAAAAAGCAGTAGAAACCATGGGCACGGCAAAACCTGTGCCCCCAAAAGCAAGAAAGGACGCGCGGGAGGATGTCCTCGCAGCCATTGCCATCCTCACCAAGGCTGCGCTAGGTCCTGATCTTGGGCCCGACAAAGGCGAAGGCGTCCGGGGCTGAAACCTCGCCATTCCGCGGAAACTACTCAGAATTCCCGGTCTTGCCATTTGCCTCCCGCACCAACTGCGCAAAGACCGGGTCTTTCCAGAGACCCGCAAGATCGGGATC
Organism: Bryobacterales bacterium; assembly: GCA_034522975.1. Taxonomy (GTDB): domain Bacteria; phylum Acidobacteriota; class Terriglobia; order Bryobacterales; family Bryobacteraceae; genus JACTMJ01. The sequence goes on from JAXHKT010000041.1 coordinate 119,164, forward strand.
ATAACGTACATCGTTCTGTACGGAGACATCCTTCACAAGCGGTCGCAGCATCCTGACCGCGGCCGTCCGCTCGCCGGCAAGCTCATACACCAGCGCGATGCGTACCGCGTAGTTTTCCCGCACCGCCTCAGGAATTTCCGACACCCTCCGGCGCGCCTCCTCGCGCTCGCCCAGCTTCGCGTAGTATTCCGCCAGGTTCGCCCGCACCCGGTGCGCCTTCGGAGATACCCGCAGCATCGCCTCGCCCAGTTCGATCGCCCGGAGGAACGCCGCCCTCGCTTTGGCTTCCCCATCTGGCGCCCAGCGATACGCCGTCCCCAGGTTTCCCCATTGGATGTAATCGTTCGCGTCCAGGTCAATCGCCGTCTCCAGCGCCGACGCCGCTTCGGCATATCGTCCCTCGTAGTAGTACGCAACACCCAGCGTGCCGTATGTTGTCGCATTCGGCCGAAGGCGAAGCGCCACCTCCAGTTGTTGTCGTGCCTCCTGATACCGCCCCAGGCTCATGAACACCACAGCCAGATTGCGGTGAACAATCGCGTTGTCCGGGGTCAGTTCCAGGGCCGCGCGCAATGCCTGCTCTGCTTTTGCGTAGTCGGAACGCTGGATGTAGAAGTAGCCCAGAAGCAGATGGCCGAACCAATCCTGCGGCCTCTGCCGGATCGCTTCCTGGTAGGCCCTTTCCGCTTCTCCAAAGCGACCCTCCGCAGTATGCACCTCCGCGATGCCACGTCTCGCTTCTGCACTTCCTGGCGCGATTCGCAATGCCTCCTCGAACTGCTGAATCGCCTGCTGATGCCGTCCCTGGTAGACGTTGATCTCCCCCAACACCACATAGGCCATCGGCAGGCGCGGCGCCAAAGCTGCCGCTCGCTGCGCACTCTCCGCCGCAAGCGCAAGCCATTGGCTGTCACTGGTGTTTACCGCCTTGCGGAAGTACGCTTCCGCTAATCCCGCGCATGCCAGTGCGTAGTTTGGGTCCTGGCCAATCGCCGCTTGAAAGCGATCAATGGCCCCATCGATATTCCCCTGCTGGTCATAGCGCGCCAGCAGTCCGCGACCCTCAAGATAGGCAATCTGCGCCACGCCCCGCTCCGTGCTCCCCGTCTCCACCACGCTCGCCTGCTCGGCCCCGAAGGGGATCTCCAGCAGGCTAGCCAGGCGCGTGATCGCTCCCGTCCGCAGCGATGCCGGGTTCTTGATGTCAAAGTGAAAGGTGCGTGCACCCAACTGCCGCAATCGCTTCGAATCCACCAGACTCAGCGTAAGCTGCACCTGGTCGCCCATCCGTTGTGTGCTGCCGGTCACCACCAGATTGGCCGCATAGCGGTTCCTCGCATCTTCCGCACTGCGGATCTCATCCGCGCGAATCTCGCTTGCGGGAACCACCATCAGCTTTCCATGGAATCGCTCCAACTGGCTCAGCTCTGCCGTAAGCGTATCCGCAAGCCCGTCGGAAAGCGCCTGCAACGATGCATCCTCGCCAAACACCTCAAACGGGAGAATGGCCACCGTCTTGGCCTCCGGCAGCGTCGCCACCGCCCCAGGCGCGCCTTCCCGGACAAACGCCCACCAGAGCGCCGCCACCACCATCAGGCTGAAGGCCGCCACCAAAACCATCGCCCTCCGCGCCATTTGTGATCGCGGAGATCGCGCAAGGGTCGCAGCACGCGGCGTCCAGCTTTCGACTCCGTCCGCCGTTTGCGTCCGTGTTTCCGCGCCCTCAAGCCGGTTGGATGCTTTCGGCGCCAACGCCATCGCCGCCGCAAGCAGAGCGGCAGGATCGTCGCCATCCGGGGAAAGCTGCTTCCGGATACCCCGCAGCTCCGTTTCCAGTTCCGCCGCGCTTTGCCACCGCGCCTCCGGCTGCTTCTGCAGACCACGCGCTATCACGGCGCTCAGCGCTTGCGGAATCTCCGGCCGAAGGGAATCCACCGGGCGGGGCTCCTCATCCAGCACGGCGCGCAACGTGGCCACCGGCGTCGAGCGCTGAAAGGGCCGAAGCCCGGTGAGCATTTCATAGAGCACCAATGCCACAGACCAGATGTCGCTGCGCGGCCCCACTTCGCCGCCATCTACCTGCTCCGGAGACATGTACGCAGCCGTGCCCACCACGCGCCCCGGATCGGTATTTCGACTTCCGCCGTCCATCAACGCGAGCCCGAAATCCAAAATGCTCGCGTGGCCGCCTTCGCCGATCACCACGTTTTGCGGCTTGATATCCCGGTGCACGATGCCCCTGCGGTGCGCCTGCGAAAGCCCGGCACTCAGTTGAACCGCGATGTCCAACGCCACCGAGACCGGCAGCGGCTGCCCGTGGATCAAATCAGAAAGCGGCCGCCCTTCCAGATACGCCATCGTGAAGAAGAGCCTGCCCTCCTCCTCACCAACGTCGTAGATGGGACAGATGTTCGGATGGTGCAACTGCGCCGCCGCCCGCGCCTCCTGCACAAACCGCGACTTCTGTTCGCGCTCCAGAGCGCCTTCGGGCAGCATCTTCAGGGCCACCGTACGATGCAGCCGCGTATCTTCGGCCTCGTAGACCACGCCCATCCCACCGGCGCCAATACGGCGAAGGATCCGGTAGTGGGAAATCGTACGCCCGATCATCAAGCCTCTCTGTGCGGAATGGCTTAATTCTAACTGATGACTCCCAAGACCCGCGCCAAAATCCGGACAATCACTCGCTCAACCAGAGCGAGCCACAGGCAAGCGCCCCGAACGATCCGCCGGAAGCCGGAAGCGCTCAATGCCCGCACTCCCCGGCCCCGCCTCTGGCCCCGGTTCGGTTCGCATATACTAAGGGCAAGCTCTGGGCTTTCCGCGTTTTCGCCGATCTTCCATTCTCCATTTGTCGGCATTACTTCTGGTGAACGCCCAAGCGATCGCACCAAGCGCCATCCAGTAGCCTGTGCCATGAAGCCAAAGACGACACGACGCGGTTGGATCGGCGGAATCACCCTGCTCCTTGCAGTTTCGGTCGCCATTGCGCCCACGCTCGCCGACGAGGCCACTCCCGATTCGCCTCATGCAGTGGCCTTTCGCGAGCACGTGACGCCCTTCGTCAAGCGTAATTGCCTGATGTGCCACAACCAGGCCAATCCCACTGCGGGCATCAGCTTTTCAGGATTCGCCACCGCGGCAGAGGCCCTCACGAACCCCGAGCTTTGGGAAAAGGCCGCGGAGCGCCTCACCAACGGCACCATGCCGCCCAAGGGTCTTCCGCGCCCGCCCGCTGAACAACAGAAAGCCGTGCTGGCTTGGATCCACGGTGGCCTCGAAGAACTCGCTCGCAACGCCAAGCCGGACCCCGGACGCGTCACCGCCCGCCGTCTGAATCGCTTCGAATACAACAACACCGTCCGCGATCTTCTTGGGATTGATTTCGAGCCCGCCAAGGATTTTCCCGCCGACGATTCCGGCTATGGTTTCGACAACATCGGCGACGTGCTCACCGTCTCTCCCATCCTCATGGAAAAGTACGTCGACGCCGCCTGGGAGATTGCGCAACGGGCCATTGTCTCCCCCACTGATAAGCTTCAGCCCACCACCGCGCGCCTCGATGGCGAAGCCGTCCAGCGCCTTGGCACGAGAGCGGCCCAAGCCGCGGGGAGCCTGGCTCATCCGTCGGCCAAACAAGCCTGGTTCGAGTTCCCCGCCGACGCCGAATACGAGGTGATGGTGCGCATGGCGGACCGCCGCAAAGACCGCGCAAGCCCCGGGCGTTTCGCGGCAGCCATCGGCGAGCTTGCCCCTATACAGATGGAGATGGAGACGTCGCCTCCCGATGATGAAGCGGCTAACGAATACACCTTCTCTTTGCGGGTGCCCGCCGGGAAGCATGCGATTCGTGCCATGACGGTGGATGCCGCCGGCACCCCATTTCGCTATCTCGACCCCGCCGATGCCACTCGCTTCATCGACGTTTCGTACTTTGAAGTGCGCGGCCCCTTCGACGCGCGCGAACGCGCGATCAACGATAGCCACAAACGCCTCATTGTCTGTGCGCCCGCAACGCCCGCCGAAGAGCCGGCTTGCGCCGAACGCGTCCTCCGCCGCCTTGCCCGATTGGCTTACCGGCGGCCCGTAGACGACCACGATCTCCGCCCCCTGCTGGATCTCGCCGAAAAAGCACGCGCCGCCGGCCTTCGCTTTGAAGAGCAGATGCGGCTCTCGCTGCAGGGCGTGCTTGTTTCTCCCCACTTTCTGTTCCGGATTGAGCGCGATCTGCGTGACGCGAAGGCGGCTCCCTCTCGCTCCTTGAGCCCCTTCGAACTTGCTTCGCGCCTCTCCTACTTTCTCTGGAGCAGCATGCCCGACGAGACTCTGCTGCAAGCCGCCGAAGAGGGCAGGCTGTCCACGCGGGAACAGGTGATGGCCCAGGTGGATCGCATGCTTGGCGATCCCCGCGCCTCCGCCCTCACCCAGGCGTTCGCCGGCCAGTGGCTGCAGCTTCGGAACATGGATCATGTGCAACCGGACCGCGACCTTTTCCCGGATTTCGACGCGCCTCTCCGCCGCGCCATGAAGCGGGAGAGCGAGTTGTTCTTCGAAGCCGTACTCAATGAGAAGCGCGGCCTCGCCGAATTCCTGGTAGCCGATTTCACGTTTCTCAACGAGCGCCTCGCCCGGCACTACGGCATCTCTGGCGTGGAGGGAGAGGAGTTTCGCCGGGTCTCTCTCGCCGGCACCCGCCGCAGCGGCATCCTCACCCACGGCAGCGTGCTGACGATCTCCAGTTATCCCACCCGCACCTCGCCGGTGCTTCGAGGGCTTTGGCTCCTTGAGAATGTGCTCGGCGCGCCGCCGCCGCCCCCTCCCCCGGATATTCCCGAGTTGAACGCCGAGGGTGTAGGCGAAGCAGCCACGCTGCGCGAGCGCATGGAACTCCATCGCAGCGATCCTACTTGCGCTGCCTGCCACAGTAAAATGGACCCACTGGGATTCAGCCTTGAGAACTTCGACGCCATCGGGCGCTTTCGAAGCATGGAGGGGAAGTTCCCCATCGACGCTGCCGGCGTTCTTCCCAATGGAGCCGCCTTCGACGGCCCCGATACGATGAAACAGGCGCTGCTGAACGAGACTCCGGAAATTGCCAGGAGCGTCGCCGGAAAGATGCTCACGTTCGCGTTGGGCCGTGGTCTGGAACGCTATGATCGCGCGGCGGTGGACGCCATCGTTGCCGGTATTGAGAAAGAGAATTACCCGCTTCGAAAGCTGGTGGAAGAGATCTGCTGGAGCATGCCTTTCCGCATGAGGCGTGAAGAGGGAGGAGATCGGCCATGACACGTAAGCACTTGTCCCGGCGCACTCTGCTGCGCGGGTTCGGTACCGCGGTGGCGCTGCCGTTTCTCGACGCCATGACCCCCGCGTTTGCGACGAAGTCCGAAGCCGCACGTGCGTCCGCCCTCCGGCTCGCCTTCGCATACGTTCCTAACGGCGTCACGATGCAGGAATGGACGCCGGCTGTCCCCGGTAAGGCGTTCGAGTTCACTCGCATCCTGAAGCCCCTCGAAGGACATCGCGAACGCGTCACTGTTCTCAGCGGTCTGGCGCAGATGAATGCCAAGGCGCTGGGCGACGGACCCGGCGACCATGCCCGGGCCGCCGCGGCCTACCTCACCGGCGTTCACCCTCGCAAGACCGACGGTGCAAATATCCAGAACGGCGTCTCTATCGACCAGATTGTCGCCCGCCACTTCGAAGGCAAGACGCGCTTTGGTTCGCTCGAACTGGGCACCGAATATGGCGGCACAGTGGGCAATTGCGATTCCGGATACAGTTGCGCCTATACCAACAGTCTCGCCTGGCACAATGAGACGACGCCGCTGCCCCCGGAAATCAATCCCCGCCTCGTGTTTGAGCGGCTCTTCGGCGCTTCCCGAAACGGCGAGACCCCTGCTGAAGCCCGCGCGCGGCAGCAATTCCAGCGCAGCGTGCTCGATACCGTGCAAGAGGATACGCGCAACCTCATGCGCGATCTGGGGCCAACGGACCGCCGTAAGCTCGACGAGTATCTCTATGCGGTCCGCGATGTCGAGAAGCGGCTCGAGCGCAGCGCCAACGAAGCGCCGCTCGATATCGACATGCCCAAGCCGGCAGGGATCCCGGCGAAATTTTCTGACCACCTGGCGCTGATGTACGATCTCATCGCCATCGCGTTTCAGGCTGATGCAACCCGTGTGGCGACGTTGATGGTGGGTCGCGAAGGCAGCCGTCGCACCTACCGGGAGATTGGCATTTCTGACGCCCACCACCCGCTCTCTCACCACCAGAAAAACCAGGAGAAGATCGAGAAGATCACCCGGATCAATGAGTATCACATGCGGCTCTTTGCGGGCTTCATCGACAAGCTGCAACGCACTCCGGATGGGGATGCTTCGCTCCTCGACAAAACGGTGGTCGTCTACGGAAGTTGCATCGGCGATGGCAACCGGCACAACCACGATAATTTGCCAATCCTGCTTGCCGGGGGAAAGCGCGCCGGCTTCCGGGGCGGAGAGCATCTGGCCTTCGCCGACGGGACGCCGATGACCAATCTTTACCTCACCCTGCTTGACCGGTTGGGCGCACCCGTCGAGAGCTTCGGCGATAGCAACGGGCGATTGCGGGAACTGAGCGGGCTCTAAGTTTAGCGCCCCTCAAGTAGCGCGATCTTCTCCATGGTCTCGCGCCGTTCGATCTCGAGAATCGCGTTCTCTTTGCCCTGCGTTTGAAGCGCGCGGAAGATCGCCATCGCCCTGCGGTAAGAGGCCAGAGCGCGTCCCTTTTCCTTGGTAACGCGATAGTAGTCGCCTAGCACCATGTGAGATTCGCCAACCTCCCCCTGCCCGCCGGCGTTCGTGGGGTTCTCGGCAGCCAGCCCCTGCCGCAGTTCCAGCCCGCGGATCAGGTAAGCCAGCGCGGGCTTCGGGTCTTTCGTGCGAATCATCGTTCGCGCCAGCCGGTGGATGTTTGAGGCCAGCAGGCTGCGATTGCGAGCGTCGAGTGGGTCTGATAGGGCAATCCGCTCGTGGATCTCAATCGCTTCGCGATAGCGATTCATCGCCTCATCGAACTGGCCGCTCTCATAAAGCAATCCGCCAAGCGCGGTTGCCGAGGCCGCCAGATCCTGCACGTTGCGCGAGTCGCCAGGATGTTCTCGCATCATCTCCTTCGCTAGGGAAAGAGCTTTGCGGAAATGGTTTTCGGCCTCCCCGCTCTTTTTCAGCATTAGCAGAATACCGCCGATCCGGCGATGCGCCAGGCACAGCCCGCGGGTGTCTTCCGGATCGTCGGAGCCCGATGCCAGGATCTCCTCAAACATGCGCAGAGCCTGCCGCCGCGTCTCTAGCACGCCATCCCAGTCGCCGATCTGCGAGAGTCCGCCCCCTAGCGCTGTGTAAGCGGAAGCCACTTTGCGGCGATACTCGAAATTCGCCGGATCGAGATCCATCATCTCGCGGTACATCTGCAGGCAGTCGCGGTCGTATTTCAGACCGCCGTCGTAGTCGCCCATCAGCTTAAGCAGCGCGCTCAGCCGCGTATACGTCGACGCGATATCCTGCCGCGATTGCACATCGTTCGCTTTCAGGCGAACCGTCTGGCGGATAGAGAGAGCCTTGCGGTAGCACTCCAGCGCAAGCGGCGAATTGCCAATGTTGGCGACGTTCGGCCTCCCCTGCACGTCCCCCAGCTTTTCGTAAGCGGCTGCAAGCTCGCGCTGCAACTCGAGGTCGTCGCCTGATTCTGTATCGAGCCGGTCGAGGTAGGCAAGCGCCCGCTCCACCAGCTTTCCACGGACGCCCGTGGCACCAGGAATCTGGGCCAGATCGGTGTCGAGCTCAAAGATCAGCGAACTGGCCAGCTGCCTGACATCCTGAAAGCGAGCTTCGGCGCGCAGGCGCTGCTCTTCCGCGCGATCCGCCATGTAGCTGGACGCCAGAATGCCGCCAATTAGGCTGAGTGCCGCGATAATGCCCACCACCACGGGAACGAGGTTCCGGCGGACGAACTTCCGCAGCCGGTAGTAGGGGCTGTCCGGCCAGGCAACCACAGGCTGGTGCTTCAAATACCGGTCCACATCGCGCGAGAGTTGGTTGGCCGTGATGTAGCGATCCTGCGGCTCCGGCTGGATTGCCTTCAGGATGATCGCATCCAGGTCGGTCTGCACTCCCTGCAGCGGGCTGATCTCGCTTGGCCTTGGCGGGTCGCCACCGGCGATCTTCGTGAGGATCGCGAAGGGATTCGCGCGATCCACTTCATACGGGTGCTTTCCGCAGATCATCTCATAGAGCAGCACCCCCATTGAGTAGATGTCGCTGGCCGTGCTCAGGGGCAGGCCGCGCAGTTGCTCAGGGCTGGCGTAGGCAGGGGTTAGAGCGGCCACCTTCCCTTCCTGCTCGGCGGCGAGTTCGCGGTTCTCCGGGTCCAGCACTTGCGAGATACCGAAGTCGAGCAGCTTCGGAATATCGCCTTCCATGATCAGGATGTTGCTCGCCTTGATGTCGCTGTGGACCACCAGGTTCTGATGGGCGAAACTCACCGCGGAGCAGATTTCCCTGAACAGTTGGAGCCGCGCTTCGAGGTTCGGATTCGCCTTGCGCAGATACTCGTCCAGCGGGATGCCTGGGATGTGCTCCATTACGAAATAGAGCAATCCATCTTCGGTCACGCCGCCATCGAAAATGCGGGCGATGAACGGGTGATTGAGCCGGGCGAGAATGCGCCGTTCCAAACGGAAGCGATTCACCGTATCGCCGCCGCTCGACGAGCGATTCAGCACCTTGATGGCCACCTGCATCTTGAACTCCGCGTCGTCGCGGATGCCCAGATACACCGAACCCATCCCGCCTTCCCCAATCAGCGATTCAATGCGATACTGCCCAATCACCCGGCCAATCAGCGCTTGGCCACGGGCCACTTCGTCGCGCACCTGACGCAATACGGAACCAAAAAGCGGGACGTGGGTGGGCGCTTCCAGCGAAACGGAACTGTCCTCATGGGCCGCCAGCAAGCTCTCGATTTCCTCGCGCAACGAGACATCCTCGCCACACTCACGATCGAGCAACTGAACACGAGACTCAGCCTCCGCCGATAAGGCTTCCTGGAACAGGTGCTTCACCCGTGCCCAGCGCTCGGAGTTCATCCCGGCCCGCCTCCCTTCAACTCCCGTGCCAGCCACGCTCTGGCCATCACCCAATCCCGCTTCACGGTTGCCGGCGATACGCTCAGCACGTTGGCGGTCTCTTCGATCGAAAGTCCCGCGAAGTAACGAAGCTCGACGATCCGCGCCTGTTGCTGGTCGAACGCGGCAAGCCGTTCGAGCGCCTCGTGGAGCGCCAGGATCTCCGCCACGTTCTCCGCCGGCGACGACGCCTCGGGTTGGTCTTCAAGCAGAATTTTCTGCGCGCCGCCGCCCCGCTTCGCGGCGTTCACCGCTCGAGCGTGGTCCACCAATACCCGGCGAATCACTTGCGCGGCGACGGCGAAGAAGTGCTGCCGATTGTGGTATTCGCTTCCCGAACCGCCAATCAGCCGGAGGTATGCCTCATGGACCAGCGCCGTGCTTTGCAAAGTGTGGTCTTTGCGTTCGCGGGCAAGGTGCCTGCGCGCGATGCGGCGCAGTTCGTCGTAGACGATGGGGGTTAGCTGTTCCAGGGCGCCGGCATCCCCGGAACTCCAGCGCGCCAGAAGGGTAGTAACATCCAAAGTCGACATAGATCTTGGCCCTCGGGCACGGTCCCCGGTGCCAGTGTTGTGTTTGCGATGGGTTCAACCTTCCGGGCTTCAGCCAGCTTTCGGCTCTTGACGGGATTTAACCAACAGTTGTGCTCTCGTCCAGCCGTCCCGCTACTCTGAAAGAGTCCCAGTGCCCATCGCGGTGCCCATCGCGGATTCCAACAATATACCACCGCCAAACGTCCGTCAGCCTTTGGCGTGCGGCTTTCCCGCGGGCACCTGCTCTACATCGCCGTAGGCTTCGTCCAACACTTCCATCACGTGCAGCACGCGCTGCCCGTTGCCATGCAGGCGCACGCCCGCCTGCAATTGCAGCAGACAGCCCGGATTCGCCGAAGCGATGATCTCCGCCCGCGTTCCGTTCGCATGGTCCATCTTCTTCTCAAGCAGCGCCATCGCCATCTCAGTGTGTTGCACATTGTAGATGCCCGCGCTGCCGCAGCAGTGGTCGGCGAAAGGCATCTCCTTGAGGGTCAGGCCCGGCACCATCCCCAGCAGTTTGCGTGGCGGCGCGGGCAGCTTCTGCCCGTGGGTGAGGTGGCAGGAATCCTGGTAGGTGACGTTCGCCGGGTAATCCACCTTCGGCGCTACCGGCTCGATCGACGCCACAAACTCGTTCACGTCCTTCACGTTCTTCGCGAAAAGCTTGGCCCTGGTCGAGTATGCCTCGTCGTCTTCGAGCAAATGGCCATACTCTTTCAGCGCGCATCCGCAGCCGGCGGTGTTCGTCAGGATCGCGTCGTATCCCCCGGCCAGCAACGCGTCGATATTCTTGATTGCCAGCCGTTGTGCGTCGGCCTTGCGTCCGGCATGCACGTGCAACGCTCCGCAGCAGGTCTGCTCCGCCGGCACCACCACTTCGCAGCCGTTGCGCTGCAACACCCGCAGCGTCGCTTCATGCAACGGGGCGAAGCTCACATTGGCCATGCAGCCGCCTAGAAACGCCACACGGTATCGCGTCTCTCCCAGTGCCGGAAAGGTCTTTCCATAGTGGCGAAAAAAGCTCGGCAGCGTCGCCCGCGGGCTCAGCGAAGCCAGTTCCTTTAATCGTGGAAAGCCGTTCAGCAAACCCGAACGATTCACGAATCCTTCAAGGCCGCTTTGCTGATAGAAATATAGCGGCACTGTCAGCAGCCGCAGCCAGAAAGGCGAGGGTAACACTTTGCCGAATAGAAAATCGCGCGTCCATCGTTCGAGAAGCGGCCGCGTCGTGCGGGCTTCGATATCGGCCCGCGCCGCTTCCACCAGCCTTCCGTACGGCACTCCTGAAGGGCAGGCCGTTTCGCAGGCCCGGCACGCCAGGCATAATTCGATGTGGCCCTGGTAGCTCTCATCCACCTCCGCGCGGCCCTCATGCACCCGCACCATTTGGTAGACGCGTCCTCGCGGCGAATCCATCTCCAGCCCTAGCTCGCGGTAAGTGGGGCAAGCGTTCAAGCACAGCCCGCAATGGACGCAGGTGTCGAGATCCGCGCGTTTCGGGCCGATCGTGTGCAGCATGGAAAGCCCCTTCGCGGCCATCTCAGAACCAGCCATGCAACCTCCCCCGGTTCACCAGCCCTTGCGGGTCGAAATGCGCCTTCACTTTTTCCATCACCGGCAGATCCGCCGGCTTCATTGGACACAGCGCCCGCGATTCGCGGGTCTCGTCCGAAGCGCTCAGGATCAGCACATTGCGGCCCTGCTCCTCAAGGAATCGCATCGTATCGAGCGCCGTCTGCGAATCGGAATAGGAGGCATATACCACGCCAGAAGCCGCCCGCGCCAGCACTCGTCCGCCCAGCGAGGTAACGTCGGCAAAGAGCCGCGAATGCACGGTCGAAAGTTGCAGCAGGGTGCCATCCGCATAGCCGCTCACCTGATGCTGAAACCACTCACGCAGCCGCAGCCAGAGGAAGGGTTCAAGCTCCGCTTCCACCGGTTTGGGCAGGTCCAGGCTCTGCCGCAACCGTTCCACCACCGATGGCGGATGCGCGTAGCGAATCAAAAGCGCGCTGCCATTAAGCCGCAGCAATTCCCCCGCCGTGGCATTCACATAATCCACTGCGATCGGTTGTGTGAAGCCCTTCAGGGCCGCATCGCGCATCGTCCGGTATTCTGTCTCCGTCCGACCCTGCACCAGAAACGTGGCCGTTTGCTTCTCAATTGGAGAGACGCGCAGATTCACGTTCACCATCGGGCCCAGCACGCCCCAGCTTCCCACGAAAAGCTTGTTCAGATCGTAGCCGGCAACGTTCTTCGCCACCATGGCGCCAGATTGCACCAGCCGCCCCATCGCGTCCGCAAACTCCACGCCGATGACGTAATCGCGCACCGTCCCATAGCCGCGCCGCCGCGGCCCGCAAAGGTTCGCCGCCACCACTCCGCCTACCGTCGCCTCATCGTGAAACGGTGGGTCCAGGGGCAGCATTTGTCCCTCCGCTTCGAGCGCCTTGATGAGGTGCATATAGGGCATCCCGGCCCCAACCCGGATCGTCAGGTCTCGCGGTTCGTATTCGCCAATTGAACTCAATCCGCTGGTATCGAAAGCAATGTCGGCTTCGCTTATCGGGCCCGCGAATCGCAGCTTCGATCCCGCTCCCTGGATGCGCAATCGTCTGCCCGCCTGGTAGGACTCTCCCCAGGCATCGGCGAATTCGGCGGGGGAGGATGGGGTGCGGATATCCATAATTTGCCTTTAGCCTTCCACCGCGATCGCCTGGTGCCCCGCCACCCGAGGCACCGTGAAGCTGGCAACGCCATTCGCGTAGTTCACCGCCAGCGCTTTGCGCTCCGGCACCAGTTCCACCTTTCGAGGCTTCGCGGCCGTGCGCAGGCCAACGCGCACGTTTTCCACCAGCCCCGCTTCCTCAATAATGTCGATGTTCGGCGCGCGTCTGGTAGCCGGGTAGTAGAGCAGATGCACTATCTGCCTCCCGCCGCTCGCTGTGCTCTGCTCGAGCAGCGTCGCCTGGCCCGCTGAGGGGAGCCCATCCACCCGCAAAATCGGCTCTCCGATAAGCTGCTGCAACAGCTCCTTTACCACCAGCTTCTGCACGCCGAATGCGTCCGTGGCGTAGCTCCCGAAAAAGGGGTTGGCGATGTAAGCCACCTTCCCGCGCCGTGTAATCAGCGGCTCGTTGGTCACCTCGCCTACCGGCGTCTGCTGGTGCGAACTGAATTTCTCGCGCGAGCGGTCGAAGTATGGGTGCCCGTAGGTAGCCAGCACTTCCGCCCCAGGGGCCGCCGTGACGGAAGCGCCGCGCTGATACAGAAAATACGGCTGCAGGTCCACTCCTTTAAAGGCGCCCTCCCTCAATATCAGATATTCGTGCGCGAACTTCGAAGGCCCTTGGTATTGCACGCCCAACTCGTCCATCGCGAACTGCTTCGTCGCCGGATCGAGCAGGCTTTCGTGACTCGCAATCAGCGCCCCGCCCCTGGCCAGAAACGGCTTCAGTTTGGCGACGATTTTCGGGTGTGGCGCGATCGCATCGGGAAGGATCACCAGCTTGTAGCCATCGAGCGGCGAATCGAGATCGAGGATGTCGAACTGCCGATGCAGTTCCACCAGCATGTTTGTGAAGCCCTGGTCGATCTCCGTGATCTTCTGCGTCGTCGCGTCGGGGTTTGTCGAAGTGGACGAATAAACGCCAATCTCCGCCACCCCTTGCGTGCCATGCGCCCACGGTTCCAGCGCTTGGATCTTCGCGTAAGCCTTGCCGATGCGGTCGTAGGTGACGGCGTCCAAGCGCCCGCGCGGATGCAGTTGGTCCCCCACGCTGCATCGCGCCCCGTTGGCCAGGAAGTTGAGCGTCTCAAAATCCAACGCCGCCTGATTCTTCAGCCCGCCGAAATCACCCCAGGATTTATGGAAGCGCCCGGTCATCCCAATCAGTTCCTTGCCCAGCGTTCGCATATACCGCACCCGTTGCTGGAAGTGCGTATAGCCCCATCCGCCCGTGGGAAGGCTCTCAATCTCGATGTGGCTGTAATAGGGCAACTCATCGCGAACCCCAATCACCAAACGGCTATTGAAGAATGTGCCGCCTTCGGGGTTGTGCTTGCGCACCAGCTTTGTCAGCGCCTCTTCCACCTTGAAGGCCACCCGCTTGTTGTGCTTCCAGATGTCCTCCTTCGACGTGCCCAGCCCCAGCGTTTTCCGGTCAGCGACGCACCACTTGCAGAAGCAGCCTCCCGGCGGTTGCTTGAGAATGTCGTACCATCCGCCGTTCAATTTGTATTGCGAATGGATCTCTTCGTTTTCCCGCAGCACCTGGTCGAGGTATGGGGTGTTCATGCAGACCCACGGCCAGCGGTCCGCAATCGGTTTTCGATCCGCATCCAGCATCAGCCATTCGGAATGCTCCCGTGCCGCCAGCACATCCCACACCAGCGAATAGTAGGCATGCACTTCGACCTTTTCGCGCCGCAGCACCCGCACCATCTCGCCCAGCATGTCGAGACCCGCGGGCATGGTAGGGTGCGGCCGGGCGATCGCCGTTTTGTAATATGCATACCCGTGATGGCACTTCGCGAAGACGTTGATGGAGTTCACTCGCGCCCTCTTGAGCGTCGCTACGAACTCTTCCGCGTTGAAGTCCGCCCCCACACCAGGAATATGCTCCGAGGTGTGAAAATCCAGGTGAACCTGCCGCCAGGGGATCTCTTTCCGCTTCGCCTCTTGCGCAAACAGCTTTGCCTGGTGAACCGAAGCGCCCAACAGCGCCCCCGCGGAACTCAATAGGAAATGGCGTCGATCAGTATGTAGCATGGCCAGCAGGAAGCAGCCTCAGCCGCCGCAAGTACGCACCATCATATCGCGCGCCCCGGGCTTTCTCCGGGATCTGATCCTCTCGGCATGGGGAATACGAGATGCTGATGGCCCGCTACCAGGAGTGGGCGCGCCTTACGAATGTGATTCCCTGGCCCGGGCCCACCCGCACCGATTGGGGGCAGGTGCCGCCCAGGCCCAAGCCGAAGGTTTGAGCGGGCGATGCCGGCGAGTGAACGCTATTCCGGCAAATCGAAGCCGTGTTCCTGGAACAACGCCCGGGCCGCCGGTTTGCCCAGAATCTGAAGAAATCGCCGTGCCTCCCCGGCGCGGCTGCTAGCGGCCACCACGCCGCCCGCCTGGCGAATCGGGGCGTGCGCATCCGATGGCACCAAGCTTCCCTTCATCGGGCGCACGAGCGTCCAGGAACTCACCAGGGCGTCGGCGTTTCCGCTGGCCGTGAACTGCGCCGCCTGCCTTACGTTCTCACCGAAGACCAGTTTCGCTTCCACCTGATTCCAGACGCCGGCGCGCTGCAGATAATCCCGTGCCGCCTCCCCGTAGGGAGCATGCGCGGGATTGGCGATGGCAATCGCGCGAATCCCCGGCCGCAGAAGTTCCTTCGCCTCTCTTATCTCGCCGCCCTTCCACCAAATTCCCAGGCGCCCCAGCGCGTAGACGCTCACGGAATCGGGAGCGACTTTGCCCTTCCGCATCAAATCCTCGACATAGCGGGCATTCGCGGAAAGATAGACGTCAAAGGGGGCGCCCTGCTCAATCTGCCTGGCTAGCAATCCGCTGGACCCCACGACGAAACGAACGGCCTGCCCGCTCTCCTCCTCATAGAGCGAGGAGATTTTCTCAGTGAGAGGGCTCAAATCAGCTGCGGCCGCCACGGTAAGCGGCTGATCCTGGGGTGGAGTGGGGCCTGAGGAGCAGGATGCTAAGAGGAGACTCAAGAAAGTGAGGGCCAGAGTTGACAAAGATCCACTCATATTCAATAATAGGAGTGGACTAAAACCGAAGCCCCAGGCGGCAGCTTTGGCTTCGTTTCGCAATTGGCCCAACTCCCCTCGGCAATCCCGGCGCCTCGCCGCCGGTCCCGGCTCTTTGGCCGGGGTTGGCCCCAGGCGGTTGGGTTCGTTTCGTAAATCAAGGCGAAAGGGCAGCCGGAGAGAGCCCCGATAGACCTGTACGGAGGAAAAGAAGGCAATCATGAGCAATATGTAAATGAGTTGAAA
>JAXHKT010000042.1:0-14323 GCA_034522975.1 Bryobacterales bacterium
CAGGCCTACGAATGCGGAGCCATCCTCAACCCCGCCGGCCTCCGTCAGCAAGTGGAAGGCTGCATCGTCATGGCTCTCGGCCCGGCCCTCCGGGAAGAGATCCACTATCGCAACGGACGCATCGCCAACCCCCGATTTGCCAGTTATCCCGTTCCCCGTTTCCGCGACGTACCGAAGATCGATACCGTCCTGGTGGATCTCCCCAACGAGGCCCCGAAAGGAGCCGGCGAGACCCCCATCATCGCCATCGCCCCCGCCATCGCCAACGCCGTCTTTGCTCTAACCCGAAAACCCGTCCACCGCCTCCCCATTCGTGCGCAAACCGCCGCCGGCGAATAGCGTCGGCTCGAAACCGGTGGTGTGGTGCCCCGCACAAAGCACAAAGCCCAAAGCCCGGGCCGTTCCCGCAACCATTCGGTGTGAGAGAGCCTCCTATTGGTAGCGCAGGCAAGTCATCGGATCGACGGCGGAAGCGCGCCGCGCGGGTAGATACGCGGCCAGCAGCCCCACCAATCCGAATGCTAGAGTCGCTGCCGCAAAAACCCATACATCGTTTGCCTCCGCTTCGAACAGGAGGCTCTGCGCGAAGTGCGTCAGCCAGTATGCGCCACCAAGACCCAGTGCCGCGCCGATGACAAGAATCATCGCAGCCTCTCGCAACACCATCCCCCGGATGCGCGCCTTTCCGGCACCAAAGGCCATACGGATACCGATTTCCCGGGTCCGGCTAGCCACGTTGTAGGCCATCACCCCGTAAAGACCCACAAGCGCAAGAACGGTTGCCAGCACGGCGAAGCTTGCCGAAAGTCTCACCACAACACGGTCGGAATGCGTGTTGCCTTCCATCTGTTGCACCATCGTCCGGAAAGGATCCAACGGGAGATTCGAGTCAATGCCGGCCATCGTTTTTCTTATCTGCGAAACCATGCTTTCCGTGGGCAGGGTGCCTCGAACATAAAAGTAGAACGAATACATTCGTTCGCTCTGCAGCAGCGGCCGGTAAAAGAGCACCGGAACCTCGTCCTTTACATCCGCGTACTTCATGTCCTTCACCACGCCGGCAATCTCCATATCCAGCGGCTCGTTGTTGCCGCCACCCACCTTCATGCGGCGTCCAAATGGGTCGGCATTTCCGAAGTACTTCTTCGCGAATCGTTCATTGATGAGCACTACTTTTGGCGCGCCAAAACGGTCCGCCCCCGTGAATTCCCGGCCGGAAATCACCGGCACCCCCATGGTCTTCATCAAACCGGGCCCGATGTCCGCGTAGGAGGGGTTGGGATCGTCTTCCGGAGCGGCGTAGCCCTCCACCGTCACATTTGATCCCCAACTGCTTCCATCCAGAAACGGCACTCTGCTGAAGGAAACTCCGGTTACCCCGGGAATCGCCAGCAACTCATCCGTGGCCCGCTCGGCGAAGGCGCGGATCTCCTGCGTCTTGTACCCGTTGAGATCCGGCGAGACGCCAAACATCAGCAGATTCTCCGGGCGGAAGCCTACGTCCACTTTCGAGATGTTGGCGAGGCTCTGCGCGAACAGCCCCGCGGTAATCAACAGCATGAGCGAGATCGCCATCTGCGCCACCACCAGCGTCTTGCGTACCCGCGACGCGCCAGAGGAAAGCACCTGGCCGGATTCTTCCTTCAATGTGCTTGCCACCGCGATTCGGGATGCCATGAATGCGGGGTAACTGCCAAAGACGATGCCAGTCAACACCCCCAACGCCAACGTGAATACCAGCACTGTGGGGTGAAGTTCCGCGCTAAGGAACCCGGCAGTTTCACCCGTCGGCACCACCCAGGCGATCAGCAGTTGCAGCACCAACTGCCCCAGCAACAGCCCCGCCAGCGCGCCCGCAATCCCCAGAATCAACGATTCGGTGAGCATCTGCCGCAACACCGGCCAACGCCCCGCGCCCAGTGCAACGCGCACCGCCACGTCCCGGGTGCGGTTGGCGGCTCGCACCAATTGCAGATTCGCAATGTTCGCGCACGCAATCAGCAGCACGAACAGCGTCGTAATCAGTAGCGCCAAAAGAGGGGTCTTGACGTCGTTCTGAAAGGAACTTCGCCCCCCTCTGCCATCCTCAAGCACAATGGTGCCCTTTACGTAATCTTCCAGAAAGCCGGCGTCCACCCCGGAGAACTGCTTGGTCTCCTCGGCCAGCAAGGCCTTGTATGTCGTGGCAATCTGGGCCTCTGCGGTCTCCATGGGCACGCCCGGTTTCCGGCGTCCCACCAGATAAACCCACCAGAATCGCCGATCGTCGCGGAGGTCGAATCCCGGGGTGATCTGCGGCTTCAGCGAGATCGGCGCGTAGACGTCCGGTATCGTCCCAAGGGTAGTGCCGTGAAACCCTCGCGGTGCGATTCCCACGATCGTCATTGGGTGCCCGTTCACGCTAATCTTCCGGTCAATCGCCTCTGGGTCCCCGCCCAGCTTGTCCGCCCAGTAGGAATACGAAAGC
Source organism: Bryobacterales bacterium (assembly GCA_034522975.1). Lineage (GTDB taxonomy): Bacteria > Acidobacteriota > Terriglobia > Bryobacterales > Bryobacteraceae > JACTMJ01. The sequence continues at coordinate 2,468 of JAXHKT010000042.1, forward strand.
ATCACCACCTGCTCGCCGCGCCGGTCGTCCTCCGGGGTGAGCGTTCGTCCCTGGGCCGGACGCACTCCAAGCGTTGAGAAATAGTTGCCCGTCACCGCTTCCAGCCTGCCGCTGATCGTATCTCCCCGATAGGCCAGATTCGCGCTGAACGTCCGGTACGCAGCCACTTCGGCGAGAGCCTCCTGCTTCGCGATCAGGTCCCGCATCATCGGGTAGCTGAACGTCGCGCTCGCACCCTTCCGAGCCCCCGGCGTTGTTGTTCGATACGGATCCGCTTCGCGCGCCGGGTGCCCTCAGAAATACCAGTTGCTCCGCGTGCTGCACGGGCAGCGCCTTCAACAGCATCTGGTCCACCAGCGAAAAAATCGCCGTGTTGGCCCCAATACCCAGAGCGAGCGAAAGCACCACAGCCAAGCTGAGATAAGGTGTCTTTGTCAGAGTTCGAATGGCGAGAATCAGATCCTGCTTCATGGCTGCTTACCAAGGTTGCACGCGCATTGCCATCTTCAGGCGGTGTACAGCCTGGTCCGCAAAATGCACCGTCTCGTCCCACCATACGCCATCTTTTCCCGCCAACCGCATCGGCCGGAACCCCCCAGACTGTTCGATCGCGAACGGCGGTTTGTCCGCTTACAGCACACCCTGGCGATCCTGCACCGGTCTACCCAATATCTCCCGGCGAGCCTTTGATCGGCACCGGCCGCCGCCACACCCCATCCATGGCGGCGCTCTGCGACAATCGGGGCTACGGGGGATTCCTGGGTCCTATGTCCTTTCTGCGCGTCCTGCTATGTCTGGTTGTTGGGTTGACGAGCATTGTGGCAGGCGGCCTCGCGCAGCCGGCCACTCAAGAGCGCCCCTCTTGGCGAGCCATTTTTGAGAAGCATCAGGCCGTCGGCACCCTCGTCGTAGCCGATGAACGCGGTGCCGCGGGCCCGCTTCTCGTTTACAACCCCCTGCGCGCCGGCCAGCAATTCCTGCCGGCATCCACCTACAAAATCCCGCACTCCCTCTTTGCTCTCGATGCCGGTGCCGTCCGGGACGAGTTCCAGGTATTCCCCTGGGACGGCGTCAAACACGAATTTCCCGGCCACAACCAGAACCAGACCCTGCGGTCGGCCATGCGTTACTCGGCTGTCTGGGTCTTTGAACTGTTCGCCAAGCAAATCGGCAAGCAAAAGGCCCGGGAGTATCTGCGAAAGGCGCAGTATGGCAATGCCGACCCCAGCGGCGCCGAGCCCTACTGGCTGGAGGGCAGCCTGCGCATCTCGCCCTTAGAGCAGATCGCCTTTCTTCGCCGCCTTTACCGGAACCGGCTTCCTTTCAAACTCGAGCACCAGCTCCTGGTGAAAGACACCATGATCAACGAAGCCGGACGCGAGTGGATCCTGCGCGCCAAGACCGGTTGGACCGGCAAGCAAGGCTGGTGGGTTGGCTGGGTGGAATGGCCCAACGGCCCCGTATTCTTCGCCCTGCACATCGACACTCCCAAGCGAGGCGAAGACCTCCCCAAACGGGAAGCCATCACCCGCGAAATCCTCCGCGAGTTGAAGGCCATCCCCTAACTCCGCAAGCACCTCCCGCAAAGCGCTTCCAAACACCCGCCTGGACCCCATCCGCCCCCAACGCCCGCACCACGTTAGTGGTGCCACCCCCCGGAAAACCCATCGCATCATCGCCGCACTTCGAGCAGGCCCGAAGGGCCAAGACTAGCGATTGCCCACGGAACCCAGCCCCTTCTCCCTTCAAAGCCCCGAAGGCGGTGACAGAATCCGTTTCGCAACGCCGCTGCCAGCTCTGGCGAAAGGCTACCCAACGGCTCCTTGCTGGTCCCGGTTTATCACTGCGGAGCCCGAATCCTGAATACCCATCGCCCCCTCGAAAGGCAGAAAATCGATTGGTTGCGAGTCCGTCACGCCCTGAACGAATCGCTGTCAATGCGCTAACTGTCGGATTCCGCTGCCCCTGCATCCGCATCCGCACCGGAGAGTTAGCGATCGGCACCTGCATCCGCATCCGTACCCAGAGCGTAAGCGACGGGTTACCCGGTCCCGCCCCCACGCACAGGCCATCCTGCAACTCGGTGATGACGCGGCGTGGTTCGGCTATTTCGGTGCAAGCTGGCAGCTTCACTCTGGGCTACGCAGAACCTGCCTTGTCGGCCCGCCCGGAAAGAAGCCCAAAGGGCGGAACGGGTAGGGGTGGTCTTCTGGTCCAAGGCTCCTGGGACACCGGGCCCTCAAGGCCTGGTGAGGAGGTCCCCACAAATTTCAGAGCCCAAGCCACGCGAGGGCGTCTCGCCCACCAGCTCCGCGGTGTAAGCCCGGGGTCCTTCCCGCCTCGCGAAGCGAGTCCATGTCGCGGCGAGCCCCAGTTTGTCGCCGCGACCCGACGTGCCTCTCAAACGCACTCAACCTTCCACAACCTCCCACCGGAACCCTACGAAAAACCACCCCAATTTCCCCAACCGCAAGAGCCTCCGGCGCTAGGATGGAGATCGGGAGTTGACATGATCGTCCCTAGAATTCTAGGACTTCTAGGGTTCTTGGTGAGGCCGCCGCCCCCGCTCCAGCCGGAGCTTGTGCGGTTGGAGCGGATGTTCGCCCATTCGCTTAGGTTGGTCTTGCCGAGGATCACCGCCACGGCTTCGCGAAGGCGGGTGACGAGGGGTGCGTCCTGCTTGGGCGCGGGCGCATCAATCAGGGACAGCGGTGCCTTTGCGCAGGGCCTCTACGAGCGCGGCAATCTCCACCCCCTCAACCGCGAAGGAGGGCTTGCCGGAGCAGGCGGCAAAGGCCATGGGCAACGTAAGGAACGGGGGGCGGTTCATGAGAGACAGTGTACCGCCGGGCCGAAGCCCAAGACGCTGCGGAGGTGCAACGAAGACCGCGCGGGAACGCTGGCAGCCCGCGGTTAGCGTCGACGCCGGGCCAGCCACAGCGCGGATAAACCAGCCAAGACAAGCATCACCGTCGAGGGTTCGGGAATTGCACTCCCGCTATCTTCGATACCCGACACCGTGACGGACGTGATGCGCCAGTTCGGATCCGCCCAAAGTACTGAACCGTCCCAGGCTGCCTCAAAACGCAGGACGAAGGAGGTACCCGCTGACAAGTCTCCGGCATTGGCTATGGAGAGGTAGGTCCCCACACCGGTCCACCCGGGCCCCCCATAGCCAGAGGGGAAACTGCTGACGATGTAATCGCTGTTGTAACCACCTTGCGAAAAACTCGTGATTTGGGTGATGGGAGACGCACCCACCTGCATCGCCAGTACAGCGCCGTCAAATGTCGTCTCAAAGCTGACGTTGTGGGATATCGTGACGGTCACGGCGCCGCCCGATGCGATAAAGGTGGGGCCGAGCAGGGTCCGGTTGGTGCTGCCGGTGCCATTCACTCTCCAATCGTCTCCGTTAAAGGTCCACATGTTCGGGACGCCCAGTTCGGCCGCGGAGAACCCGCCGTTGTTGCCCGAGGAGAAATCGAAAATCAACTGGCCTCCGAAGCTGGGACCGACAGCCAGCAGCATGAGCGCTGTGAGCAAGGTTACTGCGCGAAACACCGAAAACACCTCCAGGAAAAAAAGCTACCCCCGTATGGAGGAGGTAAGGTCGTGTTCAGTATAGAACTGCTAGGTAGCGGTTACAAGGATTAACGATCTGAATACCTTAAACCCGAGTGGAACAAAGTACTAGGGTCAGCGGGGGAATCTACTTGGTGGGGTGTCGGCGAAACCCCTAGGCGAGAAGGCCCGTGCTCCCCCACGCCGGAATCGCCCTACTGCTCTTCGCCCTGCAGGACTCCCCGGCGAGCATGTGTTCTGCGATCTTCACCCTGGACTCCGGGCTGTGCACCCGATTGCCGTTGGACTCCTCCATGCGGTTACTCCTATCCATTCAATGAAGAGTGTCCCGCATATTTGTGTCTCAGTCGAAGGGTGCAGTCCACCGGCCGGGGCGGTTGTCCGGCCAGTCCGCAGACGGAAAATAAGAGCAGAAGCAGTACGAAACGGAAGGCATTGCCAAACCTGGACTTCATGGTGAACGCGGTTCGCAGCTAAGCAGCTAAGAGGCAAAACTTAGAACTACCGGGACGATGGATGCTGGTACTTCGTCTGTTGCCTGGCACGATGCGCTACGGTGGCGAACTGCATCGAAGGGGACCGGCCGCGGCCTCGCGGCGATTGACCGAAAGCACAAGCTTACGGGGCGGTGAGCTTGCACGAAGCTGCGCCACTCCATACACTAGCCAGACAGACTGGAAGTTCGCCGCGCAGGCGAGTTTCCCCAACGGGAACCGGGTTCAATTCCAGGAGGGATTCGCGCATGAGTTCCGATTTCTACTCGCGCCGTCGTGTGCTGCAAGGCGGAGCGGCGGCAATGGCGCTTTCGGCGACCGCAGGGGCGCAGGTAAAGACGTTGCGCGTGGGGTTCGTGGGTGTCGGGGGCCGTGGTACGGGGCTTCTCCGGCAGATGCTGCGGATGGACAACGTGACGATTCCCGCCATCGCCGACATCAACGAACGCAACCTTGCGCGAGCGCAGAAGCTGGTTGCCGATGCAAAGCTGCCTCAGCCTGAGGGTTACTCGCGGGGAGAGCGCGATTTCGAACGCCTGTGCGAACGCGACGATCTGGACCTTGTACTGAACGCGACGCCGTGGCATTGGCACACGCCCATTTCCGTGGCGGCCATGAAAGCGGGCAAGCACGCTGCCACTGAGGTGCCCGCGGCGATCACCATGGAGCAGTGCTGGGAACTCGTGGAGACTTCCGAGAAGACCGGCAAGCACTGCATGATGCTGGAGAATGACTGCTACTACCAGGAAACCCTGATGGTGCTGAACATGCTGCGCGATGGGCTGCTTGGTGAGCCGCTGTTTGCCGAAGGCGGCTACATGCATGACCTGCGCAGCGTGAAATTCGGGGCGACGAAAGCGGGTCCAGTCGGGAATGCAGAACCATGGCGGCTGGAACACACGCTGAAGCGGAACGGCAATCTGTATCCGACGCATCCAATCGGGCCGATTTCATGGTGGCTGGACATCAACCGGGGCGACCGGTACACCACGCTGGTCTCGATGAGTTCGCGTGGGGGAGCGATGCGGGAGTACGCGGAACGCGAGTTTGGAAAAGACGATTCGCGAGCGAAGGCTGAGTACCGGCAGGGCGATGTGAACACGTCGATTCTGCGCACGGCGCGGGGAAAGCTGGTTCACTTGTACTTCGATACCAATACCCCGCGCGTGAAGGAGCACATCACGCGCATCCAGGGCTCCAGGGGCGTTTACAGTCACATGATGGGGAAGATGTTCGTCGACGGCGTGAGCGCACGGGGCGATGAGGGAAGCTGGAGAGCCCGGCACGAGTGGGAAGACCTGAAGCCCTACAAAGAGCGATACCAGCACAAGATCTGGAGAGAGCGCGGCACGGCGGCCGCCTCAAGCGGACACGGGGGCGGCGACTACATGTTGATCTACCGCCTGGTGAAGCGGCTTCAGGCGGGCTTGGCACCGGATATGGACGTTTACGACGCGGCGGCCTGGAGCGCGATCTTTCCGCTTTCGGAAAAGAGCGTGGCGGCACGATCCATGCCCGTGGAGTTCCCGGACTTCACCCGCGGACGCTGGGAGTCCCGAGCGCCCATCAACCCGGACGAGATCGAGTAAGCACCGCGGGAGGAAAACCATGCCAACCATGCAACGAAGTCTGAACCTCAAGCGAAGCGCAGTGCTCGCAGCAGCTCTCGACGCGGTGACAGCAGGACAGCGCGGGCTGGCGGCCCAGCAGAGCGCGGGCTCGCAGCCCATGACGCGGCCACTTCGCTTCGGATTCGTCGGAACGGGCGACCGCGGATCGGCGCACCTGGACATCCTGCTTGGGATGGACAGCGTGGAAGTGCCGGCGATTTGCGACATCAACGATTCCTATCTCCACCGGGCCAGGCGCTGGGTGATGGAAGCGGGCAAACCGGAGCCGAAGCTTTATGGCAAGCATGAGACGGACTGGATGCGGCTGCTCGAGCGCGACGACCTGGACGTGATCGTTTGTGCCACGGGATGGAAGTGGCATGCCCCTGTTTGTGTGGCTGCGATGGAAGCCGGCAAACACGCGACTACGGAAGTGCCGGCTGCGCTTACCGAGGACGAATGCTGGGCAATGGTGGATGCCTCTGAGAAACACGGGCGGCACTGCATGATGCTCGAGCAGGCGAACTACTCCGAAGGCCTTCTGCAGATCCTCAACATGGCACGGGCCGGGGTGTTTGGCGAGCTGTTGCACTGCGCCGGCGGATACGTACACGACCTCCGGCTGGTGAAGTTCGACCCCGAACGCGAACCCTGGCGGCTGCAGTATTCGATCGACCAGAACTGTAATCTTTACCCCACGCATCCCATCGGTCCGATTGCGTGGGTGCTGGATATCAACCGGGGAGACCAGTTCGACTATCTGGTTTCGATGAGCAGCAAGGCGCGGTGCCTGAACGACTACGCGCGGCTGCACTACGGGCCGGACAACGTCTACGCGACGATGAACATGAAGCAGGGCGACGTGAATGTCTCGATGATCCGGACCAAGCGAGAGCGAACGATCAGCCTGCACTTCGATACCAACACGCCGCATCCCCAGACGGGGGAATTTCGTGTGCAAGGGACGAAGGGCCACTTTGCGGGAAATCTGCAATCGGTATACATCGACGAACGCAGCCCGAATCCCCACGCATGGGAGCCTGTGGCGAACTACCGTGAACAGTACCAGCACGAGATCTACAAGACCATCGACCGTGAGCGTCTGGGAAAGACCGGGCGCGGGCACGGTGCGGGTTTGACCACCGCGTTGCTGTGGCACCGCTATCTGAAAGCGATGCGCGCGGGTGTGGAGCCAGATCAGGACGTCTACGATGCGGCGTCATGGAGCGCGATTATCCCTCTCAGTGCCCGCTCAGTGGCAATGGGTGGCAGGCCTGTGGACTTCCCGGATTTTACCCGAGGCCGATGGCAGAGCCGGGAGCGGTTGCGGTTGGGGTGAAGGGACAGAGTGAACCGGGTTCTGTGGTCCGTGACCCGGGGCGCGTTCCCATGCTCCTCGCCGCGGACGCCGGGCTTGGCGGCGGTGAGTTGGGACGGGCGGGGCGTGCGGTCGGGATTGGGTTTGCAGCCATGTTCGGAAATCTGCCGGCGTCCGTCATGGCGAGCAAAGCACGCTCAGACTATGGAGTCAGCTGCCTTCTTCCAGTTGCCGCTGATAGCCGGCGGCATCGAAGTGGCCTTGGGAAGAGGCGATCAGGCCGTCGGAAGCGAGGGTCCAGCGCTCAAAGCCGCTGATGCGGACGGGGCGGCCAGTGCCGGCTGGCCCGGTGTTCGTGCCGGTGAGGGTCCAGTGGTATTCCGGGTTTTCGGTGTCAAGGCGCAATTCCGTCATGGCGACGCAGAGATCGGGAAAAGCTTCCATGAAGGAGTGCGCAACCTGGGCGATGGCCTCGCACCCGACCGCAGCGGGACCATCGTTCACCTGCAGCGAACCGTCCGGTGCGAAGAACGTAGCGACACTCTGAGGATTCTGGCTGCACCAGGCCGCGGTGTAGCGCGCGGCGAAGTCTTGGAGGTCGATGGGGTGCGTGGGCATCGATGCGGATTGTAGCAGACGGGGGAGGGAGATTTGCACGTGAAGACGAACCAAGCGCGTGGAAACGGAAACGCTGGAGTTACAATGAGGACACATGCTGACCCGGGTGTATATCGACAACTACCTTTGCTTCTCGAACTTCGAGTTGGAACTGGGCCCCGGCAGCTGGTCTTCGGGGGGACGGGACCGGGAAGTCGTCGCTGCTGCACGCGCTGCTGCGACTGCGGAACTTCACGATCCTAGGTAATCCATTGGGCAGCAGTTTCCGTACCACAGCCTGACGAAGCCCCGACGTGGTCTGCTTCAAGCGTTTGAGATCGGTTGTGTTGTTGGCGGAGAGAATCTGCTATACCGGCTAGAGGTTGAACAAGGTGTTTACCCGTCAAAGCCTTTGGTGAAGAGGGAGACACCGCAGGCAGAGGGCCGACTGGTTTTTGAGTTTGCCGCTTCCGAGATTAAGCTGCTCGATGAACATGATGTTCCAGTGTCGACCTACAGGTTTGACCTGAGCCGCTCGGCGTTGCAGAACGTGGTGGCGGTTGGTGCCGCCGGTGAAACACTGGGTCGCTTTGGAGAGTGGCTGCGCTCAATTCACTTCTTTCAAATTCAACCGGGCCAGATGGACCCTTTGTCGGGACACGAGCACCGATTTCCTAGTGGATATCAATCACAGATCTCGGAGCCCCCAAGACAGGACAAGCGCATCGTGCGCTCCGAACTTCTGTCTCTTTCAAACACCCGCTAACGAAGTTCCGTTACACCCCTTCCCCCAGCCCCGGCTTCCCCCAGCCCCGGCGAGGAGTTTCCGTCCGCAAGGTCTGGATTCCCCCGGCCGGCACGCCCGCCACGGGTTCGAATGCCGGATCGATCGAACCCTCCCCCACCCCGCCAGCCCACAGCGTCACGAGGGCATCTGCCCCGCTCGCCCACGGCGCAATCGCCCAGGAAGAATCGGCCTCGCGCCAGCGATTCCATGGAGCACTCACCCCGCTTGGTGAGCGCGACTTCGAAAACCGCGTTGCTCACACCATCACTACTGCTCCAAAGGCCGACTGCCAATGCCCGCACCGCTCTTCCAGCGCCGGGTCACAACAGAACAAGGCTGATTCCGACGACCGGCTCGCTCCCGCCAGCCTATTCCGCCTCATCAAATCCATCGGCGGAGCCCACACGCGACGGTAACCCTAGGTTCTCGGTACTCGGTGACACGCGTTTCACTCTTGGGCCGTGGCTTGCCCCCATCCCGCTCCAAACTGGATCGAACGGGGCATCGTCTTGGGGTTGCAGGGCTCTTCGGTCGCTACGATTGGCGCTGCCGACGCCACCATGCCGCCAGGAACAAGGCACTCCCGACCAACATAAGAGACGACGGCTCGGGCACGCCGGAAACGGGCTCGTCTCCCAGTTCGGTTGTGATGTTCTTGAAGTCCATCCAGTTCAGTTGCCCCGGCTGGCTGCTGTAGACCGCCGAAGTCACTGAAATGTGGCTGTTTGTGGCTGGAAAGTCAAAGAAAGCGAAGCGCCCGTTTGAGGATGTGGTCCCCACCAGCCATTAGTTCAAGCCTGGGCTCAGAAGCCAGTCCACTGTCGCGGTGAAGATGGGCGTGCCGGTGGGAACCGACAGGGTGTAGAGCACGCTGCCGCCCTGCATCAGGAGAATCTCGTCTGCCTTCCCCTGATTGTAGAACTCAAAACCCAAGATGCGGATGAAGTCCAGCGAATTGAAGACGATTCCGTGATTGGAGTGGCCCGTTTCGGATCCTATGAACATAGCGGGACCCTCGATTATCTCCGCCGCTGCCACCGGCAGCACTAGCAGGGCTCTGAGCAACGCGGAGGCGATGAGTAGAAAGAACTGAGAACTGCGCACGATCTTTCTCCGTTCGGATAAATCTGAAACAACAGCTATCATTCATGACTAGCTGTTTCTACCCTCAACCATCGTCCTCGGGCGGAGCGCGGAGTGGTAAAGGCTGGCAAGGTGCGAATTCTTGATTCGGAGGGATAACTAGCAACAAAAACGTACAGTTTTGATTTTCTGCACGGACAGGTAAATCATTGATTATAGGAAGCTTATATGAAAAGGATGGATATCGAGTCCCCGCGTAGCTGAATCACCCTTCGCATCAAAACACGATTTGGTAACGATTTGCGGAGAGCGAGCATCATCGAACCCATCATCGCGAAGATTGAGGCGCCTCCGTCTGAAAATGCCACCTCGTCAGAAGAACGGCTTCTAGCGCGCTAGGCCGCAAGTCAGCACGCCGCCCCGTGCGCGTCAAGAAATTTCGCCATCAATCTCGCCATCAGTCAACTCAATGCCCATTTCCGCCAGCGGAACCGCCCCCGCCACCCCGGGAATCACCGCCACCCGCAAGTTTCCAAAAATCGCCGCAAACCCAACCCCCACAAACAAGTCCCGCCCATCCGAACGTGGCAGCCCGCAATCCGGAGTCCGTTTCCGCCCTCTGCTCGCTACAATCGACCAGAACCCACACCCAGGCAACCGTTTTCTCCGCACGCCTCCCGCGCCACCGCCTTCCGCTTCCGTGGCTTCTGTTCAGGCGAGCCTGAAAGGCACGTTCTGCGGAGCCCAGGGTGAAGCTGCGTCGCCCAGACGCGGCGCAGCCCTGGGTTAGTAAGCCTCGCGCAGCGAGACCACAGAGCAGTCGCCCGATTTGGCGAGTGCGATTCCGCAGCGGCCACGCCCACCGCATTCCCCAGTCAAGCCATTCCGCCCGTTCCCCTTCAGATCTGCCGTTACTCCTTCGCGTTCCAGTAGCAACGCCACGCTGCGATTCCAACCGCATCCAGACGGACTCCGAATCCCCCCCGCCTCGCTTCGCTCGCCCCCGCGCGCCTACTCTGCCTCATCGAATCTATCGGGAAGTCCAGCGCGAAACTGTAACCCCAAGTAACGCAAGAACCTCCTCAGCTAATTCCCGGAACCAGCGCCAGCCCAAAGAACAACAAACTCTCGCGCCAGCGAGACCACGAAGCCGCGCCCCATTTGGCGCTGCGACTCCGGCTTCTGCTTACGCGAACCATCACCGGGATACAAACCGAGCCGGATCACGTCGTCCCTCGACCGCACCCTCGCAACGATCCTCGCCCGCCAACCTCTCCCCCGACAACGGCCCATTCCCCCGCCGCTCGCTCCGCTCGCCCCCGCAGGCCTACTCCGTCTCATCGAATCCATCGGCAAATCCAGCACGAAACCGTAACCCCAGGTAACGCAAGAACCTCCTCAGCTAATTCCCGGAACCAGCGCCAGCCCAAAGAACAACAAAACCTCGCGCCAGCGAGACCATGGAACACGGCCCCGTTTGGCCGTGTGACTCCGAACGCCACACTGCCTGACCCATCACCACGGCTGCAAAGGCCGACTGCCAATGCCCGCACCGCTCTTCCAGCGCCGGGTCACAACAGAACAAGGCTGATTCCGACGACCCGCTCGCTCCGCTCGCCCCCGCGAGCCAACTTTGTCTCATCGAATCTATCGGCAAGTCCAGCGCGAAACTGTAACGCCATATAGCCTCAAAATCCAACCAAAAAGTGGCCAGCGTCAGTGCGGGGTTGCATCGGAGCCGGACATGTAAGCGCCCGGCCCCTCGCCCCAACCAGAACGCACCAGCGGCGCGCAGCGCCACCATATCGAGCGTGGAGGACGCGTCGCCAACGACAGCCCCGTGGCGTAAGCCCGGGGAACCGATCGCCTCGCGCCAGCGAGACCATGGAGCACGGCCCCGTTTGGCCGTGCGACTTCGAACACCGCGCGCCTCACTCTGTCCCCACCGCTGCACGGGACGACCGCCACCGCCCCGCCAGCGTGCCGAATCCGTTCACCGGAACCAACCTCGCCCGAAAACGGCCCATTCCCCTGCTCGCTCCGCTCGCCCCCGCCGGCCAACTCTGTCTCATCGAATCCATCGGCAAATCCAGCACGAAACTGTAACCCCAAGTAACGCAAGAACCCTCCAGAGCTACCTCCCTCATCCAGCGTCAGCCCAGAGAACAACAAACCCTCGCGCCAGCGAGACCACCGAGCAATCGCCCCATTTGGCGAGTGCGATTCCGCAGCGGCCACGCCCATCGTATCCCCCAGTCAAGCCATTCCGCCCGTTCCCCTTCAGAGTTGCCGTTATCCTTCGCGTTCCCGGGCAGCAACGCCAAGCTGCGATTCCAACCGCCCCGCCGAAAACCACTCCATTAACCCGGAATCAACCGGATCCAG
>JAXHKT010000043.1:0-15320 GCA_034522975.1 Bryobacterales bacterium
ATGTATTGCTCTACCCTTTGAGCAATCGGGGTGGTAGTACCTGTGAAGCGGCCGAACAACGAGCGGGAGCAATTGGCCCGCGAGGCGGAAGCGGTGGAGGGAAGCACGCAAAGCAAGGAGAACATCAGCGAGATCCACACGTCCCCGACACAGAGCGGGAATCGCGTGTCCCAAGGTCTGGCAGGTGTGCGCCAAGTGGAATACGCTTCGACGCCAAACATCCAAGCCCCAAGAGACGCCGAAAGACAGAGCCGTATGCGTTAGTAGCGCCCGTACGGATCTGTGCGGGGTTGTGTCAAGAACACGCTCGACAGTGCGTGATGCTGTACCAGAGATGAAGGAGGGCCCTTCGAAGCCGGCTTACAGGAGCAGGCTTCAAACAGCCGTAAGCTGCTGCCGTCTCAGGATGGTGGTGGTGAACGTTACGGAAAAGGCGCAACGATAGATTGTGTCATGTGCGGGTTGGAGAGACGAACGCAAGTGAATCACCGATGAGGCCTCGAAACAGATCTACTGACGGCACCAAAACCGGAGCGCCCCCGCTCTCCGGGACGAGCATGGCGGAAACCTGGTTACTGGCCATGTGGTGTCCGGGGTACAGGTGGCGTGACTCCAGCCTTGGCTCTGGTGCGGAACTTGAGAACCTGGGCGGCGGTGAGAAGGGAAAAGGCACAAGCGGAAGGCCCGCGAGGCTGAAAGTACCGATACGCCGTGCAGGGGCGGACTGCCTCGTAGTAGCGAGGAAGCGGAGTAACGTCCGTGGAGCGAAGGGGCTGGGTCATTCGTGTCATTGATCGACTTGGTCAACCGGCAACGGGAGGAACCGACTGGTTGTGGCGGAAGGCGGCAGCCCCCAATGGCTGGCACGAGCCGTGTAAAGCGAGAGGTTTACGCACGGCTCTGTGAGCGGCTCGAGGCAACCTGCATCTCTACCGTCCCCAGGATTGGGTCCAGCGGATACCCACAACGAGCGTTACCCTCCACGAGATCGCCAGCCTCTGTGTGCGCGCTTCTGACGCACGGCCCTAGAAGTTGTAGCCGATGATGAAACGCATCGTCGGCGACGGCGACGAATAGACACTGGTCTTCAGTTCCATAAACATGCCGCTGCGGTATCTAAGCCCGCCCAGGAAATTCAAGGTGGTATCGTTCTCGAAGTTTCCAAAGTCAAACCGATCGCCATCGCTATTGACGCGGTCAAAGTCTTGATGGATGAAATTGAACCCCGGCCCTGCACCCACGTAAGCACTCCAGCGTCCTTGACGGGATGTTACTGGTAAACGATAAATGGCCTCGAAATTAACCGCGATGAGGGAGGTCACCTCGCCGAAGGCAAATTCGACATTGGGGCGTAAGAACACGTCTTTATTAAAGAACGGACCTACCTGGGCGTGCACGCCAAACAGGAGGAGTTCAGGATCGAGTGCCACACCAGTCCGCACGCCCGCTTGGTAGCGACGCATCTGGCGGGCGATGTCACGTTCCACGCGCCGGATCGTGGGCGGCACAACCGGTTCCGCTTGCCTCGCGCTTGTCTGTGCTGGCGTTGGGATTGGAGCCGCTTCGGTGACTACGCGAACCACGCGAATGCCGGGTACTTCTCCCGGTACGGACGATACGCTAACGGTGGTGCCCACGGGGATCACACGTGGCTTGGTGGTGTCTTCGTCAAAAATGAACAATTGAAATAGGCCGTTTTCCCCGCGGACGACCAGGGTATTGGCTGTGGAGGAGGTCACTGTACCAGTCATCGTCATCTCGTCGCGATAGACGTTGGAAGCAGCATCCTGGGATTGCGCCGTCGGAGTAGTAGCCAAGATGCCCAACGTCAACGTAAGGCCAAGGAGTACTCGATATAGTCGCTTTGTGCAAGTTAGATCGTTCATGGGATCCACATAGCACGTCATCGGCCATCTCTAGAGGTGAGGCGCAGGTTCCAATCCTGCGTAGTTCGTTTTGAATCGAAAGGAATGATCGAGGATGGCTCAAGCAGCTTCTGATCATCGCAACTGCAGGGTTGGGGCACTGGGCAAGATATGCCTTGCAAGCCCAGTCCGGAGGGAGGCTGGATCAATCCAGCACAGCCTGGAGAGCGATCTCCCGCCCACTGATTCTGCTTCGCACGCGCTGCCCGAAGATGCCCACAAGACGACGGTTGCTGAGCGTTGAAGTTTTCCAAAGATGGATGAATCGCCGTCCCAGGGAGCCTGCGATGGTGACACGTTGCGGTCACTTGACGAAATGGCATCGAGGGCAATTGGGGGCAATTGGGGGCGGGAAGCTGTGAAAGAACCCCTCTCCCAGCCGAACCCCGCAAGAACTTTTGTTGATTCTAAAGCAACTCCCCATTTTGAACTTTTCCAGTAGCGGGATTCCCGATTTCTGGCCGAATGCGCGATTCTCGATAGCAAACCGCGTCAGCGGCTCTTATTCAGCGTTAAATAGGGTTTTTTAGGGCGGATTTTGGCCTCTGCGGGGTTCGGATTTAGGCCGTTTGGGCCTGTTGGCGGGTGAGGGCGAAGTAGCGTTGCAGGTTGAAGGTGAGGGCCGGGCAGATCGCTTCGTTGGCCTCTTCGTCCCACTCGAAGTCGCTCGGCGCGAAGCCCGCATCGATGCCTCTGCCCGGCACGTTCTTTTCGCATTTGCCCCACGATCCAATGAAGTCCACGCCCTTGTCGGCGGCCTCCATAATCGATTTGCGGTTGGTGTAATCACCGTCGGCGAGGATCTGTCCGGGTCCCTCGCCGGTGGCCGTCTTCACCCGGTCAATCGCCGGATTGAGATGTTCCGCGTCCGAGGGCTGCTTGCTCACCGCCACATCCACAATCAGCCCGTTGGCGCTGTCGGTAACCAACTGCACATTGTAGGCGGGCGCCAACCCATGATCGCTGGTCTTCATGAAGCGGGCGTCCGGATCGGTGAACGAGGCGTTGGGTTCCTTGTCCTTCTCATGCTTCTTGTTGGCGGCGATTTCAGCTACTTCGGCGAGCGCTTCCTTCACCCGCTCGGTGCGTTCGCGAGCCGCTCGCTTGCGGGCCGCTTGCTGGCGCGCGTTCAAGTCCTGCCGCGCTTCGTCGGCTTCGATCGCGGCCAAGTGCGCTTCTACCACTTCCTGATGCGCACGCAATTTGGCCGGCTTGCTGAAGGTCTTCTTGTTCACCTGCGCCCGGACCTTGGTGCCATCGACCGCCACCCGTTCGAGCGTGATCAAATCCTTCATCAGCAGCATCGTCAGCACCTGCCCGAAGAGCTGCTTCATCTCCTCGCCCCGCTGGACCCGGAAGTCGCTCAGCGTGTGATAGTTCACTTTCTGCAAGCCGGTGAGCCACTGCAATCCGGGCTCCCACTCGCATTGCCGTGTGATCTCGCGGGCCGAGGAGACGCCCCGCGAGTAAGCGTAAATCCAGATCGCGAGGAGCAGCCGGGGCGGCTAGGCATCGCGACCCGAACTGCCCTCATACACCTTGACATTCTCTTCAAAGCCGCTCAGATCCAGCCCGCCCAGCAAGTCCCAGATCGCCCGCGCCGGATGCCACTCATCGAGCATCCGCTCCACATCCACCAGCACGAAGGTAGGCTGATTGCGTTCAATGTGGCGGAAGCGACGACGGCCCGATGGTGCCGCCTTGGCGGGGGTGGGACTGGCGATGCCGGGCTCCGAGGAAGGCTCCGACACACTCTGGGCTGCTTCGAAGGAAAGCTCACACTCCGAAAACAGACTCATGCCTCTATTTTACGAGAGATCAAACAAAACCGCCCCAGAATGTATCGGAAATGAGGTAGGTTTTTTCACAGCTTCCGGAGCACAGCATTCCCCCGAAATCCCGAAATCTCGAAATCGCGGCGATTAGGCGATGGCAGCACCGTGGAACTTCCGCTTTGCTACTCCCGCTCCGCCAGCTCCGCTTCAAAGACCCGGCCCCGTTGATCGGAAACCAGAACAATCCACGGTTGTCCGGCGGGCAGGAGAGCTTTGGTACCGGTGACGTTATTGAGACGGGTGGCGGTTTCGAGCAGCGGGGTGGCCGCGGGGCTCAGGTCCATGCGGCGACGGTCCGCAACTTGCCACGCGATCCAATCACGCCGAGGATGCGCACCTTCAATCCCATCGCGGCGAGGACGCTCGCGATCGTTCCCGTAGACGGAGTGGACCAGAAAGAGGCGCTGCGAGCCCTCGGCCAGCAGGACAATCGGACGGCTGGGTTCTCCGGTGATGGTTCTGGGCGCATAAGGAAGAGCGGCCCAGGCTCCATTGGGGTGGCGGATGCGAAGCACCAGTTGGGGCTGGCCCAGGGCATCCACCGAATTTTTGGTGGCCAAGTACAGGGTGCCGTCTTCGGAGACGGCGGCGTTCAGGTGGTCGTCGGCGGTCTTCCCACCGCTGGATGCGGTCTCGATCGGCTTCCAGGTTTCGGGAGGGGCACCATCGTCGTGCTGGCGAAAGTAGACCGCATCGTGCGCCTGATCGCTCCACACCACAGCGATGCTGCCGGGCAGGGCCACGATCAGGCAGAGGTCGTCGGCCGCCGCCTTCGCGGTACTGATAGCGATGGGCGCTGACCAGGCGCCGACGGTGCTGTCCGTCGAATGCCGCACAAACATCCCACGCTGCCAGTTGTGGGCCACCCACCAGCGGCCCCGACCGTCTCGGGCGATGGTGGCGCTTTCAATACCGCTCTCGCCCGCCGGAAGCGGAGGCGTGCGGAGTACCGCCGGGGGCGTGGCCAGTTCATAGCGCTGGTCCGCCTGCCGCCATTGAAGCGAAACCACCGCGAGGCGCTCAGGCGCCACTAGAACCGCAGTAGCCGATTCCTCGTCCGCCCAGACGTCTGCCTGGCCCGGAACGCCCTGCAGCGGGGCGTCGAGATGCCCCTGGCGCTGCCAGCCATCCGCCGTGCGCTTCCACACGCTGCTTCCGCCAGCCACCGGCAGCCAGGCCCACCAGGAGTCATGCGCGAACCAGAGCTTCGATTGCGGCTTGTCCTTCGTGGGGCTGGGGACACCCACGGCGAACGCGGGCCGGACCTCCGCTGCGGCGGCGATGCCTTGCGAAAGCAGCACGGCGAGCAGGATCCTGATCGCGCATGCAATCGGCTTGGCTGGCCATTCACGTCTCATCGTTCGACTTCGTGTCCCCGGTTTCGGCACTCGGATAGGATCCCCTCTCAGCGTACCGTTCGGAGAAAGCGAACGAAACTCACGAAAGGAAGACTGCCGGCGTCGGGAAGGCGGGAGCGGCTAGCCTTACTTCCGGCTTCAGGCAGAGCCGGTCCTCGCGGACGGACTGTTGGCCGTACCACGGTACATGGTGTTTCGTGATACGTTGCGGGGAACCGTCCGCGTCGATTTGCGAACATGAAAGCCATCCACAGCACCCGGTCTCCCTGGAGTCGGCGAGCCTTTCTGGCCAGCGTTCCGCTTTGCGCCTCTGCGTGCAGCCAGTTTCGGGAGCGGAGGCCGCATGTACTACTCATCCTGGCGGACGATCTGCAAAAAGGGGACAGCCTGGTCTGGAATCCTTGAGTGAGACACAGGGAGTCGGGACACTTTACAGTGAATGGAAAGGAGTCCCGAATGGAGGAGGAGAAGGGCAAGCGGGTGCACAGCCCGGAGTTCCGGGTGGAGATTGCCGAGAGATGCTGGCGGGGGGAATGTGTCGGCGCTGGCCGAGGAGTTCGATCTGCCTCGGAGTATGATGTACCGCTGGCGGATGCCTACCGGGCGGATGGCCCGGCAGGGCTCAACGCCGTCGGGGACGACCGCCGGGCATCGGCACATTGCCGCGACCAGCCGGCGGGATCGCGGGCCACGCTTGGGCACCCGGGCCAGCGATGGGGCCGAGGAGCGCTACGGGCGCGGATCGCCGAGCTCGAGCGAAGGTGGGCAAGAGGCGGTGGAGATCGATTTTTTCAAGTAGTCTTAGGCGTCTCACTGCCGAAAGCGCCCACGTGGCGGCGATGCGTCTACACAAGGTCTTGACCAAGACGCAGTCTGAAGACAAAGCGTTGAGCATCTGAAGGGCCTGCATCTAGGGTATCCGGCCGGGCTATTACCGGGCTTGGGAAGGAGCCAGCCGCGTTGCGCGGAGACCGCCTTGCGGGTCGCTCATTGAGCCTGAGCCTCCAATGGCCCCCGTCTGGCAGTTGCTGGCCATGGACGGCTCCTGGTCACCGCCGGTACGGCTTGCGCCTGGTGTCCGCCTATGTGGTCACCCCGATTCCGCCCCTCGCGGTTACCCCTCGAACCCGCGGTGAACCACTTTGGTGCCGACTCCCTCTTTCTTACTCCCTCTCACTGTGGGCTGGAGGGATCTCTCCTCCCCGTGACTCTCGGACGGACGTCGTCCCGCCTGGTGCATCACTCCACCGGGGTGTGATATTGCTCAGTACGTAGAACTCGCCACGCGGGCTCGTACTAGCCGGGCGGGTATCCTTACATCGGAAACTTCATCGCACGCTCAGTGCGAGGAGGTCTACCTCTCCTCCTAGCCCGAGATTGGCTTCAGACTTTCCCGCGCTCATCCTCACTGGGTACCAACCCCCCGTTCGGAGAAGTTTAGTGGGGAAACTCCCCGAAGGTTCAGAACAACGGAATCCACCGCGCCTTCGGGATATTCCACCGGTTATTCCTCGGAGGTTCGCTCCCGCAGAGCCTGCCTCCGCTTCGCGTCATGGAGTATCGGTGGACCCGTCGAGCGAGACAATCGTCTGCAGTGAACGGGGATCTTCCCGATTATTCGTGTCAAGGTGGGGGTCCACTAGCCACCACTTTCGCCATTTTCTAAACCATTGATTCCACACGGCCAACGACTCTGGTCCGCTGGCCACGCCATCGATCAGCCGTGTCTCCCGGTGCGGGTCCAGTCCTGGCGACGCTTTCACTTTGGGCCGAAATCCGCCCCGCCACCCCGAGCATCACGGCCACCCGCAAATTTCCAAAAATCCCGGTAAACCCAACCCCCACAACCACTTCCCGCCCATCCGGACCCCAAAACCCGCAACCCGAAGTCCGTTTCCGCCCCTCCCCTGGCTACAATCCACCAGAACCCACAATCAGGCCCACGCGTTCCACCTCGCCCCAGCCAGAACGCATCAGCGGCGCGCAGCGCCACCTTGTTAGCCCCGAAGGGGCGCATTAATCGTGTTGCCATGTGGCGTCAGCCCGTGGAAAAGAGCGCCTCGCGCCAGCGAGACCATGGAACACGGCCCCGTTTGGCCGTGTGACTTCGAACGCCCCGCAGCTCACCCCGCCACCGCGATGCCCGTCCTCCTCTCCACGCAGAAACGCCAACTCATCGCCGGACGCCGGAAGCCGCTACAGACTGGCTCGCTTCGCTCGCCCCCGCGAGCCTACTCTGCCTCATCGAATCTATCGGCGAACCAGCACGAATCTATAGCCCCAGGTAGCCTCAAAATTCTCGGTCATCCAACTCCCCACCCAGCGCCAGCCCAAAAACAAAAACCCTCGCGCAGCGAGACCACTGACACGCCCCATTTGGCGCTGCGACTCCGGCTGCTGCTTCCACACACCTCCATCGCCGGGATACGCACCACCATCGCCGGGAGGAATACCTCGCCGGATCACGACTTCCCTCGACCGCACCCTCGCAACGATCCTCGCCCACCAACCTCTCCCCCGACAACGGCCCATCCCCCCACCGCTCGCTCCGCTCGCCCGCGAGCCTACTCCGCCCCATCGAATCCATCGGCAAAACCGACACGAATCTTTAACCCCAATTAACCCCAGGATCCCGAATCAACTCGTGCTGCCATGCGGCGTCGACACGCCTATCCACCACGCCATCCACCCGGAATCACCACTGCCCCCTCCCAGCAGTTCCGCACTTCCAAATTGATTTCTCCCATCGAATCAACCACATCCGAAAATCGATTTCAGACTCCACCCCGCCCCATCCGTATCCTCATCGCGGGCAGGGAGCTCTGTCTCCCCGCCCGAATGCATCGCGAAACGGTTTTGCAATCATGAGCCACACAAACAAGCAGCCCCTCGAATTCACCAAAGAGCCCAAGCTCAGTCCGATGGAACCGCGCCACAAGGATTTCCTCTTCTACCTCGCCGACGGCCATTCCCTCGAGCAGGCCTGCAACCTCGTGGGCGTCACCCGCGCGGCCTACGAGAAGTGGCGCGTCCGCGTCGAAGGTTTCCGTGCCGCCGTCCAAGCCGCCCGCGAAAATCACCGCCGCGACACCCTCTGCGGCTTCCACGTCGCCGACGCCTACGCCCGCTGCCTCCTCGACGCCATCCAGCGCGATGAAGCCCTCCCGGCCACCCTCCGCTACCGCGCCGCCAAAACCATCCTCACCCGCAAAGGCAAAACCGACTGGCTCCCCGACCCCATCCCCGCCGACGCCGAGCCCCTCATCCCCTTGAACGACGAACAGCCCGAAACCCTCCCCCCCCCCCCAACCCAAGCAACAGCCCAGCGCGCGAGCTCCGAACACATCCCGCCAGCCCAACCACCCCAAGCCCAGCACCAAAATCCGGACAATCCGGACAAACCAGACTCCGCCCTCCACGCCACTAACGCCATAACGAATCAACAAGATAACCCCGCAACCGCCACCCCCCAGGCCTCACTGCACTTTTTCAACAATCCAGACAGACACCCCCTCCACCAAAGCGAGCCGCCAGCCGCTTCAGTCCAACCAGCCCCCAGCGATTCACCGCAACCCGCTCTCCCCCCATCGCTCAGCGAAACCTGGCTAAGCAACACCTTCCTCCACAAGCACGAATCCCCCAAGGCCTTCGAACGCCTCCTCGACCACCACCTCCGCGCCTACCAGCCAGCCACGCCCCCCGAAGAACTCCTCGTCTTCCGGATCGCCCAGAAGGCCTGGCTCCTCCGCCGGGTAGAAACCTGGGAGCGCGTCATCGCCGATTCCAGCGTCGCCAAAGTCCGCGCAAAGAACCCCAACGCCGCCGCCCCGGCCTGCATCGCCCTGGCCCTGTTCGAACGCAAAGAAACCGCCCCCATCCGCTTCTACGACCGCACCGCCAAACTCCGCAAAGAACACGAAGAAGCCCACGAACGCCTCACCGCCCGGCTCGACGTCCTCCAGTCCCGCCGCACAGCCTGGGACCTCGGAAACCGTCCCATTCAAACGCCTCGCCCAGCGCCCATCCCCATACGACTTGCCTCTGGCGGAGAGAGTTAGGAACTGCCGGTTATCCGGTGCAAGGGGCGGGTGCTATGCGTTCGTCGGGATAATCCTGGTTCGTGCTCTGTGCTGCGCGACTCTTCCCGGGATTGGCTATCGCTTCGTTCGGAAGATCTACCAGGAAGGTTTCGATCCTGGCTGCGTAGCGGAAACGGGGGACGTGGTAGCCGGCGAAACGAGGGTTGGCGATGCGTCCGCAGCGGTCGTGGTTCTGTTCACGGAGGGCCCGCGGTTGTTTGCAAGGTCCGCGCTTCGCACGATACGCTTTCAGGATCAAATCGATTCCTTGCCTTGGCTACCTATTTTGGGTCTTGAAAATCTTGTTCAAACGGCTTGTCTCGTTGGCACTACTTCTCAGCGGCATCTGCTTCGCGCAACCGGCCAGTATCGTATTGGACGGCAAACTCGACGACCCGCTCTGGAGCAGGGTGCGTACACAAACACTCAGTGGGGCCTCTGGAGACGGAACTCCTCCTGGACTGGGCGGGACGATTCGGGCTGCTTTCTGCGGAAGTTATCTATGCTTGGCAGCGAGGATTCCCGAACCAGGTGGCAGGATCTTGGCGCGTTCTTTCGGACGCAACCCGGTATGGGAAAAAGACCTGCCAAATGCGCCGGAACTGGAAGATCGCCTTGCCTTCCGCCTTCGCTATCGCAGCATCGCAGGTTTGATGCGCGACGTGACGGTGGAAATCAACCCGTGGGGAGCCTACAGGATCGAGGAAAACGGTAAGGTGGCTGGCGCGGCGATGATCCTTCGGGCTGCCACTGTGAACGAACAGGGTTGGATTGTGGAGGCAGCGATTCCTCTTACGCTTCTTCGCTTGAACAGGAACCAGGAAGCGGCCCAGGTGCAGCTAAGTGTCGAGCAGATTCGCTCCCGGCGCGCGCTCGAGCCGGAGTACCGCTGGGCTGGCACGTTACCTCCGTTGCGTCTTGCCGCCGGCGCCGAGGCCAATGGCAACCCGGAGCTTCGCGCATCGCCGATGGGGAATCCCCGGCCTCCCCTGGAGGTGGGCCGCGTGCCCCGGGCGCCCGCGGTCCTGGCCGACTGGCTCGACCCCGCTTGGAAGGACGTCCCGGAGTTCAGCTTGGCCCGCAACGAAGCATCCCCGCGGCCAGCCCGCTACCAAACGCGCGTCAAATGGATGCATGATGGCCAGAATCTGGCACTGTTCTTCTACGTGGAGGAACCCGAGCCGATTCTGGCTTATGCATCCGGAAGAGACCGGGGGTTTACGAGCGGCGGCGAAGCGATCGCGGGCGGGGAAGACCATGTGGCCGTGCGGCTGGCCACCAGCGGATCGGCATATCTTGAAATCGGGTTCAGTCCCACGGGTGCCATCCGGGACGCCATCGGCCGGGGACCCCGCCTAATGCGGCCGGATAGCAGTTGGAATGCCACCATCGATGCGAAGGCAGACGTTCGCAGAGGGCATTGGCTGGTGCGCGCCAATGTGCCACTCGCCGAGTGCGCGGCGGCTCTTGGGGAGAGCGGCGTGCCCAACGAATGGAGAATTCTGCTTTCGCGCTATCGTGCGGAACGTCCCGGAGAAGCGCCCGAAGTGACATCGTTACCAGTTCTGGACGGCACAGCCAGCTTTCGCGGAGCGATCCGTTACCAGCGGATGCTGTTGCAGGATGCGCCGCCGAATGCCGTTAGGGTGCCCGAGGATGGTGCGGCGCCGCTGCCCGTATCCGGACTTGCGGGAGAGATCGCAAGGCTTGATTCCAATGCGTGGACACCGCTGGAGAGGCGTTCCCGGAGACTTCGCACCATGTTGCCGCGCGACATCGCCAGCCGCACCGAAGACGCGGTGCGTGCGGAACGGAAGGCATGGGAGCAGGTGACGGCAAAGGAGCAGTGGGAAGAGTTCCGGGATACCCGGATGCAAGGGCTTCGGGATTCCCTGGGCGCATTTCCGCCAGCGGCAGCGCCCTTGGATATCCGCGTTACGGGACGCTACGAAGGCGACGGCTACCGGCTGGAAAATGTTGTGTTCCAAAGCCGGCGCGGCTTCTACATCCCCGCCAATCTGTACCTTCCCAAAAAGCCTGATGCAGCGGCTCCAGCCATCCTCCTGGTGCACAGCCATCACTATCCCAAGAGCGAACCGGAACTGCACGACGCCGGAGAGTTGTGGGCACGGGCCGGCGCGGCCGTTCTGGTGATGGAACGGCCCGGCTTCGGCGAACGCACGGAAACCAACCCCTGGTTCCGTCAAGCGTATGCGTCGCGCTTCCATTTCTCTCAGCAACTAGCGCTTGCCGGAGAAAGCCTCTCCGCCTGGACGGCATGGGACGTGATGCGGTGTGTTGATTTTCTGCTGACACGCCCCGGGATCGACCCGAAACGCATCATTGTGGTGGGGTCGGTAGCGAGTGGAGGAGAAGCCGCCGCTCTTGCGGCCGCCTTGGACACCCGGATCGCCGCCGTTGTTCCGTTCAACTACGACCAGGGGCATCTACGCGTCCATGGAGATTCCGTCGGGCAGGTGGCCAAGCAGTTCTCGCCCTGGCTGGTGTCGGCATCCGTCGCGCCGCGCAAGTTCATCCGGGCCTTCGAGTTCGGGTGGGAGGCGTCGGAGGAGTCGGATGTCCCCGGTCTTTGGGTGGATGGCATGAGCCGGTCAGAGAAGGTATGGGGTTTTTATGATGCCTCCGGCTCTCTAGCCGAGGCGCAAGGTTTCGGGTTCTTGCGTGCTCCTGCCGAGAGGCGCAGTGCCTGCGAGAATGTAGGACCGGAACAACGGGAAGCGCTCTACCCCACCTTCCAACGCTGGTTCGGCATTCCTTACCCGTCGGATAAGGATCGCGCTATTCCTCCAAGCTCTTTGCTCTCGGTGAATCTAACCCGCGAGGCATCGCGACAGCACGAGGCGCTGCGATTGCGCCCCTCTTCCGGCCTTGTGAGCATTCCTCCCGGCACCGCCAAGGATCTGCCTCGCACGCCCATGCACCGGCTCGTTCTGGAGATGTCGCGGGACCTTCTGAAATCTGCCAGAGCACGCAGACAGTCAATCCCATCGAAATTGCGAGCGGAGGCTCTTCGGAAGGATTTGGCTCCTCTCCTCGGCGATATCGAACCCTCAGCATCTCTAGATGTGAAAACGGCCTGGAGTAGGACGCTTACAGGCGTGCATGTGGAAGCAATAACGCTGCGGGTGGAGAGGAAGATCTGGGTGCCGCTCGTGCTGCTTGCCCCGGCCAGCAAGGCCCCGAACGGAGTTGTCCTGGGTGTGAGTGGCGGTGGAAAGGATCGCTTCCTGAAAGGAAGAAGCAGGGAAATTGCAGCGATTCTGGAAGCGGGCTTTGCCGTCTGCTTGCCAGACCTCCGCGGCACGGGTGAAACCGAATCAGGGGAGGGAATTGCGCCCTACGGAGGACTTGCGCAGCAAGAGATGGACCTCTCGCAAAACCTTCTGGGAGCGCGGCTAAGAGACCTGCGAAGCGTTCTTGCCTACCTGCGCCAGCGCCCGGATGGGGAGAGAATTCCCATTGCTATCTGGGGCGAGTCTTTTGCCACACCAAATTCGGAGCATCTCTATCTGGATGAGATTGAGGAGCAGGCCGGGCCGGAGTTGCAGCGGCGAGCAGACCCGCTGGGACCCCATTTGGCACTGCTGGCGGGTTTGTACGAAGAAGGCCTCCGCGCCATCGCTGCACGAGGGGCACTTGCCGGATATCTGAACGTGCTCGAAAGCCCTTATACCTACGTTCCTTCGGACCTCACCGTTTGGGGCATGCTGAAGGCCGGGGACATCTCCGATATTGCCGAGGCGATAGCTCCCCGCGCTCTGATGCTGAGCAGCCTGGTAGACGGGCGAAACGTTCTCGTTCCTCATGAGACAGCAGCGGCACTGTATTCCAAGGCCAAGGATGCGTATCGGCAAGCCGGGGCACCTTCCCGCTTCGCACTGGGCGGGGAATCAACTGCAGATAGCGTGGCCTGGCTGATCCAGAACATTCGCTGAGCAGACATCGTCAATCACGTTTCCGGCATCGACGCACCGGCATTTCCAAAAGCCCGCTAGGCGCGCGCATCTCGCGGGCGAGAGCTGCGATAGGATGATCTCGAACGCCATGCTTCACCAGATTAGCCGCCGCAATTTCCTTCAAGGCCTTGCCGTTCTTACGCAAGCGAAGCCGAAACGCCCGAACATCCTCTTTCTGTTTGCCGACGATCAGCGGGTGGATACCATTGCCGCCTACGGCAACCGCTACACCGTCACTCCGAATATCGATCGCCTCTCCGCCGCCGGCGTCAACTTCCGTCAGAACTATGTTTTTGGTGGCAACAGCGGCGCCGTTTGTATGCCCAGCCGGGCGATGCTGATGAGCGGCCGCACCTGGTTCCGCGTGGATAACCAGATGAGCAATGCTCCGCTTCTGCCGGAGCTTTTGCAGAAGGAGGGTTACGAGACCTTTGGCACCGGCAAGTGGCACAACGGACAACCCTCCTGGTTGCGGTGTTTCCAGAAGGGCCGGACGATCATGTTCGGCGGCATGTCCGACCATACGAAGGTGCCGGTGAGCGACCTCGAGCCGGATGGCAAACTGAGCCCCACCCGGATGGGAGAAAAATTCTCTAGCGAGATGTTCGCCGATTCGGCCATCGGCTACCTGGAAAAGCGGGATCGAGGGAAGCCGTTCTTTGCCTATGTTGCCTTCACCGCGCCGCACGATCCCCGGCAGCCGCCTCCCGCTCACCGGGAGGCCTACTACCGCAAGAATCTGCCGATGCCGGCGAATTTCAAGCCCCAGTTAGGTTTCGACAACGGCATGATGCGCGGCGGGCGCGATGAGAATCTGGCGGCATGGCCGCGCACCGAAGCAGTGATTCGCGACCAGTTGGCCGAATACTACGGCATGGTGACGCACCTGGACGAACAGATTGGCCGCATCTTGAAGACCCTCGAGAGTCAGGGCGATCTGGAGAACACGATCATCGTCTACGCCGCCGACAATGGCCTTGCCATGGGCAGCCACGGCTTGCTGGGCAAGCAGAACGTCTACGAACACAGTATGCGCGTGCCGCTGATCATTTCCGGACCGGGCATCCCCCGCAATCGCCGCATCGACGCCTTCAGCTATCTCTACGATATCTTTCCCACGCTCTGTGACCTCACCTCCACCAAAGTCCCGCCGGGCGTCGAGGGCGAGACTTTGCGTCCGATTTGGGAAGGCAAGCGCGATCGCGTCCGCGACACCGTGTTCCTGCCCTTCATCGACATCCAGCGCTCCATTCGAGACGAGCGATGGAAGCTGATCGCTTTCCCCAAAATCGGCCACCTGCAACTCTACGATTTACGGAACGACCCGCATGAGAACCGCAATCTCATCGGCGAGCCGGGCATGGAAAAGCACGTTGCCCGCCTTCGCACGCGGATGCTCGAATGGCAAAAGAAGGTGGGAGACGCCGCGCCCATCCCGGAGAAAGACCACGCGCCGGAGCCCGTCGACCTCTCCGGCAAAGCACGCATCCCAGACCAGTGGCAACCTGATTGGATTGTCGACAAATACTTTGGCGGCGTGAAATATCAGGCGCCCAAGTGAGTGAGGACGGGTGTCTTTCCATCTTTCCCGCTGGCAGCGCAGATTGCGTATCTGGCGTCAAATGGGGTGGTGGCCGGTAAAGGCTGCGAGCAAGCACCAGTCATTGCGGCCGCGAATGGCCGTGGAATAGTCCAGCCGAACGCTGCAAACCGGAGGGCTCGGGTCTACGCCAGGGCGCTCAGCCGGAAATGCTTGAACTCATCGACGAGTTGGAAATCGGTCCTCACGCTGGCGGGGCGCTCCCCGCTTTGTTCGACGTTGGCCTCTTCCAGTTGGCCACGCTTGGCGGTGAGCTGCAGGTAGACCACCCGCGAAGGGTCGATCCCCATGATCCGGCAGCAAGTGGCGTCCAGGGCCACCAGGTCGCGGCTGCCGG
The DNA here is from genome assembly GCA_034522975.1 of Bryobacterales bacterium. Lineage (GTDB taxonomy): Bacteria > Acidobacteriota > Terriglobia > Bryobacterales > Bryobacteraceae > JACTMJ01. The sequence goes on from JAXHKT010000043.1 coordinate 15,112, forward strand.
CGATGATCCCCGCAGGCTTTGCCGAGCCCTCGATTGGGCCGTCACCTTCCATGCCCATGATGCCGTCGACAAGGCCGAAATGCCGGGGAAAGGTGGCGTGCAAATCGGCGATGCACTCGGAAATGCCCGCCCAGTGCAACACGTTCTTCGGCCATCCGTAGACGCCGCCGGGCACGGTGCAGCAATACGTAACGTCAAGGTAGATCCGC
>JAXHKT010000044.1:0-15647 GCA_034522975.1 Bryobacterales bacterium
GTATTGCTGCATCCGGCCGGGATGCGGGTGACGATTTCGCAGATAGCCCCCTGCCCCGATATAGTGTTCTGCATCATGTTTGCCTGGATCAAGAAACTCCACATGTACGCGGGGTTGCTGACCTTCACGGCGTTCGTTGTCTGGGGCGTCACCGGGATTCACGCGGTTTTTCTGCCATCGCCGGGCAATTGGCGGAAGGAACCCGCGCCCACGCTGGTTCGGGAGCCGTGGCGCGAAAGCTCCCGGCAATCTGGACGACAAAGCGCTGGCCGAGGACGCAGCGGCGGCTAGCGGGCTGCGGACGATTGGGCGGCCCGCGCTGCACAAGCGGGACGCGCAGCAAAACCTCACGTTTGCGGTGTTCGGGCCGAACGGAAGGCGCGACATCACCTATCTGGAAAGCGAGGGAAAGCTGAGGGTGGAGATCAAGCAGAACTCGGTGGTGGAGTTTTTGTCGGCCTCCCACGCGGGCAGTTCCAGGAGGGGTCCGCCGGAGTGGGGGGCGCGGGTGTGGGGCATTTACAACGAGTTTGCCAACTGGGCTTTTCCCATTCATGAACGCTGAGCCGGTATTGCACTCGTGCGCTGCCGCGACGCGGCCCCGCATCGTTTGGGCCTGGGCTACTTTCGGCATCGCGGCGGTTGTGTTCGCGGCGCTCTGGTGGGGGACGAGGTAAGCGATGTTTCGACTGATGCGCAACGTACATCTGGCGCTGGGTGTGGCTTTCTTCTTTGTGGCGCTGTTGTTTGCGGCGAGTTCGATCGTGATCATCTACCGGCCCTGGTTTTCCAGCGGGCCGGAAAGAAGCAGCGCCGCGGCACAGCTTGAGCCGGGCCTTGAAGCCCGGGGCGCAGCGCTTGCCCTGATGCGATTCCAGGGCCTGAAGGGCGATCTCCGCGACGTCAAGGCCGAGGGGGGGAGCGTGCGCTTCCTCATCTGGCGGCCGGGCACGCAGGTAAACGTCGCCTACACTCCCGAGCACGGGCGAAACGAAGCTTGATACGCGTCGCTTCAACGTTTACGAGACGCTGGTGCAGTTGCACGTCAACCACGGTTTCTGGCATGAGTTTCTGCCGGCGAACCTATGGGCGCTGCTTTCGCTGGGTGTTTCCGTGGGGCTCCTGCTGCTGGGGGCGAGCGGGATCTACCTGTGGTACAAGCACCCCCAGGAGCGCGGGATTGGCAATGCGCTGCTGGCGTTCGGCTTCCTGGTGCCGGTTGTGGCGCTGCTGATCACCAGACTGCAGGGCGGCTAACCGAGACGCTTAGGCCGGATTGTCCTTAGAGCAGGAAGCTCTGGTCCCGGCGGGGCATCTCGACGGCGAGGCCGTATTCCTGCTCAATGCGGGCCTTGAGCCCCTCCATCTGGACCGGTTCGCCGTGTACGAGGAAGACCTTCTTGAGACCGGGAGCGATCGTCTTCATCCAGGTGATCAGCTCCTGCTGGTCGGCGTGACCGGACATCTCGTTGAGCTTCTCCACGCTGGCGCGAACGTAGACGGGATCGCCGAAGATGTTCACTTCCTTTTCACCGTCAAGCAGCTTGCGTCCCAGGGTGTGCTCGGCCATGTAGCCCACGATGAGAACGGTGTTGCGCGGATCTCCCACGCCGTTTCGCAGATGGTGGAGGATGCGGCCGGCTTCGCACATGCCGGAGGCGGAAATCACCACGTGAGGGTAACGGACATCGTTGAGGGCCTTCGATTCGGAGACTTCGCGAACGTAGCGGAGGCGGTGGAAGCCGAAGGGTTCCAGGCCCTCCATCAGGAAGGCGCGGGTATCGCGGTCGTAGAGTTCCTCGTGTTTACGGAAGGTTTGGGTGACGTTGACGGCGAGGGGGCTATCGACAAAGACCTGGATTTCCGGGATCTTCTTTTCGTTGATCAATTCGTGTAGCAGCAGGACGAGTTGCTGGGTGCGTCCGACGGCGAAGGCGGGCACGATGAGTTTGCCGCCCCGCTTGACGGTGGCATTGACGATATCGGCCAGCTTGCCTTTCACCAGACCGATAGGATTGTGGAGGCGGGCACCATAGGTGCTTTCGAGGATGAGATAGTCGGCGGGCGGCAGATTTTCGGGGTCCCGAATGATGGGCAGATTGGGGCGGCCGACGTCACCGGAGAAGATCAAGCTGGTGCGGGGGCCGCCGTTCTTGTGAACCAGATGAACGGAGTTTGAGCCAAGAATGTGGCCGGCCTCGTAGGTCTCCAGGCGCATGTTCGGAACCACTTCGACTGGGGTGTGCATTTCCACCGGACGGAAAAGCGGGATAGTGGCTTCGGCATCGACGATGGAGTATAGGGGTTCGACTTCGTTGTTGCCATTCTCATCGTCCAGTTGACGCCGCCTGCGCTTGCGCTTGTTGATGAATTCGGCGTCTTTCTCCTGGATGTAGGCCGAATCGCGAAGCATGGAATCGCAGAGGTCGGCGGTGGCGGAGGAGGTGAAAATGGGGCCGGAAAAACCGTGTTTCACCAGGGAGGGGAGGTTCCCGGAATGGTCGATGTGGGCGTGGGAAAGCACCACTGCATCGACATCTGCCGGGCGGAAGGCGAAATTGCGGTTGATCTGGTTGGCTTCAGAGCGCCGGCCCTGGTAAAGCCCGCAATCGAGGAGGATGCGGTGGCCGTCCACTTCGAGTTCATGCAGGGATCCGGTGACGGTTTGGGCGGCGCCGCGAAAGGTGAGTCGCATCGCCTTTTACTCGATCACAACGCCAGCTCGTTCCGCAATGGGCGGCACTGAGAAAACAATTTGCGCGATTGCGCGCAACTTTCGGTAGGATAGCGGGTTTAACCGAATGTGACGGTCCCGATGGCGGCAGAGGCGGACAGCCAATTGATGCTGCGCGTGAAGGATGGGGACGAACCCAGTTTCGCCCTGCTCCTGCACCGCTTTCGCGTGCCTGTCTACCGGTTTCTTTACCGGATGGTGCATAACCAGGCGCTGGCCGAGGAACTGGCGCAGGAAGTTTTTTTGCGGGTCTACCGCGCGCGGGCCTCTTATGAGCCGAGCGCGAAGTTCAGCACCTGGCTATACCGGATTTGCACGCATTTGGCCCTCAACCATTTGCGCGATACCCGGAAGGAACGGGACCATGCGCGGCTGGATGAAACGCCGGAGAGCGGGCGCCCGCTCCAGGTGGCGTCAAAAGGCGCGACGATTGAACAGAAGCTGGTGGAACGGGACCGGGTGGAGCGGATCCAGCGGGCGGTGGACGAACTGCCGGAAAAGCAGCGCGTGGCGGTGCTGATGCACAAGTATCAGGAGATGGACTACCGGCAGATCGCGGAGCTTCTGGACACTTCGGAATCCGCGGTGAAGTCTCTGTTGTTTCGGGCCTACGAAACGCTTAGGGGCAAACTGGCGGACCTGGCAACGACGGGCGCGACGAAGGCGGGAAGCTGAAAGAACGGGAAGGCGGGAAGATGGAAGGAAGGGAGGGCGCCATGAATAATAAGGATCGGCGGGAGCAAGCGGGGTTTCCGGATTCGCTGCGAGCGGAAGGCGTTGCCCCCGGGGAGCAGGATGCCGTGTGGGCACTGCTCGATGAGTGGCAGCCGGGCGAACTCTCGCCGGGCTTTGACGAAGCGGTGCTGGCGCGCATCCGCCGCGAAGAGAGCCCGGATGCGGCAAAGGCTGGCTGGGTGCAAGGTTTTGTGGAGTGGCTGAAGGGCTTGGACGGCATGCGCGGCTTGGGGCTGGCGGGAGCGCTGGCAACGGTGGTGTTCGCGATGGTAATGCTGCGGGGACCGGTGACGGTGCCGGCTGACGATCCTCTGCAGACAGCCACCCAGGAGCTTTCCGCGCAGCAGGTGGAGATGGCCCTTGAGGATTTGCGAATGCTGGACGAACTCTACAACGCGCCGGCAACGGAAGATAAGCAGAACGACAAGCTCTAGGCCGATGAAATACGTGCGCTCCATTCTGACGTTCAGCCTACTCTCCATCGCGATGGCAGGGATGGGGATGTGGTGTGCGCCCGCAGCCCAGGCGCAGGATGCCCCGGCAGCCCAGGAAGCGCGTCCGGATCGGCCGGAAGGCCCTCGGGGCAGGCGCCCGCAGATGCGCCGGCAGGGAGCGCGCGGGGGGGCTGGGGACCCGCAAGCACGACGGCGCCAGGAGCGCCAGGAGATGATGCAGTTCCGCATTCTCGACCGGCTTTCGCGGATGACTCCGGATGAGCGGAACCGGCTCCTTGGCAAACTGCCGCCACCACGCCGCAGCATGGTGGAACGGAACCTCCGGCGCTTCGAGGAAATGCCTGCTGGACGGCGGGCCGCGCTCACTCAGCGTTTGCGGCAGCTTGAGCAGATGACGCCTGAACGCCAAGCCCAAATGAGAGAGCTTCTACGCTCCATGGCACAGCTTCCGGAAGGACGGCGTCGCGAGTTGCAGGGCGAGTTCACGCGCATCAAGCGGATGTCCGACGAGGACCGTCTGGATTACACTTCTTCCAACGCGTTCCAGCAGAAATTCAGTGAAGCCGAACGCGACCTGATTCTGGATCTGGTGGAAACGGCCCCCGCCCCCTAGCCAGTTGCCTTTCAGCGCCGTGGCGCCACATTTCCGCAGCCCCTTCACTCGGAATCCTTCCAGGCCGATGGTAGGATCTAGGAAGTGATGAAGATAGGTGTTGTTGGACTCGGCTTCATGGGGAGCACCCATTTGAAAGCCATCAAGAAAATGGCGGCGGACGGGCCGTTCCCGGTGGAGTTGGCTGCCGTCTCGGATGCACGGCCAGAACTGCTGGCGGGCGATCTTTCTGGCATCCAGGGCAACCTGGGAGGGCCGGGCGAGAAATACGATTTCTCCTCGATTGGCCAGTACGCCGATTGGCGGGACCTGATCAAGGACCCGAACGTGGATGCCGTGGATTTCTGCACTCCCACGTTTCTGCACGTGGAGAACGCCGTAGAGGCGCTCGAAGCCGGCAAACATGTGCTGGTGGAAAAGCCGATGGCGATTTCCGCGAAGGATGCGGAAACGATGCTGGCCGCCTCGAAAGCCAGTGGGAAGACCTTGATGGTGGCGCAGGTGCTGCGCTTTGTACCGGCCTACCGCCAGTTGCGCGACACGATCCTTTCGGGCAGCGTGGGCAAGCCAATCATGGCCACCTTCCGCCGGCGCTGCGCCGCGCCGTTCTGGAGCCCGTGGCTAAGCGACCCCAAACTCAGCGGGGGCGCGATCATCGATCTGTTGATCCACGACATCGACTTTGCGATTCACACGTTCGGACAGCCGGAATCGGTGAGCGCGGTGGGGATTGAAGATCTGCCGCGCGGCCTGGACGTGATCACCGCCACGCTTGCATATCCGAACGGGCTGAACGTGATCATCCAGGGCGGCTGGTATCATCCCAAGGCGTTCCCGTTTTCGATGGATTACACCGTGGTCTGCGAAGGCGCGACCTTCGAGTTCAGTTCGGCGGGAACCGAGCCCACGCAGTACCTGGTAGACGGTAGCCAGCAGCCTCTGCCGCTGCCGGAGCAGGATGGCTATGAGGCGGAACTAGCCTATTTTGTGGAATGCGTCTCAACCGGCAAAGCGCCGGAGTTCTGCCATCCCGAGCAATCCGCCGCGGGAGTGCAGCTTGGAGAGAAGCTGAAGCAAGCACGCCAACGAAACGGAGAGAAATTGTCATGAGAAGCGCGCGCGAGATGGAATTGGGAGCGATGTTCTGGGCCACGACAACGCCCTTGGAAACGCTGAAAGCGATCAAGAAAACCGGCGTTACTTGCGGGCAGTTGGGCTTTGAAGGAAGCATTGAGCTGACCGACGACTTGGCATCGGGATGGAAGGCGGCGCTGGAGGCGGAGGACTTTCCGATTGTCACCTGCTTCGTCGCTTACAACGGCGAGGAGTATCCGGATATCCCCACCGTGGCCGACACGGTTGGCTTCGTTCCCGAACGATTCCGCACGGAGCGGATGGCTCGTACGCGAGCGGTGAGCGACTTTGCCGCGAAGTTGGGTGTGGGGGCGATCGGGCTGCACATCGGCTGCGTGCCGGAAGACGATACGCATCCGGATTACCTTGCCGTGCTTGGCATGGTGCGCGAGATCGCGGATCATGCCGCCGCCCATGGGCAAACCTTTGCGCTCGAAACGGGGCAGGAAACCGCGGTGGTTTTGCGGGAGTTTCTCGACGACGTGAAGCGCCCGAATGTACGGATCAACTTCGACCCGGCCAACATGATTCTCTACGGTTCTGGCGACCCCATTGAAGCGCTTGACGTGCTGGGCAACCTGGTGGTGACCGTACACGCCAAGGACGGCCTGTGGCCGGCCGGTGGGCCTGAGAGCCTGGGGATCGAGAAAGTGCTGGGCACGGGCGATGTGGGCATGCGCCGTTTCGTCGCCAAACTGCGCGAGATCGGCTACCAGGGTCCGCTGTGCATTGAACGGGAAGGCGTGACTTGGGAGCAGAAGCTCATCGATATTGAAGCGGGCGTCGCGGAATTGAAGGATGCTTTGGCGTAGGAGCCTTGAAAGCCGGCCGGGTGCCGCGCGCTAAACGAAGGCACTGGAAGAAAACGCGCTGGAAAAAAATGCTGGAGATTCCCCTTGGAGGCTACCCTGCCACCGGTCTCCCGGTCTTCCAGGGTTTGGGGGCAGGGGCTTCGTCGCGGTTCTCCACCCGGTCGTAATCATGGCGGGTGGAGACGGTGCCGAGAGACTTGTTGTAAAGGCTGGTTAGGCCAAGGGCTTCACGGAGATCTTCCTCAAAGGCGTGCAGAGTCTTCAGTTGAGCGGCCTGGGCAGCGGCCTTCTTTCCGCTCCCGGTTTCAAGAGTCATCTGGTAGCCGCGAAAAACCAGCACCGCGATTTCCGTGCCGAACAGGATGCCGGAGCGGGCTATTCGCGGTTTGTCTTCGGCGCCCATTTCGAATTGGGCGGCGCAGAAGCCGCGAATGGCGCGAGCGCCCTGCCCCTCCCGTTGCACGGTGAAGCCGGCTTGCTCCACGTTGCGCAGGTGATCCTCAAACGTGAGCACTTTGGCTTTTTCGCGGCGGAAGAACATCGGAAACCTCTGGATTGATTATGGGCTGAACATGCGGGCGGCGGCAACGTGTCCCGCCGTTTTGCGTGCTGCTGTAGCCTAACGACATGCATGCAGTCTATCTCGAAGCGGGGAACGTGTCGGTTCGCAAGATGCCTGAACCCAGGCCTGCGCCGGGCTTTGCCAAGCTGCGGTTGCGTTTAGCCGGGATCTGCAACACCGATCTGGAATTGCAGCGGGGCTACTACGATTTCGCGGGAGTCCCGGGGCATGCAGCTTCTTGTCGCCGATGTGGTGGAAGCGGAAGACTCATCCTGGGTGGGCCGGCGCGTGGTGGGCGAGATCAATCTGGCCTGCGGCAGCTGCTCGTGGTGTGCGCGCGGATTGGGGCGGCATTGCCCGAAGCGCAGCGTATTGGGCATTGTGAAGCATCCTGGCGCGTTCGCCGAATTCCTGACGCTGCCCATGGCGAACCTCCATCTGGTGCCGCACCCCATGGCCGACGAAGTGGCGGTGTTTGCGGAACCGGTGGCGGCGGCGTGCGAGATTCTTGAGCAGTTGCCCATCGCCAGCGGGACGCCCGTGGCGGTGCTGGGCGATGGAAAGCTGGGTCTGCTGATTGCGATGGTTCTGCAACTGCACGGCGCGCGCGTGGACCTCTATGGACGCCATCCAGAGAAAATGGCAATCGCCGCGGAACTCGGCGTTGAACCACGCAGCGCCGGCGCCGCGGGCCGGCAGTATCCCATTGTGGTGGATGCCACAGGCTCTGAACAGGGCCTGGCGGCCGCCATCGCGATGACCGAGGCGCGTGGCACGGTGGTGATGAAGAGCACGGTTTCAAGCCGCGTGAGCATCGATATGGCCAGCGTGATCGTGCCGGAGATTACGCTGGTTGGCTCTCGCTGCGGGAGCTTTTTAGAGGCGATTCCGCTGCTGTTAGCCGGAATGCTGCCAGTGGAGAAGATGATCCAGGGCAGCTATCCGTTGAAGGCAGCCCCAGCCGCTTTCGAGCATGCCGCGCGCAAGGGAACGCTGAAGATTGTTTTGCGCCCCTGAGCCGCTACCGTATCCGCGTGCCGATGGCATACACTGGGCGGCGTATGAGCAACTCGATTTCCCGACGGGGCTTGCTGCAGGGCGCTGTAGCGGCGGGCCTGGCCACTCCCCTGCTGCGCGCCCAGCAGAAGCCGTTGAATTTCGTGATGATCTATTGCGACGATCTGGGCTACGGCGATCTGGGCTGCTATGGGTCGCCCATCCCCACGCCAAACATCGATTCCCTGGCGCACGATGGGCTGCGCTTCACGGACTTCCACTCGGGCAACCCCGTATGCTCGCCATCGCGAGCGGCGCTGCTTACCGGCAGGCACAACACCCGGGTGAACGTGCCTCGCGTTTTCTTCCCGCGCGATAATGACGGGTTGCCAACCGATGAGGTCACGTTCGCGAAAATGGCGCAACAGAACGGGTACGCAACGGCCTGTGTGGGCAAATGGCACCTGGGTCACAAGCATCCCCATCTGCCCACCGACCATGGCTTCGACGAGTATTTCGGCATCCCGTATTCCAACGACATGAACCCCCGCTGGCTGATGGATGGCGACCAGGTGGTAGAGGAGCAGGCGACTCTGGAAACGCTGACGCCCCGCTACACCGAACGCGCCGTGAAGTTCATTGAAAAAGCAAAGGCGAAGCCGTTCGTGCTCTACATGCCCCATACCTATCCGCACATCCCGCTGGCGGCGTCGGCGCGCTTTCGGGGGAAGTCCCAGCAGGGGCTGTATGGCGACGTGATTCAGGAGTTGGATTGGAGCGTGGGCGAGGTGCTGCGGGCGCTGCGGCTTAACGGGGTGGCGGACAACACGATGGTCGTTTTTTCAAGCGACAACGGCCCCTGGTATCAAGGTTCCTCAGGCCGGCTTCGCGGGCGCAAGGGGATGACGACCGAAGGGGGGATGCGGGTTCCCAGTCTGGTGCGCCTGCCGGGCGTGGTCCCCGCCGGACGGGTGTCGAATGCGTTCGCTTCGGTGCTGGACATCCTGCCCACGTTTGCCTCCATGGCCGGGATGGAAAAGCCAGCCAAGCCGCTCGATGGGGTGGACATTACGGAGGTGCTTCGTGGTTACGCCGGCGATGTCGAGCGCACCCGGCCTTTCCTCTACTTCGATGGCTGGGATGCGCAGTGCAGCCGGCTGGGGAAATGGAAGTTGCACTTTGCGCGGCGCAGCGATTTTATCTATAGCCCTTCCCCGCAAGGCGGCCCCAAGACGCTGGCGCTGCGCCCGCCGGAACTCTACAATCTAGCGCTGGACCCCGACGAAAGCTACGACGTGGCCCCAGAAAATCCCCATGTGGTGGAGCGGTTGACGGCGCAGACGGAGACCATGCTGGCAGGCTTCCCCGAGCAAGTACGCGGGGCCCGCGCCACTGTGCTGGCGACCCCGACAGGAACAAGCGAGCCGGGAAGGCTTCCGCGGGAACGGCCGGCTGGTTGATCGGGCAGCCAGAATAGAAACGCCGTCAGCGGCGAATGGACGCTTTCACCGCTGACGACTTCTCCAAACAACTTAGACGTCGCAAAGCTTCACGGCTTCGCGCAGCGAAGTGAGCGGATCCCGCTTGGGGATGAACTCGTGCGCGAAGTAGCCCGTGTAGCCGGTCTCGATGATCGCCTTGGCGATGGCCGGATAATACAACTCCTGCGTCTCGTCGATCTCGTTGCGCCCCGGATTTCCCCCGGTGTGGTAGTGGAAATAATACTTGTGGTTGTCCTTGATGGTGCGGATGACATCGCCTTCCATAATTTGCATGTGGTAGATGTCGTAGAGCAGGCCGAACATTGGCGAATTCACCTGCTTGGCCAGCTCGACGCCCCACACGGATTTATCGCACATGTAGTCCGGGTGATTCACCTTGCTGTTGAGCAACTCCATGACGATTTGAACGCCGGTGGCTTCGGCCATTGGGAGGAGTTGCTTTAACCCGATCGCACAGTTTTCCAATCCCTCGTCGTCCGCCATCCCCTTGCGGTTGCCTGAGAAGACAATGACATGCGGCGCGCCGGCGGCTTTGGCATCTTCGATCATCGTCTTCATTTTCGCGGCAATTTGCGGATGATTCTCCTTGCGGTTTAATCCATCTGGAATGGATGTGGGCCCGGGGACCATGGTGGGCACCAGGCCGTACTTCTGGATGACAGGCCAATCGGCTTTGCCAGGGAGGTCAATACTCTTGAGGCCCATCTCGGCGCAAGCTTTGGCGAAGTCGTCGATGGGAATCTTGTTGTAGCACCAGCGGCAGGCGCTCTGCTTGAGGTTTCCCTTCAGCGGGGCGGCCTGGAGAGAGGGAAGAGCCTGGGTGGCCAGAACGGCGGCGCCCGCGGCGGGTAGGAAAGTTCTGCGCTTCATGGGCAATATGCTATCAGTGCAAGGGCCATGCGGAAAGGGGCTGACTGGCTTTTCGGAAGCGCGCCGTTGAGGATCCGGCGCCGGGGGTGATCCAGCCTCCTGTCGGATAATAGGGGAAAGGAACACCGATGCTCGACGACAAAAGCTTTCCGCTGCAGTGCGACAAAACCATCGAAGCGCTGTACCGTTCTCTGGTAGACGCGGCGGAGGAACATGACCTGGAAGCCGACATGAACAATGGCGCCCTGACTGTGGAGTTCGAAGATCCGCCGGCGAAGTTCGTGGTGAGCCCCAACTCGCCAGTACACCAGATCTGGGTCTCCGCGCATTCCAAGAGCTTCAAGTTTGAGTGGAGCGACCAGCGATCGGCCTTCGTGTTGCCGGATACCGGCGAGGATCTCAAGGCGATGATGGGCCGCGCCGTCTCCCAGCAGCTGGGCGAAGATGTCGTGCTTCCCTGAAGCGATCCCCAGGAACAACCGAGCGGAGGCCCATGCCAGGCGTTTACATTTCGTGGCCCTTCTGCGCGCAAAAATGCACGTATTGCAATTTCGCCTCCGGCATTGAAAAGCCGGAGATGCAGGCGCAGTATCTTGACGCGCTTTGCCGGCATTTGTCGCAGCAGGTATGGCCTTGGATCCCCGAGACGGTCTACATCGGGGGCGGCACGCCTAGCCTGATGCAGCCGGATGAGCTGGCTCGCATTCTGGCTGAAGTGCCCGGCTACCCGTGGCCGGAGTTTACGCTGGAGGCCGCACCAGGCTCTCTCCATGCGGAGACCGTCACAGCTTGGGCGAGGCTTGGCGTGAACCGGGTGAGCCTGGGCGTGCAGTCGTTCGTCGAGAAGGAATTGCGCCAGACCGGCAGACGGCACGACGCCCAGGGCGTTGCCAGCGACTGCGAACTGCTTCGCGCCAAAGGCATCGGGAATTTCAACATCGACCTCATCGCCGGGCTTCCCCATCAGAGCGCCGATAGCTGGGAAGAAAGCCTTCGCTGGGTAGAACGCCTCGCGCCTCCCCATGTGAGCGTTTACATGCTTGAAGTGGATGAGGATAGCCGTCTGGGCCTGGAGATTCTGGGCGAGGGCTCCCGCTACGGAGCAGGGGCGGTGGCCCCCGACGAAGGCATCGTCGCCAATTACGAACGAGCCGTGCAGGTTCTGGCCGATCTTGGGATTCCGCGCTATGAGATCTCCAACTTCGCCCGGCCCGGCTTCGCCTCGACGCACAATTTGAAGTATTGGCGCATGGAACCCTACTTCGGCTTCGGAGTGGACGCCCATTCCTGTGACGGAACGTCTCGCTGGGGGAGCCCGGAAGCAACGGGAGACTATATCGCCAGCGTGAACTCCGGCTCGCTCCCCGGAGTGGGCCGGGAGGCCGTTCGCCCCCTGGAAGAAAAATTCCTGACGGGATTGCGGTTGGATGAGGGATTAGCGATTGACCTCAACACCCTCCCCGAGCCCCTCCGGAATCGGATCGACACCCTTATCGGCCAAGCGATGCTCTGCTGGAATGAGAATCGGCTTCGCTTCACCTCACGAGGCGTTCTCGTTTCGAATGACATCTTTGAAGAGTTTCTCGGGGCAGATGAATTCCTCAGCAAGACAAACTCGATTGACGTGGTAGAGATTCAAAGAGATAATCCCTAATAGGAATTGGGTGATTGCCCAAAAGGTTCCAGGTGATCAAATGAAAAGCTCCGTCAAAGGAGAGTACGCGCTGCGCGCCGTGTTCGATCTGGCGGAACAGGCACCGGGAACGCCTATCCGGATTGCCGATATCGCCAAACGCCAGGACATCCCGCAAAAATTTCTGGAATTGATTCTGGCGGCGCTCAAGCAGGGCGGCTTTGTGGAATCCCGGCGCGGCGCTGAGGGCGGATACATGCTTGCCCGCGCGCCAGAGCTGATCTCCGTCGGCGAAGTGCTGCGTTTTCTGGAAGGGGCGAAAGCGCGCAAGCGGCCTCCCCACACTGCGCGAAACGACCCGTTCCACGAACTTTGGGAGAATGTCGACGGTGCGATCGCCGATATTCTGGACACTACCAACTTTGCGGCGCTTGTTCGCGAATGGCGCGAGCGGCGTTCGTCCTATGTGCCGGATTGGCAAATCTAGCTCTGTGACAGGCCAAGTGAGGAGACGAAGGCAGTGATTTATCAAGACAACTCTCTGGCGATCGGGCGCACGCCCCTGGTAAAACTCAACCGCGTCACGGACGGGGCGAAGGCCACCGTCCTGGCAAAAATTGAAGGCCGCAACCCCGCCTATTCGGTGAAATGCCGCATCGGCGCATCGATGGTGTGGGACGCCGAGAAGCGAGGCATCCTAGGCCCGGGCAAGGAACTCGTGGAACCCACCAGCGGCAACACCGGCATCGCGCTGGCCTTTGTGGCCGCGGCGCGGGGTTACAAACTCACCCTAACGATGCCGGAGACGATGTCGCTCGAGCGCCGCAAAGTGCTGAAGGCTTTCGGAGCGAACCTAGTGCTCACCGAGGGTGCCGGCGGCATGAAGGGGGCCATCTCAAAAGCCGAGGAAATGGCACAGTCCGATCCGGACCGGTACGTGCTCTTGCAGCAATTCAAGAACCCCGCCAATCCCGAAATCCATTTGCGGACCACGGGCCCCGAGATTTGGGAAGATACCGACGGCAACGTGGATGTCTTCGTCAGTGGCATCGGAACAGGCGGCACCATCACCGGAGTTTCCCGCTACTTCAAACAAAGCCGCAGCAAGCCAATCCTTTCCGTGGGAGTGGAGCCCGTCCACAGCCCAGTGATCACGCAGACCATCAACGGCCAGGATGTGAAACCGGGGCCGCATAAGATCCAAGGAATCGGCGCGGGCTTCATTCCGGACACGCTCGACCTCTCCGTGGTGGACCGCGTCGAACAGGTAACCAACGATGAATCCGTTGAGATGGCGAGGAGGCTGGCCCGGGAAGAGGGAATCCTTTGCGGGATTTCCTGCGGCGCGGCCGCGGCGGCGGCTCTTCGCCTGGCCCATCAGCCGGAATTCGAAGGAAAAACGATTGTCACCGTGCTGCCCGATTCCGGTGAGCGCTACTTGAGCACCGTTCTTTACGAAGGGCTTTTTGCAGATTAACGGCAGGTTTAATGGAAAAGGCCGCCAATTGGCGGCCTTTTCCATGCGAATTAAAAAATACCTCGCTAAATAATTTCTGTCTGAAACAAAAACGGGCGACCACGACCATTCTGACTGATGTTCTCTTGGGATCTCGCAGGCATATCAGCACACAGTCTCCCGGACCACTCAATCACCATTGCGGCAGGAACCGTAGTGCATCGCGACCTTGTCGGGCATGGCCCATTTAAGGATTCGAATCGATGCGATTATCGGCGATGTGGCCCTCAGTCAGCAGTCGTGATCGCCCCGCGATCAATGACTAATTCCGTTTTCTTTTCCTCCTTCGTCGCTTTCTAACCCATATTTAACACCGCTTCGATTCGATTACAAGACTTTTTTCGATAACGAACTTAACGAAGGATGGCCCCTGGGGGGTAATCCCTATTTCCGCCTGCACTTAGAGGGAGAACGCAATCAATCTTTCGATCGCGGAAAGTACTGCGTGCTCCCCGCGCTCAAAGGGAATTTCCGTGGCGGGAGCGTCCGCTTGATCGCTCCGCACAATGTGAACGGCGGCTCCGCGCGGAGACCACACCTCCGGGCGCATTGGGCCAAAGAACGCCACCGTTGGAACGCCCAGCATTGCCGCCAGGTGAGTGACCCCGGAATCGTTTCCCACGAACAAGGCCGCCGAGCAAAGCGCCCTCGCCAGATCGCCAAGATCCGGGAAGCGCCAGGCGCCGCGCGCCAGATCTTCCGGTAGCGGATCGTCGGCGCTGGCACACCACTGCACCGCAAACCGCCCCCGGGTGGAAGCGGCAATGGATTCGGCGAGGCGGCGGTAAGCGTTGATCGGCCAGTTCTTTCGGGCGCTACCCGAGTAGGGGTGCAGTACGATCCGCAATGGCGCCGCAGGGTCAATCGGGGCTGCGGCAGCAGGCATTAGAAAGCGGCGGCCGCCGGCAGCGCGCCATGCGGGGGGTTCCTCTCCCAGGCCATGCCATTCCCGCGTCTGGCGCAGATACCAATCGCTCACATGTTCGCTGCCCAGCGGATCCGGAAGGCTGGCAAAGAAATGAATCGGGAGCCCCATCTGTAGGCACGCCTGCCGAAGCTCTGGCTGGTTGCAGCCGCTCCAACTGAGGATCTCGTCAAAGCCCCGTAGCGCCTCGATCGTCTGCTCCGGAATCTTCGCGCCCGGCACTCCCAGGAGAGAGAATCCGGTAGCTGCAAGATTGCGGCGTTGCGCCGCCAACTCCAACAAGGGAAGAACCGGTCCCGGTGCCCAGACCGCCGAATTTCGCGTGCCGATGGCCGCCAGAGTGGGCAGCCAGCAGAGGCAATCCCCGATGGCGCCGGGGCGGATGAAAAGGCGTCGCATTGCGGAGAAATCGCGAGGGGGATGTGACGGAAAAACTAACGAATGTCGTAGCTGAATTGGATGGGAACGGTTGCCGGCGCAAAGCACTCCCGCTCCGTGCAAGCCTGATAACGGAGCTTGCCGGTGATGGCCCCAAACCCTTGGGTGGCATTCGCGGGCACGCGAAACTGCTGTTCAATCACGAAAGCACCTTCCAGCACGGAGAGCTTCCCCTCCGCGAACGGATAGCTTCGCAGAACGGCTTCCGGATAGCGGGTCGCCTCCGCCACCAGCGCACCCTTGTCCCAACTGATCTGGAGCGGCTTCAGGTATCGGTCTCCCGGTGTGGCGCTTGTCACGTGAAAGCCCTTTGCCACCTTCACCTCAACCGGAATGGTGAGGCTCTGGCCGCGCTTGGCTACGGCCGGGCTCTTGATGACGACCTTGGCAATCTCGCGATCCTGGCTTCCGCCGGAAGCCGAACGGCTAGTTTGCCCTGGCAGCGACCATCCCGACAGGCAGATTAGCGCGGCTATTGCCACTCGGCCGCCCGGGCCGCTCCACAGATGGCGTCGACGCGGTTTTGGCTGCAAGAAGCGCACGAATTTCCTCCTCAAACACGCTACGGCTGACAATACCCATGTGGACGCTGGCCACCTTCCCATTCCGGTCAAGAATGTAACTGGTGGGCAAGGCTTCCACGCCGCCATAAAGCTGGGCCATTTCTTCCGTACCCAGCACCATGCGGTAGTTCACTTTCATATCCGCCATGAAAGGCTTAA
>JAXHKT010000045.1:0-102567 GCA_034522975.1 Bryobacterales bacterium
TTGTTTTCTCCATTCCCTCCAGGACCATGCCCGCTTCCGTGACGGCCGGTCTCATGTGGTCCTGAATCAATGCCAACTGCTCCAGCGGCAGGCGGTGCGCGACGGGAGTCATTTTTCCATGACATAGCGGAACATGCCTTCGGCTTCCACGCGCGCCCGGTTTTCTGCGCCAGCATGGCAGCCCGTGCGGTGTACCGCAGGATGTATTCCCGTTCCCGGCCAAGTTCCAGCCAGCGCAATGGTGTTGCGTCACGGCCATGAGCCGCAAGCAACGTGTCCAGAACCTCCACCGCTCCCGCCCGATCTCCAGAGAATCCGCTGGTGCAAGCCCGGAAATCAACTGTTGATCCTGCCAGGCGTCTTCCTCCAGCAGGGAACGAACCTCCAGCGGACCCGGATCGCCGAGTGCAGCCGCGCCCGACGCGAGAGGCTGGGGCAGCGCGTCGGGCACCGCGGTGGCGTCTGCGATGTCCTTGAAATGACGTCTCAGCTCTGTTCTGTCGAATCGATCTGCAGCGACGGAACAGAGTTGGCCGACGACAGCGTATCACTCGCTCCATACGGAAGCAGCGCCACACCACCATCCGCCTGTTGCCACAAGCTGAAATCCTCCTCCGGCACATCCGTGACGGAAGGATATCATCGCGTCCCGCAGGGCTTCCGCCGCCCGTTGCCGTCCAGCACCGATGACCACCATGCCGGATACACCGTACGGTCCGAAGCGCTTGCTGGACAGATCCTCCCTGCCGGTTGGTCACCGTGGCGTGCGCATGCCCGCTCCCGGAGAATGCCTGGAGGACATCCTGTGGGATGCCCTGTCCGGAAACAATCGGGAACGAAAGGGTCGCCTGGGGGTGGTCAACAGGTTCTTTTCCACACGAAGGGTTCGCTCCACTGCGTCCGTCAACTGGCCATTCTTGGCCCGCACGGTCACAACCGCTGTGCCTTCCGGAAGTGTGCCCAAGGGACGGAAACGTCGCCTCTTCCGTCACCCGGAGCGTTGCAATTGCCGTTGTTCGCCGGCACCGGTCGCCAAGGTCACTTCATAGTCCGTGTCCGGCTGGGTCATGCCTTCTCCATAGGCGCGCAGCAGCAACGTCGGCGCATCTCCTTCCAAAAACACGATTGGCAGGACGAGCTGGACGAAGAGAGGGAAGCTTCGTGATGGTTGATCACATGGCCAGCCTCCAGATCCGCGGTGACCGCCTGTGCCGTCAACCGGAAGGTTGTCAGGTTGTCCGGCAATCTGAAAGAGATCTGACCGAACCGGACGCATCGGTTTGATAGAACCAGGCCGTGTCCCGGACTTCCGGACAGGTGTGCCGCTGTCGTCTCCTTCTCCGCCCTCCGCCCCTTCAGCCCCTCCCTGCATGGCGGCATCCGTCATGTTCAGAGGATCATACAGGATACCGAATCGAAGAGCCGGCTCATACGGGGCGCCCAGCGAATCGACCTCCTGCGGGTACAGCGCAAAGTACGCCTCGTCCACCACCGCAAGGTTCACATCCGCTGCACGGGATGTCCGGCTGCATGCAGCACCTGGGACATCCACCTGGAACCTGTTGCCCTGGCCGATAGATTTGGGCATCCGTTTTCCAGAAGAATCTGGAGCGCTTCTCCGGCTCTGTCATACGGATCGTGATGGTCCCGGTTTCCAGGATGCGGTTAGCTTCCAGAAGAATGGCCTTTGCTGTCAGGTTCGGTATCCACGCCTCCTGAAAAGGGAACTGCCAGGTGCCTGTGGTCTTGACCTCCAGGACGAATGCCCCTCGCGGGCCTGAAGATAGAGCACCTCCTCTTCGGGTGGTTGTTTCCACCGCCGAGTGCCATTGCGCGTGCAGTCAAGCGATACGGTTTCTCCACGCGAAACCCGCCCTCCTGCTTCTCTGCGCGCAGTGCAAGCGTGTCCATCCCACCATATCCGTAATATACCCAGGACCCATCGGGATAAAGCGTTTTCCCAAAATGGCACGGCCCTTCTCGTCCACGCATGGCGGTCAAGCCGGTACATCCGGCCTTCCTGCAGCCGGGGATGGCAACCTGCTGCGCAAACTCTACCTGTGAAGTCCTGCCGGCATAACCGGCAATCCTGCGATTCGCCTCGAAGTCAACCTCTAGTAGGTGAGTTTGTTGACAGGGTCATAGCCTTTGCCGACAACCCGCGGTCCCAGTACTGTTCAGACAGCCAAGACCTCAAACGGATGATCCAGCGCCGCCCCAGATACGACAAATCCATCGGATCGGGCAGTGAACTGGGATTCCACTTTCTGGCCGCCTCCTTGTCCAGTCGATTAAAGGTGGACGGTAAAAGTTGGCTGTCCTTCGCCTCCGCCGACATCGGCGATGATGTACCGTGGGAAAACGGTGAAGGCGGCATATTGTGAATTTTCCAGTTCTTCCGGGTCCAGGTGCGGGCATGAAATGATCCGCCCTGCGGTGCAGGATGCTGCACCGCCAGATCCGGTATGACCGCCTGAACCTGCGCGTTTGCGGCCGCATCCAGCTGCACGGTTTCTCTTCCGATGGCACGCTATCCCGATCATGAAAGTCGGTATCGAGTACAAGTCCTGGCACAGGTGTTCCTTCAAAGAAACGTCCGGAAAGGGAGACGGAAACGGTTTCTTCAGGCATTCTGACAGGATGGTCGACTTCCGCGCCCAGCACATACACGGGCTTCTCATACCGGGAAATGTCTCAATACCGCCGATCCGTCACAATGTCCCCAGTCCGCACCACCAGGCTGTATCCGCGGTTCACTGCGTGAAGGAGACGCTGCCGCTGTACACACCACCCGCACCAGGCGAGAGGGTCTGTGTATGCAGCACCATCCATCTTCATTGGACAGCCATCATTCCGGACAATGGAAACCGTGGCTGACTCCGGTAGCACTCACCATGGCGCCAGCTGCACCCACGCCAGTAGGAAAGGGTGTCTTCTGGCAGGTAGACGGACCGGTCCATGAACAGATAATGCCAGTTCCGCAGCTGGATGTCGTGATTGCCGTCCGGACCCCAGTAGCCGTATTCTTCGTATCTGTAGCCATACCGGTATCCGGTGTTCGGACGGATGAGCGGCACGATCGTGGCAAACAGCCGGGTCTGAATGCGTTCAGGAACAGCGGATCCGGCTCGCTTGCAGCAGGAACCTTCTTCTTCCGGGTTCCCGTCAGGCGTGTAAATAGTACCGTGGCAGAAGCCACCATCCTCATCCGTTGTTGCAGCGGGTCCCGCATCGGTTGTCGGGGATGCCCGGAAGTGGATTCCGTGTCACCCGTCATGCACCCACACAAGTGCGTTGCTTTCTGCGACACTCAGATACAGCGTCATGTCCTGCACCTGGATGAATGCGTAATCTGCCGGATAGCCCCACGCGGCATGACACCGACATACCGCCTGGGCGACGTGTCCGGCAGGACGAGTCTGGTTCATACTCTTCCGGAAGAGGCGGGTTGTGCGGCTGGCCTGTTGAATCAATCCTGTTGTCTCCGGCACCCCTTCCGATGACGTTGCAACCACCACGGATACGCAAATTCCACTGTCAACTCCTCCTTGAACCTGTCTGCATCCGGATATCTCCATACCGTGACAGACCAGTCCGCTTCCGCGGTTTTCTCATCGCAATACACCGGGAGCGCGGCGCCTCCCTTGTGGTACACCCCGTGGAGCGTGTCGGCCAGATTAAGACGCCGTTGCTCCGGCTTCCGTGCTCCATGGCGGTCTGGAAGATGAATGTCAAATCCGCAGCAATCTCCTGTCCGGCATCCGATTGCAGACACCGGCCTGCGAAGTTGCTTGGTACAGCATCCCCAAGGGGTACGGTCAAGTACAAAAGCCGCCGTATCCCCTGTTCTCCCATCGGCCGGCCACCGGCTCCCCGGCAACCAGAAAGCAAGGGGACCAGCGAAAACCGTTCCGTCACGCCTTCAAATCCCGGCGCACTGAATCGGATTTCCACCCTGTGTTGACCGGCACCCCGGTTCCCTGGTGGGCGGGCAAAGTGGGGATCAACACGGAAGTCCTGCCGCGTCTGAAAAGCAAAGCTTCCAGAGATTCCCTCTTCCGTGCCTCCACCTCAAACCGGTAGATCTGACCGGACGCCAGTGGTTGATCCGGAGTCGCAATCCCCTCTTTGTAACAGTTTGTATCCGAATACGGGCTCGACACTCAATGCCTTTTCCCACCAAACTTTGCCTATTGGGCAAAGACAACCAAAACGCGGAGTCTGGTGCGATGCCCGCAGATCAATCCGAAAGTGCAGTGATTTTGATGCGTGCCGTATCCGAAGCTCCGCTTGCGGGAGATGGCACCGTCCTCTGGGTCCCTTGCGTCACTGCCGGCGGAGATTCCTCTTGTGCAGGGGGACGGATTGGGTCGCGCAGCAGGAGAACGCCTGCGGAACGCCGCCGGCAACCAACCCGACGATGGCTCGAGCAAGCCATTTGTACCAGCCAGTAGGTCTTCATCTGCACCGGTTTTCCTGTTTCATCGTGCCCGTCACTGTTGTTCATGGCAACCTCCCGAAGTGTCACACGTGGATCACGGAAATAATCAACACAGGCTGACGTTTGGTCCGCGCCTGCAGCAGCCGTTCCAGCTGGGCATTCAGCAAGTACCCCTTCCGAGCGTCTCCACCCGCTTCCCCGCCTCCTCAGCTTTACAATATCACGTATCTTGTGCTGGCATTCCTTGACGATCCGATCCGCTCGCTGTCGTAGAAGAACCCGCGCGCCTGGATTTCCGGTTTGCCCACGAGCGCGCCCGTCTTCTGATTGATGGCCAGCGCGACTGTGACGACCCCATCCTTCTGCCAGCAGCAGCCGGTCGCGCAGAATGTGGCGGTCCAGTTCCCGATCATCCCGGAACCGTCTATCAACACAGCGGACGTGTGCACAGCGCCGGCGATACGGGCCTGCTGGCGGCGTTTGCTGTACTCGAACACATCGCCATTGCTCAGTATGTGCACATTTTCCTGAGGCATCCCCAGATCCACCGCCAGCTGCGCATGCCGGTACAGGTGGCGGTATTCTCCATGACAAGGGACGAAGTACCGGGGTTTGACCAGGGTATGAATGGTCTTGAGTTCCTCTTGGCATGCGTGTCCGGACACATGGATTTCCGCGAGGAGCTTGTCGATGACGCGTGCGCCCCCTTCCGGTAGAGTTCATTGATGACCCGGTAGATGGATTTTTCATTGCCCGGAATGGCACTGGAGGAGAGAATGACCATGTCGCCTTTACCGTGATCTCAATCTGCCGATGCTCTGTCATTGCCATGCGCGTGAGTGCGGACAGCGGCTCCCCCTGACTGCCGGTGGTGATGTACAACACCTCATCTGGTGCGATTTTGGAGGCTTTGTTGATGTCGACCAGCGTTTCCGGTTTGTGCGTGACATACCCCAGTGAACTGGCCGCCTCATAATACTTGAGCATGCTCCGGCCCACAAGGACCACCTTGCGCTTCTGTTTTTCCGCAGCCGTGAATATCTGCTCAATGCGAAACACGTTCGATGAGAACGTGGTGACGAAGATGCATCCTTCGCCTGTTGGAACAGGTTCTCCAGCGCTTCGCCCACCTTCGTTTTCAGAGGAGGAGGACCCGGTGTGTTCCACATTTGTGCTTTCGCAGACCAGCAGCAACACGCCTTCCGCCCCGATCTCCGCAATGCGTCCCAAATCCATGGTCCGTCCGTCGAGTGGGGTATAGTCAATCTTGAAGTCTCCCAGGTGTGAAGCACTGTCCCAGCACCGGTACGGATGGCCAAAACATTGGCATCCGCAATGCTGTGGTTCGAATGGATGAACTCACCGACAGCCGGCCCGTATCCGATCCCCGTCCTTGACCGCGACGAGATTGACACTGACCCCCGTTTCCCGGTATTCCGCCTTTTTTCTTCGATCAGCGCAATCGACATCCGCTCCATACACCGGTACCTTCGCGCTTCTGAGAAGCCACGGAAGTGCGCCAATATGGTCTTCATGTCCATGAGTGATAAAAATGGCACGCAACCGATCGACATTGTCCAGCACATAGGAGAAATCCGGTATGACGATATCGATGCCCGGCATTTCTTCGTCAGGACGATGCCGCAATCCACAAGGATCATGTCATGACCATACTCATAGACAAAAAGATTCTTCCCGATTTCGTTCATGCCGCCAAGCGGAATGACCTTCAGCGTGTCGGAAGCGCGGGATGGTTTCTTGCCGGAAATCTGCATGCCTGCGCCTTCAGCCGCTGGCTGCAGTGCGGGTTTGGCGCCTTCAGCCGCTGGCTGCGGTGTGCGTTTTCCTCATTTTGCCGTTTGACATGCGCGGAGATGGCAGGTGTGGTTTTTTCAGACAGCGACTACGGTCTCTTCGAGCGTTGCTTTCGCTCAGGCGCCTCCTCATCGTCTCGGTTTGTTCTGTCCTTCCGCAGTTGTTTGCGTGACGGACTTGCGAGCTTCTTCGCTGCCCGCACCTGATTCCTTGTTGTTTGTCATTTTTCCTCCGACAGGACCTGCCTGTCCCTTATGTCCCTTGCACAATGGCGGGCGGAAGGGTTTGTGTTGTATCCATACAGGCGGAAATGAATGCCGCCCTTATTCAGCGTTTCGTTCTCCATCAACCGCAATCCGTCTCCCAAACAGAACATGTCCAGATGGTGCCAGGCCCATATCATGGCCACATACAGCAACTTCAAATCCAATTCCCCGTCATGATAATCGTCTTCGATCACCGCGCAGAAGAACCGCGTCAAACTGCAGTCCCTTGGCCAGATGTGCGGGCATCAGCACCACACCGCCTTCATCGGCGGCGTGGTCCGCGGACAGCCGTTTCCAGGATTTCAACCCCTGCTTGTGCAGCAGTTTGCCAATCCGCTCGCACTCCCTGTCGGTCTTGCCGATGATGGCAATCGTCTTGCAGGCTTCTGAAATGAGCGCCATGATCTGCTCCGCCAGTTTCTCAGAGAGCTGCGTTTCTGGCACATCTTGTCAAGGATGGTCTTTTCCCATGTCGCATGACAGGTTTGCGAGAGTCAATCCCGGAAGATCCACCCGAGTTGCAGCACATGGTTGGCAACCTCCATGATCTCTACCGTGGTTCGATAGCTTTGTTCCAGCGTGAGGTATCGGCAATCATCTCCCGAAACGGTTTCCATCAGCTCCTGCCAGTCCCGGATGCCGCGGTGATGCTCGCTGCGCCAAATCCCCCAAAATGGTGAACAGCCGGGTGGAAAAAACCTCCTTGAGGGTAGCATCTGAAAGCGGCTGTAATCCTGCGCCTCATCAATGGCCAGGTACTTGATGGACATTCTGTCTTCAAAGCCGAAAATACGGTGTTGCAAATACAACAGTGCAGCCGGATCTTCATGTTCCACACGTTTGTCCGGCCAATTCCGGTTGTGGCAACATAGCGCCGCGAGGAGCGTTTCTCCGCACAGACCTGCCGCGTGCTTTTCCCGACGCCTTCGTCATTACCATCCAGTCGTGCCAGTATACGCATCAGATCCGTTTTTTGCAGGCGCGCAAGATAACGGTTCACCATGGTTTTCGACCCTTTTCGTTCCACCCACGTGGAGGCGTGATATGCCGAGCCGAGTTGCTCCACCTTCCACGGGCGGTGCGGTTCCAGCGAGTGCGTGGTCAACACAAGCGGAACACCTTGGAGGGTCTTGGCAAGGCATCCGGCAAAATGGGTGTACCAGGTGTGGCAGTGTACCAGGTCGATATCGGCCAGCTTCCCGTTCACGGCAAGACCTTGCAGAAGCGCCGAAAACAGCCCCGCGTGGCGCGGATCCTGGGACGCGATATCCGCCGGAGGTAGCACGCCCTGCACCGACAGGTTGCCGCTCTGGCTGGCTTGCTCGCCGTAGCAAAGCACTTGAACGGAATGGCGGCCATCGGAAAGCTCCGCGATCTCGCGCGTAAGGTATTCGACGTGAACCCCCGCTCCCCCATACACGTTCGGGGGGTATTCTTTCGTCAGAATGGCGATGTTCATGGTCGAAACGTTCCTCCGCGTATGATCGCTCGCACGCTGCGCGATTTCACCTTATCACGCAAAGTTGGGCCTGGGCTGCATCCAGCCCGCACTGCGCGCATGTCCTCCACCAGGGGTAGCCCAGCCGTTAGCCGCTGGGTCGGCCTGAACGGGCTTCGCGTGCGGCACCCCGCTTACAGCCTCTTCGGAACTACTTCGGCCTATGCCTTTCCCTTCGCCGCGACGGGCCGCAAGGAGATCGCCGCCTGGGAGTTGCAGGCCTTGCTCGAAGGGGTCGATTGCGAGCGGACGCAAATCAAGACCTGATTTAGGATCGACGTTTGATTCCAGGAATGTTGGGGTGGGAAACGAACTTTTTGGTTCGGTTGGGCTTGGCGATTCGACTACTGGCGTACTGGAGTCGGTGATTCCGCCAATCGGATCAATTCGCAGAGTGTGGTGATGGCGGTTCGGGGATCGGATCGACGTCGAAGGTGACGGTGGGATGTAGTCCTTGCAAGACGGTTTTCAAGGGTACCGAAAGCTACGCAAGTAACGTAAGCCGTTCTGGTGCAGTGACTTACGAATAGGCGAAGGCCTAGCCCGTCCCCGTTTCCCTAATGGATCACCAACGCGAGGAGCGAAGCGCTGAACACGAAGATCCAATGGGTGAAGGCAACGGCCAGGGGCTACCGCAATCAGCAGAACTTCATCAATGCCATTTACTTCCATTGCGGAGCGCTGGATCTGAAACCCTAGCCACTAGAATGCCGGAAGAGGCGTTTTTTAATCGCACCAACCTTCCAACCCCCAAATGCTTCCCACGTCTACTACCAACTGCTTCAATGAAAGCGAGATGGGGGGCAGGATCCTCCAGCATGATCCGCTACTGATGTCCGGAAATACGCGAAGGCAAAAGCCATCACCGAATCGTAATTCAAGGTCACCAAGATCGAAATAAGTAACAGCAGAGATTACGAGTGTTCCTGACACGTCGTGAGCTAATTTGCGCCCTTCATCTCATTAAGTTAGGAAACATAGAGCGAAGCGAGTCATCCTGTAGTCTGGTTTTCGGAAACGGTGTATCTTCGAATACACCGGCGGCTACTCCATGAGGCGGCTCAAAAACGTCATCACTTCCAACTAGGATTCGATCTCGAAGTTCAATGCGCCAGGGCGACGAAATATGAAGGGCGTATTGTTCTATTACCCAATCTTTATAGGACTCCATGTCTCCAATAGGCCCGAAGTGGAAGTCTCTAGAAATCGTTCCCTTCTTAGTTAGAGTCAAAGGAAGTCCAATCACTCTACTTATCGTGATGCTCATCGATTATCTCCAAAAGGCTGCTCTCGAACTCCGTCTGTCGCACCGACCTCACGAGCATAACGGCGCTGCCACTCAGCCAACGCATGAGGATCCTGTTCGCAATTCATAGCATCCAAGAGATCCCATAACAATTGCATGAGGTCGCGATCAGGCTCCCCAGTTTGCTTCTGACGGTGTGCCAACTCTTGTTCCTCTCGCGTCGGTGGACGACCACATATCTCCTCAGCCGCCCTCTTCACTTTCTTCTCGTCGGCTTGCTGCCCCGCTTGCGCGCGACGCTCCGAGACCCATCTCCCAACTAGTTCACCAGCTTTCCACGCAGCATAGATGCCACCAGCAGCAACTACGACTCCTCCAGCAATAATTACCACCTCTGGGAGCCCTACTGCAGTGACGCTGATGTAAATGACATATTCGACGCCACTCACTGAAGAAAGAATTGAGGTCGCGGTAAATCCGTTCGCGCCCGCAGCAGATCTGGTACGGGCGCTGCTAACGCATACGGCTCCTAGCTCGGATGTTTGGCGTCAAAGCGTACTTGCGGATAAGGATGCCGGTATTGCCGGTCGCGGAATGTAGCGCGCGGCCACTTGCTTCATCCGGACGGACCGTCAAACGGCCCCGCTGGCTGCGCCTTTTGAGCGCGTGCCACCAGTAACCCATCACTCGTTCCCGGAAGCGGTTCAGGCTTGCCCGGTTCCCCGGCACCCCGTGGTAGTTGTAGTAGCCCCGCAGCAACCGCGACAGCCATTCGCCTACTTGCGCCACCGGTTCATGCATCCGCGCCCGCAGCGTCTGCTTCACTTCCTGCAGTTTCGCCTCAAGCCGCTTCCGCTCCGATTGCCGCCAGATCACGAATCGCCTTAGCCTGCCGGTTCCGCATCGATGCGCGAACCCCAGGAATGCCGAATGTCTCCGGGTCTCCCTTCTCCACGGGCTTTCCGATTCACCTCGGCATAGCGCCCAAACTCCATCAGCCGCGTTTTGTCCCGGATGAAGCTCCAAGCCGAAATTGGCCCAGCCGTTCCCCAATTCCTTCAGGAATCGTTCCGCCTCCTTGCGGTGCTCAAAGCCCACCACCAGATCATCGGCATACCGCACGGAAATCGATCACATCGCCGCGTGCCTGCCGCTTTTGCCATTGTTCCACCCACAGGTCGAAGACATAGTGCAGGTACACGTGGGCGAGCAGCGGCGAAACCACTGCCCCTTGCGGCGTACCCTCCTTGGTCTCTGCCCACTGGCCGTCTTCGTTCAAGCCCGCCTTCAACCATTTCTGGATCAGGCGTAGCATGCGCTTGTCGGCCACCCGATGCTGGATAAACTGCAGCAGCCATTCGTGGCTCAGATGGGAGCTTCGAAAATCGAGCCTGGGATGCCGACCCCGTGGGACAGAGGGGGAAGGCCACACGGCGCCGGGCGCTTTCGCGAGCCTGGCGGCGATCCCACGTAGTCGTAGACCCCAAGCACGCCGAGAAACTGCATGCACGAGAACCGGGTGACCTCAGCGATGACTGAACGAGGAAACAAGGGCAGTCCGGCCAGCGAAGGCGAAAGCTACACGGCTGGCATGCACGTCGTTGACAAAGCCGGAAGGCTGGCTTCGGCTGTAAGCTTCTGTAACACAGCACTTTAGCGAATGCGTCGCCAGCCTAACCGGCTCTCCTTTTTTTTGGCGGCGTCCCGCCCGTGGCGATCCTGGAACGGTGACTGTTGCGCTAACCCAGGAGCGGCCGGTTCCTGTCGCCTCCCCAGAGAGGGTTAGCAGGCAAAGGTCCGATACGGTTGTTCGTTTCACACCTACACCTTGGCGCCGCGTGCAAACCGTCGAAGGCTGCCTGAGAGCAGACGGAGCCGCGGCGGCTTCCTCGCAGTGCTCGGCCTCACTTTCGTCCGGCCACAGTTGAAATCGAAGCCGTGCCACCGCGGCAAGGTCCTGTCTTGCCATAGGTCTGATCTTGAATCCACGCACCGGCCAGTTCCCTTAGGGCAGTCTGCCGTCAGCCGCGAGAAAGTGCAGCAACTGCGGAACGCTCCAGGTCTTTAGCCCGAATCCCAGTAGAGCGACAGCTGGTTCGCGCTCCGCAGCCGTTTCGCGGACTTGGGGGGCTTGCGACGCGAAAACTGACGGCAGAAGGGCACCGGAGATGGAGACCCGGGCACCCGCTTGGATGGATGCTTCTTCCTTCGCGGGCAGGCGGCTGGCAAGAATCGCTAGACTAGAGGCAACATGGCCACTTGGGGCTCCGCCGCATCCGCGCCTCGGATTCAGATCGACGCGGGTACCGCTTCGAATTCGATAACCGCTTGCTTCAACCTCACTCCCTCGATGGTGCGAGAGACCCTTGTGCGGCTGCGCTGGCTGGGCTGGGTGGCGGTGGTGGCCACGGTCTTCTTTTTTGGGGTGGCCCGCCTTGCGGACCCGACGGGACCGCGGAGCGACACGGCAGCGGTTGTAGTCTACTCGTCTTTGGCGACGCTGCTTCTGGGCGGCGCGGCGCTTGCCTTGATTGCAAACAGCAGCCGTGTACCGGCGTTTGTGGCATTGCGGGCCGGAATCCTCTACCAATACCTTGGAGCCTTCGCGCTGGAAATGTTGCGCCTGTGCGACGTGCGATTCAAACCGGGAGCTTCGGAATATGACTACGCGTTGATCCTGCCCTGGATCGTGATCTTCGGCTTCACCATCCCCGCGAAGGCGAGGGTGGCGTTCCCGATTGCGCTGATCACCGCGACGATGGCGCCGCTGGTCTACACGATCAACCAGCAGATCGGCTGGGCTCCGGGCCTGGACATCACATCGTGGCTGATGCGCTTTGTCCCGGTCTACGTCACTGCCGTCATTACCGCGATTCTCTCTACCAATTTCTACGCGCTAGGAAAGCGGCTGGAATCGGCGAGGCAGATCGGCAGCTATAAGCTGACGAATTTGATCGGCACGGGTGGCATGGGCGAAGTGTGGCGGGCGGAGCATCGGATGCTCTCCCGCTGTTCGGCAATCAAGCTGGTTCGTCCGGAGGGTCCAGTGAGCGCGGCCAGCAACGGATCAGGGAGCCCGCAGACGGCGCTGGCGCGTTTCGAACGGGAGGCCCAGGCAACGGCCGCGTTGCGGAGCCCGCACAGTGTAGAGATCTATGATTTCGGCGTTACCCAGGACGGACGTTTCTACTATGTGATGGAGCTTCTGGACGGCATGGACATGGATTCGCTGGTAAAGCGCTTCGGCCCTTTGCCGGCAGCCCGCGTACTCTATTTCCTGCTGCAAGTCTGCGATTCGCTAAGCGAAGCGCACGATTTGGGTTTAATCCACCGGGATATCAAGCCGAAGAACATCTTCGTCTGCCGGCTTGGCCGCAATTTTGATTTTGTAAAAGTGCTGGATTTCGGTCTGGTGAAGCAGGTGGGGGGCGGCCAGGACCAGAGCCTCACCCAGGACGGCACCACCACCGGCACCCCCGCCTATCTGGCACCCGAGGCGGCCCGCGGTTCAAAAGATATCGATGCGCGCAGCGATATTTATTCCCTGGGTTGCGTGGCCTATTGGCTGCTGACGGGGCAGACCGTGTTTGAAGGGGCGACCGCTGTGGCGACGATTCTTAAGCACGTCACCGAAGCGCCGATGCCTCCTTCGGAACGGACCGAAAACGGAGTGCCCGCGGATCTCGAAAAGGTGATTCTGCAATGTCTGGAGAAGGACCCGGAGAAGCGGCCTCAGGATGTGGAGGAGCTGTCCTCTCTTCTATCGCATTGCGAGGAATCAAGGAGTTGGCGGCGGAAGGAAGCCAGGGCCTGGTGGCGTATCCACCTCCCCTCCTCCACCACGCCGCAATCTTCCACTTGTGCCGTACAGACCCTTGAAATCCGCGCCGAAGCGAGTGGAGAGAGCAAGGCCGCAACCTTGTTGTAGGGGGCCGGAGAGATACCGCTTTAGTGAGAGGCAACGGGCTGGGAATGGATCGGGCTGGAAGCGCTTTCCCTTGCGCTGTTTTCGCCCCTTAGACCGGAACGAATGAGCGTGGCGCCAAGCTGAAGGGCGAACAGGCCGAGCAGGGCGAACACCGTGATTGCTCCGGCACCCGCTTCCCGCTGGGGAGCCTCAGTGAGTGCCTGGGAGAAGTCTTTCGCGTTCACCCAGATGTGCATGGCTGAGCCGCCAGGCGTCGAGCGGGCAAGGGACGCCAGCGCATCGGCCCGGGTGGCGAATGTGCCTGATTCCACACTGGCCGAGTAGCGATTCCCTTTCACGAAATAAACCAATTCATGGTAGACGCGATGGGAGGTGGCACTCGCGTTCAAAAGGCCGGAAGCACTTCTGCCGGCAGAGGAATTTACCGCGGCGACGCGGGTTCGAAGAACGGTGGCAGAAGCTGGAATCCATCCCTGATCCGCCACGAAAAGGTCCGCCGCCTGTCGTCCGGCAGAGAGCGCCAAAAGTGCCCCCACGACCACCAACATCCACCCCATCCACTCTATAGTTATTTTTACGGCTGGCCATATTTGTACCCGAATTCCCACTCACAGCCTCTGACTTAATATGCGGATTTCCGAGCGAAATAGATCATCGGACGGAAACTCGGTTCGCGAGCGAAAGGGAGAACGGGGCTGTTTCTCCCAGGTTCGCTACACTCAAATTGACACCTGCAAAGAAGCAGACCAAAGGAGAAGTGCGCCATGGCAAACCAGGATATGAAGCAGAAACCCACCGAACAGAATGGCAAGGAAGCGGGCACAAAGAATCGCGACGCGAGCGCGACCGGCGGCGCGTCCCGACGCACGGTGCTACAGGCGGGGAGCGCCGGCGTGGTGGCTGCTGGATTTCCGGCGATTCTTCGGGCTGCCGACATTGGCAAGAGCCTCAAGGTAGGACTTGTCGGTTGCGGGGGACGGGGCACCGGCGCGGCCGCCCAGGCGCTGAGGGCCGACGACTATTCCGTGCTTACCGCCGTCGCCGATGTCGATCCGGGGCGGATTGAGAAGTCACTCGAATCGTTGCGGCGGGTGATGAAGGAGCAGGCTGGCGCGAAGGTGATGGTGGAGGAATCCCAGAAGCATCTGGGGCTCGAAGCTTACCAGAAGGTGATCGATAGCGGAGTGGATGTGGTGCTGCTTGCCACGCCGCCCGGCTTCCGTCCATCGCAGTTCAAGTACGCGGTGGAGGCGGGGAAGAACCTGTTTGTGGAGAAGCCAGTGGCAGTGGATGCCCCGGGCGTTCGCAGCGTTCTTGAGCAATCCCTGGTAGCCCAGGAGAAAGGGCTGAAGGTGGTGGCGGGTTTTTGCTGGCGCTACAGCAACTACATTCAGGAAACCTTCGACCAAGTGCTGAACGGGGCAATAGGCGACATCGTCACCTATTACGCCACTTACTACACGAACCCGGTGAAGCCGATGCCCCCGGCCAGCACGCGGCCGGCGGGGATGTCCGACGTGCAATGGCAAATCGCGAACTGGTACAACTTCGTCCACCTCTGCGGGGACGGGCTGGTGGAGCAGGCCGTTCATTCGGTGGACAAGATTGCCTGGGCGATGCGGGACCAGGCACCAGTGAGTTGCGTGGCTGTAGGCGGGCGGCAGATCCCGGCCGAGGGTGGCAATATCTTCGACCACATCGAGGTGAATTACCTTTACCCGAACGACGTTCGGGCTTTCATGGGGCAACGCCAGATTCCCGGGTGCTACAACGAGAATGCCGACTACATTCTGGGCTCAAAGGGCACGTGTACCATCGGACGCGGCCCATTGCCGAAGATTGTGGGACAGACCGAGTGGACCTTTGAGGGTAAGAAGAACGACATGTACCAACAGGAGCATGACGTGCTTTTTGCCGCCATTCGACAAGGCAAGGCGATCAACGACGGCAAACGGATGGCGGAATCGACGCTGCTTGCGATCATGGGCCGGATGGCGGCGTATACGGGACAGACGATCACCTGGGAGCAAGCGCTGAATAGCAAGGAACAGCTTTTTCCGGATGAACTCCGGTGGGATGGGTCGTTCGAGCCTACTCCCATGCCTTTGCCGGGCCAGACAAAGTTCGTCTAGCGGGATCGAAATCCCCACACGGGAAGAAGGGATCGACGCCTTCGCGTCAGTCCCTTTTCCCGCGCTGAGAGCCGATTCCAGTTGCATGCGCGGGCGATTCGGAATAGAGGCAATACAATGGGCATAACTCAGGGGGCGACACTCTCACGGATCTGGCGGCATCTTTCGTGGCGTACCGGAAACCATCTGAAACAAGGATGAGTTGGGCCGGTTCGTACTGAAGAGTCCATTTTTCTCCATTCGAGGTCGCCGACACTGGCAACCAGCAATTCCATTCGCTGGCAGCGCACCATGGAACCTATTCGAGACCGAGCGGGCGAGAGTGGCCGGGCCCAACCGGATGCGGAAAGCGTACGCGCCATTCTGGGCTCAGATTCCGTTCGGGAGTTAGTGCGCCGCCTTCCCAACGCGCTACGCGGGACGATACGCTGCGTCGCATATGGCATTCAGATCGTCGACGATTCGCCAGACCGGGTACGGATCGTCAGCCTTCTTCAAGACGAAAAGCCCCCGGATGCGGAGATCGACGCGGGGTCGAATGAAGTACGGGAGTTTGTAGAGAAAGGCTATGCCACCGAGGAAAGCCCCTTTTCCATCGTCCTGAAAACGGGGCAGCCGGTCTATTTCGCCGACCTCACTACGGAATCCGGATTCCCCTCCATCCTTGAGATCTGGCGGCGAAGTGGCGTACGGTCTCTCCTCTATCTCCCTCTGCATTTCAATGGAACATTCTTTGGCGCGTTTTTCTGCGGCAGCCGTAAGACAGATGCGTTCCCGGAAGCAACGCGGGATCTGTTGTCGATGGTGGCGGAGCTTATCGCTCTTTCCGTACAGAATTCGCTGAGCCAGGAACGCACGAATCGATCCCGCAAGGCGCTCGCCGACGAACGAGACCGACTTCAGACTCTGCTCCAAATCGCCAAAGTAGCTTCAAGCGCAATGGACACCGGGAGTCTGATGCGCGGCCAGCTCTTCACGGAACTGCGAAAAGTGCTGCACCATCAATCTGGCGGCGGCGATGCATCCGCTATTACCCGGAAGCCGGCAATTTCGACTTGTTATACGTGGATCTGCCGCACGATCACCCCGGTTCCGCAGTCGAAACCCGGGTCCCGATGGAGGAAACCACCAGCGGCGAGGCCTTCCGAATGCAGCGAACGGTTTGCTACGTGAAGAAAAACGACGCGGGGCAGACCTATCCATGGACGGACCAGGTGCTGGAACGGTATGGATTCAAATGGGTTTGCTCACTTCCTCTGACAACCGCGGGACGGGGACGGCTGGGGGTTTTGAATCTGGGCGGGCTAGAGCCGGATGGCCCATCGAACGAACAGCTGGAGTTTTTGGGACAGCTTGCCCCCCACGTGGCGCTGTCGCTTGACCGGACTTTGATGCTTGACGAGTTGCGTGCTGCTGAACCAACAGCTTGCGCGAGAAAACCTGGTGCTGCAAGAGAGAGGTACACGGCGAGCATCAATTTGAAGAGATCGTGGGGCGAAGCGCTGCCTTGGCAAACGTGTTGCGTCAGGCGGAATTGGTGGCGGCGACGGACGCAACTGTGCTTGTGCTTGGAGAATCGGGCACCGGCAAAGAACTGATTGCCCGTGCGATTCACAGGTTGAGCCGGCGTAGCACGAAGCCTTTCGTGAAGATCAACTGTGCCGCTATTCCGTCAGGACTTCTTGGAGAGTGAGCTGTTCGGCCACGAGAAGGGCGCCTTCACGGGGAGCAATCTCACAAAAACCGGGCCGCTTCGAGCTTGCGACCGACGGTACTCTTTTTCTTGACGAAGTGGGCGAGATTCCGCTGGAACTACAGCCAAAGCTCCTGCGGGTGTTGCAAGAGATGGAGTTTGAGCGGCTTGGATCCACCAAGACCATCAAGGCCGATGTCCGCGTCGTTGCGGCTACAAACCGGGACCTCAAAGAAATGGTGCGATTGGGTACGTTTCGGGAGGATTTGTACTACCGGTTGCATGTGTTCCCGTTAACCTTGCCCTCTTTGCGCGAGCGACGGGAGGACATTCCCTTGTTGGTCCGCTATCTCGTGCAACGATACTCGCGCAAGCTGGGGCGGAGCGTCACCCGCATTCCAGAACAGGCCATGCAGGCGATGCAGACCTATGATTGGCCCGGGAATGTGAGGGAACTGGAGAACTTCGTCGAACGCGCCATCATTCTCTCAACGGGATCGACGTTGCGGCCCCCTCTGATGGAGTTGGGTGTTCCGGGGCGAGGGCCGGGCGAGAGTGGGGCGCTCACCATGGAAGAAGGGGAGCGTCGCCTGATTCTCGATGCACTCGAAGCCTGCGGCTGGGTGATCGGGGGCAAGCGAGGGGCCGCCGCGCGGCTGGCAATGAAGCGGACCACCCTCCAATCTCGCATGCAGAAGCTCGGCATTCGGCGGCCTGCGGCCCTATGACGAGAGAAGTCGACTGCCGGCATTTGGGCCAACTGACGACATAACGGCGCCTGCATGCATTCGGTCGCGACGCCGAATGCACAAACTCCGCAAGTTTATGTGATTGGGTGCAATCGCTTAGCGGGATTTCTGCACCTGGTCGCTATCTGGGTCGCTATCTGGCCCTTCGCATGCATTTGAGGTTGGCGTTGCAGACGTTAATGCCAGCTCACTCCATGCTCCGAATCTCGATTATCCGTGTCGGCTTATTGATGGTGTACAAGCTTGAGGGCGATCTTGCGGGGGAGTGGGTGAATGAGTTCCGCGAAGCCTGGTTTCGGGCTCCGTCGGGATCCCGAAAGAACGAGTTTGTGGATCTAGACAGCGTGAATCGCATTGATCGAGAGGGAATGCAACTGCTATCCCTGATGGGCCTTGCGGGCGTGCGGTTCGTCGCTTCCGCACCGTATACACGGAGCCTTCTGGAGGAATTTGGAGAGGCAGTCTACGATGAGCTTCCGGCGGCACGCAGCTAGGGTTGCAGCGCCGCTACAAAGCAAGGATCTTCGAGCTTAGCGTCAATCGCTGAGGCCGGTATTCGCGACTCCCAGCTTGCGGTCCGGCGTTACCCTAACCACCCTTTGGGGGAGAATAGGGGGCATGCCACATGCCCGCAAATTCTCCCCCCTTTTTTTTGAGCGTATCTATTCTGCCGGTGGGCTCATCCTGCCCATGCTGGCCGGATTTCTGTTGCTGTGCGCGGGCGCGCGCCTGGCAGCCCAAACGGAACCTCTAATGGAGGGAAACCGCAATCAGCCGGAGCGCGTGGAGCGATTTCGCGATCTGGGCTTTGGCATGTTTATCCATTGGGGCATCGATACGGCCACGGGACCGACCATTAGCCATTCTCTAGCCGGGGCTTCGAAGGACTACGCGGAGCGCTACTTCACCGAGTTGCCGGGCCATTTCGCGCCGGATCGCTTTGCCCCCAGGACGTGGGCGCGTCTGGCGAAACTGGCGGGGATGCGCTATGTGGTGTTTACCACCAAGCACCACTCGGGCTTCTGCATGTTCCGCACCGGCAGCACCAATCTCAACGTGATGAACACGCCGTATGGGAGGGACCTCACCGCCGAAGTGGTGGAGGCATTCCGGGCGGAAGGAATCGCCATCGGCTTCTATTTCTCTCCCGACGATTTCCATTGGCTCTACCGCAATGGAAAGCAGATTGACCGCAACCGGGACGAGGTTTATCCGGTAAACAACCCGGGGCTGATGGAACTGGATCGTAAGCAGGTGCGGGAGCTTTACAGCAACTATGGTCCGGTGGACTATTTCTTCATCGACGGCCCGCCCGAGGGCTTGCGGGAACTTGCCTGGGACTTGCAACCGAAAACGGTAGTGACCCGGGGGGCGATCGCCACGCCAGAGCAGAACATCCCGGGGGCGGCGCCGGAAGGGGCCTGGGAGAGCTGCATCACAATGGGCAACTCCTGGCAGTATCGCCCGGTGAACGATAGCTATAAGCCGGCGCTGGAGATGATCGAGATGCTGGTGGAGACACGCGCCAAGGGGGGCAATCTGCTACTGAATGTGGGTCCCATGCCATCGGGCGAATCGCCCGGAGCAGGTCGAACCTAAGCTTCGGCGAGATCGGCCTTTGGATGATGGCAAACCGCGATGCCATCCACGATGTGCGCCCCTGGGTGATCACCAACGAAAACGAGATCTGGTTCACCAGGAAGAGCGAGAGCGACACGGTTTACGCCATCGTGGAGCAGAAGGAAGGCTGGAAGTGGGGCACGTGGCGAGACATCACCCTGCTAAGCGTGAAGGCCACGGAGCAGACGGAGATTTCCGTGTTGGGCCAAAGCGGCGAGGTGCTTGAATACCGCGCGGATGTGGCGCCCAGGACGACGTTTACCCAGACCGAAGAGGGTCTGAAGATCCGGGCCATGCGCGCCCAGCGGTTCTATGACAACCGCCGGTCTCCGAACCCGGTGGTGCTGAAGATTACCCATGCGAAGCCCGGCTTCCTGCCGCCGCAGGTGGTGGCATCCCGCGGCGTGTGGGATAAGACGCGTGGACTGGCCATTCTGGAAGCGGACCTGTTGCGCCTTGCCGAGGGGCAAACGGCGGAGGCCCGGTTCCAATACCGGCGTAAGCAGCGGGTAGACGAGTTGTACGACAATCCGGAGCCGTGGGTGGATACTTCCCCGATGCCCCTTTCGAGAAACGGGCGATTTCAGGCCAGCGTCACAGGGTTGGATTCGGCGTTGGAATACGAGTTTCGCGCGGTCGCGGTGCATCCACTGATTACCGTGACCAGCCAGAGCCGGGACGTGGTGCCTTAAGCTCTGGCCGCGCT
This sequence comes from Bryobacterales bacterium, assembly GCA_034522975.1. Classification (GTDB taxonomy): domain Bacteria; phylum Acidobacteriota; class Terriglobia; order Bryobacterales; family Bryobacteraceae; genus JACTMJ01. Next base: position 20,095 of record JAXHKT010000045.1, read on the forward strand.
GGCGAATTCGGCCATACAGGAGTGGACCAGAGGATGCGCAAGGACGTTGACCGGCGGGCGGCCCTCCAGGTTTTTGGAATCCGGGGGCTCGCCCTGGCTCTGGCTGGCGCGGGACCTCTCGGCGCGCAGCGGCCGCCATCGAATGCGGTCCAGGCGCGCGCCAACGCGGAGCGGAAGCGCCTCGACATGGAGCGCTTCGGCGTGCGGGAAAGCACAAAGGACTTCGACCTCGGGGCCTCGTTCACGGGACATTCCATGATCGGGGCAGATCGCAGCGTGTTCGTGCGGGATCACCTTTTGCTGGAAGTGATACTGGTTCCCGCCAATTCGAAAATGAAGCGCATCGACGGTTCTTCTTTCGGTTTAAAAGTGAACGACGAATCGTTACCGCGATTTCCGCAGGCCCCGGTGTTGCAGCCTATGTCGTCCGGAACCCCGAAATGCGGCAGAGCCCCCGATTGGAAGCGGGCGGCCAAATCGGGGGCGGCCGGGTGGTGTGGGATTCCGGAGGCAGGCAAACGCGCCCGCGATTTCCCGGCGACCCTCGCGTTCCGCCTCGGCGCCCAACCGAAGACCGGGAAGCGCAACGGGAGAAAGACGCCGCCGAACTGGATGCCGATGCTCTGCTAAAGAACGCTTTGCCGGATGGCCCGGTGACGGGACCGGTGGCGGGATATCTCTACTTCGCCAGCGACATCGACCTCGAGAAAATCCGCAAACTGGAACTGCTCTTCGCGCCCGATGGGCCAGACGGAAACAAGGTCGTTTTGCGGATGAAGTGAGGGGGACCGCTTCCCTATCGGGCGGGCGCGCATCGATCTCAGATCAGGTGGATTTCTTCGCCAACCTGCTGCAGTGCGATTCGATCCTCGTGACTCTTCGCCATGCTCAGGAGCCGTTCGATCGGCTCGTGGGAAGGCTCCTGGCTGAGGGGAAAGGTCTGGTGGTGGACGGGCATGAAGTGCTCGAATCCCGCGTCGGCGGCCATCTTCCAGGCCTGCTCCGGTGTACAGTGATAGCGAATCCAGGGGTTGTAGGCGCCAATCGGCATCACGACAAGGGCGTGGGGCTTGCTGGAGCGAAGCCTGCGGAAGGCGTCACTCTGGGCCGTGTCTCCGGCAAACAGAATGCGGATGCCATCCACTTCCAGTTGATAGCCGTTGTAGCCGCGGTAGGTGTCTACGCGCATGCGGGCACCCCAGTGATTCACCTCCGTGGCACGCACGGTGGCGGGGCCAATCCGCGTTCGTTCGTCCCAGCCAAGCTCACGCACTTCGCGGAAGCGCTGGCCGCGAAATAAATCGCTTGTATGCCGTGCCGTCACCACGGTTGTTGCCGGATCCTGGAGCATGCGCAGGGACGGAATGTCGAGGTGATCCATGTGGGCATGGGAGACCAGAACCAGATCCACCGGCGGAAGCATCTCCGGTTCGAGGGCCGAGCGGATTTGGCGTTTGACACCAACCGAGAGGACGCCGAGATGGATGCCTGCGTGATCGCTGAAGATAGGATCCGTGAGAATGGTGAAGCCATTCACCTTAAGCAGCACGGTGCTATGCCCCAGCCATGCTGCATGGAGGCCGGTATCGGGCCAACTGGCAGGATCGGGGATGAAGTTGGGATCAAGCATAGGCCGTTGGAGATCCGAATAAAAATTCTTCCAGAATCCCGGCGCGGCGCGGTAGGCGGCATAGGCGGCGCCCGTCAGGCCAAGGGCGGTTCCGGAAGCTCCTACCAGTGTGCGACGCTTCCAGGCACGGGCGCGCTTGCTGGCGGGCTGGGCAAGTGAAGTGGGGACGAAATGGGGATCCTTTGACATAGGGTTGGGCGGGTCTGATCACTCAATACCCGTAGCGCTCCTCGTTCCAAGGGTTGCCGTGCATATGGTAACCGTTGGCCTCCCAAAAGCCCGCCTTGTCGTGGGGCAGGAACTCCAGCCCGCAGAGCCATTTGGCGGACTTCCAGGCGTAGAGGCGGGGAATCATCAAGCGAACTGGGCCGCCGTGGTCCAGGGAAAGGGGCTCTCCATCGTGCGAGATGGCCAGCAGGGCGTCCTCGGCTAGAAACTCTTCCACCGGGATGTTGGCCGTCCAGCCTCGGTCATAGCCATGAGCAAGCACGTGCGTGGCGCCGCCGGAGAGACCACCCGCCTGGGCTAGAATCTCGCGAGTAGACACTCCCAGCCATAGATTGCCCAGCCGGGACCACCGCGTGACGCAATGAAAATCGGCAAATACCTTCACCTTGGGAAGCTCGAAAAGTTGCTGCAAACTGACGGCAATCGGATTCCCAACCAAGCCCCAGACGCTCAATTGCCAGGCGTCCAGATCCATCGCCGGCGTTCCACTCGCATCAAGGACAGGCCACTTGCGGGTGCGGCTCTGGCCCGGCGGAATCCGATTCTCCCGGCGAGTATCCGGACTGACGATGACATCCGCTGGCTGGCCGTCGGGCACCGGGGGCGGATCCAACTGGAACTTGGGGTCTTTCTCAAAAAGCATGGTTGGGGCCAAGGGCTCGCTGAACGAAACCTTTCTTCCATTGTGGCCCGTCGGGACCTCCCGGCGCACTTCCCGGGCATGGGTGCTGGCGCGCCCATGTCATGATAAAGACACGATGGCGCGCGTTCCGCTGGTGTTTCACGATCAATACGACCTCAACTTTGGCCGCCACGTCTTCCCTACTCAGAAGTACCGTCTGATTCGCGAACTGCTGCTGGCATCCGGAGAAGCCAGCGAGGCCGATTTTCACCAGCCCTCGATGGCCAGCGACGAAGAAATTGGTTTGGTGCATAGCGAAGACTGGGTTCGGAAGCTGCGTAAGGGCACCATCTCTTATCAGGAAATCCTCCAATTGGAAGTACCGTATTCGCGACGGATGGTGGATGCTTTCTGGGCGGCCGCGGGAGGCAGCATCCTTACCGCGCGTCTTGCCGCCAACCACGGTGCGGCATATAACGTGGGTGGCGGCTTCCACCATGCCTTCCCCGGCCACGGCGAAGGCTTCTGCGCGATTCACGACGTCGCGGTGGCCATCCGCGTGTTGCAGCGGGAGGGGTGCATTCGTAAGGCGATGGTGGTGGACGTGGACGTCCATCATGGCAATGGCACCGCCGCCATTTTTGCAGCGGACGATACGGTATTCACGCTCTCCATTCATCAGATGCACAACTACCCGGCGGTGAAGCCCCCCTCGAATCTCGACATCCACCTGGAGGATGGAGCGGGGGATACGGAGTACCTCGAAAAGCTGCGCCACGGGCTGGTGCCGATGCTCGAACTGGTACGGCCCGATATGCTCTTCTATGTCGCGGGAGCGGACCCCTTTCTCGAAGACCAACTGGGCGGGCTGAACCTTACCAAAGACGGGCTACAGGCGCGCGACCAGTTGGTGATAGGGAGGTCGCTGGAGATGGGGATTCCCGTCGCTATCTCGCTGGCGGGGGGCTATGCCACGAAGGTGGAAGACACTGTCGAGATCCACGCCAACACGTGGCGGGCGGCCGAATCGGCCGTTGGATCTTCGGGTTGGGTGCGCAAGCGGGCCGCGCAGAGCGGGGCCCCAAGATGAGCGGCCCTCGCCAGTGAATCTGCGATTGGGGAGTCCGTATCAGGCAAAATGCGCCCCGCGGGGTGGGGCGGTTGGAATACACTAGGGCCAGAACGACTGACTGAGGTAGGATCGATGAGCAATTTTTCCCGACGGGCATTTCTTTCGAGCGCCGGAGCGGCGACAGTTTACACGCTAGTTCCCTCGGCGCAGACGCAATCTCGCGGCTTCGGCCCCAACGACACCATTCGCCTTGGCCATATCGGCGTTGGCGTGCAGGGCTCCGGCCTTCTTGATGAGTTCAAGAAGATGCCTGGCGTGAAGCCAACGGTAGCCGCGGATCTCTACGATGGCTATCTGCTGCATGCAAAAGAAGCCACGAACAACACCATTGAAACCACCAAGGATTATCGAGCGGTGCTTGATCGCAAGGATATCGACGCCGTGGTGATCGCCACTCCGGACCACCTGCATTTCCGCATGGTGCTGGATGCGCTGGACGCCGGCAAGCATGTCTACATTGAGAAACCGCTCACTTGGTCGCTCGACGAGGGCACGCACATTATCCGGGCGGAAAAGAGCACGGGCAAGCTGCTGCAGGTTGGCAGCCAGGCGAAGAGTTCGGCACTGACCGCAAAGGCCAAGCAGTTGGTCAAGGAAGGCGCTTTGGGCAAGGTGTCGATGATCCGCCTGTCGAACAACCGGAATTCTCCGGAAGGCGCGTGGCGCTACCCGATTCCACCCGACGCCTCCACGAAGACCGTCGATTGGCCGCGCTTCCTGGGGCATTACCCGCAGCGCCCGTTCGACCCGGAAGTGTTCTTCCGTTGGCGCTGCTGGTGGGAATACTCGGGAGGCGTCGCCACCGATCTGTTCGTCCACCTGCTGACGCACATGAATGAGGTGATGGATGCGCCCTCACCGGTCTCCGCCGTTTCCCAAGGCGGGCTTTACCGCTGGCGCGACGGGCGCACCGTGCCCGATGTGATGAATTCCCTCTTCGAGTACGAGGAAGGCTTCGTCATCGACATGTACGTGAACCTGAACAACAGCCGCATGGGCGAGCCCCCCACGGTGATGGGCGAGAAAGGGACGATGGTGTTCGAGCGCGGCAAGCTGATGGTCTACCCGGAACCCGCTCCCAGAGAAGCCCAGCAATATGGCAGCCGGGCCTGGCCGAAGGCCATGCGGGACGAGTATTTACGCAAGAGCGGCGTGGCCGTGGGCGCGTCGGGCGAGCAGTTCCCGGAACGCGCTCTGCCGAAGGAGCAGGTGGTGGAAGTGAGTGCCGGCCCCTCGCACTACGAGCACTTCATTCTCTCACTGCGCAACGGGAAACCGAGCGTGGAAGACGCCACGGCCGGGCACTATGCAGCGGCGGGCGCCCATTTGGCGAATATCGCGTTCCGCGAGAACTGCAAGGTTTCCTGGGATCGCGCAACGGGTGCCGTGTCGCGGTCCTGACCGGAGCCCGGCGGCGCGCGGGGGGAGAATTGCTGCTACTTCACGCCGCGGGAACAGCGGGAGGGGAAAGTGCGCTTCCCTGCCCGATCGGCTCTACCGGTGTTGCGCCGGCCGGCTGAACGTCCATAGGGGAAGAATCGAACTCCGCGCCCTCCGCTTTTGCCTCATCGAAGCGAAGGCCATAAATAGCGGCGCCGTGGAACTCTGCCTTCACGAAACAAGTGCCAGGGCCGAGTTCTGCTGCCCGGAGGTCGCTACGATTGAGCTTCGCGCCTCGAAAATTCACGTCGCGCAGATCGGCGCCGAAGAGATTGCAGAGGTTGAGCGTAGCCTGTTCGAAATCGGCTCCCCGCAGACAGCAGAAGCTGAGATCGGCCCCGGTAAGGTCCATCTGATAGAACGAATCGCCCTCAAGGCTGGGACGCGGCTCGCGGCAGTTTTCTCGCCAGCGGTTCCATTCCATAGCGCCCCCGGCAAGAATCTGGCCGATGGCGGAATTGGCGGCGCGCACGCCATCCTGGGCGCTGACTTTTGGCTTGCGCGTTGCGTTGATACGGACAAGCGCCCGCAAAACGTGGCCCCGAAAGAAGGAGTTCCCGGAACGCAGCAGATCCCGCAGGGGAGACTCGAATTCCTCGTGGGCTAAGTACCCCATTGTCCAGATGGCAGCCCGTTGCATGGGCGGATTTGGCACCGTGGCCCGCTCCAGAATCCGGGAGACGGCGTCGGGATCCCCGCCGCGATAGAGGCCAATCAGAGCGTTCATTGAAATACGTGGCACCGGGCTATCGGCGTGCTGGCGCAGCAACTGCTGCACTTGCGTGGAGTGTGCCTGGGGCCAAAGCCCTTCAATGATGTTCGCCCGCACCCGGTCGTCAGGGTCGCTTAGCAGGTTGGCGGCGGTATCCGCGCTCTTGGTCATCCTGAGCAGGGAATCGGCCACTTTCGAGCGCACTTTGGGATTCGGGCTGCGCAAGAAGCGGACGAGCAGGGAGTTCGTTCGGCCCACGCTATCCATGGATGCGACGACATCCAGAACAAGAAACAAACCGGGCGGGACACTGAGGGAACTGTCGATTTCCAGGTACCTCTCCAACAGCGTGCATTCGACGCCCGGAGAAACCGCCGCAAAGCGATGGATCAGCAATGTGGCTTCTTGTTGGGTGAGCCCGCTGGATTCCGCCAGCAGGGGGAGCAGAAGCCCCTGATCAACCGCCATGCTGGCCAGTTGCCGGGCGGGGGCATTGCGTGGAGTGGCGGTGCGCGTCAGCCAGCGATAGGCCATTCCAAAGAAAAGCGCCAGGTTCTGCTGGCAAAGGGCCGAGAGTTCCTCGATGGCCAGCTTGGGGTTGGAGTCAAAGTGTTTCAGCAGCAACTCCATCCGCGTCGCGGGATCGGCGATATCAATCCCTTCCGGGATTCCGGCGGCCTCGGGGATTCGCATGGGTCTTCCTGCCACTTGCCTTGCGCCTGGTGACCCTCTTTCGGTCTGGCTTGGTTTGCATCGGGCACGCAGAGCGTCGGTTGCGAGAAAGCCGCAGCTTTCCCGATGCGACCTATAAGCTTCTATCGTCGGAAAGCTCGGAAAGTTTAGGGTGGCGGGCGGGGGCGGCGCGCCGCAGGAAAGCAAACCGGCGTTTAGGGGATCAGCGGGCTCTCCGCGGTGGCCAGTTCCGCGCCGTAGTTCTCCCGCACGGACATCGATTGATCGGAGAAAAACGTGCGGCTGCCGGTGGTGCCGAACTGGGTTGGCTCGGCGGAGACGGCATATCCGGTCTCGGTCTTGGTGAGCTGGAACTTGTAGCCGCCCTTTTCGCCGTCCGAGAGATCGCCCGGAAGCAGATCCGCGCCATCAGGGCTGGGGGCGCCCGAAGGAGATGGCCCCAGCTTTTCGAGGGTGTCCGCGTACTTGCCGAACTGCGAGAAGTAGCCCGCCTGCGCCGTATGGACGGTCTTGATATGGCTGATTGCCGCCATTTCCTGAGCCGACATACGCATGCGGCCAAGGCGGGGCAAAGCGATCGTCACGATGATCAGAATGATCGCGATGACGATCAGCAGTTCAATCAAAGAGAACCCGCGCTGGCGGCGATCCCGCTTCCGGCGGGTGGTGAACTGGAAGATCCCTGACACCTTACACTCCTTCGGCCCGGCTCCGATGCCGCCGGGGACGGTGGGAATGGACGCTCCCACTCACCATAAAGTATGACGCACGGGGGCCGGCGGGCGTTCAGGTCAATCTGAAGGGGTAAGCGGGCTAGGCCGTGAGGCGGAGGACAAAGTTCTCCATCACGACGCGGTCGTCGGGGCGGGCGTCGCGCAGGGCTCGATCCGCATAGGCGATCAGGCGGAGTGCCCGGCGGAGGCGCGCGGCGGAAAAGCGGGTAGCGGTGTCGACAATCTGGTCCGCCCGGGAGCGCCACATGGCCATGCCGATGCGTTGGCAATGGCTCTGGATCTGCTGAGCAGTTCGCAGGTTCAGCTCCCGGGCCGCCAGGGCCATGCGGAACTGGGTTGAGAGAAAGGTGAGGGCCAGCGGCAGATACTCATTTTGGCGGATAAGAGTATCGAGGAACGACAAAGCCTCCATGCGGTTCCCCGCGCCGATGGCAGCCACCAGGCGGAAGATGGTTGTGGCCTTGGCGTCGGCCACCAGTGCGTCGATATGTTCGTCTTCCACCTGCCCGCCCGGCCCCAGATAGAGTGCCAGCTTTTCAATCTCTCCTGCAATCCGCGAGGCGTCGGCGTTCAAGACTTCCACCAGGGCTTCCGCCTGAGGCTGGGGGATCCGCAATCCGCGTGCTGCAGCCAATTCCCTTACCAGGGATTGCGCGGCGGCGTCGCTGAAGCGTGGGAACTCCACCACCCAGGGCACGGCTGCGTAGAACTTACGGATGCGGTCTACCTTTGTTTTGTCGTCGTTGTCGAACTCGTAGCGGCCCGATTCGAGCAAGACGGTGGCCCCTTCGGTGGGCCGCGCCAGGTATTCGCTTAAGGATTGGAATGCTGGGGTTTCTTCGTCCTTGCCGGCACGCCCGCGGGGTAGCGCGCTTTCAGCGCCAAGCGCGTGGATCACCCGCACCGGAGCAAACAGAGACATGGCACGGGCATCGTCCAGCACTTCGGCCAGCGTCGAGCTATCCAGATCGTGACGCGAGAGGCCGCTTTCGCGCTCTTCGGGGCCAAGCACGGCGTCAATCAGTTCCCGGCGGCAGCGCTCCCGCTCCCAGGCATCCGGCCCGAGAAAGAGGACTAGCGGCGGAAAGCGCCTGGCGGCGAGTTTGGAACGGAACTCCGTAGGCGTCATGGCTGTTTACTTAGAAATCCTCCACGATGCGGCTGACGACAGTGCGGGCAACCTCACGGCTCAAGCGTTCGAGCGCGGAGTCGCTCTCATCGAAATACGCCCGCTGATCGACGGCAATCTCATAGCGCGCGCGGAACTCCAGATTGTCATTGCGATAGATCGACTTTCCGCTGCGCCGGTCGTCCAGACGGATCTGCATCCGGACGAACAACTGCACCATGCTGGCGCGGCCGCTGGCCTGGTCAAAGATCAGCGGGGCCACTTGCTGGCTGATGATTGCCCCCTGGAGGACGGCGTCGGCATCGGCGGGTTCGGCCACCACCTGATACCGGGTGCGGCTGAGAAACTCGCGTGAGAGCGCTTCCGGCATCCATTGGGTGAGGCGGTAGCGCGTGGTGATGTTTGAGAATGCGGGAACGGCGATGGTGCGGATGCCGGGAGGGAGCTTATCCGCCTTGCCCGCCACCTGGTAGCCGCAGCCCGGGAGCAGCGCAACGGCCAAGGAGATGAGCGCCGCCAGGAGAGGCAGCGGTGCGCGGAGCCGAGTTGGGCGGAATGCGGTACGCAAACCTCTATTCTTGCCGATTCCGCCCGCCGATGCTTTGACCGCTCAGATGCGGTTGATCAAACTGGCCACGTAGCCCGCCCCGAAGCCATTGCCGATGTTCACTACCGTCACGTTGCTGGCGCAGCTATTCAGCATGGTAAGCAACGCCGCCAGCCCGTTGAAGCTGGCGCCATAGCCCACTCCCGTGGGGACGGCGATGACGGGACAAGGGACGAGCCCGCCGACGACGCTGGGCAACGCCCCCTCCATGCCGGCGCAACAGACAATCGCGCGGGCGTCCATGATGAGGTCCAGGCTCCCAAACAGCCGATGGATTCCCGCCACGCCCACATCGTAGATGCGCTCCGGGACGGTGCCCATCAGTTCGACGGTGGCGGCTGCTTCTTCGGCCACCGGCATATCCGTGGTGCCCGCCGCCATCACCACGATCTTGCCCTTTCCGAAGACGGTCTTGTCGCGCCAGAAGCGGGCGACCCGGCAATGGGGGAGAAGCTCAATCTCCGGATACGCTTCCTTGAGAGCGGCGCTCGCCTCATCGCTGACGCGGGTCATCAGAAGGTTGCCGGGATGGGCGAGAAGTTTCCCGGCGATGCCTACCATCTGTTGCGGCGTCTTGCCTTCGCCGAAGACGACCTCAGGCATTCCGTGGCGGATGGCCCGGTGATGGTCCAGCTTTACGTAGCCGACATCTTCAAAGGGAAGCATGCGGATCTTCTTGAGGGCATCCTCTTCGCTCATCGCGCCCTCGCGCACTTGGGCGAGCACCTGTTTCAGTTGCTGATCGTTCATGGCGGGAAAGGCCTCCAAGACACTGATTGCTACACATTTCGGGGCGGCTGGATCTGGCGGGGGCGCGGAGTTTTCCCGGTGGAAGGCTTGCTAGAAGCGAAGCGTATCCCCCACCTTCAGGCTGTGCTTCTTCGCCATACCGGCGGCCAGTTCCAGCACAAAGAGCGAGGGCACCGAGCCACCGTAGCTGGGACACTTTTCCGCCGCTTCCCGGCATGGCGGGGTACTGGCGGAGATTTCCACGATGCGGCGATTCCGATCCATCCAAATGATATCAAGCGGGATCTCACACTGGAACATCCAGTATCCGCGCTTCTCCACGGTGCCGTGGATGAACAGCATCCCTTGATCCTCCGGGAGGCTGGTGCGGAACATCATCCCCTGGGCCTGGCCTTCCGGGGTGAGCTTGGTTTCCGCGGAAATCCGCGTACCGTCTGGCAATTGAACGGATTGATACCCGGGGGGCAGGCTGGAGCCGCAGGCCCACAGCAAGAGACAGAGAATCAGCGAGCACATCGCCGGGCGTATCTTCGGCATCCCTTACAATAGTGTTGCTCCGGCGGGCCATTGCGCAACTGTCCGGGCATTTGCCCTATGGCTGCATCGGCATTCCAGAAACTCCGGCTCACGCTTGAGATGATCAAGTTTGAGCACTCGGTGTTTGCGCTACCTTTTGCGCTAACCGGGGGGCTGCTGGGCTGGCGGGAGCTTGGCTTCCCGATGCAGGGGCTGGGCTGGAAGCTGCTGTTTATCGTCGTGGCCATGGTGAGCGCCCGCTCCGCGGCGATGGCCTTTAATCGCATTCTGGACGCCGAGATCGACGCCCGCAACCCCCGCACAAGAATGCGTCATCTACCCGCCGGGCAGCTCTCCACCAGCTTCGCCTGGGGCTTCACGTTGGTGAGCGCGATCGTCTTCATCCTCAGCGCCAGATTGCTGAACGACCTTTGCTTCCGCCTCGCCCCGGTTGCTCTCGGCATCGTCTTTTTCTACTCCTACACGAAACGCTTCACGGCGCTTTCGCATGTCGTACTGGGCTTCTCGCTGGGAATCGCTCCCGCCGCTGCGTGGATCGCCGTGACGGCCTCGCTCGACCCCCGCATTCTCTGGCTCACCGCCGCCGTCACCCTATGGACAGCCGGTTTCGACATCATCTATTCCTGCCAGGATCACGCCTTCGATTGCGACACCGGCCTTTACAGCTTGCCTGCCCGCCTGGGCATCGCCAAGGCTCTTTGGCTGGCCCGGGCGATGCATGTGGCGATGATAGCTTCGCTACTGGCTCTGGTGGCCGTCTTTTCGCTCGGGGTTGCCGCGTGGCTGGGCATCGCGGTGGTGGTGGCGGTTTTGCTCTGGGAGCACTCGATGGTGCATGCCAACGACCTCTCCCGGGTGGACGCCGCGTTCTTCACGGCGAACGGCTACGTGAGCGTATTGTTCTTCCTTTTCTGGTCCATTGACATCCTATGGAACAGGATCTGACGTTGCGCCGCCCGCAGAAGCTGGGGCTGGCGTGAGAAAGTAGTGAGGAGAGGGAAGGTGCTTGTGGGGAACGCCCTGGAGATCCAAACCAGTCTGCCCGTGGTGATAGACGATCCGCGCCTGCGGCCCATCTACGAAAAGGTGCTGGCCGGAGAGCGGCTCAGCTACGACGACGGCCTGGCGCTCTACCGCAGCCCGGACCTGCTGGCCGTGGGGCACATGGCAAACCTTGTCCGCGAGCGCCTCCACGGCAACGTCACCTACTTCAACGTCAACCGCCACATCAACCCCACCGACGTCTGTGTGGCCTCCTGCCGCCTCTGCGCCTTCGGAAAGAAAGCCAAGGACCCCAACGCCTATACGATGTCTCTCGAAGAGGTGTGGCATCGCGCGGGGATGGGCTGGAGCGAATCGATTACCGAGTTCCACATCGTCGGCGGCTTGCACCCCACGCTCACCCTCGATTGGTATTGCCAGATGGTGAAGGGGCTCAAGGAACGCTTCCCGCAGGTACACATCAAGGCGTTCACTATGGTGGAGATTTCTTTCTTCGCCCAGCGTGAGAAGTTGAGCTACCGCGAGGTGCTTGAACGCCTGATCGCGGCGGGCATCGATTCGATGCCTGGTGGCGGCGCCGAAGTCTTTTCGGAACGGGTGCGCCGGATCATCTGCGACCATAAGATCGACGGCGGAGAGTGGCTGAATGTGGCCCGCGTGGCCCATCAACTTGGCCTGAAATCGAACTGCACGATGCTTTATGGGCATCTCGAAACCGAGGAAGACCGCGTCGATCACCTGATCCGTCTGCGGGCGTTACAGGACGAAACGAGCGGCTTCGTGACCTATATTCCGTTGGCCTTCCACCCGGCCAACACCCCGTTGCAGCACATCTCCGTGACCACGGGATTTGAAGACCTCAAGAATGTTGCCGTCGCGCGGCTGATGCTCGACAACATCCCGCACATCAAGGCCTATTGGGTGATGATGACGCCTCGCATCGCCCAGATCGCCCAGCGCTTCGGCGCCAACGATATCGACGGCACCGTTGTGGAGGAACGGATCTACCACGATGCCGGCGCCACAACCAGCCAGGGCCTCCGCCGCCAGGACTTGCTGCATCTCATCAGGCAAGCCGGCCGCGAGCCTTTTGAGCGCGACACGCTGTACCGTCGGGTGGTGCGTAGCGACGCCGATGCCGCCAGCAACGTCGGCGCCACGCTCACCGTGCTCACCTAGACGGCGGACCTACTCCGCAAAGCCGTGCTGCTTGCGGTGGTGGCCGGCATCATAGCGCTGGGTGGTTTTGAATTGCTCATAACGTCCGTCGCCAGCCACGTTCTTCACCCGGGACAAGAGAGTGCGCATTTCGGGATCGCTGTAAGGCTTGAAACTGCGCGCAAGTTCGATGGCCTTGTTCAGGTGCTCCATGGAGGCAAGGCCCACCACCTGGGTGCTCACCGGTTGCGAGAGAAAGTAACGGTAGCACTCGTCCACGCTGACGGCGCCGTCGTTGAGCATCCGCGCATCGCCGCCGCAGCCCTTCATACCGATCACCCCGATACCCCGCTTGGCGCACTCAGGCACCACCTCATGCCGAAAGCTCTCAAAGCTGTGGTCCATCACATTGATCGGCATCTGGCAGGCATCCCACGGGAAATTGAGGGCCAGCATCTTGCGATGGATTCGCGGGTGCTTGTGGCCGGTAAAGCCGATAAACCGGACCTTACCCTGCTTCTTGGCTTCGAGCGCCGCGCGCAGGCCGCCTTTCTCCTGCAGGTATTCGGGATCGTTGAAGTAGTTGCACTCGTGGAACTGCCAGAGATCGATGACGTCGGTCTTGAGGCGGCGCAAACTATCTTCGAGATGCTTCATCGCGCCATCGTAATCGCGGTCGCAGACCTTCGTCATCAGAAAGGCTTTCTTGCGATAGCCGTCCATGGCAAGGGCTTTGCCCATCACCTCTTCGGCGCGCCCGTTGTGGTAATCCCAGGCGTTGTCCATAAAGGTGATGCCGGCGTCGATGGCGGCGTGGACGATCCGGAAGGATTCGCTTTCCTCTTTCGGCCGTGCCTGATGATGGCCACCCAGCCCCAGCACGGAGACGCGCACGCCCGTCTTGCCAAGAGGGCGGGTGGGGATTCCGCTGGAGTTCGATTGCGCCTGCAAAGTTTCGACGAGCGGCAGAGCAGCCGCTGCGCCGGTGAGAAAACCGCGTCTGGACGGGGTGAGCATGGATGGCACCTCTTGCCCGAGATTGTATCCCGAACGGCCGTTGCAGTTGGAACGGATCCGAATGAGACACAAAAGGGAGAAGATCCGGTTTTCGATTCCGGATCGCCGCTTTCCCCGGACATCGGACGGGATACGACGGCGCTGGCAGTGCGCCCGGATCTACTCCACGCCGGTTTCCAGCCACTTGCCCTGCTTAGCGGCTTCGATGACGGCGTCGCAGACGCGCTGGGTTTGGAGGGCGCTGCGGAAATCGGGCTGGGTGGGCTTGCCGCTTTCGATGCCTTCCACGAAATCAGCCAGAGCGTTCAGGAAGGTGTGCTCGTAGCCGATGCAGGTGCCGGGCACCCAGTAATGGCTCATGTAGGGGTGCTCGGAATTGGTGGTGTGGATCTTGCGCCAGCCGGTGAGGTGGCTCTCTACTTTCTTGCCGGATTGCTGCTGCTTGTATTCGAAGAACTGGAGATACTCAGGCTCTTCGAGATCGAAGTAGACGCTGCCCTCTTCGCCGTTCATTTCGAACGTGTTGAAGTTCTTGCGGCCCCGGGCGTAGCGGGTGGATTCAAAGGTGCCCATCGAGCCGTTGGCGAACTCGGCGAGGAACATGCAGGCATCGTCAATGCCTACCGGTTGCACGGCACCGGTATCGGCGTGGACGCGCTCTTTGACGAAGGTTTTGGTCATCGCGGCAACGCGGACGATGGGTCCGTTCAGCCACATGGCGGTATCGATGGAATGGGCCAGCAGATCGCCGGTGACGCCGGAACCGGCAGCGTTTACGTCGAGGCGCCAGAGGCCGGCGCCGCCTTGGGGAACGTCGGGAGAAATGGTCCAATCCTGCAGATAGGTGGCCCGGTAGTGGAAGCTCCGGCCGATGCGGCCTTCGTCGATGATCTGCTTGGCGAGGGCGATGGCGGGCACACGGCGGTAGTTGAACCAGACCATGTTGGGGACGCCGGCCATCTCAACGGCGCGGGCCATCTCCTCGGCCTGTTCGACGTTCATGGCGAGGGGCTTTTCGCAGAGCACCATCTTGCCGTTGCGAGCGGCTTCGATGGCGATGTCGAAGTGAGTGTCGTTGGGCGTGCCGATGTCGATGAGATCGATATCCTTGGCGCGAACCAGGCTGCGCCAATCGGTCTCGACGCGTTCGTAGCCCCAGTTCTTCGCGAAGGCTTCCGCTTTCTCCGCGTTGCGGCCGCAGACGGCTTTGAGGACAGGGCGGTGTTCCACCTGGAAGAAGTCGTTGAGGCGCTTATAGGCGTTCGAATGGGTGCGCCCCATGAAGCCATAGCCAACCATGCCAATGCGAAGTTCCTTGCTCATTCGAAGCCTCCTCTAGCCGTATTTTTCCACCAGTCCGTCAATGGCCTTCTTACAGGTGGCGGTTGCCTCCCAGGCGTCTGGCCAGAAGCAGAGGTCGATGGTCCACCAATCGTGGGGAACGTTGGATGCCTTGACGAGGGCGGGAACGATCTCGTCGAAGTTGAGATAGCCAAGGCCGAAGGGCGGGTGCGCGGAGGTTTCGTCGTCGCCGTTGGCGTCCTTGTGGCAAGAGCCATCCGAATCGATCAGGTGAATATGTTTGATGCGGCCGCCAAGTAGCCGAATCAGTTCCAGTTGGTTGGGCAGGACGTCTTTTTCGCCTTCCTGGCGGGCGCCAACAACGCCCACCATTTCACCGTGGCAGGTGTCGTACATCAGGCCGAAGCTGGGTTTGTCGACGGCGTCGTGCAGGCGGATGATCTCACTGGGTTTATTGAAGGCGAAGCCGGGTTCAAACTCCCAGACCATGTTGAGGCCATGGTCGGCGGCAATGTCGGCACATGTGCGCCAGGTGCTGGCGACCCGGCCAAATGCGGTATCGGCATCGATCTCGCGGAGGATCGTCGGGGGCTGCACGGTATCCACGCGGATGCCGCCGATTCCCAGATCCACGGCAAACTCCGCATTGCGGCGGAACTCATGGATGTACTTGGATGGATCGCCGGTATTGATGAGCTTTTCGCCCCAGAGGTTCGCGGCGATGCCGCTGAAGCCCAGGCCCCATTCGGCCATTTGCGCGCGCAATTCGGCTCGCTGCGATTTCTCCGCGAGGGCGCCGGGCCAATCGGCGTCCGGCCCGTTGGGGTTGCCAGGATTGGGATGGGGCGGAAAGGCACCCAGTTCGACGCCGTCGAAGCCGAGTTCCTTCAGCTTGCCGCAGACCGTTTCGAACGGGACGGGATTTGCTCCGTAGGGGCCGATGGTATAGGCCCAGGTGCCAATGGACACGCGCTTTGCCATGGGGTGTCTCCTTCAGAATTCCAAACGAATGGTTACCCGCCAGTGACGAGTTGGGATTTGCCAGTTGCTAAGAGAGAAGCGCCGAAGCCATTACGGAAGGGTTTTGATCCGGATGTTACGGAAACTCGCTTCCATTGGCGGGCCACGGTGAAGCTGGAAGGCGATGATGCCGGAGAGCTTCAGATCGTCGGTGAGTTCGGAGGTGAGCAAGCCGTTGATGCGGATCTCGATCTTGGACCCTTCGCAACGGATCTCCACCTCGTTCCAGTCGTTATTGCGGACGACCGTCTCGGCCTTCCCTTTCCAGCCGTTCACCATCACGCCGCGGGCGCCCTTCTCTTCGTAAACGCCGCCCCACCAGTTCCCTTCCGCCATATCGGCCTGGTAGCCCTTTACGACGTAATCGGGCAGCTCTTCGCTGCGGAACTGGATGCCGCTGTTGTGGTTGCGCAGCTTAACGTCGGCCCGGAGGATGAAGTTGGCGAACTCGCGCGGTTTGTAAATGAGGAAGGTGTTCTTGTCGAGCGTGACGCCTTCGGTGGAACCGACAATCACGCCGTCCACTACTTTCCAGAGGCGGGCGTCGCCTTGCCATCCGTTCAGGGTCTTGCCGTCAAAGAGCGGCTGGAAACCCGGTTCGACACCGAAAGCAAGGAGGGGGAAGAGCAGAATCAGGATTGAAAGATAGCGAGCCATCAGACCTCGATTCAGATGCGGCAAGCTGCCGCGGGAATAACGATCGACAATACAGCCAAACGACGGCGATCATATCATGCCGGAAACGCTGGCGGCCCGTCGATCCGAAAGTGCCGGCAAATCGCGGAAATGGGGCGGCGAGCTTCCGCTGGCCGCCCCGGTATTGCACCAGACGAAGCCCTAGAAGTAGAACTTCGCGCCAAGCACGATGCGGCGTGCATCGGTGGTGCCGATGTATTGGCCGAAGCGGGCGTTCACTTGCCTCCCTTGAGCATCGAACCGCGCGGCGTTGTCCACGGAGTTGAACTGCGCTCGATTAAGAGCGTTGTACATCTCCACGCGCAATTGCAGGCGTCGCTTTTCACCCATGGGGACATTCTTGAAAAGGGATATATCCCAGTTGTTGACGCCGGGGCCGCGGTAAACGTCCTTGGGAGCGTTGCCGATGCCGAAGTTTGCGCTATCCGGCGGAGCGATGGCATTCACGTTAAAGGCCTTGCCCTCGGTCTTCGGCCGGGGATCGTCAATGATGTTGACGCGGCTATCCACGCCAGCGCCCGAACCGCCGACGATATCCACGGCTTGCACAAAGCTATAGCCGATGCCTTGGGGCGCGCCACTGATCATGCTTGTAATCACCGAAAGATCCCAGTTGTCAAAGACGCCCTTGACGACGCCGTTGTTCCAGGTTTGCGACAGCTTGGGCAGCGAGTAGATCAGATTTGCCACGAAATTGTGGGTGCGATCCGTACTGGCCCGTCCATAGTTGCGCATGCGGAAATCGAGGAAGGGGTTGATGGCGTCGTTGTTGCCATTGACGTAGTTCATCGATTTTGACCAGGTCCAGGTTGCGCCAAACGTAAGGTCTTTGGAGAAGCGCTTGTTCAACTGCGTTTGCAGAGAGTGGTAGTTCGAGTTGCTGGCGAACTCAATGTATTGGATATCCGCGTAACCGCGGTTGGTGCGCAGAAAGTTGTCCGGCAAGGGCGCATTTCCCCTGGTGGGATCCACATTTCCCGGAAGGAAGCGCGTGCCATAAGGTAAGGCGTTCAAGCTGCGGCGCTGCAACAGGTAGCGGCCCACATTGCCTACGTAAGCGACATCGAGCACCATGCCGCCGCCGACGTTTTGCTGGATACCGAAGCTCCAGTTGTAGACGGTTGGCGGATGGAAATTGCGCTGCACGCTGAACACGCCCGGAGGGCTCTGCAGCAACTGGCTGGAGAGCAGATCGGGGATGGTGGTGTAGATGGCCTGGTTGGTTACCAGCAGCGGTGGTGCTTCGACGAGTTGCAGAATCTGGTCGTCGTTGAAGCGATCGTAGAAAATCCCCACTCCGCCGCGAACCGCGGTCTTCGCGTTGCCGAAAACATCCCAGGCAAATCCGATTCGGGGCGCCACCTTGATCGACGGCGTTACCATCACCTGCTCGTCATAGATCCTCATCCCCTGGAAGGGGGTTCCGCTGCCCGGTGCGAAGGCGCCGATGGTGGCTGCGGGAAGCAGCGCGCCAGTGACGGGGTTGCGGCCCACCCGCGCGTTGGTGGGCGAACGGAAGGGCTCAATGAGTTGAGGCTGGTCTGCGGCGTTAAAGAGTTCAGGGTCAAACGCTGCAAGTTGATCGTTGGCGCTCGATGTCGGCCGAATGTAATAAAAACGCACGCCAGCATCCAAGGTGAAGCGGCTGGATACCCGCCACGTATCCTGGGCAAACCATTCCAGATTCACGTAACGGGCATGCGCGTGCGGATGGCCATTGGCTTCCGTGTAGGACTGGATGGAGCCCAGCAAAGCATTCGAATATGCATAGTTGGTCTCCTGCGGATTGTTGACATCCCGATTGAAGTTGATGGTGCCATTGAACGCCGAAGACCTCTGCGCATTTCGGGTGGTGCGTTCGAGGTAGACGCCAAACTTCATGTTGTGCGATCCGGCGATTTTCGACAGATTGTCTGACCAGTTCCAGATGTTGTTCGTGCCGAAGAACGGGAAGCGTTGTTCAATATTGAGAACGGCAGCGTTGGGAACACCTCCAAAGTTGGCGTTCGGTATCAGGCCGCTGGGATTCGCACCGGGGAAGAACTGCGGCAACCCAAGCCCGATGGCGTCTCTCTGGTTACGAGTGAGGCCATCCTCGGTAAGGGGGTCTACCGTCTGCAAGGCGCGATTCACCCCGAAGGTAAACTCGTTGATCAGGGTTGGGCTGAACGTGTGAATGAGCGTGCTCACAATGCCGCGACTTTGGATCTGGTATTGGATGGGGAGTTGCGGCCAACTGGAGGATGCCAGGACGAAACCGAATTCGCCCTTGAAAGCTTCGTAGTTCTGAATGCCGCGGGCGTAGAAGGTGGTATTGGGGCCGAGGTTGTAATCGACGCGCAGGATTTCTTCGCGCCGCGGCTGGTCCACCGTGGATTGGATGAGAGAGTTGTAGGCGGTGCTCTGACCAATCGCGTTGGGCTCGGGAAAGATGTTCAGCAGTTTCTGGCCCACCGGGTTGATGCGTTGGGTGGGCACGCGGTTGCCGGCGAAGGGAATGCGGTTGTTGGTGGGATCCCAGATGGGGATGAGTGCACCATTTTGATCGCGGCTATTGGAGAAATCTCCGATACGTTCGGCCGCGGTGGGCACGGTGCGTTGCACCAGGTTGGTGGGGCGGGTTCTGGGTAGGAATTCCTGAGACCAGAAGAAGAACAGTTTGTCCCGCTGCTTGTTGAAATTGGTTCCCGGAAGCAATACCGGACCCCCAACGAAATAGCCGGGATATTGAAAACGATAGCGCGGACGAGGGAGGTTACCCGGCATTCCGGAAGTACTCGTTGGCGTTCAACGCTTCGTTGCGGAAGAAGTAGTATGCGCCGCCCGTGAAGTCGCGGGTGCCGCTCTTGATGATGGTGTTGATGGTGCCGCCGGAACTGCGGCCGTACTCAGCCTGGTAATTGGTGAGAAGCACTTTTACTTCGGCAACGGCATCCAGCGAGGGGGCAAGATAGGGTCCGCCCATGGAGCCGGTGTCCAGGCTGGAGATGCCATCGAGAGTGAGGTTGATGGTGCCCGAACGATTGCCGTTAATCGTGATGCCACCAAGGTTGTTCCAACCCGGAGCTTCGCGGTTGGCAGTATCGATGACGCCGGGAAGCAGCTTCACCAGACCGAGGTAGTCGCGGCCTTTCAGGGAAAGATCCTGCATCTGCCGGTTGCTGATGAGACCGCTGCGCTCAGCGCTTTGTGTCTGGATGCGGACGGCTTCGGCATCCACGGTTACGGTTTCCGTAATCTCGCCGATCGCCAGCGCGATGGCGGGAAGGGTAACACGTTCGTTGGCGGAGACAGAGATCTCTCGCTGGACGTATTGCCGAAACCCGGTGGAAGAAACGGTCAGGCTGTAAGTGCCTGGCAGCAGTTGAGGTGACGACGAAGGCGCCGGCGCTATCCGTGCTGACTGTGCGCGTGGTGGCCGTATTGAGATTCGCGACGGTAACCTCCGCGCCCACCATGGCGCTGCCGGATTGATCTTGCACATTGCCCGATATTTGGCCGGTGAGTCCCTGGCCAAACAAGCCGAGCGTGGAGAGAACAAGGCAGATTGAGAGCGCGAACATAGCGCGCGAGTTTCGAGACATGCGACACCCCTTTCCATGCAACATTCTGGGCAGCAAATTATAGATTAATACCCATTAATCTGTTAACGGGCCCTGGAGGCGCGTTGGCTGCCGCGTGAAGGCCGAGTATATTCAATCCGGGTTTCAGAAACAAGCCTTGATGAAGGACGTATTACGATCGTGCAGATACCCAGATTGAGCCTTCGAATGGTGCCTGAAGCGCGGAGTTTGTTCGGGTGGGCGAATCCGGCGCGATGTGCACCATGCGTAACCCATCCCGGGCGCCAGGTTCGACTGGCGACACGATGTGCCCATGCGACT
The DNA here is from genome assembly GCA_034522975.1 of Bryobacterales bacterium. GTDB lineage: Bacteria > Acidobacteriota > Terriglobia > Bryobacterales > Bryobacteraceae > JACTMJ01. Next base: position 40,388 of record JAXHKT010000045.1, read on the forward strand.
ACCGGCTTGCGTATCGCCACATCCTAGCCGGATTCGTTCCCGCCGTGCTGATTGCTGGGGATAGGTTGCCGCCCGGACATTCCCTTTGAGCGTCATCTCCTGGATTATGGCGCCGCGGAGACGGCTGCGGTTGCGGATGTGAACCGCGACGGCAAGGCGCGACATCTTCAACGCCAGTATCGGTACGAGGCGCCGGACGCGCAAGCCCCAGTCGCTGACCGCGATCGTTCATCTTCCAGAACAACTACGTCGACGATTTCAGTGATTTCCTGATCGATGTGGATGGCGGCTACGGATGGGGTGGAATCGATCACAGTCACCTGGTTCTCAAAAAAGATCAGTTGGTATCGAAAGCCTCGGTAGGCAGGCGGCGGCTTGAAGGAATCGGAGATCATCGTCCTGGGTAACAGATACCGAGTTCGCCTTCCTAATGGATATGGACAGACTACGGCAAGACCGAACGAACTGCTGCCCCAGTTCGGCAACAAGACAGCGCCCACGGCGTGGTTTGAGAACAAAGGCGGCAAGTGGGTGCAGCACAGCGTGAGCGGGAAGAATTTCGGCCACGGCATCGGCGCGGGCGATGTGAATGGTATGAGCGGATGCGACGTACTCACCTCAAAGGCTCGCTGGAAGCGCCGATGCCGATCCTCGTGCGGAGAACTGGATCGAGCGCCCCAAGTCATGGATTTCAAGGAGCACCTTAGCTTTATCCATGTGCACAGCGTGAATGACAGACTGAACGCCGGATCGACTCTTCGGCAACGCCCAACCACTACCGACGGCATCCCCATCTGGCTCGAGAAGACGGCGGACTGGAAAACTGTACCAAGCGAGAGATTCCACCGGCGCCTGGAGCCAGGTGCATGAAGTGGTTCTGGTGGATTTGAACGGCGACGGCAAGAAAGACATCCTGACCGGAAAGCGCTTTCTGGCGCATGACCACGACCCCGGGGCGCAGGATCCCAACGGAATTTTCTGGTACGAGAACGCGACGCCGTGTGCCTGACGGGCAAGGACGTGGCTTGGGTGCTCCACGTCATCGACTTTGACGGCAAGGCGGGCCGGCGGCATGCAGATGCCCGTGGTGGATTCTCGATGGCGATGGCCATCGGATATCGTTGGCTCCCGGCAAGGTGCGATTGATTTCTGGTTTAGAACCTTAATGATAAAGGGGACAACTGAGTCGCCAAGCGATGAACGTTCGGATTTACACCGCTGTCTACGTGGAGCGGCTGCATTTGGAGAGGAGCATCCTGCACCTGCTGCCGAAGTTCTGCAGATGGGGTCTTCCACCGGCGTCCTGGAGATTGCGCGGTTTTCCTTCGACGGGTTCCCAGCGGCGAAGATTCGGGCGGCACTTGAGCGCGAGGGTTTGGAATGCACGTTCTGCTCCGCGTTGACCGGGGAAGTGAGTCTGATCGGTATACATGGCTACGCCGGCGAAGTGCAGCCCACCAGTTTCTGGTTGATGGCATCGCGGACTGGCGGCGGAACTCGGTTTCTCCGGTTTTCCTCGGGCCCCTTCTCGCTCACCCGTTGGCAAGCACACCGTGACGAGGCCCAACAGACGAGGAGTGGAAGTGGGCCGTGCTAGGGCTTTCCAGCGCTCTCGGTAACGACACTCGATGCCTGCGAACGTGGTCCGACTGGCCCACTTACCGTTCAACCGCTTCGAAGACTTATTTCACCACCACCGCCGCCGATGCGCTTCGCCTATGCGAGGAAGCAGGGCATCCGAAGCTGGGGGTGCTCTTCGATACCTTCCACGCGAACATTGAGGAGAAAGACTCCGCGGCTGCGATTGCTGCTTGCGGCAGCCGCCTGCACCACATTCACACTTGCGAAAGCGACCGCGGAATACCGGGCACCGGCCAGGTGAAGTGGGGCGAAGTGCTGCCGGCGATTCAGCGGTCCGGTTACGACGGATGGCTGGTGATTGAGAGCTTTGGCTCGCGCATTCCGGAGATCGCCGCCGCCGCTTGTTTGTGGCGGGACGTGGCGCCCTCAGCAGAAGCGATCGCGCGTGAGGGTGTGGCATTTCTGCGCGAGCAACTGGGTCGCTAGCGCGCACCAAGCCCTCTTCCGCAACGACCACGCTTTCTCAGCAGACCGGGACCCTTCGGTTGTACAACTGGAGGTATGCTCATTCGCTATTCGCTGCTTGCCGTCACGCTGTTAGCTGGCCTTCTTACTGTTCAAGCTCAAGAGATGCTTGTCTCTGGCTCCTGGCTTGCGGAACGATTGAAGGACCCTGCCATCGTGGTGATGCATGTGGGTACTCAAGAGGACTACAGCGAAGGCCACATTCCAGGGGCGCGCCTCGTTCGCCTGGAAGACGTCACCGTCACCAGCAAGGGTGGGTTGCGCACGGAACTCCCGCCGCTGGAGTCGCTACAGAAGGCCCTCGAGAAGCACGGCGTGACAGACGAGGCCCGCGTCATTATCTACTCCTCTGGCCGCGAGATTCAATCCGCCACGCGGGTCTGGTTCACGCTGGAATACGTGGGCCTTGGAAATTGCATTGCAATGCTGGATGGGGGGCTTCCCCTTTGGAGGAATGAGGGGCGTCCGCTCTCAAAGGATGCAGTGCCGGGGGCGACCAGCAGCTTCACCCCACGCCCTGAGCCAGCCAGGGTGGCCAGCGCCGAGTGGGTTCGAATGCACTTGAACGACTCCGCCGTGATGGTGGTCGACGCACGGACCGCAGAGTATTATTCCGGGGCTGACAAAGGCATGATGCCGCGAGCAGGACGCATCCCCGGCGCGAGGAGCGCAACGTATTCCACCTTCTTCAAGGAAGACGGCACGCTGAAGCCGCGCGAAGAGTTGCGCGCTTTACTCGGCGTGGGCAAGAGCGGCCCGGAGCCGGTTCGAGTGACCTATTGCCACGTCGGCCGGCAAGCGACGGTGCCTTACTTCGTCGCGCGCTATCTGGGCTTGGAGGCGCGGGTATTTGACGGGTCTTTTCAGGAATGGAGCCAGCGAAAAAGCTTTCCCCCCGGGCCCCCCCCGCCCGGTGGAGACGTCGAAAGCGGCCAGAATCGAAAGGCCGCCGCCCTGCGCCCGGCCAGCCACGCTTTTGGGGCGAAGCAGGCACTACCCGATGACAGTGCAAAGCTTGAGTGCTGACAACTCGCCGGCGCAAGTGCGGGGTGGCCGCCTTCCATATATTGCCCCGCCACCAGCTGTTGAGAACATCCATATCCGTTGCGCAATTCTGGTAAGGGCGCGCTCGAACCAGTTCCGGCGAATTCGGCGCACATGCTCGCTCCTGCAACAGGGGCAGCGATGGGGCGGTGCTTGGGGAGCCGGCGCGAGGGGCCGGATGTTTGCGGTCAAGGATTGCCGGTCTAGGGTCGCCTGTGTCATAGGGTTATTTGGAGCCTACCTGCAGAGACCTTTGGGCCGGCGGGGCTCTTGGCTACAAATGTAACAAGGGCTGGAATGGCTTTCGACGCTTGCGCGGAGTACACGATGGGATCTGGCGACACAGGCTCAGTATGCAGGTCGGATTCATAGGGTTTGCGTGGTGCGTCTTTGGGGAGCATAAAGCAGCGGTCCGGGCAGAATTCCCATGGAACTGAATCGCCGATCGCGGGAAGGATAAATTGCGCGGATGGACGCCGGGAGGCCCAACGCGGCGGGGGCGAGGCGAGTCGTATACGATATCGAGGTAGACCCCAGCATGGAAGGGATAGCGGAGGCCAGATGAAGCGCATCGCAGTTTGGATGTTGATCGGACTATGGGTGACGATCGTCTCGGCACAGGACCGTCCGCGGCCGGGATTGTTTCTGCGGGAAGACTGGGTGGAATCGCCACCCCAATTGCCGGTGACCCAGGAGCATGTGGCCAACCCGGCGTTGATTCTTTCGCTGCACGGACCGGGACGCGACGGCATCAAGAAGAGCAACCACGAGAAGCCCTACGACGATCCGTTTTACATCTGGAACGGCGACGCGAATGGCAACTGGGCGGTGAGCCTGCGACACCGCGATGCGTTTGTCGATCTAGGCCAACAGGCGCGCATCGTCTGGCGGAGCAAACAGCAGGGCTTGCGCTGGTTGCGAATGATCTTGAAGCTGGCCGATGGCACGTGGCTGGTGAGTGAAGCAGCAGACGGGCCGTCGAGCGACTGGCGCATCCATGAGTTCGTGCTGGCCGATACGAAGTGGTTCCGCCTGAACATCGACGAAGTGATCGTCGAAGCGCCGGTTGCGAAGCCGGACCTTGGCCGCGTGGACGAGATCGGGTTCACCGATCTGATGCGCGGCGGCGCACACCGTGCATCGTCGCGACTGGATTGGATTGAGGTTTACGGCTATCCGGTGCCTAGGGCGACCCACTAGCCCGCAGGCCTCCAGCTTGCGCTTTCCATGGGCTACCCCGCGAAGTGCTTCTCAAAGCGGTTGGGGTACCATAAGGGTAAGGGTCTGCTGGGATAGGTCCCCGATGCCCTGGGAGCCAAGGCGTGCGCAACCGTGGGAAACGGTTTGCCTCTGGCGCCCGTACTCGTGAGTGTCTGTTCTGCCTTCATGCAAGTTTCGAATCAGTCTCGCGTTTTCCATTGCTTTGCCATGCTCGCCCTGCTTGCCGTGCTATTCCCGGGCGGCGCACGGGCGCAGAAGACGGGCTTTGAATACACCCTCGATTCGTCAGTGCGAGTGGGCGCGTTCGAAGTACGAAAGGTGCGGGACCTGAGCAGTTCCCGGTGGCATGTGGAGATTCTGCGAGAGGGCTCCGTGCTGTTCCGCAGCTCAAATGGCGCCAAGACCTCCGACGATCTTCTGCTGGCTTCATTCCCCCTGCTGGGAGGCGAACAGAAGCAAATTGTGATTGAGGAATACACCGGCGATCTCTTCTGTTGCACCTACAATTACGTCTTGCGGGCAGGCGCTTCGCTGGATGTGCTTTATTCCAGCACGCAGTATCCTGTCGGCTTTGGTTTGATTCCCGAGGATTTGAACGGCGACGGCGTTTACGAGTTGATCACCACGCTCACCCGCTTCGACAATTTCTTCAATCTGCCGCATGAGGCTTCGCCGGCCACCAGAGTAGTGTTTCGCTACGATGCAAAGGCCGGGCGCTACGTGGTGGCGAATCGCGAGTTCTCCAGCGTCCTGGTTGAGGATGCGGAAAAGGAAAAAGCGACCGTCGAGGAACTGCGCGCCGAACGCAAGGCTGGGACGCCCGCAGTTGGCGAGTGGCGCAGCCGCTATACGGGGGCGGTGCTGAATGTCGCGCTGGGCTACATCTACGCAGGGAAACAGCAGGATGGCTGGATTTATCTGATCGGCAAGTATGATCTGGACGACCGAGAGGTGCTAGTGGCAAACCTTCGCTACTACCTCATGCGCTGCCCGATTTTCCGCAGTGTCTATACCGACGCGAACGAGACTCTGCGCACCGGCGTGAGAACCAACGAATAGACAACATGGCTGTGATCTTCCCTGTTTTCAAGTATCCGTGCGGGGCGCTGTGGATAGGCTCCGCGCGGGCTACAGAATCGGCTCTTTTGCGCCGATCCTCTGTTATGATGAGGTCACGATGAGCATGCTTTCACCGCGCTTGCAATTGAAAGTCGCTCAGAAGCAGATCCTGACGCCCAGCCTGGTGCAGATGGTCACGCTCCTTCAGCTCAACAAGCTGGAGTTGCACGAAATGATCAGCCAGGAACTCTCTGAGAACCCTGTCCTCGAAGAGGGTTTGGCCACCGAAGAAGACGAACTTACCGCTCAGGAAATCCAAAGCCTGATCGAAAAAGAGCGCGTGGCGGACCCTGCCGACCAAGGCCTGCTGGACGCCTTGCGCGGGAAATGTATTCAGGCGATGCCAGGAAGGCGGCGAGGCGGAAGACACGTCACGCTCCAGTTCGACGAACGATGCCGGCGAAGGCGATGCCGCCAGCGCGCAAGCGGCCGCCGATGCCCGCGTATCTGGCGAAGAGAGCGAATCGCAGAAGGAAACCGACCCCTTCGACGAGATCGACTTCGGCGAGTTTTTCAACGACTATCTCGATCCGGGATATCGCACCTCAGCGCCCGAGCAATCCGAGGGCCCGACGTTTGAGACTTTCCTCGCGAACCCCGTGCATTTGGGAGATTATCTTCGCGAGCAATTGAGCGTGGAAGTGTTGAACGAAGGATTGCGGGCTGCCGCCGAGGCCGTGATCGGCAACCTCGACGACAACGGGTATCTCGCCTCCTCCGTGCAGGAACTCTCAGAAAGTGAAGAGATTCCCCTGGACGTGATGGAAGAGGGTTTGCGGGTGGTGCAACTGCTCGATCCTTCGGGTGTGGCAGCCAGGGACCTGCGGGAATGCCTGCTGTTGCAACTCGCCGATCGGGCACAGGAAGACAGCCTCGCCTGGCGCATGGTGGAAGAGCAAATTGAACTGCTCGATGGCCGCCACTCGAAGGAACTCTGCCGGTTGCTGAGCGCCACACCTCAGCAGATCGCGGATGCGCTCGACCTCATCAAGACGCTGGACCCCATGCCAGGCGCCCGCTACGGCTCACCGGGCGCACGACCGGTGGAGCCGGAGATCTTTATCTTCAAGGATGGCGACCAGTGGGTGATCCAGACTCTCGACGAAGGCGTTCCCCAATTGAGGCTGAATCGCAGCTACCGTTATCTTCTGGAGCGGAGCGATTCGTCGGACAAGAATGTGCGCAACTACGTCAAGGAGCGCTACGCCTCCGCCTTGCAGTTGATCAAGAATATCGAGCAGCGAAAACAGACCATTCTCAAGGTGTGCCAGTGCATTGTGGAGCGGCAGGGAGAGTTCTTTGAACTAGGGATGGACTATCTGCGCCCGATGATGATCAAGGAGATCGCCGAAGTGATCGGCGTCCATCCCTCCACGGTAAGCCGAGCGGTCGCCAACAAGTATGCCCACACCCCCCAGGGCACCTTGGAACTGCGGTTCTTTTTCACCGAAGCCGTGCAGGGGCCGGCCGGCAACACGACCTCGCTGCTTGCGGTGAAGAGGCTGGTGAAGCGGATCATCGACGAAGAAGACGCAGCCAAACCGCTCACAGACGAACACATCATGGAGCGCTTGCACGAGGAGGGAATCGACGTCACCCGGCGCACCGTGGCCAAGTACCGGGAGGATCTGAAAATCCCGTCAACCCATCACCGCCGTGTGCGCAAGTAGCTGCTCTACCTAGTTTTGGAGGAATTATGAAAATCGCATACTCCGGCAAAACGGAGTTCCTCGCGGACGCCCAGCGGAAAAAGCTGGACACCCGTCTCTCGAAGTTCGCCAAGTTTCTGGATATGAAACAGGGCGAACGCGAAGCGCATGTGGCGCTGAAGGTGGAAAAGCGTACGCACCGTGCGGATTTGACGGTGCTCTATAAGGGCGAAGTGCTGGTAACCTCCGGCGAAGGCGCCGATCTTGCCGCTGCCGTAGGGGTGGCGATCGACAAGCTGGACCGCCAGTTGACGCGATCCCGCGAGAAGAAGCATGATTCGCGCAAGCGCGTAGCGGCCCGCGACGATAAGCGAGGCAAGAGCGCGATTTCAGCGGACGTCGTAACCCCCTCTTTCCAGGAGATGGAAAAGGAAGTCATCCATCAGGTTCCGAATACGACGGGCGCTGTCATCCATCGAGTGAACGGCACTTCGAAGCGCAAACCTCTTACCGTCGACGAGGCCGTTCTCGCCATCAAACGAGCCCAGCGCTATTTGGTATTTCGCGATTCCGACACCAACGGGATCTCTATCCTGGTGCGGCGGGACAATGGCGAATTCGATCTGATCGAAACGAATCCGTAGACGTTTGGGACGGCAAGCGAAAACGCTGCCGTCCCGCCTTTCCGCCCTCGGACGTTCGCGCTACGATGAGGGAGTCCCCCCTTCGAGGCCCTTTAACGAACGCCATGAGCGACACTCCCGCCACCGCATTGCCCGCCCCCCAATTGGTGATCATCACCGGCCTTAGCGGTTCAGGCAAAGGCACGGTGCTGCGCAGCCTGGAAGACGTCGGTTATTACGCCGTCGACAACCTTCCGGTGGAGCTGCTGACCACCTTCGCCCAATTGATCAAGGAGTCGCCCAGCATTGAGGCAGCGGCCATTGTGGTGGATATCCGGGAAGAGACAGGGCTGGTAAAGTTGCCGGACATCTATCTTCAGATCCGCGAGCAATTGCGCACGTCGCTCGTCTTTCTGGATGCCTCCACCGAAGCGCTTTTGCGGCGCTACAGCGAAACGCGCCGGCCGCATCCGCTGGACGAATTCTCCAAGCTTGAGGATAGTATTCACGCCGAGAGGGTGCATTTGGAGAGGGTGCGCGAGTTAGCCGACACGGTGATCGACACCTCCAAATTCAATGTTCACGAGCTGCGGGATTACGTGCAGGCTCGCTTCGGGGAACATGCCGAACAGACGCCGTTGCGGATCGCCGTTACCAGCTTCGGATTCCGGCATGGTGTGCCGGAGACCAGCGACCTCGTGTTCGACGTGCGCTTTCTTCCCAACCCGAACTACATCCCCGAATACCGGCATCTCAATGGGCTCGACGCGCAGGTGGCCGGCTATGTACGCAGCTTTCCGCAAACAGCGGAGTTTCTAAATCGGATCGAGGATTTGCTGGTATACCTGATCCCGCACTACACGAACGAAGGAAAGAGCTACCTCACCGTGTCGTTTGGATGCACAGGGGGCCACCACCGCTCCGTGATGATGGCAGAAGAGATTGCGCTGCGTCTGCGGGAGAAGGGTTATAGCGCCAAGGCAAGCCACCGGGATACGAATAAAGCCGTGTAGGCCAACCCCGTGCAGACCGGTGTGCGCGGATGCTCAGGAGGAACCGCGGTCCACCTTCGTCGTTCCCCACATGGAAAGTGGCGACACGAAGAAGACCTTGACGGAGAGCAGCGCGGCCAGATTCATCACCAGGAAAGTGCGGCTGAGGGAAGTGAATCTTTTTCCGAGAACCGCCCGCGGGATGAAGGGGTCCAAGAGCGCCAAAGATATCCAGGCCAGTTGCGCCCCCACGATCCACCACTTCCAGGGAGAGCCGGGCATCAGCAGACTCGCGACAAGGGCGGCAATCAAGGTCCATGGCAGCAGGAGTCTACCCAGCTTGTGGGAAAAGAAATGGAACCACATGCGGTGGGGCAGCAGGAGCTGCGGATAGATGCGGTAGGTCTGCCACATGCCGCTGAGCGTGCGCATGCGGCGTTTCCAATCCGTGCCGGATTGGGTGGCGTAGTCGTAAGCGATCGCTTCGGGATCGAAGACGATGCGGAAGCCCTTGAGATAGGCCCCCAAGGGCAGCACGGCATCGTCCCCCAGGGTTCCCGGAGGCAGGGGACGGCAAAGCTCGCGGCGCATGGCGTAGAGGCAGCCAGTGGTATTGAAGAGGCTCCAGATGGCCGATTGACGGGTGCGAACCCACAGTTCATAGCGCCAGTAGAGATCCATGTCGGCTTGCTCTCCCACGGCGCCATGCGGCTTCAGGATGCGAAGTTCGCCGGTGACCGCGCCCACTTGGGGATCGGCAAAATTGGCCACCAGGTGGCGCAGCGCCTGAGAGTCAACGCGCTGACGCACGTCGCAAAAGAAAACCACGTCGCCGGTGGCCCGGGCGAGGCCGGCATTCAAGGCGGCCGCCTTTCCGCCGCGAGGCAGGCTCACCAATTCGACTCCGCGCCCGGCATAGCGCCGCACGATGGCGTCGCTCTCGTCCGTGGAGCCGTCGGAGATGACCACGATTTGCGTAAGCTCATTGGGATAGTCGAGGTTGAGCAGGTTTTCAATCTTCGCCGGGAGCAGATCGGCCCCATTGTGAACGGCCATCAGGATGCTGACCTCGGAAGCGTGGCCGGAGGCTTTCAAAACCGGGCGAGTTCGCGACGGAACAACGAGGAGGTATAGAGGGTAGAACACCAGGAAATGCCCGGCGATCGCGAGGCAGCCAAGAAAGAGTACGGTGCTCAGGTCCATGCCACAATGCCACCTTCCTTTTCCGGGAATGGCATCCGCAATTCCGGCGTGCTCACCGCACCGGGCGCTCGGTCGCCACAATTGCACATCCTAGTCGAGATCATCAAAAAACCTCTCATATCGGCCCACCACCTGGTCCATCGAGTATTTGCGTACGATCTCGTCCCGAGCCGCAACGGCCATCCGGGCACGAGTTTCACTCTCCTCGCGCAAGCGGCAAAAGGCGTTGGCAATGGCGGAGCTATCGCCAACGTCAGCCGTAAACCCATGAACCCCATCTTTCACCAGTTGCGTGTTCGCTGGGATGTTGCTGACGACGGAAGGCAGGCCCGTTGCCATCGCTTCGGCCAGCGCACAGGAAAAGCCTTCGTTGGGCGACACCAGGGCGAATGCATCGGATGCTTGAAGCCACATAGGAACGGCGCCCGGGTCGACACGGCCAACAAAAACAACTCGTCCGCGAAGCCCTTCGACGGAGCTGGCCCGCGCTTCCAGATCGCCGCGCTGCGGGCCGTCCCCCACCAGGAACAGCTTCAAGGGCGCTCCCGCCGGCGTTTTCGCTAAGCCATCCAGCAAATCGAGCAGCCCCTTCTCTTTGGACAGACGCCCCGTGTAAACGATGGCAAACACGGTTGACGGGATCTGGAGCCGTTCGCGGAGGCTGGCCCTTTCCGCCAGTGCAAGCGGGGCAAACAAATTCACATCCACAGGATTCGGCATGAACACCGTTTGTGAACGAGGGATTCCCGCTTCTTCCGCTTCGTCCACCATCCCGTCGTTCAAAAGCATCACGGGAACGCGCAACCTCCGCAGCCACCACAACTCCCAGCGCCCCGCACTTGACCGGCTGAGCGGCCGGATCGTGTTGCTGCCGCTAAACTTCATGTATTGCCGATAGCCAAGAAGGGCAGCAGCGGGGATTCCCGCAACCAGATGCAAACCGGGCATCAGGAAGTAAACGATCCCGAAGCGGCGCCAGTGGACAAAAAGATTCCATAGCACGCCCAAACTGAACATGACCGCCGGCAACCTTCCCTCGCATTGCGAAGTGAGGATGCCGACCTGAACTCCCATTGGATCGATCCATCTGCCACGTTCGGGCATCGGGCCTCCACCGGCGCAAAGCACCAGCACCCGGTGACCTCGAGCCATCAGACCCTGTGCAATGCGCTGAACCTCAATCTCCGTTCCGCCGAGAACCGGCGGATACGTGTGGGAGATCATGATCACGGAATGCGGCTTGGGCATCGTCGTCGATTCCTTCCGTTCCGTAAACAAGAGTAGTTCCTCATCGCAAGCTTTCCCAACGGTTGCCTGCCAGATCTCGGGCGGAGATCACAGCGCTAGGGTTGGCCCCGCAACCAATTCTCGAATACAACGGCGTGCCAAAGCTGCGGGGAAGTCTGCCGCTGGCGGAGGGAAAGCGTCACGGTTTTCGCAAGCGCCTGCTGATCGAACCAGCCCCTGCCGGCGGCAACGCTCGAATGACCAAGTTGTCGCAACTCCTCGCTCCAACGGTCGAGCAACCAACGATCCGCGGGAATTGAGAAACCGGATTTTTCGCGGCGGGCAACGGAATCGCCCAAGCGCCGGCGCGCGATCTCGCGAAGCACGGCCTTCGGTTGGCCGTCATGGAAGCGCACGGAGTAAGGAAGCCGGGCCGCGAAGTCCCAGATGGTGTGATCGAGGAACGGAGAACGCGCCTCCAGCGCATGCCACATGGTGGCGCCATCCACCTTAACCATGAATTCGCTAAGGAAGTGGTTCCGCTGATGAAAGCGGAGCACATCATCCAGAAGCTGCCGTCCTGCGGCGAGAGAGCCGGGCACCTCGCGATGCGCAAGCCGTCCGCCTCTTAGCCGCGGGCCAAACAAGCCCCGCTCTTCAAAATAGGGAATACCAAGGCGAACCCGCGCATAAGCGCCGACGCCGCCGAAGGCGTAACTCAAGAAACTATGAGCCCGTTTCCCCGCGGGTGCCACGCGCAGCAAGGGCCGCAATGCGTTCCATAGCGGGACCGTGGGGGCAGGAACGCGGCCCGCCAAACGCTGGGCCCGCCAGGCGTTTAGAAAGAACGAATAGCCGAGAAAGACGTCGTCGCCGCCATCGCCCGTTAGCAAGACGGTAGCGCGATCTTTCACCGCGCGCGAAACGCGGAGCACGCCCAAGGCCGAGGAAGAAGCAAAAGGTTCCGAATAGGCGTTGCGCAGGTCGTCGAGAGGGTTATCCCCAAGCTCCGCAATGGCCACGGTCTGGTTGGCGATGCCCAGCTTTCGGGCGGTCTCCCGGGCGGCGGCCGTTTCATCCTCGGGATCGCCGGGCGTGCCGACGGTGAACGAGCAGATCGGTGCGCCCAATTTCGTGAGCGCCCAGCAGATCAAGCCGGAATCCACGCCACCGCTCAGCAGAACACCAATGGGAACATCGGCAATCAGCCGCAGCCGCACCGCTTCAAGCAACAGCCGCTCTGTTTCCTCCACCGCATCTTCAAACGAGATGGCCGGTTCGCGTTCCTCGGTCAATTCCCAATAGGGTGCGAGCGAAGACCGTCCCTCACGCCACTCCAGGATGTGGCCCGGTGGCAACTTCAAGATCCCGTCGTAGATGCAACTGGCATCGGTCACGAAACCGAATTCCAGAAACTCCAGCACGGCACCGGCATCGAGGTCTCCCCCAAAGCCGCCGTCACGGAGTGCGGCCACGGTTGAGGAGAAGGCGATGCGGCCTTCGGACTCGGTGTAGATAAGCGGCTTTACGCCCAGTCTGTCCCGCACCAGAAAAAGCTCGCGGGTACGATTGTCCCAGACGCCCAACGCGAACATTCCGCGCAGGCGCGGTATCAGGCGATGAATGCCCCACTCAAGGTAGCCGTTTACCAGAACTTCGGTATCGCAGTTTGATCGAAAGCGGTGACCACACGCCTCCAACTCGGCGCGAAGCTCAAGGAAGTTGTAGATACAGCCGTTGAAGACGACGCCCACCTCCCCGCCGGGGGATAGCATCGGCTGGCGGCCCGCATCGCTAAGGTCGAGAATTGCAAGCCGACGGTGCCCAAGGGCGACACCGTTCCAGGTTTCAACTCCCTCGCCGTCGGGCCCTCGATGGGCGATCGCCCCAAGCATGCGGCGCACGGCAGGCAGCGGGTCGAATGAGTCCTGGCGGCCCACATATCCGGCGATTCCACACATAGAGAGACATGTCCGGCAGGCTTAGGGGCGGGAAGGGGTCCCCGACGTCGAGCTCAGCGCCGCCGCAACACGTTCCTGATTCTAGCATTCCGGTGCCAGACAGCGCTCAGAACGGATTCACGCACTGGGCTGCGAACCGCGGGATCCCGGCTCCACCACGCGCGCTGGAGACCCCACGGCAGTGCAGTTGGGTGGAAGCGCTTTCGTCACTACAGAGCCGGCTCCAACCGTTGTATTTTCACCGATGTCAGCCATCACGATGGCACCGGCTCCAATCCAGCAGCCTTTGCCGATGCTCACCATTTCAAAGGCACCATCTTCCGATCCGCTCAACGAGCCATCCTCCCGGCGGCGGTGCTGGCGGTTGCCGCTGAGGATTTGTACAGCAGATGCGATTTGGCATTCATCGCCGATCGTCGTGCGCCCAAAGATGTTCATCACACCGATGTATACGCCGCGCCCCACGCGCGCTTCAGGATGGGCGAAGTAGGAGCCAAACTGGATGCGGCTATCATTGCCGAAACCTTCGAGCGTCCAGCGATAGTAGGCGGCGCGCAGGTAGTCGCCTGGCAATCCGGGAATAAGCGCATGCAGATGTGCGAAGAACTGATAAACCACAAGGTTGCGGCCGAAGGCGGAGAGTAACGCCGAAGGCAACACAACAGCCATCGACAACGCCATGAGCACGCTCTTGAAAAGGGGCTTGCCCACCGGAATCACCGTCCTTTCCGTGCCGGCAAGGCACGATAAATGCCGCACAGAGCATCTACCCGTTGCTGAGGAGTGTGCCGTTCCATCACCAATTGTCTCGCACGCGTGCGAAGGACTTGCGCCAGAGTGCCGGGTTCAGCAAGCATCCGCAGCATGGCATCGGCCAGCGCTTCCGCGTTCCCGGGAGGCACCAGTAGTGCGCTCTGTCCATCTATCACGATTTCAGGGATGCCGCCAACGGTGGTGGCCACCGCGGGCACCTCCGCCGCCATGGCTTCAAGAAGCGCATTCGGGGAACCCTCCGTGCGGGAAGCAAGCACGGCGAGGTCGGCGATCCCGTAGAACGGTTCGGCGGTGGGTTGCTGGCCGGTGAGCGTCACCGAGCCCCTGAGGCCCAACTTCTCAACAGCGGCTTCGATCCGCGGGCGTTCCGGCCCGTCGCCCACGATCACCAGGTGGATCTCACGCTGCCTGGCGATGGAATGGACCGCATTTAGCAGACTGAGATGATCTTTCTCAAGCGAAAGGCGCCCGACGATCAGGGCTACAGGACGGCCTTCAGGGATACCCCATTGCTCACGCAGGGCCTTGGCGACATGAGGCTGACGGGCGGCCTGCCCCCAATCGGGGCGAATGGCGTTGTGCAGCACTTCCAATTTCCCGCGCGAGACACCCTTTCGCACCAACTCCTCGCGGAACGGTTCGCTCACTGTCAGGACGCGGCTTGCGGCGGGCAAGCTCCAACGGTCCAGCTCATTGTAAAGACGGGTCTTCCGGGAGGTCCAGGTGTATCCGTGATGAAAGGCCACCCACGGGGCGATGCGCGGCAGTCCCGCCCACCGGGCAAGGAAGTGAGATTTCACCGCATGGGTCTGGATCACGTCCGGTTTCCAGCGCGTGGCCACGTCCCGCAAAGAAGCGATGACGCCGCGGTCAAAGGCGCCGGTTTCGCGAATCGTTTCTAGGGGGATCCCTCCGCGCGCACGCGATCGACGAACACGTTCGAGGCGTCGCCCCGCAGGAAGGTAGCAATAACGGTTTCGACTTCCGAGTTGCCCGCGAGGCGCGCGAATTCCAGCAGGTTCTTAGCTGGCCCTGTGATCGACGTGGCTTCGATGACGGCCAGCAGACGTAAGCTGGTGGTCATGCGCGCCCTAGCCAGGTTTCGTAGCGATCCACAAGCATCTTTCCGAGATGCCGCCAGTCGTAGCGAGACCTTACCAATTCAAGCCCTTGCGCGGCGATCGCCCGGCGCATTTCCGGAGTCGAGGAGAGAGCCTGAAGGTGCTCTACCCATTCATCGGGACCATCGCTGCCAGCAAGCAGGTAGTGCTCGCCCGGCCGCAAGGATAGGCCCTCCGCACCGAGCGCGGTGGACACCACTGGGGTGCCCGCCGCCATTGCTTCGAGGATTTTCAGGCGCGTTCCTCCTCCGGTCTTCAGTGGGACCACGGCGGCTAGGGCGTTCCGATAGTAGGGCTTCACCGAATCCACGGTCCCGGTAACGGTAACCCCGGGAATGTCGCGAAGCGCCTGGACGCTTTCGGGAGGCCGGGCACCGACGATGAAGAAGCGTAAGTTGGGCAAGCGCTGGTGGAGATGGGGCCAGATCTCACGGGCGAACCAGATGGCGGCTTCGGCGTTGGGAAAGTAATCCATGGAGCCAACGAACACTACGCTAGCGGGGGCGCCGGTCTTGGCTGGCTCAGCAGCTTCTTCATGATCGAAGGCATCTGGGGCGAAGTGGTCGCAATCGACGCCGTTCTCCACCACGGCGATGCGGGCTTGCGGGGCGATCTCCAGCAGGATCTGCCTTTCGCGCTCGCTACACACCAGATGGCCGAACGCATGATGAAGGATGTCTGCTTCCACCCGGCGCATCTTGCGGGCGGTGAGCGATGCGTAGAGCTTGCGTGTGGCACTGCGGGCGGTTTCCGCATAGCGGAACATCAGTTCCGATTCAATGTTGTGCCAGTTGTAAACCACCGGTGCTTTGATCCCACGCTCAGAGAGAGCGGAGGCGCAGCGGATCATGTGAATGCTTTCGAGCTGGATGAGATCCGGGGGGTGCCGTTGGCAGATCTCTTCCGCGGCATCCGCCATGGCGGCGGAGGTGTAGTTCAGAATCGGGAGCGGCCACTTGCCGAACGCGCCCTGCAAAAGCTGGTGCGGGCGATAGGCTGGGGGCTTGGGGACGTAGCGGAAGTGGTGGCAGAAGGGAAGGTCTTCCGTGAGGGGCGCTTCCGCGTTCGGATCGGCGAACGCGGCAAGAAGCACTTCGCCGCCCTCGCCAAGTGCGCGCAAAAAATAGTACTCGCGCAGCTTCGCCCCGCTGGTGACGGGGTGGCACTGGCGCGGCGAAAGAACAAGAACACGCAAAGGACGCTGATCCATCGGCTGTTACATTTCCGTTCGTTTCTTCATCAGGATACGTCATCCCCGCCGCCAACCTGCTTCGCCGCCTGTTTCCCTGGAGCGCCACGCTACAATAACGGTGGCTATGAAAGCACGCGTACACGTTTCCCTCAAGCCCAGCGTTCTTGACCCGCAGGGCAAGACAATTTCCACCGCCCTCAATGGACTTGGCTATCGTGCCGTCCAGAACGTCCGGCAAGGGAAGTATTTCGATCTTGAGCTGGACGATTCTCTAGGCGAAAGCGAAGCGCAGCAGCAGCTTGAGAAAATCGCCCACGAGGTACTGGCGAATCCGGTGATTGAAGAGTACTGGGTGGAGAGGCTCGACTAAGAGGGAAATACCGCCGCAACGTTGCCGCTAGGCGCCATCCGGCGAGTGGATGGAGCTGACCTCGTTGAATTGCCGGAGGCGAATTGCATGTGTGGAATCATCGGCTACCTGGGAGATCGCTCGGCAGTTTCGATCATTGTCGAGGGTCTGCGAAAGCTGGAGTATCGCGGCTACGACTCTGCCGGGCTGGCCGTGATTGGGGAGAACGGAACGCTCGATGTCCGCCGCGCCATGGGCAAGTTGCGAAACCTCGAAGACGCCATTCATGTGAATCCCATCGCCGGACGGATCGGCATTGGCCACACACGCTGGGCCACGCACGGGCGGCCTTCAGAAGAAAACGCCCATCCCCACGTGGGGCCGAAGGGCCGGGTGGCCGTCGTCCACAACGGCATTGTCGAGAACTATCTTCCTCTACGCCAGGAACTCGAAAAAGAAGGTCACGCTTTCGTCACCGAAACAGATACGGAAGTGATCGCCCATCTGATCGAGAAGTATCTTGAGGGCGACCTGACGCTCGCCGTGCAGCGCGCCGTGCAGCGAATCCGGGGCATCTTCGCGATTTCCGTGGTGAGTCTGGAGGAACCGCAAAAGATCGTCGCCGCTCGGATGGGTCCGCCCTTGGTGGTGGGGCTCGGACAGGAGGAGTATTTCGTCGCCAGCGATGTGACGCCGTTGCTCTCCCACACCAGGGATATGTTCTTTCTGGCCGATGGCGACATGGCGGTGCTTACCCGCGATGGTGTCCAGTTGATGGATTTCGCAGGGAAGCCGATCAGCCGTGAGGTAACCCACGTTTTGTGGGACCCCATCATGGCGGAAAAGGGCGGCTTCAAGCACTTCATGCTGAAGGAGATTTACGAACAGCCACGCGCGGTCCGCGAGACCTTCACGGCCCGTATCGGCCAGGAAACGGGCAACGTTTATCTCGACGAAATGGAGCTTGACCCGGCGCAGCTTGCCGCCATCCGCCAGATCAAGATCGTGGCCTGCGGCACAAGCTGGCATGCGGCCATCGCTGGCAAGTTCATGCTCGAGCGGCTCTCCCGCGTCCCCGTGGAAGTGGATTACGCCAGTGAATTCCGCTATCGCGACCCACTGATTGAGCCGAACACGCTTGCCATTTTCATCTCCCAATCCGGAGAGACTGCCGACACCCTGGCCGCGCTGAGGGAGGCCCGCGACAAGGGGGCGCTCACCCTGGCTATCTGCAACGTCTTGGGGTCCACCTTGGTGAGGGAGTCGAACGGGGCTTTGCTTACCCACGCCGGACCTGAAATTGGAGTCGCCTCCACGAAGGCGTTTACCGCGCAGTTGGTGGCGTTGTTTGTGTTTGCGATGCACCTGGCGCAGGGGCGCAAAACGATCTCCGCCGCGGAGAGCCTCCGTCTGGTGCAGGAACTCGTTCGCCTGCCGGCGAAGATTGAAGCGGCGCTGGCCCTTGACGACCAGGTGGACAATATGGCGAAGCTGCTCTACCGCAGCGACGACTTCCTCTTCCTTGGGCGCGGCGTACACTACCCCATCGCGCTCGAAGGCGCCCTCAAGTTGAAAGAGATCTCCTACATCCACGCCGAAGGATACCCGGCGGGCGAGATGAAGCACGGGCCGAACGCGTTGATCGACGGCGAGTTGCCCGTGGTGTTTCTTGCGACGAAGAATCCCGATTCGCCGGCAAGCTGCATCACGTATGAGAAGACGCTTAGCGCCATCCACGAAGTAAGGGCTCGAGATGGCATCGTGCTGGCGGTCGCCAATGAGGGAGACCGTGAAGTGAGCAAGCTCTGCTCGCACACCTTCTTCGTGCCCGAAGCAGATGAACTGCTGCTGCCGATTCTCGAAATTGTGCCGCTCCAATTGCTGGCTTACCATATTGCCCTTCGCCGTGGATGCGATGTCGACCAACCACGAAATCTGGCCAAGAGCGTGACCGTTGAATAGCAAGCGCGGCGGCATGAGGATAAAACGATGAAATTGTTTGTCACCGGCGGAGCCGGCTTTATCGGATCGCAATTCATCCGGGATTGGCTGCGGCTTCATCCCGAAAGCGAAGTGATCAACTTCGACAAACTCACCTATGCCGGCAACCTCGAAAACCTGGCCGAAGTGGCCGGTGCCCCCCGCTATCAACTCGTTCGTGGCGATGTTTGCGAGGCGGAGGAAGTCAATGCCGCGATGCCCCAGCATTGCGACTATGTCGTGCATTTCGCGGCCGAATCCCACGTGGATCGCAGCATCCTGAGCGCCGTCGAATTCGTCCGCACCAATGTTCTGGGCACCCAGGTGATGCTCGACGTTGCCCGCGCCCGCAAAGCCGGGCGATTCCTGCATATTTCCACTGACGAAGTAGGCGGCGATATCGAAGAAGCGCGGGCCTTTGCCGAGAACGACCCATTGGTGCCTTCAAGCCCCTACGCCGCCAGCAAAACGGCGGCCGAACACCTGGTGAATGCGGCAGTGCACACCTTCGGCATCGACGCCGTCGTCACACGAACAAGCAACAACTACGGACCATATCAGTTCCCCGAAAAACTGCTTCCTCTGGCTATCAGCAACATCATGAACGACAAGCCGGTACCGGTGTACGGAGACGGCCTCCAGGTTCGCGATTGGATTCACGTAGCCGACAATTGCGCCGCCTTGCGCCTTGTCCTCAAGCAGGGTCACGCCGGTGAAACGTATCACATCGGCGGTGACAACCCGCTGCCCAATCTGGAGGTCCTGCGAATGTTGCTTAGGATTTTGGGCAAGCCCGAATCCTTGCTGACCCATGTCACGGATCGCCTGGGCCATGACCGCCGTTACGCCGTGGATTGCACAAAGCTTAAGGAACAACTCGGCTGGGAACGCGAGATTTCCTTCGAAGAGGGACTTCGCGATACCGTGCGCTGGTACCAGGAAAATGCAGAGTGGGTAGAGCACGCCCGCAGCGGCGAATACCGTCTCTACTACCAGAAACTCTACGGCACATCCGCATAGCGATTCGAGCCTCGAATCCTTCGGGCGATGAGTCGCCAGACCGTCCATCGCAACCGTGATCGTGTGTAGTGGGGCGTCCGCGCCGCCGGCAACCAAACCGAGGCCGGCCGCTCTCTGAACCCAAGGGTTGAGATTGTGTGCGGTGGGCGCTAATCCGCATCGAACCCGCACCTGGGATCTCCGGGGCTTTACTTCTTAAGCATCGCTACAATCTTGGGGCCTATCGCAAAGCTGAGGGCCGCACCCAGGGCAACGCCCATAGCTACGCCCATCGCAACGTTGCCCATGGCTGCGCCGATTCCGGCCCCAATCGCCGCCCCAAACCCGGTTCCCATCACTAAGGGGACATTCTTTTCTCTACCTTGCCGGTCGTCTGCCATCTCTTTCCTCCTCGGCTTGGAGTCTATCACTCACCTTCCGTGCGGGCACTCCGGGATGCATGAAGCTTGGATGCTTGCGGCGGAGGCCCCACAATAGCGTGGTCCCAAGGAGGAACAGCGCGGCGCTTCCCGGCTCAGGAACTTCGGCGCCTGGGCCCGCTTCCGCCGCGAACGTGAAGTTGTCGGCCACTCCCGAGTTTCCGTTGATCCCCACAACCCCGAAGATGGCGTAGGCAATGCCCGGGGCGCTCACGGAGAGATTCCGAAAGGTGCTCACTGATGCCGGGATTTGGTCGGAATCCGAACCCAGCAGGAGGTTGGAGGCACTGAAGACTTGCAGGAATAGCTCGTCTGCATCATTGCCGCCCAAATCGCCTAAATCTACGGAGACCATCGACACGGTGCCCGTGAAATCCGCCCGGAAATTGCCGAACGGGATTGCGGCGGCGCCCATCGCTGTGGAACCCGTGGGCGAGCTGTTGGTGAAGAACAGCGAACCGCCGTTCACGAGTGAAAACGTCGCACCGGCCTCTGCGTAGGTAGGTGGGGTCCCCGACAATCCGTTGAACGTGATTGTCGTTGCCGGCAAGAACAGAGAGACGGCGCAAATCGCCGCGGCCAGGAACGCTAGCCGGTACCGGGAGAAGGTGCTGGCAGACATGGCAGTAGCTACCGCCGTTCGTTGAAGATACATGGTTGAACCCCTCAATCGTTTTCCAGAATCGCTCTGGTGCTTTCCCAGTTTTCGCGGGCGGGCAGTGACAGGCAAATGAAGTCTTGTGACATTTCGGGAATGGCGTCATGGAACCCCCGATGAAAAGTCCTGACTTTCTCTGAACGCGTTGAAAACAAGAAGTAATCAGCCGGAGAATGCGATTGCAATTCCTGGCTGAACAGGAGAAAGTATTGTCATCCCATGGCTTCGGCGACAGGCACTCCCGAAACTGCAGTTCGCTTCGGCGAGGCTGAGTGGGAGCCTTCCACGCGCCGGCTGACGGTGAGAGGGGTGCCCGCGAAGATCCCCTGGCGGTCCGCCGAGTGCCTTGCCATCCTGGTGGAAGCCGCTGGTGAGGTCGTCTCCAAAGAAGAATTGCAGGAGCGAATTTGGGCCGGCGCGCTGATGGAAGATTCGAATTTGGCCCACGCCGTGGCCACCATCCGAAAGTCTCTCGATCCCGCGCCGGGCGGCGGCAGCTATATTGATACGGTGGCTCGTATGGGCTATCGGCTGGCGGTGCCAGTCGAGACCGAATCCGAATCCCTCGCGAACGTGGAGGCAAACCCGCCCGCGCGCCGCTTTCCCCTCCGCTTCACCGTCTTGCTCGCTCTCCTGCTGACGCTAGCCGTATCGGCTAGTTTCTTCATATTGGCGCGCCAGCAGAAGCGGATGCGAGCGGACACCCTGGTGAGGGAAGGCTTGCTGCATCTGCGTCGAGGCAATCTGGCCGAAGGCGCGAAAGCAACTCCACTCTTTGAGGAAGCGCTGAGCATCGTTCCCGACTACGCCCCTGCGCTTGCCGGTCTCGCCGAGGCCGCCGCCCGCTACGGCAAGGGTTCGTTCTCCGCCACCGCCGAATTGGCTCGCAAGGCGGTTCAATCGGACCCCGGTTGCGGGGAATGCAAAGCGATTCTCGGCTTTGTGCTGATGTCGCGGGTGTGGGCCTGGGATGAAGCTGGCCGCTATCTGCGCGAGTCGATTGCAATGGATTCGCGCGTGGTGCAGCGCCGCCTCTGGTACGGCTATTGGCTATCCATCCAGGGACGGCTGGACGAAGCGGAAGCCGAGGCGCAGACGGCGATTTCACTCGAGCCGGCGCGCGCGCACGCCCACTCGCTGCTGGCGTCTGTTCGCTTCTTTGGTGGCCGATATTCGGAATCGGTTGCCGAATCCCAGGCTGCGCTCAATCTGGATCCTATGCATACAGCCGGTTATCAGTGGTTGGAGCGCAGCCACATGATGCTCGGGAACGACCTGGAAGCCATCCGCGTCCGTGCGCAGCACATCGGAACGTGGGGAGGCTGGACCCTACCTCAGCAGGTGGATTACTCCGACCAACGCCGCACGATCTGGTTGCGATCCGGGCGCCGAGGGGTCGCGCAAGCTTACCTCGACGAAGTGAGCGATCCTATGCCCAAGGAGACCAAGCGCTACGAGCGGGCGCTTTGGAAAATGTGGATTGGAGACAACCAGGGCGCCCTGGAAGAACTGGAAGCCGCCGTGGTCTCGAAGCCTTACAACGTGGTCTACGTTGCGGTTGACCCTGCCTTCCGCCCCCTCCACGGCGATGCCCGCTTTCAGCAGGTGCTGCGTGGCGTGGGCCTGGCGCATGTGCAATGAAGCTGCTTCCGGAAGACCCCACGGCGCCCGCGCGTAGCGCCCGATGCGGGCAACTACCCGCGCCGCTTCGCAATATACTCGCTCACCTCGGACACCGTAGCCAGCCAGACGCCGTTTGTGGCATCCTGCGCAAATCGGATGAGATTCTCGAGAGCGCGCAGATCTGTTGATTGGTGCGCCGCTTCGCCCATGTCGTGGCCCACAAAAATCAGCCAGCGTTTTTCAATGATGGCTACGGCCAGCAGTTCCCGCATCGCCACCGCATCCAGGCCATCAAAACCGGTGCCCATCAAGTTGGCGAGGTCGCAAACCGTGGGATCGTTCGCCGCTTCGTCAAGGTAGCCGCGCCCGCTGCGAAACCGCTTTGCGATAAGGGGAATGTAGCTGGCCGCATTCGCGCCCCGGCCCACGAACTTCTGTCCGCAAGGGTAAGCGAAACTCACCGGCTTAATCCCCAGCATGTCCCTTAGCTCGATGCTGGCCGAATCAAGGTCTGCCGCCATCCGATCCAGCGTGTAGTCTTCAAGCGCGTTCGCCTTTGAGAAACGGTAATTGGCCGTGCATGGGTGGCTATTGCTGTGGTGCCCCAAGTCATGCCCGTGGGCGTGCGCCGCCTTCCACCCCTCCACCCGTTGGGAGGCGCCGCGGGGCGTGAGATAGAAGGTGGCCCTTGCGCCCAACTTATTTAAAAACGGAATACCCCGGTCAATCTGGCTTGTCCGCCCGTCGTCGAAGGTCAAACTGACGGCGGCGCGGCAACGATCCGGCCAGGTGAACTCGGCGGGCTGCGCAGCGAGACTGGCTGCCGTGGCAGAAAGCAGAAAAGAACGGCGAGTGCTCCGCATGGTGATTCCGTTTCTATCACGATTTCGATCGCGACAGCGGAAAGCAGATCGGAACCGGATGAAGCCCTATCCCTTGAACAGCACCTGTTACCCGTACGTGTGTGCCTGGCGGTGGTTCATCGGGGATAGCGCCAGCACAACACCGGCAATCCCCCTATCCAGAGCCAAACCGAGGCATTGGTTCCGGACAGCCTCATACAATAGACATGTGCTAACGGCTGAGATTGTACAAACAGAACTGAAGCGATATGAGCATCCGCTTTTGAAGTTCTCAGCGGAAACGAATCCGCACGGCGACGCCGTGCTGATCATTCGTCTCCGCGAGCCGATTGAGGGCGTGGACGACTATCGTCTGGTGCTGCACGAACGCGACGTTGGAGGATCTCAGTTCGCCTGGAACTTGCAGCGGCTTCTTTACGACTGCATGCACGATTTCATCGCCGAGATGTTTATTCGCACTCCCCAAAGCAGATGAGCCCCTTGAACAAGGTTGAGCAGCTAATTCGCGACGAAATCGCCTTGCACGGGCCGATCTCGTTTGAGCGCTTTATGGAAGTGGCGCTCTACCATCCGCAGCATGGCTACTACTGCCGCGGCGAGAAACCCATCGGCGTGCAAGGCGATTTCTACACTGCCTCCCAACTGCAACCGGCTTTTGGCAAACTGATGCGCGCTTACATCGAGCGCCTTGCCGAAGAGCGCCGCGTGCCGCTTCCACGATCGATCAGCGAGTTCGGCGCGGGGCGCGGGGAGATGGAGGCGAGCTTTGCCGGATGGGAATACCAGGCAGTGGAAGTGCATTCGCCCCTACCCCTGGCGCCCGTGAACGGAGCCGTCTTCGGCAACGAGTTTTTCGATGCGCTTCCGGTGCAATCGGCCGTCCGCGTTGATGGCCAATACCACGAGCGTCTGGTGGCCTGGCGGGATTCGCGATTCGTGTGGGTTACCTCGCCGGAGCCCTCCGCCGAAATCGCTGCCTACGCGGCCCGCTTTCGCGTTCCACCCGGGGATGGCTTCGAGTTTGAAGTGCATCGCCGCGGCATCCGTTTTCTCGAGGACCTGCTTTCGGCCTCCGCAAGCGCGCTGTGTGTCTTCGTGGACTATGGCTATGGGGAGCGCGATTGGAAGCGGTTTCCGGAAGGCACGCTCATGTCGTACCAGAGGCACCGCGCCGACGCCGACGTCCTTGCGAATGCCGGCGAGAAGGACATCACTGCTCATGTCCCTTTCCATGCATTGGCGGAAGTCGCCAGCGCGATGGGTGGCCAGGTTCTGCGTATGGAACTGCTGGCCAGAGCCTTGATGTATGCAGGGGAACGCGATGAGTTCCTGCTGGTGCTTGACGCCGCCACGGAGCGTGAGCAGTTTGCGCGCAGACAACAACTCAAATCCCTGCTGTTCGGGCTTGGCGAAAGCTTCCACGTGATCGCGATCTCGAAGTGAGTTGGCGGATGAGGAGCGTGAGAAGCAGGGAGCGAAATGCGCAACCGCTAGACGAAGGAAGAGCCCCGGTTTCCCGGGGCTCCTGTTCGATTACCGCTATCGACCTGCGGCCTATTCGGCTGTCTTTCTTGCAGGTGATTGGGATCGCCCTGCGGTCGAAAGTTCTACTCGAACGATTCTCCCAACGAGTTGCACTCGAAAAGTGCAACGTTGCTTTGTGTTTTCCTTATAAATAGGATCGCGGATAATGTCAAGCAATTTCCTCAATCAGCACGCCGCGCGCACTCTTGTTGTGAGCGATACGAGGCGCCGGAGAAAGCACACATGAGCGAATTGTTGAACGGCGGCACGTCGTTCGCAAGCCCGCTGGCAGGGCGTTTGAGCGCATTCACTCTTGTCGCGACGCTGATCGCGGCACTCGCGCTTGGAGGTTGCGGACGAAAGCAGCGCCGCACGCAAGCTCCGGTCTCGTCAAGGCCCGTTTTGCCATCGGTGCTGGGCGCTTGGGAAGAGGGCGTAGCGAGTTGGTATGGCGATCCTTACCACGGCCGGCGCACCGCAAACGGAGAGGTCTACGACCAGGAGCTAATGACCGCCGCACATCCCACACTTCGCTTCGGCGTCGTCGTGGAGGTAACCAACCACACCAACGGATTGCGAACGCGCGTACGCATCAACGACCGTGGGCCTTTCGTGGCCAACCGCGCGATCGATCTCTCCCGGGCAGCGGCCCGCGAGATTGCCATGCTGGGTCCGGGCACCGCGGCCGTTCGCGTTGAAGTAGTGGGATTGCCTGGCAAACCGGCGCCCCCCACAACCAATGCGCCAGCGGCAACTGCCGCCACGGGGACGGGTGGTTCCGCTCCGCCCAAGGAAGAAACTTTCGCCGTGCAGGTAGGCGCGTTCACCATCTATGAGAATGCTCTCGCGCTGCGCGACCAGCTTGCCGCCCGCGACTTCGATGTCCACCTGATCCTGGTGGAACAACCGGGCTCGCCGGGAAGTCCTCTGTGGCGTGTTTTGGTTGGCCAGCGTCTCTCCCGATTGGGCGCTGAAGAACTTTCTCGCACTCTACGTGACGATTTTCCGAGAATTTTCCTGGTGCCGGACCACTAATACCTTAGACAGGAATTTTCTGTCTAAGCCTCATGCCCAGGGAATCCAGTTGCGCCGTGCTCGCTAAGTCATCCGAAGTCGCTCTGATCGGGCTTTCCTCCTCCATCCGGGAATTGCGCGATAAGATCGACCGCATCGCTTCCAGCCAGAGCCCCGTACTGATTCTGGGCGAGACCGGAACTGGCAAGGAGGTGGTGGCCCGCAAGGTTCATGAGCGCAGCGGTCTCAAGAAGTTCGTGCCCATCGATTGCTCGGTGCTGGTTGGCCCGCTGATGGAAAGCGAGCTCTTTGGATACATGCGGGGCGCGTTCACAGGCGCCGACACCAACCGCACGGGCCTGCTGGAAGAAGCCCATCTTGGCACGGCCTTTTTCGACGAGATTGGCGAGTTGCCCTTGTCGCTGCAGGTGAAGTTGCTGCGTGTGCTGCAGGAGCGGGAGTTCCGTCCGATCGGCTCCACCGTCTCGCGCTATGTGGAGAGCAGAGTGGTGGCTGCCACCAACCGGAACCTCGCCGAGGATGTCCGGCGTGGCCGCTTTCGCCAGGATCTCTTCTTTCGCCTCAATGTCATCACTCTGCGGATCCCTCCTCTGCGGGAGCGGCGCGAAGACATTCCGGTGCTTGCGGCCTACTTCCTGGACAAACACGCCTCCGGCTTACGGTTCTCCCCGGCGGTAGAGGACGCGTTGCTGAAGTACGACTGGCCCGGCAATGTGCGGGAGCTTGAGAACACCATCCACCGGATGGCTGCTGTTTCGAGTGGAAGCGACCTGGGGGTTCACGATCTGCCCTCCACCCTCCTGCATGCCGTGTTTCCGCCTCAGCGCGAGGCTGCCGTTCTTTCGAGCGTGGCGTCGCCGGAGTTCTCGTCCTATCGCGCAACAGAGAACGTCATGCCCCTGGCGGAAGTGGAGCGGCGGGCTATCCTCAACGCCCTTACGGTGACCCGCGGAGACCGCACCACAGCGGCCCAATTGCTGGGCATCGGACGAACTACGCTCTATCGCAAACTAAAGGGCTACGGCGTAGCCGAGGAATTCTAAGGCTGCAACCGGAATGGGCTGCCCGCCCCGTGCCTTGGTGCAGCGTATCAATGCTATCGTGAGACTGCGGCGCGGGCGATGCTGCAAGCCAGCCTGAGCGCACCGCGCAACGCTCCGCTCCTCACGCATGTCTCTCGCTTTTCATCTGGATGCCAGCTACGCTGTCGATCGGCGTCCCACGGGGGTGGCCAACTACTCGCGGGAGATTCTTTTCGGTCTTGCCGCCGCCCACCCGGAGGATCGCTTCGCCTTCTGCTATCGGCTGCACCGTTTTCGCGAGAGCCTTTCCCAGGCGCTTCCCTCCAACGCCAGCCGGTTGCCGCTGCTGGAGCCAGTCTTCCCGTTCAGACCGCGGCTGTTTCATGGGCTCAACCAGCGCCTGCCCCGCCTGCCGATGCGGCGTGCCGTGAGCACCTTTCACGACCTCTTCGTGATCACTTCCGAATACAGCACCGCGGCCTTCCGCGAACGCTTTACGAAGCAGGCACGCGATGCCGCGGCCCGGTCTGACGCGGTGATCTGCGTCTCTTCCTTCACCGCCTCCCAGGTGGAAGACCTGCTCGATGTGCCGGCCGCCCGCATCCGCGTGATTCACCATGGCGTACGCCCACCCGACGCATCGCTTGTCCCCCCGCCGCAAAACCGCGAGCCGCTCATCCTCTTCGTGGGCGCACTCCAGAAGCGAAAGAATGTGGTGGCGCTGGTGGAGGCTTTCCCGCGCGTTCCCGCCCCCTGGCGCCTCGCTCTGGTGGGCGGCCGCGGCTATGGATGGGAGGCCGTGGAGGTGGCCGTCGCCGAGTCTGCCGCCAGAGAAAGGATCGACTTGGAGGGCTATTGCGACGATGCCACCCTCAACAGTTTCTACGCGCGAGCATCCATCTTCGCCTTTCCCACTATAGACGAGGGCTTCGGGATGCCCGTGCTGGAAGCAATGTCCTGGGGGCTGCCGGTGATAACCTCTGACCGATCGTCCATACCAGAGGTTGCAGGCGATGCCGCTTTGCTTGTGAATCCGGAACGAACTAGCGCCATCGAAGAAGCGCTGCTGCATCTTGTTTCGAACCTTGGCGAACGCGAGCGGCTGTCAAACTTGGGAAGAGTGCGCGCGGCGCAGTTTCGTTGGGAAGATGCGGTGGCCGAGACCTATCAGCTTTATCGGGAACTTGGCGGTTAGGCTCTCGTACCGCAGGGCTGCGCAACCGGCATGCCGCACTGGAATACTCTTTATTCGTCGATAGCCGCTATTCGTCGATAGTGATCTTCAACGCGCGCAAGAACTTCTCATCCTGCGTGGTCCAGTTGACGCTCTCTTCGGTTTCTTCCACAATGTCCGGGCGCGGCTCGCTGCCGTCGGCATCGCTCACGCCATCTTCGGCGTTTCGTTTATTGAATCCGATCGTCGCCTCCAGGACCAGGAACACGTCGTAGCCTTCCTTGCGTATCTCGCCAATGGATTCGGCAATCCGCTCGGAATCCGCGAGGGCTTCATTGATCGCATTCCCCAGTTCCTGCATGAGCTTCTTGAGTCTATCGTCCAAACCGCTTCCCTTTCCCGTGCCCTCTTCCCATTTGCCTCTGCTGCGGGCCGGGCGACCTTGAGCCGGATGTTTCTCTCGAACACGAACTCGCCCCGCTTGCCCTCGATTGTAGGCAATGCGCACTCTTCAAACAAGGGGCAGCCAAAGGGACCCCGTGGGCTGCGTGAACCTCGGAAGGTGCCAGATCCCATGGATGGCTCTCTATCGGTATCCTGGAAGAAAGGACTAGAGGGCGGCAACCAGCAACTGTTCAACGACTGAATCTCTATGGTTGATGAGAAAATCGCCTTCGTGTTCGCGAGACCAATATGGGGATGATTTCTGAGTTCCGGCGACACGTAATTCCCGCCGTGATCAAGCCGATGCGGGTGGTTTGGAATCAATCCATCGCGTTTCTTTTTCTGGCCCTCACCGTGATCGGCGGCTTCATGGTCTATAAGGAATTTAACCGCCGGCAGGACCTCGATGCCATACTCGCGCTCGTGCTAGGCGGACTCTTCGTGGGG
The DNA here is from genome assembly GCA_034522975.1 of Bryobacterales bacterium. GTDB lineage: Bacteria > Acidobacteriota > Terriglobia > Bryobacterales > Bryobacteraceae > JACTMJ01. Next base: position 69,178 of record JAXHKT010000045.1, read on the forward strand.
ATGATGGCTTTCTACGGTATTGCGTCGCTCTGGAAAGCCCGCAAGATCTCACGATCCCCATAGGGTCGCGCCTCTTGCGTCGCAGGCTCCGCTCATCCTTGCCAGCTTCCGCCACGGTCAGCAGGCTCGGCTTCGGCGTAGAGCTGAGACGCTTTGACACGTTCCAATTCCAGCCGGATTTGGATGCGGTTGGTTATCAGGGCAGCCTTGAGTTGCTCGAAGAAGTTCTTGTGGTCGCATTCGAGCCGCTGCACGGTACTCCGGTCCGCGGATGCGTCCTGGACGAGGTATTCGAGCGCCTCCCCATACTCCGGCAGCAATTGCCGCAAAGCCGCGAACTCGTTGCTTTTGAGGGCGCTGAAAATCCGGCCTCGCAGCGCCCCCACTGTCACCGCAGTTGGCGTGGATGGCTGGGCTGGAGATGGCTGGGCTGGGGCGGGGGATCCTCCTGGGCTTAGGGCTTTCACCAGGGGAATGAGTTGAGTGAGAACCTCTTCTTCGAGAAGCACACTCATGGGCTTTTGCTCGCTTCCCTGTCGCGATGGCCCGCCTGGGGCGCCCGATGGCTCTACCGCGGCGGCTGCCGATTCCCCGGATGCGGCTACTGTGGGCGCTTCGCTCTCCATGAGGTTCCTCATCTCTTCGTTACTGCCGATCGGGCCATCTGCCAGCGCGTATCGGGCCATCGTTTTCGTGGCCTCTGCCTCGGGGCACCCCGCATGGCATAGCCCTTGAGACCCTAGTTTGAATAGGTCTGCTGGGCGATTCTCATCGACTCGAACAAATTGTTGAAATACAGGGCTTGTTGCTGCAATGCGGCAATGGCCGAATCGAGCGCCGCGAATCGTTCCCGCAGATTCGTCTCCATCAGGTCCATGCGCTCCTGCATCTGCTGCACCTGCAACGCTTCGGCCTTGCCTTGGTCGGCATAGGATTTGCGTTCCAGGGCGAGGATCCCGCTTTCCGCCGTCGTCGCCACGCCGATCGTGCCCAGGGCGGTACCGACGAATCCACCCGTCTTCTCGGTGCCGAGGAACGCCACCAACTGGTCGAGCTTCTCGTCGGAGAGCCCGGAGAGCGCTCCCGAGTCGAGCGTCATCGTTCCTTTGTCGTCGAAGCGCAGCCCGATGTCGGTGAAGTTCTGGAATGAGCCCGATTCGCCGCTGAACGAAGGGAGGTCCCGCAGCACCTTGGAGAGCGTGGAGATCACGTTCTGGCCTTGCAAGGCGCCCCGGCTCTGGCCGCGGTGCTCGTCCAGCTTTCCAGCGGCGGCGTTGTAGGCGGCGGCCACCCCGCGAAGCCGGTCCACGATCTGAGAAGCGCTTCGCTTCACCGTTAAGCTCACCGGGCCGGAACTGGCCGTGGTCCCGCTTAGAGAAACCGAGATATCGGGCGCCAGCGTCACGGTGCGGCTTTCCGCGCTCACCGAAACGCCGTTCACTTTGTAGAGCACACTGCTGCCGACGTTGAGAGCGGCGCTTTCAAGCAAGTCTGCGCCCGTGGCGTCGCCATCTTTGAGGGCAATGGTTTGCGCGCCAAGTTTGTCGCCTTGCAGCACCAGCTTGTAAGACGGCGTGCTTGTGGACGAAACGTTGATCACGTTGGCGGTGAGCCCGGTTTCCGAATCGTTGATCGCCTTTGCCAGCGCGTCCAGCGTGTTGCCGCTGAGCGTAAGCGTGGTTTCGACACCATCCACCACCAGCGTCTTGGTGGTCTCGGTTCCCAGCCCGTCGACAGCGGGGTTCGCTACACCGGCTGCCGCAAGAAAACTCGTGTAACTGCCGAGATCGCTGACTTCGAGGGTGAAGCTGGCCGCCCCGGCGTTCTCCCAGGGTGGCCGTTGCGATACCGGAGGCTGAGAAGCTGGCTTCCAGATTCGCCGAGCCGACACTCGTTGAAAGATCGCTCAAGGCCACCCGCAGGCTTTCGAACTTTCCCTGGAGGTCCGTGATCGCCGCGCCCCGGTCGCTGGTTTGAATTCGCTGCTGCTCCACCTGCAACAGGGGGAGCCGGGCGATGGCCAAGGTACGGTCAATCACCTGCGAGAAATCGTTTGAATAGGCGCTGTTGCCAAGAAATAGCGAACTGGTGCTCATGGATTTCCTGTCTTCCGCATGTGTATCGGCGGGACCCAGCCGCCGGAATAGATCGCGCGCCAGAAAGAGTAAGCCGCGGCAAACGATTCGCGGCGAGCGCCCCTTCCGGCGAACCGGGGAGCCTCGCCGCGAAATCGAGGGAAAGTACGGCTTCACTCTCTCAAGCCGCCTCTCCCTCGCTTCCGCCCTGAGGGGGAAGCGAGAAGAGAGTTGGCATTTGGGGGAGCGTTACGCGGTTTAGCCTCTCAGCAGCGCAAGCACGGCCTGCGGAGCGGAGTTAGCTTGCGCCAGAGCGGCTAGCGATGCCTGCTGCACCACCTGCGCTTTGGTGAGGTTTGAGGCTTCAAGAGCGATGTCGGCATCCCGGATCCGCGATTCGGCGGCCGAGAAGCTCGAGATCTGCGATTGCGCCAGGTTGATGGAGTATTGCAGCTTGTTCTGCGCCGTACCCACCTTACCCTGGATGCGGCCCAGCGAGGTGATCGCCGCGTCGATCGAAGAGATCGCCGCCAACGCATTGCCCGTGGCGGTTGCGGAGGTGTCGCCCGCGGTGACGGTGAGCGCCCCGGTGGAAGTTCCGTTGATGCCGGCGCCCGTTGCCGCCTCGTTCACGGTGATGCTGAACGCGGTGCTGCTCTGGATGCTGATACCGTCGGTGCCGCTGTAGCCCACCACTTCGATGCCGAGCGAACTGACGGCCGCGTTGAGGGCCGTCTTCACGGCGGTAGCATCGGCGCTGGAGGCGATATTCACCGTCACCGCACCCTGCGCATTCTGCACCGTGATCGTCTGGGCGTCGCCCGCCGAAGCATAGGCAGCCAGTTCAAAGCGGTAATTGGAAGAATTGGTGACTTCCGCGGCAGCCGTGGCAAACGCCGTTCCAGCGGTCGCCGTGCCCGCCAGAGCGCTGAAGGCCCTGCTGCTCGAAAGCTGCAGAATGCCGTCGGTACCCTTGCTGGCCGTGATGCCGTAAGTGTTCAACTGGTCGTTGAGCTGGGTGAGCACCTGTTCGGCGTTCACGCCCGTGGCCCCGCCGTCCACCGTAACGTTCTTGGTGACGACGGTCCCCAGCCCGGAATCGTAGAGCTGGAAGGCGATCGACTGGCTGCCGGCCGCAGCGAACGGTCCAGCGGTATCGAGGTTCACGGTACCGGTGGTCACACCGCCGTTCACCACTTGAGTGCCGCCGACGCCGAGCGACCCGGAATCTACGCGGTTGGAAACGCCGCTGAGATCGATGGCCACTTTCGCATTGGCCTGGGAGCTGCCGCCGCCAACGTAGACAGAAATGGCCGTGTTGTTGACACCGCCGCTCACAAGACCGACGTTGGCCGCTTGGCGGTTAATTTCTCCCAGCAGCTCTCTGTATTCGTTGTTCAGCGTCGTGCGGTCGCCGGTGAAGGTGTTGGAGGCCGATTGGGTGGCCAGCGTCTTCAAACGGTCGAGGATCTTCGACACGTTATTCAATCCGCCGTCGACGATCTGCAGGGTGCTGAGGCCGTCGTTGGCGTTGCGCACGCCCTGGGTGAGTTCCGTGATATCGCTCCGGAAGCGGTTGGCAACGGCGAGGCCGGCGGCGTCGTCCGAAGAGTTGTTGATGCGCAAGCCGGACGTCAGGCGGTTAATCGTGCGGCCCTGGAATTCGTTGTTGACGCGCAGATTTTCACGCGCGATCAAAGAAGAAACGTTAGTTACGATCGATGTGGACATTTTGACTCAATCCTCGAATGAATTTTCCGGCATCCTGCCGGACTCCCTGTTTGCGCCCGAGAGCGGCGTTGTTTTCTCTACAGCCCCATATCGGTGAGCACATCTTCGTCTTTGAGGAAAAAGTGTGTTCCTTAGAACTCCTTGCCCTTAATTGAGAGAAAAGCCCTAGCGCCCTAAAGGGATCGCCTCTCTCCGCCGACCCTCTTCTTGCGGCGAAATTTGAAGGCCGCGTTCGTTCCATGCAAAACGCTTCCCCGCAAACCTTGGCCCCCCCAAAGAGCGTGCTACCCGCGCATCTGCTTCGCGATATCGAAACCGGGTATCGGCTGATTCAGGAAGGGGGCTATGAGAAGGCCGTCGACACCTTCCTGTCTGCCGCTGAAGCCGCACCTCAAATTCCCGCGATTTGGCATGGCTTGGGGCTGGCAAGCGAGGGACTGGGCAGCCGCAAGGATGCCGTCCGCTTCCTGGAAAAGGCCTGCAGGCTGAGCGAACAGACGGCGATCTATTGGCGGGATCTGGGACGGGTTCTGCTGGGAGGAGGGGATGCCGACGCGGCGCTGGGCAGCGCGGAGAAAGCCCTTACGCTAGAAGCGGAAGACCCCGTGGCGCAGTTTCTGCGCGCGCAAGCGCTCTCGGACCTCAAGCGCTACCCGGAAGCGATCGATGCTTATGGCAAGGTGCTGGCCTTGCAGCCCAACTCCCCCATGGCTCTGAACAACCTGGGAAATGTGATGCGGGCGATTGACCGGCTGGAGGAAGCGCGCGATCTCTATCTGATGGCAATCCGGTCGGACCCGGAACACGCCGAAGCCTGGCACAATCTCGCGGCCATCCATTCGTTTCGGCAGGAATGGCAACAGGCAGCCGCTTGCGAGGCGGAGGCGGTGAATCGCAAAGCGAATTTCTGGCAGGGCTTTCTGGGCCTGGGCCTCGCGCTCTCCCAGCAAAAGCGATATGACGAGGCACGGACATGTCTCGATCGTGCGCGGGCGATCGCCGGAGAGCAGGCGGACGTGCTGATGGAACTCGGCAACCTGGCCGTGGCCCTGCATCGGGGCGACGAAGCGATGGACTATTACCTTCGCGCCGCCAACGCGGACTCCCGCTACACGGGAGCGTTGATCAATGCCGGGAATCTTCTGCGGATCAATGGCAGGAACGAAGAAGCGCTTACGCTTGCTTCCCGCGTCGCTGCCCAGGAACCGGATAGCGCGCTGGCACATAATTTGGCCGGCAACTGCCTTGGTGAACTTGGCAGGATGCGGGAAGCGCTCGAATGTTTTCAGAAAGCGGTGGAATCGGATCCCGGCGATCGCGTAGCTTTCTCGAATCTTCTCTACAACCTCAATTTTCACTCCGCCTTTTCGGCCGAACATGTCTTTGGGTTGCATCGCGCCTGGGGACGGAGCGCGGAGGAGCGGGTGCGCGAAACCCGGTTGCGGCCTTGCACAGCAATCGTCTCCGGAAAGCGTCTGCGGGTGGGATACGTCTCGGGCGACTTTCGCCGCCATTCGGTGATGTACTTCCTCGGCCCGATCCTGCGGCGCCATACCCGGGAACAGTTCGAGGTCTTCTGCTACAGCAATCTCGACCGGGAAGACAGCCTAACCACGCAGATCAAGCAGCTCGATATCGTCTGGCGGGACATCACCGCGCTTTCGGACGAAGCAGCCTGCCGCCAGATTGTCGAGGATGAAATCGATATTCTCATCGACTTGGCCGGGCACACTGGCGGCAACCGCCTGGGCGTCTTCGCTCGCAAGCCGGCACCGCTGCAGTGCAGCTATCTTGGCTACCCCAACACGACGGGCCTTCCCGCAATGGATTACCGCATCGTCGACGAGATCACGGATCCGGTTGGCGAGGCCGACACGCGATCGACGGAACGCCTCGCCCGGCTTCCAAGGGGCTTTCTGTGCTTTAGCCCTCCCGGCAACCAGATGGATACGATCCTCGACGAGACCGGGCGCCTCGCCCCGTTTCACGTCTTCTCGCAAAACGTCGCACAGGATCTGCCCGAACGCCGGCGCGGCTTCCTGACGCTGGGCACCTTCAACAACAGCAAGAAGATCGACACCGAGAGCGCCGCGTTATGGGGAGCGGCGCTAGCCGCGCTACGGGGCGCGAAATTGCTGCTCAAGGGCAAGGCGTACCAGAACGAACAAGCGCGCGCGAACCTCTTTCGCGTGCTGGCCCAGGGCGGCATCCCGCCGGAGCGAGTAGAACTGCGTCACAACTCCCCGTCGCTGGCCGAGCACCTTTCGCAGTACAACGATGTCGACATTGCGCTCGACACCTTCCCCTATAACGGCACCACCACCACCTGCGAGGCCCTCTGGATGGGCGTTCCCGTGGTGACGCTGGCCGGGGAGCGGCACGCCAGCCGGGTGGGCGCCTCGCTGCTGGAAGCGTTGGGCCGCCCGGCATGGGTGGCACACACCCAGAGCGGATTCGTGGACGCCTGCGTCCGTTTGGCTGCCGACCCAACGAGCCGCCTGGCTCTGCGCCACTCATTGCGTGACGAGCTGCTGGCCAGCCGGCTGATGGACGAGCCAGGCTTCGTGGGGCAACTGGAAGCTTTCTATTTGAAGGCTTGGAATGAGCTTTGCGCCGGCTCTAGCGTCCACCTCTAAACCGCCGGTCTCCGGCCAAACCCGAAAGGAACGCTCATGTCCGTTGCAACCGAAACCGAATTGCCCAGCGCGACGCCTCAGCAGGACCTGGCCGCCCGCGTGGCGCGCTTTCCCTATTGGTACCACCGCATCGAACTGCCCCATGGCGTCACCACACCCGGCTGGGCCCCGCTGAATGTGGACGCCTATCGCATCCCCGAAAGTCTCGAAGGCAAGCGTGTTCTGGACATCGGCGCCTGGGATGGCTTCTGGACTTTTGAAGCGCTCAAGCGGGGCGCCCGCCAAGTGGTGGCGATCGACGATTTTTCCGATTTTCTCGGATCTCTGAAAGAGCAGGACCGTAAGGCCTGGGAGAATTTCGACCTCTGCCGCGAAGCCCTCGGCTATAGCGAAGAGCAGTGCCAGCGCCACGAACTAACCGTCTATGATTTGAAGCCCGAGACGTTTGGCCAGTTCGACATCGTGTTCGCCTTCGGTCTGCTCTATCACCTTCGCTATCCACTACTGGCGCTCGACCGGATGAGCGCCGTGTGTACGGACCGGCTATTCGTGGAATCGGCCATCCTCGACGACTTCAGCCCCTACCGCGGCGGCATGGGACAAGGCTACGCGAACGGCCAAATGGTAATGGAGTTCTATCCGGAGAATCAGTACGGCAACAACGGCACCAACTGGTGGGTGCCCACCCTGCACTGCCTCGCCCACATGGTGAGAGCCTCCGGCTTTGACCGGGTGGACGGCTGGAAGCTTTCAGCAAGCCCGTCGCGGCTGGCCGAATGCCGTGGCTTCGCATGCGGGCACAAGCAGAGTGCGGCGCCGCAAGCGTCCGCTTAGGGATGGGGCGGCGCGGCGTTCAGCCGCATCGGGCCTCCCGCGCCAGTGGCGCTGAGCGCCACCAGATTACTTGTGGCGGTGGCGTCAACGCCACCAGATTGTCGGGTGGCGTTTAGCGCCACCAGGCATGAAAAAAGTCGTCATGGCACACCAACTCCACGGGCGTACCGAACAGCGCTTCGAGGGTGCTCGCGGTAAGCAGATCCCGTTTTGGGCCGTCGGCGATCACCTTGCCGGCGCGCATGAGAATCACCCGTTCAATCTCCGGGATGATATCGGCGAGGTGGTGGGTAACCAGCACCAGCGCCACGCCGCGGCGGCTGAGGCTGCGGAGCACGTTCACCAGTTCGCGCTGAGCGACCAGGTCGAGGCTGGTGCTGGGTTCGTCGAACAGCAGCGCTTGCGGCTCATGAACGAGAGCGCGCGCAATCAGGATGCGCCGGGCCTCCCCGGAAGAAAGTTCGTCCAACCAGCGGTTCCTCAGATGGGCGATCGCGAACTCCTCCATGAGGGCTTCCGCCTTGGCCGTCATGGCGGCGTCCGGGGCTTGCGACATCATCAGGCCGATGCTTCCATAGAAGCCGCTGAGCACGGTTTCGAGGCCTTTGATAGGGCGATTACAGATGTTGGCGAGGTCGTGGGATACCACGCCCAGTTGATGGCGCAAGTCGAACAGATGCCAGCGGTCCCGGCCAAGGATCCGGGCAGTCATTCCTTCTTTCTGAAGCGGATAAAGATCGCGGGTGATGGTCTTTACCAGCGTGGATTTTCCACAGCCGTTTGGTCCGAGAATCGCCACATGCTCCCCGGCCTCAATGCGGAGGGAGAGCCGATCCAGAATGACGCGCTCTCCGCGCATGACGCTGACGTTCCGGAAATCGATCAATGCGTTCGAATTGTCCACGCCCTAGGATCGCAGACTCCCCTCCCGCGTCGCAGCGCGTGCGCGGTCTACTCCCGCCCTCGCAACCGGTCGAGGTCGCGCCGGTCGCGTTTGGAGGGACGTCCATCCCCGGCAAAATCGAACTGGGGCAGGGCCTTTCTTTCCTCGGCCTGCTTCTGGCGGGCCGCGCGGCTGGCTTCCGATTCGCGGAACAGCGTCCGCGCCACTTCGGCGGGACCGCGCATCTCGCTCAGAAGGAGCACCTCCCCCTCGAAGATCCCGCCGGGGGTCTCAACCCGCAGCGCATCTCCGGCCCGGATCTCCCGGGCGGGTTTGGCAGATTGGCCATTGATGGAGACGCGACCCAGTTCGCAGGCGCGCGCGGCCAGCGCTCGCGTCTTGAAGAAACGCGCAGCCCACAACCACTTATCCATTCGCACGCGGCTCATCGCTCTATTCTCGTATCGAGGCCGGTTCCGCTGCCAGCCATCACCTTGATAGGCAACGGTGATGGGTTCGAGAAGTAATTTTGAAGACCCTCCGCACCGCGCACGGCTACAATCGGGATATTCCAAGCACGCCCGGAGGTTCCGCATGCGATTCCTGCTCTCTACCGCTCTTTTTCTGGCTTGCGCACTGGCTGGCAACGCGCAGTCTGGCGCGAAGCGGAGCGTCTCCGACGCGGAGGTGGAGCGCGTCCACCGCTCAGCGATTCTGATCGATACGCACAACGACGTAACCAGCTTCACGGTGGAGGGAAGCGATATCGGCAAGCCCGATCCAGAACGCCATACCGATCTGCCCCGGATGAAGAAGGGCGGGATGGGCGCGCAGTTCTTCGCCGTATACGTGGCGGCATCCTATGTGGAGGGCAATCGTTCGGCAAACCGGACGCTGGAGATGATCGACACGGTGAAGCACGACATCGTCGAGCGGTACCCCGGCGATCTTCAATTCGCCACCAGCGTTGCCGGCATCCGTGCCGCGCGCCGGGAAGGAAAGATCGCGGCGCTGATGGGCATTGAAGGCGGCCATGCGATCGAAGATAGCCTTCGCCTGCTGCGGCGCTTCTACGACCTGGGCATCCGCTACATGACGTTGACTCATTCGAATTCGAACAACTGGGCCGATTCCTCAGGCGACATTGAGAAGCCGCACGACGGTTTGGCGCCGTTTGGGGAGGAAGTGGTGGCGGAGATGAACCGGCTAGGGATGATGGTGGATATCTCGCATGTATCGGACGCCACCTTTTGGGACGTGATGCGGGTGAGCAAGGCGCCGCCCTTCGCCTCGCACTCCTCGGCGCGGGCGCTGGCGAACATCCCGCGCAACATGACCGACGATATGATCCAGGCGCTGGGGAAGAGGGGCGGAGTGATTCAGATCAATTTCGGATGCGAGTTTCTATCGCAGAAATCGGCGGATGCCTCGGCGGCCGCGCGGCCGAAGATGATGGCGGCGATGCGGGAGTTGGGGACGAAATACAAGAACGATCCCGAAGGCCTGAAGGTAGCGCGGCGGGAAATGTTCCGTAACATGCGCCGGGATTTCCCTTCCGTTCCGGCGACCATTGAGGATGTGGTGGCGCAAATTGACCACGTGGTGAAGATCGCGGGTGTGGGGGCGGTTGGCATCGGCAGCGACTTCGATGGAGTGGGCTGTGTTCCGGTGGGGCTCTCCGACGTAGGCATGTGGCCAAACCTGACCAGGGCGCTGCTGGAGCGGGGTTACTCGCAGGAGGAGATTCAGAAGATCTATGGAGAGAATCTGCTGCGGGTGATGGGTGCCACGGAGAAAGTGGCGGCGGAGGCTGGAGCGGGCAGGTAACCGGGCGACAAACAGCGAGAGCGAAAACAATCGGGGCTCCGGATCCACGAAAGAAGGAGGTGGAGGATCCGGAGCCCCGACGATTCTACCGGTCTCATTTGCGGAGACCGGCGATGCGAAGATGCTATTTCTTCAACAGTCCGGCATCGCGCAACACGCTCTCAATGCCGTTCTTGTCGATATTCTTCATGGCGGAGGTGGAAACCCGCAGACGGATAAAGCGGTTTTCGCTGGGCACCCAGAAACGCTTCCAATGAAGATTGGGATTCCACTTCCGCTTCGTTTTGTTGTTGGCGTGGGAGACGTTGTTCCCAGACATCGGCTTCTTGCCGGTGATTGCACAAACTTTAGCCATAATCCGTTCCTCAAGGAAGTCTGCCCGCGAAATCCCTTCGCTGGCGGTCGCTGGGACACACGGGAATCCCGTGTGAGCAAAGCCACAATCTCTAAGTCTACCCGATGGGGAGGCGTTGTGACAAATGCGGCCAGGCATCGGCCCTGGCATGCAGGAGAATATGGGGCAGTTTCCGGAAGCGGGGGGCAGGGTGGACGGATGCCCCCGCCAGCCGTTTTAATGCGAAGGAGGAACGAAATCCGGCGGCGGAGCCACTTTCCCCTCGCCGAAGAAATACTCTTCCATCTGCTGAATGAGGAATTCCTGCGCCTCAGGGGTGGCCAGATTTAACCGGTATTCGTTCATGAGCATCTTCATGTGCTCTTTCCACTGGTTCCAGGCGTCCTGACTGACGTTGTCGTAGATTCTCTGGCCAAGGGGGTGCCCTTCAAAGGGGACTTCCTCGAGCCCTGGCAGATCTTTGCCGAACTTCACGCAATTCACCGTGCGCATTCCGAATGTTTCTCCTTCCGGGAGGCGATCGACGCCTCAATTGCGCGGGCCTGGTTCCGTAGAGAGGCCAACCCCGCGTATAGTATCTGCTATGCGGATACTTCTCTTGGCACTTCTTTCGATGATCCCACTTGTGGCGCAGGTTCCGCAGACCGATGCGCGGAACGGCAAGGTGGCGGACACGGATACGCAATTCTCCACTCGCGACTATACGCGAGCCGAATGGGAAGGACGCAAAGAGGAACTGAAACAGCGCATCCTATTTGCCGCCGGCCTGACGCCGATGCCTGCGAAGACGGCGCTGCGTCCCCAGGTTACTGGCCGTGTGGAGGGCAGCGATTACACGATTGAGAAGGTGCTGCTCGAAACGATGCCGGGGTTTTTCCTGGGGGGCAACTTGTACCGGCCCAGGAATTTGGCGGCGGGGAAGAAGGTGCCCGCAGTGATGCACCCCCATGGCCACTGGACCTACGGACGTCTGGAAAACCAGCCGCTTTACTCCGCGCCGAGCTTTGGCATCAACATGGCGAAACAGGGCTTCGTAGTGTTTGCCTACGACATGGTGGGCTACAACGATAGCCCGCAAGTGGTGCATCGATTTACAGGAAAACCGGAGCAGCTTTGGCAGTTCACACCGTTGGGGCTGCAATTGTGGAACTCAATCCGGGTGGTGGATTATCTGGAATCGCTGCCCGACGTCGACCCGAAACGCATTGGAGCGTCTGGAGCGTCGGGCGGTGCGACGCAGGTGCTCTTTCATGCCGCTGTGGATGAGCGCGTCGTAGCGACGGCGCCGGTGAACATGGTCTCGCTGATCATGCAAGGCGGCTGCATCTGCGAGAATGCGCCGCATCTGAGGGTGGGAACGAATTCGGTGGAGATTGCCGGTCTGACGGCACCCCGTCCCCAGTTGATAGTCGCGGCCACGGGAGACTGGACGCGGAATGTGCCGAAGGAGGAATTCCCGGCCGTCCGGAAGATCTACGCACTATATGGCGCGGCGGAGAAGGTGGACGCCGTGCAGTTTGACGCGCCGCACAACTTTCACAAGCCCAGCCGGGAAGCCGTCTACACGTTCTTCCGGAAGTCGCTGCTGGGCATTGAGGACGGAAAAGCGGTGGCGGAGGTAAACGTCACCGTGCCCGATGCGCGGGATTTGCTGGTGCTCTGGAACGACAAGCTGCCAGAGCGTGCCAAGAGCGCGGAAGAGTTGTTCAAGGCGTGGAAGAAGATGTCGGACGAACAGGCTAGTGCGGAGATGGATGCAGCCGTGCTTCGCTCGCGATTGGCGATGGCAGTGGAGGCGACACCGGCCGCCGGGGTGAAAGCCCAGAAGGTGGCGGGTGGCGTGGTGCTGAGCCGGGGGGAGGGGGATCGGGTTCCGGTGATGGTGAAGAGCGGACAGCCTGCGAATTCCGCCACGATTGTGGTGCATCGCGATGGAGCGCAGGCAGCGATGGCTGCGGCAGGCGTGAAGGTGGATGGCGCCGTCTACGCCCCGGATCTTTACAGAACGGGAAACGCGAAGGCTGAGACCGAGCCGCGCCACGTCCACCATGCCACTTTTCATCCCTCCGACGACGCCTATCGGGTGCAGGATATCCTCACCACCATTGAGTACGCCCGTGCGCAAGGGGCAAGCAGCATTCGGCTTCAGGCGATTGGCGATGCCGGGCCGTGGGCGATTCTGGCGGCGGCTGTATCGCCGGTGGCGGTGGAATTGGCCGCGGAGCCGCTGAGCACGAACGCCCATTGGAATACCGACGAGTGGCTGGCTGAGCGCTGCTTTGTGCCCGGCCTGCAGCGGGTGGGCGGGCTGCAAGCGGCGATGCGGGCGCTTCCGAGGAAGTAGGGACCAAGCCGCAGGCACGGAGCGAAGCGGCTCAGTTCATTTGTGATCGCAGCATCCGGGCAATCTGCAACTGATGCTCGATTGCGTCCCGGTCGCCGGACTCGGGGCGCAAGCGCAGGAATTGCTGCAAGTCCCGTTCGGCGCCCGAATGCATGTGGAGGTTCATTTTCGCCATCGCTCTGGCGAATAGCTCGTCGGCATTTTGCGGGTCGGCTAAAAGGATCAGATCGAGCACAGCGAGCAGCTTGCGGTTTGCGCGTCGGGTGATGTAGATGCCTCGCAGGTTGTTCAACATGCGAAGCAGAATGGCGCGCGGATCGACGGGTTCGAGTATTTCGGGGCGGCCCGAATAGTCAATGCCGCTGAGCTGGCGGCCCATCGAAAGGCAATCTTCTTTCGTCATCAGGCGTCCGCGGTGGAAGACATCCACGTAGCAGCGGAAGACGCCATCCCGCACCTCCACCAGAAAGTGGCCCGGGAAACTCACGCCGCGGACGTCGCGGCCCAGACGCCGGGCGAGCTCCTGATACACCACGGCGAGAGTGATGGGGATGCCTGTTCGACGATCAATCACCTCATTCAGGCAACTGTTCAAGGGGCTGTAGTAATCCGCGGTGTTGCCATGGTGACCAAGTTGATCAAAAAAGAAGCCGTGGAATTCGCGGACGAAGCTCTCTCCATGAAGCGCGTCGATGGGGCCTTCACGGAGTTGCGCCGCCCACTCGTCGAGAATCGCCAAATAGCGGGGACAATCGAGTTCGGGGTATTCGATGCAGGCGATTTGGAGGGCTGCCAGATCGAGTGGCGCCTTGCTGGAAGGATCCTGAAGTAGGTCTTGTAGCGCTCGGACGATCGCCTTTGGCTGACGGTACGGCAGGCGCGTGCGGTGCAGCCGGCAATCAGCCCTGCTTCCGTTATACCCCCCGCGGCGACTTCGCCGCAGCCCTCATGGCGTTTGGCTAGGGATCGGAGACCAGATATTCCACGGGTGCGAAGTCGTCGGTGAGCAGAAGGCTGCTGTCCCGGCGGTAATCCGCTTCCACCGGAAGGGGCCGCGAAGCGTCACCGCTGTTCGTTGCGCCGAAGCTCAGCGGGATTTTGCTGGCCAGCAGAACGAGGTTTTGCACCTCGTCTTGCGGCACCTGCGGATCGACTCTATAGAGCGCCACAGCCGGGAGCGCTGCCGCAAAGGTGCGCAGAACGGCTGGCGCGAGGCCCGCGCTCCCTGCGCTGGGGCTGGCGATAAAGTTGAGAGCTACAATCCCTTGCGGCGAAAGCAGCGCTTGCAGGTTCGCGGCGAACTCCCTGGTGAGGAGTTGGAAGGGCGGCACGCGGGTCTGGAAAGCGTCGATGTAAATGGCATCGTAGACGCCGGGAGATTGCCGTGCGGCGCGATTGACATAGGTGCGGCCGTCTTCGTGGAAGACGCGGAGGCGAGCAGATTGCTGGAGGCCGAAATAGCGGCTGGCGATGGCGGTGACTTCGGGATCGATCTCAACGACGTCGATGCGCAGTGCGGGCATCTGGCGCGCAAGGTGCATCGGATAGACGCCGCCGGCCGACCCGATCATCAGCACCCGGCGTAGCGGGCGGTCAGCTTGGCGAATGAGTTCGAAATAACGAAGGTAGCCGCTAAGAAGCTGGTTGCCATCGAGGTAGATGGCGGATTGCGTGTTGGCCTCTTCGGCCTTCAGCAGTCGCACCGGGCGGCCTGTATGCTCCTCATGCGTGTCGATCACCTGCAGGCGCTGGTAGGCCGTGTCGATGTCGAGGAAGCCCGCGACGGATTGCTGGCGGGATTTGAACTCGGCCAAGCCCGCGGCGAGCAGGAGAAATATGGCCGCCCCCACCCGATGGCCCACGCGAAAATCCACTGCCGCGATGAACGAAAGCGCCAGCAGCAGCGCCGCAAGGCCGTAGAGGATGCGGGAACTGCCCATCCAGGAGAGCAGAAAGTAACCACAGGCGAAGGTGCCCACGATGCTGCCGGCAGTGGAGATCGCGCACAGTAGCTCGCCCTGCACGTCGCGCCCTGCAGCGCTCGAATCGCGGTGAGCTTGAGCCGCACGACGTACGGCGTCACCATCCCCAGCATCGTGCTTGCCGGGGCGAAGAGCGCCAGCGTGGCCACCAGTGCGCTCAGCCGCAGTTCGAAGCCGGCGGATTGCAGCCAGTGAAGAAACGCATTCTGAGTGACAGCGGTGGCGGCGGCAAAGAGGCAAGCGAGAAAAAGGATGCCGGCGAGGCGGGCGAAGCTGGGATCGCGGTCGGCCAGCCGCCCGCCCCACCAGTACCCGGCGCTAAGGCTGGCCATGATGACGCCAATGAGCGTCGTCCAGACGAACACCGAAGTCCCCAGGAAGGGCGCCATCACCCGCGAACCCGCGAATCTCTCAGCACCATCGACCACAGCGCTGGCTGGAGGAACGCGATCGAGTTCCAGGCGTCCGAGCGGGCTGGCGGATAGGGTCATGCGTACATCGCTATCGAGTCGAGAAATGCGGGCTGGGAACTCCAGGCGCACGGCGGCGGCGTCAGGCCGACGATCAAACGGCCCTGAGCAGCATCGCACCCCACTCGGAAGCCTGCGCCCAACGCCGTGAACACCGCGTGTTCGCTCGTTGCGTAGGCCAGACGCCGATTTCAGCCATTCACTCGCTGCACCAGCAGCGTATGCGCTCGAGGTAGGCCAGTGTTTTCCAACGCTGGCGAAGAACCGAAATTGCCATCGACGTCCAGTGACGGCCGAGTCTTTTCGATCAGGTTGAGGTTGGCCTGATGCATCACGTAGCTCGCGATACGTCGCTGATGCGTGGCCGGTTGCGTGCCCAGCAGATCTTCCACACTGCGTCGCACCTTTGCGGCTCGCTTGCAGGATGACGCTACGGCCATTCATGCTGAGCGGCGCGCCGAAGGGCAGGGCAAGGTCGTTGGCGTACTGGCCGTCGGCGGCGATGAGGGAATCCACCACTTCGAGCGGGCCGGGCTCTTCGCTCACCAGACAGGCCCCCGCGCCGTCGCCGAAGAGCATGGAGACGCCGCGCTCGACGGGCTCCATCATGGCGATGGTGGACATCTTCTCACTGGCAACCACCAACACGCGTTTGTAGCGCCGGACGAGGTCCCGGGCCAGATCGAGGGCCACCAGAGAGCCGGTGCTGGCCAGAGGAAGGTCAAGCGCGGGGATGCCGGCGCAGCCGAGCGCATGGGAGATTTCGAGGGCCGGGCCGGGGAAACGGCGCTCGGCAGAACCCGAGGAGCAAATGAGATAATCGACGTCGCCCGGCTTCATCCCGATGGCTTCCAGGCATTTGCGGGCGGCGCGCGTTCCCATCGACGCGACGGTATCCCCGTCGCCCGCGAAACGGCGCTCCTCAATGCCGCTTACGGAGCGGATCCACTCGATTCGCGATACCGCCCAGAAGGCGCGCCCATTTCGACGTTGGAAACGACGCGCTCGGGTAGCCAATGTCCAAAACTGTTTAGGAAAGGCAAGAATCAACCACGCTGGTCCAGGTAGGATTCGATCCGTTCGATGCTGTCAAACTTTCGCGGATTGAGATCGGAATCGGGGATCTGAATGGAGAAAGAGTTCTCGAGTTCCGCCACCAAGTCCGGAAGGGCGAAGGAATCGAGGTAGCCGGATTCAAACAGCGATTCTTCGATCGCCGGGGTCTCATTCTTCCTGGAGACCTTGTTGATCAGGCTGAGGATCTTTTGCTGGCGTTCGGTCATACAGGCTGGAAGCGCTCCATTCGTTCCGCAACGTCTTGAACTCATTGTACTGGACCATGAGATCCCGATACAGCACGTCGCCCAGGCGCCGGTAGCCGTCGGCGGAAAAATGAACGTAATCGCGTGCGGCAAGCCCGGCGCGGACCCACTCCCGCATCGACCCGGGGCCTCCCATGCGCGTTTGGGTATCCCAATAGGCGGCGCGATTAGCCCTGGCGGCATCCCGTTGGGCGCGCACGACCACATCCATCCTTGGAGCGGCTTTCCACCCGCCGCGGCGCTGATACCAGAGGCGATCAGGCGGGCCCACGACGAGCAGAGAGGCTGCGGGGGAGGCCGCGCGGATCTTTTTGAGAAGGGCGTCGAATTCCTCGAAGTACTTCTCGTAGGTCCATGCCAACTGGCCCGCTTCGTTGCTGCCGTAGGCGACGACGATGAGCGCCGGATCGCGGCGGGCGAGGAAGTGCTGGAAGAGCCCGCGATTCCAGCGCGAGGTGATGGAAGCGTTGGCCCCCGAGATTCCCAGCGGCTCATAGGTAACGCCCAGCGGCTCTTCCGTCACCCAGCCGTACAGTTTGACGGGAGCGCCGGTTGCGGTAACGATCTTGAATTCATGGGGGCCCTCGAAGGTGGAGAGCTGGAGAATGCCGGGCCCAAGTTCGCCATCGGTGGATTGCTCGGCCACCAGTTCGCCGCTGTCATAGAGCCGAAACAAACCGCCGCCAGGCTGCTGCAGATATTGAATCTCTAGCGTGCTGCAGGTGGCGTCGAGGCTGATCCAGGATCCGGCGCGGGTGGCTTGCACGCTGACGCCGCCGAGGCCCTGAAACTCGTCTCCACGCTGGCTGGGCTTTCCCACCAGCCCCTCGCTATGCCAGCCAGGGCTGGCCCCGGTGGCGACGTCGAAGCGGCGATAGCCCACCCAAGGCTTTCCAGCATGAATGAAGCCGCTGCCCCCGTTGCCGAAGCGGGATTGCAAGGCGCCGCGGACAGTACTGGTCCAGAAATGGGCGGCGGTGTGGGAGTCTCCGAATTGCAGCACGCGCACCGGGCCACGGTTCAGGCGGTTTTCCTGCCGGTAGAGTTGCTCAAAGAAGGGGACCAGTGCCCCGGGCTGTTCGAGGTACTCGTTGGTGGGTTCGCCGATCTGTTCGGCCACCTTGGTGCTGGCGAGCTCCTTCGCCTTGGCGGCAGCGGCAAGGCTGGCGGCGCTGGGGCGGCGGCGTCTGGACTTGCGGGTGCTTGTTTTCTTCTTGGCGGTGGGCTTGCGAACGGCAGTGCGCTTCTTGGTAGCGGCCGCGAAGACGGGGACAACGCTGGCCGCGGCACCCGCAGGACTCGGCGCGGAGGCCAAGCTCAGCGGCCTCGCGAGACTTGTAGCCGGGAGGGCGCAGAGCAACAGGAAAGCTCCCAGTCTTGCGGCAACTCTCAAACGCGCTTCCTCCGGTCCGGTTCCGCGGCGGGCTTGCCGGGTTCCGATTCGAGCGACTTCTGAATCTCTTTGAGTTTATACCGCTGGTACTGCTCGTTCAGGCCCTCGAACAGAAGGTCCCCCACGAGTTTGGCACCGGCTGGCATGGGGTGGATGTAATCGCCGCCCACCAGACGCGGGTTGCGCTTGTACCATTTGGCCATGGTGCCCGCGCCGCCCATCGCCTCATAGGTGTTGAAGAACGCCACTTTCATATCGCGGGCCACCTTTTCCTGGATGCGCACGATATCGGGAATTGTCTCGGGAGTGACGATCTCTCCGGAATCGTTGCGCGTGCCACGGTCCATGGGACTCATGATGAGGATGGCGCTGTTGGGAACCGAAGCGCGCACGCGTTCGATCAGACGGCGAAGCTCCACTTCCAGGTGCTTGGTAACGAAGGAGCCATAGACGCTCTCATTGGTGCCGTAGTTGATGATCACCAATTGCGGTTCAGCGGCACGGAGCTGCTGGCCCCAATGGGCCGCCTCCATGTATCGCGAGAGCGTGGTGGTGTCGGCGCCGTTCAGCCCGAGGCTGGAATACACGACGCCGGGGTGGCTTTTGGAGAATTCGAGACCAAAGACACGAATGCTCCCTGAACGGACACGTAAGGATACTTCGCGGGTGCCGGGGGGAATGGGGTAGTTCTCCGCCGCGGAGTCGCTTTGCTCCGCCGCCGTGCCGGTTTGCGCGATGATCACCCCATTGGCGGCAATTTCGAAATCGCCGCCATCGGGCTGCTTCTGAAAATAGACGCGCAGACGAGTGTGGCCGGGGTCCTGGAGGGTGACGTCTGAATAGGCGCCCTGATGCCCTTCGAAGCTGACACCGCCCAGGCCGTATTTGCCATCCCCTTTTGCTCCCATTGTCGGTGTCACCATATTCCAGCCGGAGGCGCGCAGACGTATGCCGCGGTGCTGATACCAGCCCCAGGGGGGGGCGATGAGGCTGAAGCCATGGCCCGCGTTGCCGAAACGCTCCTGCATCCGATCACGCACGTCGGCAGTGATCAGATCGGCGGTTGTAGGGGAATCTCCATAGTGCAGAATGTGAATCCGCTCTTTGCGCTGGCCGGCTTCGGCGCGCTGGAGGGTGGCGAAGAAGCCGTTGAGGCTGCCGTTGGGGTCGATCAGCGGGAATCGCTGTTCTTTCGCGAGCAAATTGGTGAGGGGCGATAGCGGGTCGCCAATGGCGGCCTCAAAGCGTAACTCCCGGCCCTCCAGCAGGTCAAAGACACGGTGGAATTCCGAGAGCGTGAGCGTTTGAGTGTGCCCCCAGCCCATCAAGGGAAGAATTTGAGTGAGCAGCGAGGTGGCCAGAAGAACAGTGGCGGCCGCGCCCGGAATGCCCGCAAACGAGGTTGGTAATTCAAACTTACGCAGAAGCCGAGTGACGGTAAAGAGTGGGCGAGGGGCGCCGACGGATTCAAAACTTCTGGTAAATGAAGGGGGCGGAACCGGTGGCAGCAACGTATTGGACGATGAAGACGAGCGCGGCGAGGGCGGCCGCTTGTGCGACGGCCGGGAGACTTTCCCATTTTTGGAGCGCTTGCCCATACCACTTGTCTGGCACAGAATGGGCGGCAACCGCAACCAGCAAAGTCACCCAAAGGCCCGGATTGATGTTCGCAACGCCCGCCGTTAGGGTGCCCAGATGGGCCAGAACAGCCAAGGCGCTATCGAGGGATTCGGCACGAAAGAAGACCCATGCGAAGCAAACGAAGACGAACGTGAGTGCCCGGCCGGGGAGCAGGCGCAGCCAGGAATCCGTCGCCTTGGGAGCTCGCTCACCGCGCCAAACCTGCCAGGCGCGGGCGACGGCCAGGGCCAGCCCATGCAGCAATCCCCAGATCGCAAAATTCCAGTTCGGGCCGTGCCAGATGCCGCCCAGCGTCATGGTGATCACCAAATTCACATACGTGAAGCCCTTCCATCGGGAGCGGAGGCCGGGGAGGGAGAAATAGAGGTAATCCCGCAACCAGTTGGAGAGGCTGATGTGCCAGCGCCTCCAGAAGTCGGTGATATCGATGGCGGCGTAGGGCTTTTTGAAGTTGGGGGGGAGTTGGATGCCCAACAGCAGGGCGGAGCCCATGGCGATGTCGGTATAGCCCGAGAAATCGTAGTAGAGCTGGAAGGCATATCCAACGATGCCGAGGGCCACTTCGATGGCGCTATAGAGCGCGGGGAAGTCGAAGATGCGATTGACGAGGTTCTCGCCCAGATAGTCCGCGATCAACATTTTCTTGGCAACGCCGAGGCCGATGAGGAAGAACGCCTTGGCGGTCTGCCGTTCCGCGACGGCAAGGTTCTGCCGGGAGAACTGGGCGATGAGCGAACTCACCCTGGTGATGGGCCCGGCGAGAATGGTGGGGAAGAAGGAGACGGCGGCGAGGTGGGTGAGATAGCTGGTGGTGGCCCGGGCGTCGCGCCGATAGATATCGAGCGTGTAGGTAAGCGACTGAAAGGCATAGAACGAAAGCCCGAGGGGCATCACCACCGTCCAGCCGGGAAAGACCGCTTCGGCCACCGGTTGCAGGCTGACGATGGCCTGGCCGGTATAGCGGACACTGGCCAGCAGGCCGATATTCATCCCGATGCTGAGAGTCACCAGCAGACGCCGCAGCGCGGGGCTCTTCGAGCGGTCAAGGCCCAGGCCCAATAGGAAATCGATGGTGGAAGCGGCGGGGATCACGAACAGATAGGCGAGGTCGTAGCGGGCGTAGAACAGGTAGTTCGCAAAGAGGACCACGCCGAGCGAGAGCGCCTTCCAGCGAGAGAGCGGCCAGTAGGCGAAAAAGATCAGCCCCAGAAAGAGGAAATAGGGGAGGCCGGGAATCGTCATGGGGCTTCATTGGCCCGCACGCAAGTGGGCCGGACGCTCAGTGGCTGGCGCATACTAGCGGCGGGGTCCGTAGGTGGTGGAAAGGCCGTTGCGGCTGTTGCTAACCGTAAAGGACCCATTCTTACGCGCCACCACCTTGATCCATGAAGGTTCCAACTGGGGAGCGAGACTGGCGATCTTCTCGTCGGCAACATTGTGCGTGCCGTCACCGAGGACGCTCTTTTGCAGTTGCCAGCGATCTTCGAGGCCCGGCACGGCTTTGACGGTGTTCCAATGGCCGGGGTCCCCGCCTTTCT
Source organism: Bryobacterales bacterium (assembly GCA_034522975.1). GTDB lineage: Bacteria > Acidobacteriota > Terriglobia > Bryobacterales > Bryobacteraceae > JACTMJ01. Next base: position 90,209 of record JAXHKT010000045.1, read on the forward strand.
TCGTCCCGTTGTTCATGATTGCCACACGCGGGCGGATGGCGTTCACGAGCACGGGGTTGCCCGAGGACTTGAAGCCGTGATGGGTGGTGAGGTAGAGGTCGATATCGCCTATCTTGTTGACCGGGCAGACAAGCGAGGCTTCTTCGTTCCAGAGCAGGTCGCCGAGATCGAGCATCCGAAAGCGTCCGAATTCGACGACGAAGCCGATCGACATTTCGTTCTCGCTGCCGTCGCCCTTCATGGGCGGGGCGCCGGCACAGGCGGCGGAAGCACTGCCGGCTCCGCGGGCTTTCAGCGGTTTGGCAATCAACTCTTTGCGGGCGGAAACGACGCGCACCATGGCGCTGCCGAATGCGAAGCTGTCACCGGGGTTGAGCTGCTTGTGCGCACCCTTTGCGCGAACCGCAAGATAACCGTCATATAGCTTCGCGGCATTCGCCGATTGCTCCAGGTTCTCCCCGTGATCGAGAAAGGTGCGAATGGGCATCAGCCCTGCCAACTGCGCAACGCCGCCCACGTGATCCGTATGGTAGTGAGTGGTGAGCATCTTGCCGATCTCCGTGACACCGGCATCCTTGGCGGCGGCGGCAATCTTCTTGGCGTCGCGGTTTTCGTTGCCGGGCCAGCCTGCGTCCACCACCATCGCTTCGCCCTTGCCGGAAACGAAGAGGGTGGCCTGGCCGCCATCCACGTCAATGAAATAGATCTTCAGTTCCTGGGCCGAAGCGACGCTGAAGAGGCAAAGAATGAGCGGCACGGAGAGGGCCAAACGGGCAAGGGCCAAGCGCGCGAGAATCATGGCCGTATCGTAGCAGACTGATGGGGGACGTCAAGCCGGGGGCAGGGCGGCAACCGCTTCCAGAATGGCCTTGCCGTCCGGGTAGCTGGATGCAGTGCGCTTTTCTTCCAGCATTCCCGCCACCTTGTTTACGAAACGAAGCCACGCGGCCGGGCGAAGGTAAGGAAAGCGAGGCCGCGAATGCTCCCAATGGAGGGCAGCCTCCACGCCGGCGGCTCTGGGCCAATCCTGCACCGGCTCCCCGTCGGCGTACCGGCCGCAGACCAGCACGTTGGCACCATCGGCGGAGGTACCCGCCCGCACCACCTCAAAGCCAGCCAGGCGAAAGGCCAACGAGAGAGACTCCACCGTGAAATGGAGCAGGTGAGCGCGGTGGAAGCGGTGGCGCGGATTGCCAACGGGAGTCCGCAGATGGGGCACTTCGACCAGCAGCACACCGCTTTGATCGAGCCAGGAGCGAACCTGGCGCATGCAGGCCAACGGATCCGGAAGATGCTCCAGCACATGAAACATGGTGACCGCGCCGAGACTGGCGGGAGGGGGGTGGTGCGTTTGCCAAGTTCCCGTGACGACGGGCAGGCCCAGCGTCTGGCTGGCGTAGCCCGCGTATCCGGCGTTCGGCTCAAGGCCGTGGGCGGCAAGACCGGCCTGGCGAGCAAGATAGACGAACTCGCCCCCGCCAGCGCCAAGATCGAGCACTGCCGAACCGGGGTCGATGAGGGGCTTGAGTACGCCGAGGCGGTGGCGGGCCAGTCTTGCGGCGCGAAGCACGTGCTTGGGCTTCGGGATGGAAATTCCCTTGTAGTCGCTACGGTATTCGTCGCGGTAGTAGGCGGCCAGATCTTCCTCAGCGGGAATGGGGTCCGTGCGGCCCAGGCTGCAAGCCTGGCAGATGAGGGTGCGAAGCGGCGCGCCGTTCCTCGATTCGCGGGAGATGAGCCAAGCTTCGGCGGAGCCGCAGAGCGGGCACACGGATGCGGCCGAAACGTGCGGGAACGGTGCGGATTGTATTTGCGGCCGATGCATTGAACGGGAATCTAAGACGCCGGGTGGCCGCTCCGGTTCCCCAAGGAGCCCGGGAGCGATGAACATCTCATGCGATGATTACGTATTCTTGTTGGGAGGGCAAGAGGATGCCGTTTTGCAGCCATTGCGGAAACCAGGTGCGCGACACCGACACTTTCTGCACAAAGTGCGGCTCTCGCCAGCCCGTTTCTTCCCCCAGTGCCTTTGAGAGAGCGGCGGATTCCATTTCGGACAAGACGTCTGTGGTGCTCTGCTATATCCCGCTGGTAGGCTGGATTGCGGCGATCATCGTGCTGGCTACCTCGCGCTTTCGCGGCAACGGGGTGGTGCGATTTCATGCCTTCCAGGGGCTTTATCTGTTCGTTGCCTGGCTGCTGGCGGACCGTGTACTCTCGCCGCTGCTGCACGTCTCGCTGATGGCACCTTTCCACGATGCACCGGGCTGGCTGTTGCGTCTGATTTTTCAATTGGCGGAGTTGCTGCTGATTGGCGTAGGCGTCTACATGATGACTCAGGCGAACGAGCGCGAGAAGCTGGAACTGCCGTTACTGGGCGAACTTGCGGAAAAGTCGCTATAGGGGGCTGGGCGGTTCCGCCGGAAGCATCGCGCGCAGATCGTCGAGCGAGAGACTGCCTGTGTAGATGGCCATGCCCAAGGCGGCGTTCACATTCATCGCAAGCAGAGCGCGGACGTCTTCAAGAGTGGTGACCCCGCCCGCGGCAGTGATCTCATGGCCAGTGCCCGCGCGGAGGGACGCGAACCAGTCAAGATCCGTGCCCTGCATCATCCCTTCCTTGTCGACGTAAGTGCAAAGGAAACTCGAGCAATAAGGCTCCAGTTGCCGCAGCACTTCGACGGCGCTGAGTTCGGTGGATTCCTGCCAGCCTCGGACAACAATGCGGCCGTTCTTCGAATCGAGCGCAATCTGAACCCGATGGGTGCCGACGGCGGCGGCGAGTTCCGCGAGGAAATCTTCACGAATGCCGTTGGCGTTGAAGGCGGCGGTGCCGACGATGACCTTATCGACGCCGAGAGAGACGAGCTTGGCGGCGCGCTGGGGGCTTCGCACGCCGCCACCGGCGCGAATGCGGGCGCGCGTGGCCAGGTCCTCGACAATGGCATCGTTCTCGCCCTTGCCCAACGCGGCATCAAGATCGATCACCTGGATCACCGGAAAGCCCGCGAAGCGTTCGAGCATACGGTGCGGATGGTCGCCTTCCAGGGCCTTTTCGCGGCCTTGCACAAGCTGCACCACCTTGCTTTCCATGAGGTCGATGCAGGGAATGACGATAGCTGCGGGAAGAGTGGGCATGGCGTTCGTTCAGGATCGAGGAGCGGGCACTGGGGGCCGGATGGGGATGCCCGCTTCGAGCAGGTATTCCTTGAGATCGGCCACTGTGTACGTACCGTAGTGAAAGACAGAGGCGGCTAGGGCCGCGTCGGCCTTTCCCGTTGTTAAGACTTTCGAGAAATCCTCGGGCTTGCCGGCGCCGCCCGAGGCGATCACCGGGATGCGAGTGGCTTGGGAAACGGCGGCGGTGAGGGCGCAATCGAAGCCGTCCTGGACGCCGTCGCGATCCATTGAGGTGAGGAGAATCTCGCCCGCGCCGAGAGCCTCGCCGCGCTGCGCCCATTCGACGCAATCGATGCCGGTGTCGTCGCGACCCCCACGGACATAGATGGTCCAGCCGTCGGCATCGCGACGCCGGCGGGCATCGATCGCCAGCACCACGGCCTGCGCGCCGAACTCGTTGCTTAGCTCCGAGATCAGTTCGGGGCGGCGGATGGCGGCGGTGTTGACGCTCACTTTGTCGGCCCCGGCGTGGAGGATGCGGCGGGCATCTTCGACGCTACGGATGCCGCCGCCCACGGTGAGCGGGATAAACACCTGACGGGCGGTGCGCGCCACCACGTCGGCCATGATGTCGCGGGCGTCGGAAGAGGCGGTGATGTCGAGGAAGACGAGTTCGTCGGCACCCTGCTGGTTGTACCGGTCGGCCAATTCGACAGGGTCGCCGGCATCGCGGAGATTGATGAAATTGACGCCCTTAACAACGCGACCGGCGGTAACGTCGAGGCAGGGGATAATGCGTCTGGCAAGCATCAGGCGAACTCCACGAAGTTGCGGACCACTTGCATGCCGATGGGCCCCGATTTCTCAGGGTGAAACTGCACCCCATACACGTTCCCCTCTTCAAGCAGGGCGGTATAGGACAAGCCGTATTCACACTCCGCTCCGGTAGCGTCCACCAAGGGGGCGTAGTAGCTGTGAGCGAAATAGACATAGGGCTGGGGAGCGATGCCCCGCAGCAGCGTGCAATTCTTCCGGGCAGCGATGCGGTTCCATCCCATGTGAGGAACGCGCAACGTTTCGTCGAAGCGGCGGATCACGCCGGGAAACAAGCCAAAGCCCTCCACGCCGGGGTCTTCCTCGCTACGTTCGAACAGGCTTTGCATGCCGATGCAGATCCCTAGAAAGGGAGTGCCTCGCCGGATGACCTCGATCAACGGATCGCGCAACCCGGAGTGCAGGAGAGAACGCATGATCTGTCCGTAATGGCCTACGCCCGGGAGAACGACCTTCGACGCCGCCTCGAGCTTTTCAACGGTGGTGAGGATCTCATAGGGACAGCCAATTGCCGCGAGCGTATTTTCCACGCTACGCAGATTGCCTCCGCCATAATCGACGATGCTGATCATAGAAGGCCCTTGGTGGAAGGGAGCTGATCCTTCAGCCGTTCGTCGGTGGAGCAGGCATAGCGCATGGCGCGGGCAAAGCCCTTGAAGATCGCTTCCACTTTGTGATGATTGGAGCGGCCGTACATGGTCTTCACGTGTACGTTAGCCAGAGCGTGGACGGAGAAACCGTGAAAGAAATCTTCGAGCAACTCCGCTTGCAGATCGCCCACCATGCGCGTTTTCACCTTGGCTTTGACGACGTGATAGGGGCGGCCTCCCAGGTCGACGGCGACAACGGCGAGAGTTTCGTCCATTGTCTGCACGAAGTAGCCCGCGCGGTTGATGCCCACGCGATCGCCCAGAGCTTTGGCGAAGAGCTGCCCAAGGGCGATGCCCACGTCTTCGACCGTGTGATGCTGGTCGACATCGAGATCGCCGGTGGCTTCGAGGGTGAGATCGAAGCCGCCGTGCTTGGCGAAGAGTTCGAGCATGTGATCAAAGAAGCGAATGCCGGTGGAGATCTGATACGTGGCGCCGCCCTCCAGGGTGAGGCTGCCGCGGATCTGCGTTTCTTTCGTGATGCGTTCGAGGCTTGCCGTTCTCATGCGTAAACCACGGGCTCCATTTCGTTGATGTTGTCGATTACGGCGATCGCGCCCTCGGCAGCGAGCAACTCGCCAAGGACGGCGGCGCGCGGGTTCAGCGCGGAGGCGACCCCAATGAAGCGGACCCCCGCCGAGCGGGCCGAACGGGCGTCGTCCACGGTGTCGCCCACATAGAAGATCTCTTCACCCGGGAACATCGCCTGGATCCGCTGGAGGCCCTCCGGGGGGGTCGCTTTCGTGGGGTCGCCTCCGCTGAACCTCCGGCGCGCCGCCGTCTTGGCGAGGTACTGTGCCGACATAATGCGACATTGGAGCGAAATGGAGCCCATAGTTTACATGAGACGGCAACCTCTGAACGCCGTGCAGAAACGCAGATCCGCGGCAGCCTAGCCCGGCGGCGCCCACGTACTGGACCCCCCAGCCGCATTCCCGCTTCTTTGGTGCGCATGCTCGAACCTTGCCAAGCGGCGGCTTCGATCTAGCCTCAGCCAGGCAATCGAGGCCCGTGGCACGGTCAACGTGGGTGGCGCTTCGCCGAGGCTTCTGGGCCGATCGCGGTGGTCGACCGCGCGGGGCTACTTGCAGACAAGTGGGACGAAACTCTCGCCGTTGTGGCCGTGGGTGGGAGGCACTCCTGGCGTCCGTCAAAGCCAAAGTGAAGCGCGCATGGTGGGGCCGATCTCCGAGGCGGAGTTGCTGAAGTTCTTCAGCGGCCTTCCTACGGCCGCTCCGAGTGGCCAAAGTGGAAGCCGATCTTCGAGGTCCCCTCCCGCGCCAGCTGTGTGGCCCAAGACAAACAGCTGAAGGATGCCCCGCTCCTTCCACCGAGGGGCTGTGGGTGGGCATGGTGATGTGGCGGCGGCAATCTGGTGTGGGAGATGCGCTCGCGGCCATTGGCTGTCCCTATGAGATCCTCCACAGCTTGAAATCGAAGGCCACAGTGAAGGTCATTCTCCAGGGCCTGGCACTCCACGCGGGACAGATAGTGCGTTCTCCTAGCTTCCAGGTGCCCACGATCCATTACGGATAAAGGGGGTCATTCGCGACGCTCCTTTGTAGTCTGGTGAGTGCCCAAAGCCTGTTGGACGTAGCGAGGAACCCCAGCGAGTGGAGGCTTCCGGCGTGGTGCCGCCGCTTGGACGAAACATTCGTTCATGGGTGGACCCGTGCGTCCCGGAAATTGCAGCGCTTGTGCGGGGCTGCCCAGCCTTCTCTGTATTCCGCTCCCCGCGGCTCTGCGCCCTTGGTGGACGGCTTTACCAGAAGCGGAGTGTGGGAGGTGTGCCTCCTGCGCCCTGCTTGGAGGGGGAAGCGTGTATGGCAGCTGCAGTTTCACCCTGATGGGGCCTGGGGCCATGCGAGTGGTGCCTTTAGTGGAGTTCCACCTGCAGATGCTTGCAGAACGCGGTATCCCCCCTGAGCGTTACCGGCCAGTTCCGTCTTGAGGCGTGGGGATTCATCAATCTGCAGCAAAATGCAAGCAACCCTGCCTCGAATTGGCCCGACGTGCGACGCAGGTGCGACGATTCGTCCTCCTGGCGTCAGCCACCGCCTCTTCCGACGCCCGCGACATCATGGCCGACGTGGCGCCCGTCGCTGTTTATCCCGCTCCCCAGCCATAGGCAGCAGCATGCGTCCTCGAATGCCTGCACGCCCAGGGCCGAAGGGAGTGAGCGTCAACACCGCGTCCGCCGCCGAACGATCTCGGAGCTAAGCGACGAGTTCAGCACGCAGGTGCTGAGCAATCCCGGATACCCGCCGACGGCTGGACCATCCGTGGAGGTCGCGACGACACCGGCCCCGTCGATCCGGTGGATGGGGGCAGCGCGGCCGAGCGTCCTCGCCCTCAAATGATGCGCGACAGCCAGGGACAAGCTGATTGCTCCACCCCGCCGCCGCGGCTCACCATCCGCGTCCACCTCGGGCGGCGGCGGGGCTCCGAAGAATTCTGAAAGTCTCACGACGGGAACCCCGACGCACCCTAGCCGCCTCTGTCTTCCGCGGTGCGTACACAGTGGCCGATGCTCAAGGGAGTCTCCTGGAGGCGCGTCCCCCCCCTCCTCGATCCTGGCCAGTGCAGGGTCTCCCGCAGCTATCATCCCCTCATGGAGCCTCATGGAAAGCGAGGTGGTGCAGCTTGTGCAAAGCCGCGAAGGCCCTGGAAGGCGACCATCCGCCAGCCTCATGCTCGAACGCTGCGGGGCTTCCGTCCCAGGTGATGGATCTGAGATGCCGCGTTAGGCCAAGGCGAGACGAATCCGGTCCGAGGACCTCGGCCACGCGCGCCCGCGTGCCGTGCCTCTCAGCATCTCGATAAGGTCCATCCGCCCGCCTTCAACGCCGAGGGGCGTCCCGTGAAGATTTCCTCGCGCCCGCCCATCGCCCTCGTCAGGTTCCCGAGTGCGCTCGATTGGGAGGAGCGCCGCTGTTGTCGAGGCTGGCAGATCCCGGCCCCGAAACTCACACACAAGTCAAAGTGCTGCGGCAACTGGAGCCTCTGTCGAGTTTCCTTTGCACTTACGTCGACGAGGGCGCGGGATGTGAGTGCGTTCCCGTCCCCTCCCGCGCGGGCACTAGGCAGTGGGTGGCCTAGGGCGGTGCACCCACTCTTAGGGAAGGGGCGTCCGCTCTGCTGATGGCCACCTTGAGCAGTGGCCTCACAGGCAAGCCTGGCTGGACGGATTCTGCGGCGCTTCGCGGAACCCGCCCACCCCTATGGCGAAGCCCGCGAGTTGGCCCCCGGTGACGCGGCAGTTCCAGCTTCTCGCGCTCGTTCGCCTGGGCCTGGTGCCTGTGAGACACCTCCGCCGACGGGAGAGATCAGACGCAACAGCCAGCCCGGTGCGTGGCTGAAAGTCCATCAGCCAAATTTGCAGCAGGCCGAGTACAGCGGGGTCCCGCGGCGGCCCAGGCAAGCGATAAAGGCGTGAAATCGCACCAGCCGCTGCACCGAAACACGAGGTGCGATGATCGCCGCAATGCCGGGCCTGCCCAGCGGGATATAAGCAGAGCACCACGTCCCTTTGTCCCGAATCCGGCCGGCCTGGGCGTGAGCCATCGTGGGTATTCGCAGCTACACTCGGACCCGGAGCAGCCACGCGGGGTCTTGGTCCCCATTTCTGGTGGCCGCAAATCCGCCGCGTTCCCGGCCTGGTGCGTGTCCCCGCTCTGCGGGTTGGTCTCCCGTGGAGGGGACGCCGCTTGCGCAGCCAGGCTTCAGCCTGCCGCACAGACCCATTCCACTCATATTAGGCCGCTTCTGCTCACGACGATGCACGACTACGAGGGTCCATCCCGAAGCCCAAGCACCGAGCCCGCCGGCCGCCTCCGGGGCCTCTCGAGCCCCTCATGACCCCCGGCCGTCCGAGTCTTGGCGTCCGGCGGGGGCCGTCGCTCTGTCCTCGCCAGGCCGCTCTTCCGCCCACGGGGCTGAGCCGAACGCGGGGTGCGCGGCTCCGGCCCGACGTGGGCCCGCTCCGTCCTGGCAATTCGCCCGCCCCTGCCGCCAAGTCTCGGCGCCGCTCCGCCGTGTTTTCATGTGCTGGAGTGTTGGTTCCACTTGGCCTGCATGCGCCAGGTTCAGCTCCTGGCTCGATGCGCTGCTGGTGGAGGTGCCCCGGGGTGTGCGGACTCCCATTTGGCAATCCGTCCACCCGCGCTGTTAGGCCGGTGGATTCTCTGCTGGCCTTTCGCCTGGTGGGCGACAGGTCCTGCCAACGTGCTGGTCTGGCCGGGGCTGGGAGCCCGGTGCAGGATTAGCCCAGGGGCAACAGTGGAGGCTGCCCTTCCATCAGACAGTCTCGCGGCCTCAGCTTCCCCTTACCCTCGCCCGGGCCACTGGCTCCGTTTCAGACGAGGTGGCGGGAATGCTGGAAGAAAACAGCAGCTGAGTCACTCCCGGACGGCAAGGGGTTTGCCGCCCTGCCGGGCTTGACATCCCATCCGCTCTGTGTACGATTTTCTGTGGATTCTCACACTCACCCCTTTGCCGTTTCAGCCGCGTGCACTCTTCGGCGGCAGCGTGCTTTGCGGCCTAGCCTATGAAGCGGCAGCCCTATTCTGTGCACGCAGCCGCCCTCTTGCATTCTGTGACGATGAGTCCATGGCTGGCCTCACACTCACACACTCACACCCCTGCCGCCGCCGCCTCTGTCCCCTCCTGTGTAAGTGCAGCCGCGGCGGCGGCGTCGGGGTTTCCGCGTTCGTGCGTTCAACTCATGCCTTTCGCCTTCAGCACTCACACACTCTGTCTGTCTGTCTCACACACTCACACGCGGCGTTCTGTGATTTCTGCACTTTCACACTCACCCCTGTGGCACTCACTCACTCACACCCTCCCACGCGTGGTTCCGCCCGCAATGGGCACTCACACTCACACCCCTGTGCACACACCCCTTTCACACACTCTGTGCAGACACACACGTGGAGGCGGCGGCGGCAAGCGGATATTTGAGGCCTTCGTTGGAAAACGGGCTTCAGATCCCATTAGGCGGAGTACTCTGGGAGAAGCCTCGCTGTGTGCATTCGACGTGGAGCCTTACCTCCACCCAGCGGTTTGATATTCAGGCAACCCCCCGCGTGCTCACTGAAGCGCCATCGCCGCGTGTGGCAATCATGAACAACAGGAACAGCGGAGCCCGGCCATTGGAACGCCCGTGGACACCCGGTACCGAAGGGTCGCTGGAGGGGCGTCCTCCGTGACCGCCCCGCGCAATGTCCCCGAGGGGACAAGTGCGCCGTCTCCCCAGTTGGAACCTTCATGGATCGAGGTGGTGGCGCGTGGGGTCCTTTACGGTCCCGCACCACCCACCCTACGGGAGCCCCCGCCGCCTAGTATGCGCCACCCCGCTGAGCGTCCGGCCCGGCTGATGATGATTCCCCCGGCTTGTTCTCTGGGGCTGGATCTTTTCTGGCCGCTCTACTCGCTGGAAGGCGCTCAGGTCCCTTGGTACCTGTACACACACCTCGTCTGTGTCGTGATCCCGGGCCGCTGCCACCCGTCCTAGGCCTTGCGCGAAGAGCAGCGTGCTGCTGGCTCTCAGTGGCTGCTGGCTGTCTCTGTGCCCGGCCAGGCCATCGTGGCCCTCCGAGTGAAGCGGGTTTCCCCGGCTGAAGCGTGAGCCCCTCCGGGGCTTTGGAGTTCTCGCTTTGCCTGCACGCCTCGATGTGTGCGAGCGGACGCCGCCACTCCCACCTCGCCGCCGTCCTGGCTCTTCCCGCCATCCGCCCCGGGCCCCCTGGCCCAGCAGTGGTCGCTCGTGGCCATCTCCCGGCAGGACCTTTGCCGTCGCGGAACGGCCGAGGACGCAAGGCGCTCTTCCTCGTAAGTTACCAAATATTGATGCGCTGCTGGCGAGACCTCATCAATGGCATCTGGAGCTCCACTCTCATGGCGCGCCAAATCGAAGTGGCCCTCGTGAGTTCGATCCTTCCACTGTCCTACGACCTCCTGGGCCGACATGAGCTCCACCTGCTGTTGGGGCGTCCGGACTCCCCCAACTTCCGGAAGCCCTACGCCGCCATCGATATCACCGACTTCCTGGAGGCGCTGGCACATCAGCCTCTCCAACTGGTCAGGATTCCCTGTCCTCCTCCGGCCCTGTCCCCGATGGAAGGGGCTTAGCGTGTGTGAATTCCGTGGTGGCATGACGCTGGGCGGGCACACCCCCAAACTTGGAATTTTGCGATCTGGGTCTGCTGCATGGGCTGGCCCTCGCTCCGCCCGCGCCTGCGAGGCCGACGATTGCACACATTCACGTTCGTCCTTACCTTCGCATGAGTCTTCTTTTCGTGCCGAATCCCTCAATAGCCTTGGCTGTTCTCACCCACTGGGCACCCCTAACAGCAGTTTGTGGATGGGCCTTTGGGTGACTTCTCCTGGTTGCAGTTCCCGCCATTGGGAAGCAGTGGTATGGGCAGACACAATGGGAAAGTCTCCCCCGCCGGTCACGAGCCGCCGCGCTCGTCTTATCATCCAATACATCCTGCCCACCGGCTCCCCACCTCCCCCGGAATTTGAATCCGTGGCCCGCCGCCCGCGTAACGTGAATTTGCCCAACCTCATTTGCCCCGCGTTCAGGGCGCAGCCGCCGCTGTTCTTCGCCGCCTCGCTGCTCACTCGATCTTCCCTTGATGGGCTCAGGGGCCAGGCCTCGCGTCTCTCGGGAGTCCACCCGTGTCTTTGACCTGCTGGAGGGCCGGGAGCCGCCATTGGCCCGCTCCTGGCCTCGCATTTGCGCGGAGGTGCATGGCCCAACAGGCAGCCTCGAGGCCTCTTGCGCCTCCGGCGCGCCGAAGCCAAGAGCCAGCGCAAATTACATTCTGCACTATGGAGATTCCCTGCGACAGCAACGAGTGCAACAGTGCGTGATGAGTGCAGGAAGCATTTTCGCAACGCGGCCATGGGGCTGCGCGTGCGCCCCCCCTGGGGCTGGTGCGCCCGCGGCCGTGCGTCTGCTCCGGCTGATCTGCGTGACCGACAATGGGAGCAAAAGGGAGAATCCAAATCAGGTAGGCAGTGTCCGCCGTCGCTGTTGGGACGTCACCTCCCAGAACCCCCGGCGGTCTGGCGTGTCCTTCAGAAGCCCGATGGCGGCCATTTTGGAGTCCGTGGGGTGATGCCGAGTGGCGCAAACCCGGCCGCGGGACCGCACGGCCGGAGAATACCCCCCCATCCCCCCGGCACCCGCGAAGTGCCCTTACGTGTCGTCTCGATCCGAGGAAAGCGTGTATTCAGCCTCGGGCTGTGAACACGCGACACCGCCACGCTCTCGCGATACCTGGAGGCGGCCCATTGGCCAGGCGGCTCCGTGCCGCTGAACCGCAATTAGGTGATCATGACTCCTCGGCCAATGAGAGCGTCTATGCGTCCTGCGTTACCAAGAAGTGGAGCTCGGCCTGTGGATCGAACGCGCGCGCTTCGGTTCCGACAGCGCCATCCATGAGTCCCATGGACCCGGTAGACACGCAACGAGATTCCGGGAGAGTGCGTCACTCCGATACACACAGAAGTGGCCCGCGATATGGGGTTCTTCAACACCTATGAGGCGATGGGCGGGCACACAGGCACCATGGCCAAATGTGCGAGCGCGGAGTTCACTAGTAGGCAGCGATTTGCGCCCAGCCAGCCGCCCCCAAACTCGTGGGCCTTCTCGAGGCCTGAACGACAGCCAGCGAGTATAAACTGGAGAGATTGGATGAACCCGGCAAGCCCGCGCGGAACCGGGACCGGAGGAAGCGCGTTGACCAC